>JAEVEX010000067.1 GCA_016842085.1 Candidatus Thermoflexus tengchongensis | reverse complement strand
AGGATGTGCTTAAGATGCACCGCCTGGCAGAGGATGGGGAAGCACTCAGACGCCGTGTCGATGCTTTCCTGGATCAATTCGCCTCCGGCTCTCAGGAGTTGCTCCGGTATGTGGGACTGTTGGGCGACGGCAAACTGGCCCAGGCAACCCATGGCCCATGATTACCGAACTTGACCGTCAAAACTCATAAGGACGTGGGACTTCACCAGCATGGCCTCGGAGTAGAGGTAGAGACTGGGCGGTTCCTGGGCCATGCACACGACGAGCGTCTTTGGAGCTGGGGTCGGTGTAGGAGGAGGGGGAGTCGGCTGGGGGGGCTGCGTGGCCGGGGCCGGCGTGGGCGTGGCAGCGGGCGCGCACGCGCCAGCCAGGAAAGCAAGGATCAACAGGAACGCGGCACTCCATCCGAGCTTTTTGGGAACCATCGCTTCTCCTCCTTTACGAATTTGGGGGAGAACTCCAGTTCCACCAGCGGGGCCAGCGCCTCCTGCTTCCTGAAAGCCAGCACCTCCCGGGGTCTCTATCTTCAGGGAAAATTATAACAGGCTGGCATAGGGCCGACAAGCCCATGAATTTGGGGGACGTGGGGCGCTTGGGTGCCCCGCGTCCCCGGGGAACATGATCCAGGCCCTCCGAGGGGAATAGATGACCGATCGATCTATCTTCTCCACGGGAATCGAAAGCGCGGGGAGGCCTCGCGCACTGAGGAAGCGGCAGTGAGGACCGGGAACAACTCCGATAACATGGACTGGAGGGCCTCGGTGAACCCGCGGGTTTCCTCCGCGTATCGCCCGCCGATCAGAGTTTGAAGGATCACCAGGTGCTCAACTCCGAGCCGCAGGCTGGTCTGCGAGCGAGCGATGTCCAGATCCAGATAGGGCAGAAGGTGCACCGGCATCGCCCGCGGCAACCGATGCCCCAGGATCGCTTCCACATGCTCCCGCAATCGCCCGACCAGATCCGAGCCGGATTCCCCACGCACCTTATTGAAAACAATCCGGATCTTGCTGGAAAAGGCATCAGGGCCGGCCATCCGGTAGACGTGCGCCAGCCAGGAGGCCCCGGCGATCAATCCGGTGTCTTCGGGCTCCAGGACGATATAGAGAACCTGGGAACGATTGATCGCCCGCAAGGAGAGCGGCGACATCAGGTTGTTCCCGGTGTCCAGGACTACCGTATATCCCTCCCCGCTCGCCCGCTCGATCGCGAAATCCAGCCAGTCCGCCGCTCGAGCCAGAATGGAAAGCGAGCGCTCCCCCATCAGGGGATCCAGCGTCAACAACCCGGCGGTGAGGCGCAGGTTCCAGCGGATCCCCCGCGGCGCCGGCACCTGGCTCCAGAAGGTCGGAATGTGGGCGCCGGGTTCGAATAGCCCGCCGGCGCGAGGCGGTGGCGGATGGTGGCTGGCCAGCTCAATGATGGAATAAATAGGGGTTCCCTCGCCCAGCCGGAATAGATCGGGCTGGTTGCCCCGGGTGTCGGACTCGGCGTCGATGAGGTGGATGGGGATCCCCCGCGCCGCCAGGAGGGCCGCGGCGTTCGCCGCGACGGTGCTCTTCCCGGTTCCTCCCTTGGGCCCTCCGAACCCGATGACCCGGGGCTGGCTGGTCACCACGACGGGCGCTCCGTAAACGGCCTGCAGATAGCGGGCCTGCTCGGTAGCCTGGACCCGGGCCATCAGCTCGCTCAGGCGGGCCGCGATTTCCCCCGCCGCCCGCTCCGGGAGGATCACCGGGTACTGGAGATGCTCCCCCCAGGTGGCCCAGGCGCTCCCCGGGGAGGCCACCACAATCACCGCGGCTCCGGTTTCCGCCACCAGGCGGCCAACGGTCTCGGTGGTCATCCCGGTCTCCGTCGCCACCGGGATGATGAGCTGCGGGCGGAGGCCGGCCAGGATTTCCACGGCCACCACCCCGGGCATGGCGTAGGCTTCATGCCCTAAACGGGCCAGCTGGTTGGCGATCTCCCCGCCGATCCCACTCAGGTTCCCCAGGATCACGATATTCATCCCCATCGCTTCCCCCCTCACCGTCGGGCTGGAGCTTCGGAACCCGTGGATCCGGATGGAAGGAAGAAGGCGGGGGCACCGGCCGCCTGCCGGCCGGCCCGGACCCATTGTTCCAGATCCTGCTCTGCGAATCCCATGGAAGGGGGGATCTCCGCACGGACACACGGCGGCGCCATGATCAGGTAGACCATCTCCGCGCTTTCCAGCGCATAAATGATCCCCTCCAGTGCGCTCTGGGGTACTCCCAGCAACAACCGCGGCGCGCCGGCGGAGGCGCTGGATGTTCTCACTGCGGAAGCTCCCTCGCCGCCGGAAGGGGTCGGAAGACCCAGGACCGAGCGCACCACCCCGCGAGCGAGCCATTTGGCCATCGGGCGGGTAGGAAGGGTGAGGTTCGTCGTCCCCGTGATTTCCAGCGCCGGGGTCTGAGGGATGGCCCCTTCGGGCTCGATAGACAAGGTTGCTGGCGTGGAGCCCCCGGCGGGCACTCCGAAGAACGCCACCACATCCAGACAGTCCCCAGGGCGCAACATGGAGAAAGGCGGCGCCTGGATCCGATCCGTGTCCTGCAGGGGAAGCAGCTGTTCCCCTTCCACCATCACGGAAGAAAGACGGGCTGGAGCCGTAAGCTGTCCGGAGGGAAGGATCGCCGTCCGGGGGATCGCGGCTCCCGCCGGGATAAACATCAGCACGGTCCCCCCTGTGTAACGGGGAAGATCCGCCTCCCGAATCATCCCCCGAAGGGCTGGGGCATCATAGGCGATGACCGTTCGAACTCTATCCTCGGTGAGCATATCCCCGGGATGTAGCGGGACAGCAGCCACTGCGATCGCGCTCTGGCCGGGCACACCGGCCGTGATGAACATTCGAGCCGCGATCGCCACGACCGCTGCCAGGGCCAATCCGATCACCAAAGGAAGTACCTGTCGCGCGCGGAGCATGGATAGCCTCCGGATATGTTGGGGGTCTGATCCAACGAAGGAAATCCACTGGGCACTGCCGGATCACTGGCTGCAGTGGTCTGGCAGAGCGCGAAGGATCATGGGAGAACCGGGAGAATGATCCAGCGACCCTGGCCGGGCGCCGCCAGCCAGATCAGACCGGGATGGCCCACGGCGATCGGCGGGGTCCTCCGCTCCTCTGGTTCTGGAAGCAGCCGCCAGCCTCGCAGTCCCAATCCATCCCGCCCCGCCCACAGCCAGATCCAGCGCCCGGGACGCCGCAAGGCGACCGGGATCTCCTCTCCATATCCCAGCCGCATCCGCAGGGCATCTGTGTCCGTCACTACCAGGATGCCCCCTGACCCCTCGATCTCTCCCGCCATCGCCTGCTCAAGGAACGCGCGGGGATCTTCCTCCCCGTTCACCAGCCCCTCCAGCAGGCCCTCTGGATCCCACGCCAGCACGTTCCACCCTGCCCCTTGAACCCAGCGCACGATCCCCGCCATAACCCCTCGTCCCCAGGCCACCTCCGGAGCCATCCCGAGCGCCGGCCGCCGCCGGTCCAGGAGGAGAACGGCCGGCTGAAGATCGTCATCCCACCACCCGAGGGAGAGGGCCACCCCCGTTTCCTGTCGGGCCGGTGAAGGCAGATCGGACCAGGAGGCCCGGGGAGCCCGGGGGAGCGGCGGAGCGGGAGAGGCCAGCATCTTCCAGCACCGCAGCCGGATCTCCCGCCATCGCCCTTCCCCCCACCATCGACCCTGGAAAGGTCCCTCCGGAATCGGCAGGCGCCCCACCACGGCCTCCCAGTCCCGGGCCTCCAGGGTGAGCACCACTCGATGGGCTGGCCGACCTCGCAGGGATCGCAAGGTCAGCTCCCGCCGTGTTCCCATCCAAACCCAGAGATCAGGGCGATCTCGCACCATTTCCAGTCCCGCCTCCAGCATCATCTGAGCTTCCTCCGCTACCCCATCTACCCCATCCAGCACCAGCAGGGCTGGACCGGCCTCCCCTCGCAGGGCCCGGAATAGCCGTCCCATCCCTTCATGATCGGAGGGGTCGACCCGGACCGCCCAGGGAACATCTCGCCACTCCCCCCGCCCATCCATTACGAAGGCCCGTCGGCCTGCCCGGGCTGCCGCCGATGCCATTCCCTGTAATATCCGGGTTTTCCCGGTTCCAGCCTGCCCGATCAGCATCAGATCCGGAGTCTGTGTCTCACAGAACACCCACCGGATCTCCCCCTGCTCCGGAAAATCGGCTACCCCCAGGCCGATCCGGTCGACGCCCTCTTCCTCCGGAACACCGGGATCCTCCGGCAATCGGGGCGGGGCCAGCGACGGCACCGGGGGGTCCATCGCCTGCAGAACGAGGATCAGCCGATCCAGATCCCGCACTCCATCGCCTCCGACCCGACACGTCTGGAGAACCCGGTCTGGGTCCCTCGGGTCCATCCGGTATTCCTCCCGCACGCCGATGGAGGCCCCCGAGGCGTAAGCAAATCGGATTCGCCGGAACACCTCGTTCTGCCCGATCTGCACGAAGGCCCAGCCGCTCCCGGAAAGATACGCCGCGTCCGGCCGCCCCAGCACCGCAGTGGATTCCTCCGGCGTCTCACAGCGCAACGCGATCCGCACCCGCAGGTTGGCCCGGAGCTCCCCGGGAACGGCGCTTCCCAGGCGCTGGGTGGCCAGCACCAGATGCATCCCCAGGCTCCGCCCCAGCCGGGCCAGCCGGATCATCCGTCCCATCCCATCCGGGATCTGCTCCAGCATTTCGGCGAACTCATCCGCCATCACTACCAGGTGGGGAAGTTCTGCGGCATCGGCGTGATCGACCCCCTTCTCCGCCAGGATCCGCTGGCGACGATCCAGCTCCCCCTCCAGGGCCTCCAGCGCCCGGGCCGCCTCCCGGGCATCCAGATTGGAAAGCAGCCCCGCGCAGTGGGGCAGGCGCCCCAGAGGCGCAAACGCCCCGCCTCCCTTGAAGTCGATGAAAAGCAGCCGCACCCGCTCCGGAGGGAAATGGAGCGCCAGCGCCAGGGCCATGGTCCGCATGGCCTCGCTTTTCCCCGACCCGGTGGCTCCGATCACCATGGCATGGGGTCCATGGGCCCGGTCGTGCAGGTCCAGCAGAAAAGGTGTCCCCTCATCGGTGTAGCCGATGGGGATGGCCAGGCTCCCGTGCCCTCTCCGGGCTTCCTGGATCCCTTTCATCAACGCGTGGGGGTCGGGCTCCCGGATCCCCCACAGGGCTGGGGCCTGGCGGATGGCCGCGATGTCCCCCATCCCCATGGGCCTCAGACGGGAAAGAGAGCGGGCCAGGGCTTCGGCCTGCCCCGGGGAAAGGCGCGGGGCAGGATCTACCCCTTCCACCGAATATCCAGTGGTCAGATCCAGGATCCGGATTCCCCCATCGGGCATCCAGATCCCCAGCACGCCGATCCCTCCAGGGATAGGGGTCCCGGGGGGAAGGATCAGGACCGGATGGATGCCCACCGCCGGGCCCTCCCGCAGCAGCATGCCCAGACGGCCGTCGGCCAGCCATCCGACATCCCCCAGGGCGATCACCGCCGGGCTCTCTCCCCCGCCACGACTTCTCCGCCGGAAAAACTCCTCCAGCAACAGCTCCCGGATCCGGGCCGGTCCCCCCGCATAGCCTTCCCGAAGTTCTCCCACGTGCGGCAGCCACCGGAGGAATGCCCAGAGGAGGTCCCCGAGACCCACCCGGATCTCCACCTCCAATGGAGCGTGGGTCAGGGCCAGCTCCAGAAGGAGTCGGGCGATGGCTCCTTCCTGACCCGGGAAGGCAATGAGGACCGTTGAAGAGCGGAGCGAAAGCGGGAGCGGACGCTCGACCTCTGCGTGGATGGCACCTGTGATCGCCCGGACGATGCCCTGCAGAGGCGGCGGAAGATCCTCCGGGTCCGGCAGCGGCCGGCCCGGCCGGGTGAGCAGCGGCACCCGGCGGATCCCCGCCCGAACGGTCAGGAAATCCGGATCACCCCGGTGGCGGAACCAGAGGTCCGTCCCCGCCCGCAGACGCTGGCCCAGATCCTCCCATGGGGGAAACAGCGCCCGCTCCAGGGACTCCTCCTCGTTCCGCCAGGCCTCCAGCGCGGTCAGGAACCGGCGCAGCCTTCGCTCGGCTCGCCGGATCGCCTCGGCCGTCTGAGCCCGATGGCGACGCAACGCCCATCGATACTGGATCTCCCCGGCCAGGATCGAAGAACCCGCCGCGAGCGGAATGAACAGCAGATACACCCATCCCCTTCCCCCAAAGGCCAGCGGGCCCATGAGACCGTACACCGCCGACATCAGGAACCAGGGAGCATACGTCCACCAGGGAGAGCGCTCCGGCACAGGAGGGAAGCCTGGCAAATCCGGGACCTCCGGCGGATCCCCTGGAGATGGCGGCAGTCGCCGCATTCCGGGCCAGATCCGCTCCGGAGCCATCTCCGGGATGTAGATCTCCAGGCCATCGCGTTCCTGCCAGAGACCCATCGCCGCCTGCCTTCAACCCGGGGGCTTACCCCTGGCCTGCATGCTCAGGCCAGACCATCAGCCGCACGCGATCCGGGGGCGGATCCTGCGGGAACCAGCGCCGCCACGCCTGGGCCAGCTCCAGGTCAAAGGTTGGCCACGCGGTTACCGGGGAAAGCTCCAGCACCTGCGCTTTTCGAAGGGATCCCGGGGGAAGCACCGGGGAGGCGAACCGGGATCCGCGTTCCAGCGGGGTGGGATCGATCTCCGGGCGAATCAGGAGGAGTTTCCCCGATCGGCTCCGGAGCAGAACCCAGCCATAACCCTGCCGCTCCGGGACCAGCTCCCGGGCCAATCCTTCCGGCAACGGAAAGCGCGCCAGTGCCTCCTGGAGCCAGGTGACCGGATCCTCGATCCGGATGGCGGAGGCGGCGACCGCCCGGGAGAGCTGGATGTGGCGGATCGCCCATCCGTGCAACACCTCACCCACCTCGCGGATGGCCTGGGCCTGGCGGGCGTTGCCCAGGGTAATGAGCGCCCCGAGCAGCGCAAAGCCGGCGATCAGCAACAGCGTTAGGATCAGGTCCGCCTCGGTCATTCCAGCCTCCTTTCCCTCAGAGTCTTCGCGATCCTCCGCAGCGCCGCCGGGCGCGGATCCCGCGCCCAGGTCAGCGAGAGGAGCAGAAGCCCGGCCGCCAGCCCCAGCAGCCAGACCGGCCGCCGCAGGGGCTGCACCCCGAACCGGATCCCGTCCGCCACCGTCAGCCGCAGTTGGAGTGCGGTGCCTAGGCACCGCACTCCAAGGCGCCGCGCTCCAGGCAGCCGCAGCAGCTTCGCCCGGAACCCCGCCGGCATCCGGAACCGCCCATCGGGACCGGTCGCGATCGTCCGCCCGCCCGCCTCCACGACCGCCCCCGGGATCCCGGGCTCATCGGGGTCCTGCGCCCCGTTTCCGTTCCGGTCCAGGAACACCACCCCATCGATCCAGGCCGGGGCCGGCGGCGGAGGCGGCGTCGGGGTCGGCGAAGGCGCCGCCGTCCGGGTGGGCGTCGGCGAGGGCGAAGGGGCGGGCGTCTCCGTCGGCGCAGGCGTCGGCGTCCGCGGGACAGGAGTGCGGCGCCTGGGCGCCGCATTCCAGGCCGTGGGCGTCGGCGTCCCCGTGGAGGTCGCCGTGGGCGGCGCCGGCGGCGCCTCCGGCGCGGCGGGCGTCGGGGTGAAGGTCGGCGTCGAGGTCGGGGTGGGCGATGGCGTCGATGTGGGCGTCCCCGTCGGCGTGGGCGTGGGCGTGAACGTCGGCGTCGGAGTGTTCGTCGGCGTGGGCGTCTCCGTCGGCGTCGGCGACGGCGTGGATGTAGGGGTTGGAGACGGCGTCGGGGTCGGCGTCTCCGTCGGCGTGGGCGTCGGCGAAGGCGTCGATGTCGGCGTGAAGGTCGGCGTGGGGGTTGGCGATGGCGTGAACGTGGGCGTCGGGGTCGGCGTCGGCGGGGCGATGTAGGTCTGGATCCGCAAATAGTCCATGTGCAGATCCGTCCAGTCCCCCCAGAACCACTGCTCGTAATAGTTGCCGAAATAGACCAGCCGGGGCCGGAAGGCGCCGGATCCGCTCCCCGCCGGGCTCCCATCCACGAAGGCCGTCCAGGCCCCATCCGGCTGGACCTCCACCCGAACCGCATGCCAGGCCGTATCCGGGGCCGGCCGCTCCAGGACCTTCGTCCCGAAGACCCAGATCTGCAGCCGCGGGGGGCTCCCGCTCGCGTCCTGGTGGACGGCGAAGGCGTCCGCCCAGTCCGTCCGCGGCGGCTGGTCCTGGGGGAGGCGGGCGTCCGTCCAGGCCCCCGAGCCCATCCCGATGTTGACCCCGTAGGCCGTGACCTGAGGGTAGCGGAAGCGGATCTCGAAGGCCCAGGGGGCGCCGGGCGGGAGGGCGTCGAAGAGCCCCTCCCGTCCGACCAGGGGGAAGGCGACGCCGCCGTCCTGGGCCAGGCGCAGGACGGAGGCCCCGCCGTCGCTGTAGCCGAAGAGGGCCTGGCCGGGCCACCCGCAGCCGTCGAGGCCTCCCGGGGCGTCGCCGCAGACGGAGACGCTCCAGCCCGTGTTGCCGTTGAAGTTGTCGAAAAAGACATCCGTCCAGCCAGAGGCTAAAGCAATGGAGCGATATGGCGCCCGATGCCCCAGCCCCACCAGGAGGAGAACAGAAACCAGAATCCACCCTCTTCTCATCGCGGTGTGGCTCCATCTCCGAGATTCGGGTGCAGGATCGCATTCGTTCCGATCGGCCTACCGGTTCAGCGCGAGGGCCAGGGCGGCCCCAAAGGCCATGCCCGCCGTGGGCAGCGACATCGGCACCCGCGCCGGCGGCCGCAGCCCGAAGATCCATCCATACCCCATCCGCCACAGCCGCAGCCGGGCCAGAGCCACCAGGACCAGGAATCCCCCAGCCGTCCCCGGGATTCCGGCCATCGCCGAGATCCCCATCCAGACCTTGGCGTCCCCTCCTCCCACGCCTCCCGCCTTCCAGCCCAGGTAGAAGGCCGGCCACAGGATCAGCCCCGAGAGGTCCCGGGAGGCCAGGGCGACCGTCAGCCCCAGCCCCAGCAGGGTCAGGGAAACGGAGTTTGGGACTCGCCCATACGGGGCGTCCCACCGGCGGTCCACCCAGACCATTACTGCCGCGGTTCCCACCAGCAACCCTGTCCGGATCAGAAAGGGATCCTTCATCCCGTCCCCACCCGTCTCACCGGTTTCAGGGCTTCGGAGCTTCCCCTTCGGGCTGCAGCCAGCGCGCGGCTCCAGACCCTCGGGCCACCCCATCTCCCTCCGGCCAGCGGAAAATCAGGACATCCCGATTGCCCGCGAAGGCCGCCAGACGGTTGATGAGCAAAAAACGCCCATCCGGGGAGAATTGATAATTGATGTGGTAATTAACCATGCCTGCCTGGATCAATGTCCAGATCCGATGGCTGTCGGGCTCCAGAAGCATCAACCGATATTCCGGATTCGGGATCTGGGGTTCGTCCGGATCGAAATCCGCGTCCCACCAGATCTCCACCAGAAGGGCCGGGTCTCCCGGGAAACCGGAGATCCCTATACGAAGCTGGCACTCGCCCTTATATACCAGGCCTTTGCACGGATTCGTCCCGCGCCACGGATTCGGGATCTCCACTGCTGGCCACGACCATCCGGCGGGCAGCTCGAGGCGGACCACTGGTGTCAGCGCGGAGGTCTGGTATTCCGCATGGAGGGGCTGGCGCGGAACCGGGGCATCGAACGACAGACGGGTCAGGCATTGTTTGCGGTTGAGGCAACCCATCCAGAACTCCCCCTGTCGCCTCATGAGCGGAAAGACGCTCTCCTCATCCGCCTCAGTGATCTTCCAGGATTCCGGGAGCGGGAACGGCCCCTCCCATTCAACGCCGTTTGTAAACCAGAACACCGGCTCCAGGCCGAAACTCTCCGGGCCCGGGCGCTCGGGCTGGAAGATCAGCCAGTTGGGGGTCAGCGGGGCGGCCACCCATAACGGAAGAGGCTCGAAGGCCTCGGGCGAAGGCGTCGCGGTGGGGGCCACCCGCGCCGTCGGGGTCGGCCGCCGCGGGGTCGCCGACGACTGGGGCGTCCGGGTCCGGACATGGGGCGAAGGCGTCGGGGAGGGGGCCGGATGGATTCCTGGAGAAGGAGAAGGGGTGGACGGAGCGCCCCCTGGCGTCCCACACCCGGCCACCACACTGACGAGCATCAGTGCCATCCAGCCTGTGCGAGCCGGCCGCATCTTACTCCTCCCCCGTCTTTTGATGAACGCTGAGGAACCACCAGCTCGGATTTGCCTGAACCTGACCGTTCACAACCTTTACTCGAACCTGGCCATCCACCGCCTTCAGAAAATCCTGCCAGCGGTAGCGCTCGGTGCGGTTGTTGAGGGGATTGTTGATGACCACAAAACGCTCGCCCTGGTGCTCCTCCAGGCGGTTCAGGACCACCCAGTGCGATACACCCCCCGAATCCCATGGCCGCAGACGTCCCCCCGGTGGCAGCTCGGCCTCCTTTCGCTCATCCGAGAACCGAAGCCCTGTCCCCGGTATTTCGTTGCGGATGGGGGATTCACCCCAATTTGAGGGGTTCGCATTCACCAGGGCGATCACCGTTTCTCCGCGCTGCATCCGCTGGTTCAGGCGATCCCACAGCTCGTCTGGATGTTCACCGGTCGGGGTTTTGAATTTCTCCAGCTCCAGGCCATAGCTTCGCGCCACCGGTGCCAGATCCACAAACCCTGTCGTGACATATTCCGCTTCAGCTTTCCGCATCCCCGCCCAGCCGTCCGCCTTCACGGGTCGACCGGCGATGAGATCCTCGGTCAGATTCCGCAGGACCCGATCCCGGAACCCGGGAGCGACCTCCAGCGCTCGATTCACCACCTCCTGAGCGGGGATCGGACGGCCGAGTTGATGACTGAGCGCCATGCTCAGCGCCACCCAGCCGCACGCCAGGTTGTAGGGGATCGGGATCCCCTGCTCCGCCATGGCCTGGATCTCCGCCTTCAGCTGCGCCTTGCGTTCTTCCGGGATGCCGGAACGATCGATCATCTGCAACCAGTCCGCCTGGATTCGCGTGGCAGGGATGCTGACTTCGAACTGGGAGGCCATGGATCGACCATCCGGTCCCACCGCGAGGGGAACCGTCGGCAATCGGAAGCCCCCTGGGGTTTCGGCGCGGATCAGCTCGGCGGCTTCCCGGAAGGCGATTTCCAGGCGCTCCAGGGCCCGCTCCAGCGTCCGAGCCAGCTGCTCCGCCTCCTCGGCCCGTCGGGCCAGGCCTCTGTGGAGGGCTTCCAGCGCGGCCCCTCCGCGCTGGCCTGGGACCGCTTGCACAGCCTCCGCCAGCGCCAGGGCCACCCGTCGGCTGGCCTCCGCCTGCGCCCGCCACGCCTCCCCCCACGCCCGTAACCGCTGGATCTGCCCCCGGATCTGCTCCGGATGCACCCGCAGCACCGTATCCATCGTTCGCTCTCCAGATGACGTGCTTCCCGTCCATTAAGATGATAGCCATCCATTCGCAGCGCCGGGCGCTTCATCTGTCTTATCTCCGCCCTCACCGGGTCACCACGCCCTGTCCCTCCCGCACGGCCAGGGGGAGATACAGCCAGGGGTAGCCTCCCCGCACGATCACCCCCGTCCGCCAGGTCCGATCCGCCCCCCGGATGATCGCCCCGTCCGGATGGAGATACGGCCACCGACGGTTAAAGGGATCCAGGTTCAGCTGCAGGAGATCGTCCCGCTCCTCCCCCTCCCACTTCTTCTCCTTCACCACCGTCACCTGCTTCCCCGGCCACAGCGCCGGCGGGTCCCCGAGGGTCACCCAGCAGTCCCCGCCCTCCTTCGGCTTCCCCTCCTCGTCCGCCGCCACCGGCTGGCACTCCGTCCCGGTGATGTCCCGCACCGTCCTCTTCTCCACCCGCAGGCGCACCGGCCACCACCGGTTGAAATACCCGTTGAAGGCTGGCAGGATCTTGTCCCCAAACCGCACCTCGCTCACCTCGCCCGTGGCCGGATGGGAGGCGTAGGGGAAGTTGATCGCCACCTCCCGCCCGGGCATCAGCTCCATGTTCACCCGGGCCGCCGGATACTGCAGCAGCGCCGGGAGGAGGGTGGGTTCCAGCCCCTGGAAGCCCGGGGAGGCCCACAGCTGCAGCCGCAGACACTCGGTGCCGGCCGGGACGTTCCGGGCCAGCAGCCCCGCCTCGTCCAGATCGCAGGGGAAGTCCGCGCTCCCCGGGCCGCGATTTCCGCCCCACGTCCACAGCCGCCAGCCGGAGTCGGCATACTGGGGGAAGGGCGGGGTCTCCCACACCAGGCGGGCGGTGGGATGGAAGACCCCCCAGGGGTCCTCCCGGGCCACGAAGCCCACGGGATAGGGGACGATGCGGAAGCGGTGCTTGGGGACCTCCACCTTCAGGCGGATGCGGTTCCCGTAGTAGTCCACCAGGTCGCAGAAGCCCCCGGCGTCGCCCATCCGGGAGACAGGATCGCAGTAGGCCTTCCAGGCCGCGTTGGCCGTGGGGCAGAAATCCGCGCCCTCGCCGAACCGCTCCACCACCTGGACATTCCCGGCGCAGTCGATCTCCACCTGGACCTCGGCGCAATAGCTCTGGTTCTGCCGCCCCCGGGTGATCATCCCGACGCGATACGTCCCCGAACACCGCCGCGCCTCCCGGCCCGGGATCTGCCAGGCCTGGGAGGTCTGGATCTCGATCTCAAAGCTGCAGAGATCTTTCTGGTCGCATCCCTCATCTCCCTGGGCGGCGGCGGGGGGCGGGGATCCCGCCGCCGGCCTCAGGAGGAGGGCGAGGAGGAACAGGGAGAAGGCGATCCGCCGCATTGGTTCACCTCCTTTCCATCCCCTCGGGGCTGATCACGAACGTCGCCGCCGGCTTCAGGGCCGCCGGGTTGACCGAATCGGGGAAGATGTCCTTCAGGCCGGCGCGGGCGAGCAGCTCCCCCCGCCGCCAGAGGGGCAGGCCCAGCAGCCCCGCCAGATCCTCCGCCGACCCCGCCGGGACGGCGTGGACGGATCGGGGCCGGGGCGCATCCCGGGGATAAAGCCCCGGCACCCAGCGCCGGGCTTTGGCGTCGTAGACCATCACGAGGACGGTGCGGTCGACCTCCCCGCCCCGGATCTCGTAGCGGACCCAGAGGTCCTCCTCCCCTTCCTGGTGCAGGGTCCCCCAGGCCAGCTGAGGCTCATCCTGATAGATGTAAACCAGGACCGGGAAGTCGGGATCCCCGGTGGCGACGGCCGTGTAGGGCAGATAAAGGTCATCGATCTTCCGCCCCCGGGCGTCATAGAAGGCCACAAAATCGCGGGCCTGACGCGGGATCACCTGGGTCTGGATGATCTCGGTTCCCGGGGCCCAGAACCAGGGGACGGAGAGGGTCCTCCCGGTCGCCGAGGGGATGGGGACGTCGGGATTCGGGACCAGGGTGCGGGCGAGGTCCCGGGCCAGGGCCTCGTAGACGCAGGGCGGATCGATCCGCTGGGGCGGCTTGGGCAGCTGGACGGATTTCCCGGTCTTCGGGTCCAGGAAGGGCCGGATCTCCACCAGGGCCCAGACCCGCGGGTCCTCGGGGCAGAGGGGGGCCGGGGTGGCGGTGGGCCGGGACGCGATGGCCGTGGCCGTGGCGAAGATCGCCGTGGCCGTGGGCGGGGGCAGGGTGGGCGCGGGGCGCTCGGCGGGGAGGGCCTGGCGGCTCTGGAAGAAGGCCCAGAGGAAGACGACGGCGACCAGCCCCAGGGTGAGGAGGAGGGCGTAAGCGGCCGGGCGGAGGCGGCGCCGGCCGTAGTAATCATACGTGAGATACCACCACAGCTCCTGGATCAGGGTGCGGATCCCGCGCATCGGACACCTCCGGTGGGGATGGAATGCGCTCATCTGGATGATAGCCGTTCCCAGGGAGCCCTTCCTTCTGGGGACGGTAGGGGAAAACCCCTTTCAGGTCCTCCCGTTCGAGCCAAGCGACGTCCTAACCGATGGCCGTGTTCTGGCCAGCCCGCATCATCCCCACGGGATACGTCCCCGTGCACCGCCGCGCCTCCCGGCCCGGGATCTGCCCGCGCGGGCCGGTCGTCCCTCTCGCCCTCCGCGGCTGGGGAGGGAGAGGGAAGCCGGGCCCGTGCGGCCCAGGACCCTCGGTTTCATCGGCTCGCATCTCGATGAAGGGACCCCACCCTCTTCCGCGCTTCAGTGCCTCGGGCCGTCGGGGGCCTGGAGGGGAGCAGGCCCCGGGAATCCGGAAGCCCCTCCGGGGGAAGTGGTCAGGTCCTCCTCCTGCCACATCTGGCGCAGACGGCTTAACCCTTCCTGCAACCACCGCTCCCCCTCTCCCCGTTGCAATCCCAGCCGGCGCTCGATCACCGGAAGGGGATGCATCCGCCGGCCCTCCAGACCATAGAAGTGGGCGATCACCTCAAAGGCGAGGGGCAATTCCTCTCTCAACCGGCTGAGCATGGAATAGAGCACATGGTGGAGCTCCATAGCGTGGAGAGAATCGTCCTCCGCTTCCAGGTGATCTGTATCCTCTTCGGAAAGGCGGTGCTCGAACCGGGCCGGGAGCTGGCGCTGGATCGCTCGTCTCAGGAAGAAGTCGAGGTGGAGGTAGAGGTAGGTGGTGAAACGGGCTCGCTCGGGATCCCAGCGATCCACGGCTTCGCAGGCCATCAGGAAGCCCTCCTGAACCAGGTCGTCAAATTCCAGCCAGGAAGGTAAATCCAGCGTGCGGATGACCCGGGCGGCAGCGCGTTCGACCAGCTGATGAATTCGCTGAAAGTCGACGAACGCCTGGTGCATCTTGGCGCTGGGCATTGGAACTGATCCTCCAGGATGAACTGGGATGCACTGGGAAGCCGGACCCATGGCAATGATAGCGAATTCCGACCTTGGGAAACCACGGCGCGGATTAAAAAATAGGAAAAATGGGAAAACCCGTGCTGTCTATCATATTGATGGAAACCGCTGATCGGGAGGACCGACATGGGTCGAATTTATCAGGTGGATTATGAGCGCGCGTTTGCCCTCTGTTCGGAAATGGAACGGCTTTTGGAGGCGATGGAGGGGCAGGGGATCCAGCTCCAGGGGCTGCTGGAGACGGTGGCATCCCGGTGGCTTCCCCATGGGGCGATCGTGCGCGCATATGGGGAAGGGATGGGCCATCGTATCCGGGGATCCCTGAGCGAGGGCCGGGCCAGCGTCGCCTCTCTCCGGCAGGCGTTGCTTTCCCTGAAAGCGCTGGAGGAAGAGCAGGCCCGGCGAATGCGCTCCGCCCGCGCTCGCTGAGCTTCTGAACGGAGGTGCACCATGCCGATCAGCCGCTTTGACTACGATGCGATGCTGGCCATCGCCCAAAGGATCGAACGGGGCGGGGTAGACCTCGAGGTCTATCTGGAGCAGGTCCAGGCGGCGGCCCGGGGACTGGAAGAGCGATGCCGCTCGCCCTTCGCCGAGGCGCTGCAGGCCCGGAGCGCAGAGTGGGTTCGGGCGGGAACGGAGATCGCCCACAGCCTGAAAGCGCTCGGGATCGATCTGGCCCGCATCGTGGAGGCCCAGCGGACGGCAGAGGAGCAGGAAGGGGCGCGCTTTACCCACCTTTCCCAGTGAAGGAGAAAGAGCGGCCAAAGCCCCTGTCCATACGCTTCGCCATCTTTAAGCCTGCGAATTGGAGGAAGCCATGAGCGTGGATCCGCGCGGTCTGGGGGGATGGCTGGTCCACGAACCGGAAGCGATCCAGAGTTACCGGCGCCTGCTGATGGATGAGCGGCCGGAGCAGCTTCTGGCCGGCCTGACGGCGGCCATCCAGAACGAGCTCCCGACGCTCTGGTCAGGGGAGGCGGCCCAGGGCTATCTCGAGGAGGCAGCGCGACGGCTGGAGGAGTTCCGGCGCTGGCTGGAGGCGCGCCGACAGCTGGATGAACGGATCGCAGCAGGCGAAGCGCGGATCGCCGAGGCGATCGCGGAAGTCAGCCGGATGCTCCAGGCGCTGCCCGAGCCGTAGGCGGGCGATGAGGGGGGCCATCCCGGGCGCCTGGTTCAATCCGAAAGGCGTTGATCCGCTTCGAGCCACCATACGGATGTCCAGGACCCCATACCCATCCCAGGACGTTCAGGAGGCAAGCGGATGGAAAACGGACATCGGTTACAGGTTCATCCCGAGGCAATCCGGTCGTATGCCCGGACCTTGCGACAGTGGGCGGAGCGATGGCTGGAGCTGGAACACCAAGCGCAGGCGGTGGGCCGCCAGCTATCGGAAACTGTGCGGGCGGTCCCCGGGGAGCGGTTCGGAGGATCCTGGGCGGCCCAGACATCTCGCCGGGCGCAGATCGCCGAGCGGAGCCTTGGGCTGGCCCAGGCCCTGGAAACCGGGATCGCCCGCCTGGAGCAGGCTTTCCAGGAGGCCGCCCAGGGGCTCCGGTCCCTCTCTGGGGCTCCCTCCGGATCATTGCCTGAGATCCCCCTGGCGGTGGATGCGAACGGGCGCCCGATCGTTAGTCAGTTTGAGATGCGCGTTGACGCGGAGATCCTGCGCCGGGCGGGCGTTTCCGAGGATCAGATCGCGCGGTTACAGGAGCCGGACGGGCGGATCCGGTGGTATGCCGCATGCGGGCCGGTGGCGCTGAGCGTGGCGTTACGGGCGCTGGGCCAGCCCGTCCCGGCCCAGGAAGCGGTGGATCGGATGCTCGCAGCGCGGATGGCCGACAATGGCTTCCGGGAGCGGATTCAGAGGGATGTGGCATCCCGCCTGCAGAAGGGCCGGCGCGGTCTGGGCTTTTATACGGGGGAAGAAGACCTGCAAGCGATCGCCCGCTCCTACGGAACGGAAATGGAACGGGCACGCCTGCCGGATGGCCAGCACGATCCGGAGGCGCTGTGGCGCAGCCTTCGAGAGCGCATGGGACGCGGGGAACAGCTCATGATGCTGGTGCGGATCCAGGAGAGACCGGGCGCCCATCCGGGAGATGGCCGGCTGGTTCCGTATACCACCCCGGAGGATCCCAGCACCGTCCCCCACTGGGTGACGCTGGGCGAGCTGGAAGAGGGGGCGGACGGCCGCTATGTCACCCTTTACAACCCCTATCACAACACCCGGGAGCGTTACCGATGGGAGGAATTCGTGGCCAGCGTCGACGGGCAGGCCCGTGGGGGAAGCTGGTGGGCGCTGAGTGTTCGAAAACCGGGAGCTGGAGGGGCCCCATGAGCGACAGGCGCTTTCGGCGATGGGCGCTCCTGATCCTGGTGGGATGGGCCGGCTGTGGCTCGCCCCCGGCCCGTCCTGCGCCGGTGACCCTGGAGACCCCGATCTCCATCCCACCCACCGCCACACCAACGAGGGCGGCGGTTCCCACCCCGACATGGACCCCGACGAGGCGGGCCGCTGCAACCGCCTCCCCCACCGCCCGGCCCACGCCCGGGAAGGCGCAGGCCTTTACGCCCCAACCGTTCCCGGATGGCTTCCAGACGGAAGGGAACTGGATCGCGTTGCAGGTGGACACCTACCGGGAGGACGGGAAGCAGGAGCGTTCGGACCTGTGGTTCACGGACGGCCAGCGGTGGCTGGGGCCGATCCCGCTCCGGGAAGGAGAAGACGGACGTCTGCAAAGGGCCTTCAGGCGACGGCAGGGGGACTCGTTCGAGCTGTGCGCGGAGCTCGAGACCCGTTCGGTCTGCACCCCGGCCCCGCCCGGGATCTCCCTCGGCGCTCCAGAGCCGTCCTCCATCCGTGCGGAAGCGTGCCGGGATGGGCAGGCCATCTGCGCGACCGGGTCGGACGGCTCCGCCCGGGAGTTCCCGCTCCCAGCGGATCTCATCGAGGGCTGGCAAGCGCGCCCCCTCTGTGTCTCCCAGGATCGATGGGTGATCGTGGAAGTTTTCGAAAGGATGGAAGAGGGGGTGCCCCTGTCGTCCAGGGTATATCGCCTGGACATGGCGGGGGGTATCTATGAGCCGGTTTCCGGAACCGAGGAGGCCCGGGCAGAGCGGATCAGAGCCTTTCAGCGCCAGGGGGTTCTCCCGGAGTGGATCTCCTGGGCCTATGATCCCCAGGAGCTGGAACCCGAGATGTGCTCGCCGGACACACGGTTCTACCTGATCCGTTTCGGAGGCGGGATGGGGTTCAGCAAGGACTCGGTATGGATCCTGCGCGTCGAGGATGGTGCCCTTTACCCACTCCCTGGCCCGCGGGCCCGATGGGTTCAGCCGGAGCAGGAGGGCCGTTGAGCCAGACGGGATCGGAGAGCAAGCCGTGAGATAAAGAGCCTCCCGGCCTGACTTCCGGGTGCTAGATCCCTTTCTTTTATTCCAGATGGCATCAGCGTGCTGGCGGTGGATGAATTCTCCACAGGAGAGGCGGCATGTTCCCCGAACCCCGCGTGGAAGCGATTGAGGGGCAGGTTTTCAGGGCGGAGGCGCTCCCCGCCCACGTTATCGAGGAGATGCGGGGGCATCTGGCCCGGCTGACGGAGGGGAGGCCGGCCCGGCCGGCGGATGCCCTCCGGACGGCTCGGGAACGGCTGGGCCCCTCGGCGGGCCCTGAGACCCTGGCCCGAGCGGCCCTGGAGCTGCTCGACTGGGGAGAGCTTTACGAGCTGCTGACGGATCCCCGGGCGGAGGACATCGCGATCCAGCACCGACGCTATGTCTACGTCTTCCGGGAGGGCCAGTGGACGCGACAGGGGGAGATCCGGGACCCCGACCGCCTGTGGGGTGGGATCCGGAGATTGTGTGAGGCCTTCGGCCTCCGGACCCCCAGCGACATCAAGCCGGCCGCCGAGGGCTCCTTCTCCCTGGATTACCCCGACCCCGTGGGCTTCCTCACCGTCCGCGTCTCCTGGAGCGAGCCGCCCATCGTCCCCGCCAGCTGTCTCACCCTCCGGCTGGCCCGGCCCGGCCGGGCGCCGGACCTGGATCGCCTGGTGGCCCAGGGGGTGCTCTCCCCGGAGGCCCGGGATTACCTGGTGGGGGTGCTGGAGCGCAAGGGAACCCTCATCATCGCCGGGCCCACGGGCTGCGGGAAGACCACCCTGGCCCGGGCGCTGTTGAAGGTGGCCGCCCGCCGGTTCCGCCTGGTGGTGATCGAGGACTCCTATGAGCTGATGATCTTCTGGGACGGCCGCCCCGAGAGCGATCCGGGCAACATCCTCCACAAGCTCACCCGCCCGAAGCTCCCCGGGGAGGACATCGTGCCCTTCACAGCTTTCGACCTCATCGTGATGGCCCTGCGGGAGCGGCCGGATGGGATCGTGGTCGGGGAGGCCCGGGGCCCGGAGGCCTTCGAGATCCTGCGGGCGGCCAACACCGGCCACGGCCCCCAGGTGACCACCCTCCACACCGACAGCATCGAGCGGGTGTGGTCCCGGTATCTGCAGATGGCCCAGGGCCATCCGGAGGCCCGGGATCTGCCCAGCCGGACGCTAGCGATGATGTTCGCCGAGGCGGTGACGGCGGTGGCGGTGATGGCCTATCGGGACGAAGGAGGGGAGGTGCGCCGGTTCGTGGAGGCCATCGCCGAGGTGCTGCCGGAGATCGAGGGGGACAGCGAACTCCCGGTGCTGCGGACCCTCTTCGTCCGGGAGAACGGCCGTCTGGTCCCCGCCTCCCGGCCGATCCGACCCGGGTTTTCCGCTGAGGCGATGGGGCTGGAGGGCCTGCCCTGGCGAGCCGGTGCCCATGTGTGGTGAAGGGGCGATCCGGATGGAGGGCGGCTTCTCCGGATCGACGGGGCGGGTGAAAGCCCGGCCGGCCGGGTCGGACGGAATGGGAGGGGGAGCCGGTGAGCCGCCGGACGGGCCGCTCCCCGAGGCCATCCCCCGGCAATGGAACAGGAGGCCCGATCGTGGTGGCGCTGGTGGTGTTGCTGGGCGCCATCCTCTTCGCGCCGGAACTTCTTCCCTCCGTGAAGATCGGGGCGATCGGGCTCTTCCTGCTGATCGCCCTCCGGCGGCGGTGAGGCGGCCGTCCGAACGAAGGCAAGACGGAGGCATCCGATGGGAGACGTGCTGGCCATCCTGATCGGCACCATCGTGGGGGCCGGGGCGCTGACGGCGATCGCCCGGCCCCGGGAGCAGCTGCTGGCTCTGCATGGGCTGCGGGAGGCCCGGAGCCGGCTGGGGCTGGCGGGGATCCTGCGGTCCGCGGGCATCGACATGTCGCCCTTCCTCTTCCTGCAGTTCGCCGCCCTCTGGGCGGCGGGGGGCTTCTTCCTGGGCCTCGTGGTCGGCCTGGGGCTGGTCTCCGCCGTCATGCTGGCGATCTTCGGGGCGACGTTTTACTACATCCGGGCCCGGGAGCAGGCCGCGGAGCGGCGGCTGCGGCTGGCCATGGAGCTGATGGTCTTCCTGCGGGGGGTGGCCGGGGGGCTTCGGGCGGGCCTTCCCCGGTCGGAGGCCGTGGCCCGGGCGAAGGAGCTGGCCGGGCCGCTGGCCCGGGCGGCCGTCTCGGACCTGGAGGCCCGGCTGGACCGGGCCGGGGCGAGCCCGGAGGCCCGGGAGGAGGCCATCTGGGCCTGGGCCGGGGATTACGGCCATCCGGTGGTGACCGCCACGGCCCAGGTGCTGGGGGTGCTGGCCACCGGCGGGGCGGGGATCCAGGACCTGGTGGGGGCGATCTCCGAGAGCCTGGACCGGATCCGGCGGATCCTGCAGGTGGCCCGGGCCCGGGGTCGAGGGATGCAGAACCAGATCTACATGATCATCGCGATGAGCGCGGGCGGGCTGGTGCTCCTCTCCTCGGCCGCCCCGGAGTTCCGGGATCTCCTGCTTTCGAACCCCCTCAACCCGATCCTGGTGGTGGGGGGATGGTTCGGGTCCCTTCTGGCTTCGGAATACATCATGGACCGCTACTTCTCGATGGAGGAGACGGTGGGGATCGCCCGGGGGAGGGCCGGGCTCATCCCCCTGGATCGCTACGGCAATCCCATCCTGCCGGAGGCGTAGATGGGCGGCGTGGAGCTGGGGATGGTGCTCGCAGCGGCGGCCGCCCTGGGCGGGTTCTGGGCAGCGTTCCTGCGTCCCTCCGCCCGGATCCGCCTGGAGGGATCGGAGCGGGACCCCCTGGACCGGGGGATGGCTCTCCCAGAGTGGCTGGCGCCCCTCTACCCGGTCCTGTGGCCGGTCCTCTCCTCCCTGGAAGGCTTCGGGGTGGTGCGGGGGAACCTCCCCGAGCGGATCGCCCGCTCGGGCTATACCCCCTACGCCACCGTGTCGGCGGTCTGGGCCGCCCGGCTGCAGGGGATGGCCGTGGGCGTGGCGGCGATGGTGGCCGGGGCCCTTCTTTCCGGGACGGCCTTCGGCACGCCCCTTCCGGGGGTCATCGCCGGGCTGGCGGTGGGCCTGTATGGACTGATGGCGCCCGACTGGGAGATCAAGGGGGCCATCCGGGAGCGGCGCCGCCGGTTCCGGGCCAACATGCTGCTGGTGGGGGCGACGGCCCGGGGGTTCCTGCGGGTGGGGCGGTCCTTCGACGACGCCTTCTCCCGGGCGGCCCAGGGGGAAGGGGTGTTCGCCAACTGGGTGCGGTTCCTCATCGCCCGGCACAACAGCGTGGGGCTGGCGGCCATCGAGGAGGGACGGCGCCACGCCCCGGATCCGAACGATCCCTATCTGGTCCGCTTCCTGGATATGGCCCGGCTGGCATGGACGGGTGGCTCGGGGATGGACACCATCCTGGAGGGGATGGTGCAGGATCTGGCCGCCGATATGGAGCAGGGGATCTCGGAGACCGTCACCACGGTGGAGCCCCTGGTGCTGGGGGCCGGGATCCTGGCCATCGCCGGATATGTCCTGGCCATCCTCATGCCGGTGTTCTTCGGAAGCGAAGCCTTCCTGGGATTCTGAGGCAGGGGAAACCCGCCGGGGCCCTCCATCCGGGCGCCGGTGGCTTTCCGGCATCCATCCCATGCAGGGGAGGTGTGCGATGTTCGCAGAGATCCGACGGTTCCTTCTGGACGAAGAGGGAGCTTCCCTGGTGGAGTTCGCGCTGCTCTTCCTGTTTATCGCCGTGGTGGCGGCGCTGGCCCTGCCCGGGGTGCGGCAGCGGATTTTGAACGCCTTCCGGATCGGCGGCGAGAAGATGGACGAGGCCACCGGCGCGGCTTCCGGCGGCGAGTGAAGGAGGAGGCCAATGGGGCGGGCGCGTCGTCGGCGGGACCAGCGGGGTCAGAGCCTGGTCTCCTTTGCCCTGGCGATGGTCCCCTTCTTCCTGCTGTTGCTCTACATGCTCTACGCCGGCGCCTATGCCATCCGGTGGAGTATCCGCTCCCGCGCGATCGCGGAGGATGTCTTCCGGACCTCGGCCTACCCGGGGATGAGCTCCGGGGAGATCCTTGCCATCATCGATCCGGCCCGGCGATCCCTGGAGGCCCGCGCCGATGAGGTCCAGGATACCGGCGGGCGTTTCTACGGCGTTCCCATCCGCTGGCGGGTGGCCCTGTCCCTGCTCTTCCGGAAGTGGCGGTTCTGGGATGGGCCACCTGCCGACTGGTGGTGAGGAGGCGGGGATGCGGCGAGCGGAGTGGATGCGGGGGGAGGCCCTGACGGAGCTGGCCCTGGCCCTGCCGGTCCTGACCCTGATGTTCTGGGGGATGCTGAGCCTGATGGAGCGGGGGCGGACGGCGAACCTGGCGGTGTGGGCGGCCTATGCCTGTGCCTCCCAGGCCTCCCAGACGCCGGACCCGGGGCAGGGACAGGCTCAGGGGGCGGCGGCGGCCCAGGCGGTCCTGGGGAGGCGCCTGGTGGACGTCACCGTCCAGCATGACGGGCGGTGGGGCGGCCGGGTGGTGTGCACGGTGATCGCCCGGCCCGCCCTCTTCGTCCCCTCGCTTCCCTCCCTGGGGTGGGACGTCCGGGTCCGGCAGGAGACGTATGTGGAGCGCTGGAAGTCCGACTGGCGGGAGCTTTCGCCATGAGCCTGCTTCCCTTTCTGGCCCTTTACCTGGCGATCGTGTTCGCGCCGCTGTATGCGGCAGTGCGGGATCTCATGGTCCATCAGATCCGGATCGAGCGGACGCGGGCGGTCCTCAACCTGGCCACGCGGGACGGGGCGCAGATGAGCGCTCCGGACCCGCAGGGGCATCTGGTGGGAGATCCCGCGGCGATGGAGGCCCGGGTGCAGGAGATCTGGACCGGTGCCCGGATCCCGGGAGCGGTCCTGGAGGGGGTTTCCTGTGTGCCCGCTCCGCCGGCCTGTCAGGCTCGGGCCCGGGTTACCACGCGGGGTTTCCTGGGAACCCTTTCTGCTCACATCGCGGTAGAGGCGAGGGTGCTGGAGGGGATCACTCAAGAGGGACAGTGATTAAGGATAGCAATCTCGCGGTAAATTCTGGTGACCCGGGGAGATCCGGGATTGGAGATTGGGAATGCTTCGACTTACGGCCGGGGCCGCCCCCGCCCAGCTGCCTATGCGCTGCTCCTCGCCTGGGGCCTGGTCGCTGCTGCCTTTCTATGGGTCCTCGGGCAAAGCCGCCAGGCCCTTCCTGCAGAGCGGCTCGCTTCCACCCTGCCTCCTCCCACCCGAACGGCGATCCTCGCGATCGTCGCCGCTCAGGCGATAGCCTCCACTCCTACCCCGGTGATCTGAGCGAGGGGGAGCTGCTGGCGCGAGGCATCCCGGGGGTTGACGCGGCCCTGAACCCCACCCTCCTTCCGGGGCGGCTGCAGTATCCGGCGGCCCGGGGGAATATGGAGCTGATGCCGGGGCGGGAGGTGGCGATCCACTTCCCCTACGCCTCCCCTGGTTCCAGGCAAGGAGATGTAAATCGATTTCCCGGAGGATAGCCTCCTCCACAAATGGACCGAAGGATTTCTATCGCATAGTCTCACAGCTATCCCACATCCCTCGAGATCGCTATCGGCCGCCTCGCTGCCGGAACCCGAAACAGCAGGTTGCCTCACCAACCAAGGAAGACCACCCCCCCACTGTTTGGAGCCACTGCCCCCCTCGCCATGGACTTCTTCCCCTGGCGCTGTCCCAAATTCTGCAATAAAATCAATGCTGCGATTTTTTGTGTCAGCTTCACATAATTTGCCTATTGCTTGCAGGGGCAGCTTGTGTCTGGAAGGCCAGAAAGGCCATCCGGCCTTTTGAATGCTCTGGAGGGCTACGGAGAGGGGAAGACACATCCTCGGAGGGGCTTGGCGATGGGACGTCCTTCGGGGTCTTTCTGGATGCGCTGGGGGGTGCCCGCATTGCTGATTCTGCTCCTGGTGGTGATGATCGGGCTGATCGGGATCGCGATCGGCATTGCGACCGGCTGGATCCCATGGTCCTGAGGGGGTGGCTTCGTCGTCCGCCCGATTATTCCTGTTCCTCTCGGATCAGAACCTGCGCCTTTAGTTTTTAGATCCCAGATCCAGGAGGCCCAGCGATGTCGGTGCAGCAGATTCTGCCCTTCCTATCGACCGCGGTGATGGCGATCTTCATCCTCGCTGTGTTCCGGCGATATGCCGAGCGACGGGGAACCCATCTCCTGCTCTGGGGGATCGGGCTCACGATGTTCGGGCTGGGGAGCTTTGCGGAAGCTTACCTGGCCCTGGCCTGGAACCCCTGGATCTTTCGGATATGGTATCTTTTCGGCGCTGCCCTGAACGCCGCCTGGCTGGGCCAGGGGACTGTCTACCTGCTGGCCCGACGGCGGGCAGTCGCCCACGGATTGCTCGCGCTGCTGGTGCTGGGGAGCCTGATCGCCGCCTATCTGATGCTGACCACCCCGCTGGAGGCTTCGGCCTACACCCCTGCCCGTCCGATCAGCGAGCAGTATCGCGCGATCATGCCGCCCCGGGCGCCGGTTCGCATGACCACGCCCTTCTTCAACATCTACGGGCTGATCACCCTGGTGGGCGGCGCCCTCTACTCGGCGTATCTGCTGTGGCGGCGCCAGATCTTCCCCAACCGGGTGATCGGGAACGTGCTGATCGCGGCGGGGGCGCTCTCCGTCGCGGCCGCCAGCACCCTCACCCGTCTGGGGCTGGGCCAGTATCTTTATGTGGGGGAGCTGACGGCCGCTACACTGATGTTCATCGGCTTCCTGCTGGCCACTCAACGCCCCGCCGTTGCTCCAGAGCCCCGCAAGGCATAGGATCCGGCTCCGCATCCGCCAGAAGAAGCCCCGTTGGGCTCCCTTTCGGGCTGCGCAGGGGCGTCTTCGGCACCCTGTGCAGCCCGAAAGGCCCTATAAAGAGGCCCACTGCGCAACCCCTTGGAGGCGTGAAAAGCTCCGTCCCTCCTCGCACAATGGTTTGGCACCCCACCCGATAAGCCCTAAACTGGGAAGATAGAGGAGCCCGAGCAGCCTGCCGGAGCCTGGGAAGCTTCCCCCGATGGCTTTCCGACATCGTCCGTGACTCGGGATTCCGGGTGCTCGATCGGCGATCCGACACGGCGCAGGAGGAAGGAGCATGGCTGAGGGATCCATGTGGCGCGGCATTATCCATGCGTATCGTCCATTTCTCCGAATTGCCCCAATTGCCCCCATCACCCTGTATGAAGGGAATACGCCGCTGTTGCCCGCCCCCCATCTGGCTCAAGCCCTCGGATTCTCCGGTTCTCTCTTTTTGAAATATGAAGGTCTCAACCCGACCGGATCCTTTAAAGATCGGGGGATGACCACGGCGCTGACCCAGGCGGTGGCCGAGGGCGCGCGGGCGGTGATCTGCGCCAGCACGGGGAACACGGCGGCCTCGGCGGCGGCCTACGCTGCCCGCGCCGGCCTGCAGGCCGTCGTCCTGGTCCCGGCCGGGAAGATCGCCCTGGGGAAGCTGGCGGCCGCGATGGCCTACGGCGCCACCGTTCTGGCGGTGGAAGGGAACTTCGATGAGGCCCTGAGGCTGGTGCGGCGCGCCGTCGAGGTGTATCCCATTGCGCTGGTGAACTCTCTGAATCCCTACCGCCTGGAGGGGCAGCAGACCGCCGCCTTCGAGATCTGCGATCAGCTGGGGCGCGCGCCGGACTGGCTGTGCATCCCGGTGGGGAACGCCGGGAACATCACCGCTTACTGGAAAGGCTTCCGCGCCTATCATCAGGCGGGCCGGATCGACAAGCTCCCGCGCCTGCTGGGGGTTCAGGCGGAAGGGGCAGCCCCGCTGGTCCTCGGCCATCCGGTGGATCACCCGGAGACCATCGCCACGGCGATCCGGATCGGCCGCCCCGCCCGGGGGCCGGAAGCCCTGCAGGCGGTTCAGGAGTCCGGGGGGCGCTTCCTGGCGGTTTCGGACGCGGAGATCCTGGAGGCGTGGCGAATGCTGGCAGCCCTGGAAGGGCTCTTCGTAGAGCCGGCCTCCGCGGCCTCTGTCGCGGGGCTGCGCCGGGCGCTGACCCAGGGTCTGATCTCGCCTTCCGAAGGGATGATCGTCGCTGTGCTCACCGGCCACGGTCTGAAGGACCCGGAGATCGCGCTGCGGACCCTCCCGGCGCCCGCCCGGGTTCCGGCGGATTGGGAGGCCTTCCGCCGTGCTCTGGAGCCGTTGCTGGAACGCCCCGCGGAGGTCCGGGTAGAGCTGGAGCCGCCGCTTTCTCCATCCAGTGTGCCCCGGCCCTCCCCTCCGCAGGCCTGATTCCAACCGGACGCATGCCACGTCAGATGAAAGATCTCCCTGGAGTTTGGGGAGCAGCCCGGCGCTCGAAGGGAACAACTGGTGCAACTCCGATCAGGCAGGAGGAACGCGCATGAGCCGCTTGCCGGAAGCCGTGGAAGCCCTGCTGGAAGCCGCGCTGGTCGCTGAGTTCACCGTGCTGAACGAGCGGAACCGTCCAGTGGTTCATCCGATGCTTCCCCTCTACGTCGGAGATGGACGAATTTATCTCACCTCCAGCGTCCTGTTCTCCCGCAAGCTCTACCACATCCGGCGGAACCCACGGGTGGCGTTGAGCATCACGGATCCCATTGCGGCACCGGTCGAGCGCTGGGGCACGGTGACGATCCAGGGGGAGGCCATGGTGCTGGATGAGGATCCTCACGCCGGATGGCTGTGGCTGCTGCCGGCCTGGGCTCGCAAGGAGCCGGACATCCCCCGCCTGGTGAAAAACCGATGGATGCTCCCGCTGTTCTGGGAGCGAGCGGTGATCGCCATCACCCCCCGTCGGATCTTCCACTGGCCTCCCGGCGGAACCGGCGATCCGATCGTTTATGATCTCACGGAGGGTTGAGGCGATGTCCCGGCCTGCGATGAGCGAGATCCTGGCGGAAGCGCAACGACGGACGGCCGAGCATCCCTTCGCCGTCCTGGTTTGGGTCGATGAATCGGGATACCCCATGCATCGCCCGGTGCCTTTCGAGGTGGAAGGAGATACGATAGGGCTGCCGGTTACGGGCGGCCCGCTCCCCCCGGAGGGCGCTCCGGTGGCGGTGATCCTGAGCCGGATCCGGCCGCGGCCCCAGGGAGGCTATGAGGGGCGCCGATACTGGACTTTCCATGGCGTCGCCCATCGCCAGGCCGGCCGGCTGATGGTGACACCCCATCGGGTCTCTGGATGGCGGGAGGATGAGCTCCCTTTCCTGGCTCTTTGTGAGCGGGCGGTCCCCCAGGCCCGGCGCTACTTCGAGTTGCTGAGCCGGATCCACGGCCGCCCCATCCGCCCGCGTCTGCCGCTGGCCGGCATGCTGATGCGGGCAACCCGGGCGCCCTTCCTGACCGCCACGGTGATCCCGGTGATCCTGGGAGCGGCGGTGGCCTTCCATGAGGGGTCCCTCTTGGTGCCCTGGCTGGGGCTCACCCTGATCGCCGCCGCTCTGATTCACCTGGGGCTGAACGTGTCCAACGACATCTTCGATGCCCTTTCCGGGGCGGATGCGGTCAATCCGAGCCCCACGCCGTTCAGCGGGGGCTCGCGGGTGATCCAGTATGGCCTCCTGGGCATCCGGGAGATGGCCCTCCTGAGCGCGGCCCTGTATGGGGGCGGGATCCTCCTCGGCCTGGGGATGGTTCTCTTTCGCGGAGGGATGCCGCTTCTGATTCTGGGTGCGCTCGGCCTTCTGCTCAGCATCGCTTACACGGCTCCTCCGTTGCGGCTGGCCTACCGGGGGCTGGGGGAACTGGCCGTGGCCCTGGGCTTCGGCCCTCTGATGACGGTAGGCACCTATATCGTCCAGACCGGCCGCATGGGATGGCCTCCCCTGATCGCCTCCGTCCCCATCGCCCTCCTGATCGCGCTGGTCCTTTACGTGAACGAAGTGCCGGACCGGGCGGGAGATGCGGCGGCGGGGAAGCGCACCCTGGCGGTCCGCCTGCCGGCCCGATGGCTGGCGGTGATCTATGGGGTGGCGATGGCGGCCGTCTATCTGTCCGTCGGGATCGCTGCGGCCCTGAAGCTGATGCCGGTGTGGTCCATGGCCGTAGCCATCACTTTGCCGATGGCCATCTCCGTCGGGCGCGCGCTCGCCCGCTTCCCGGAGCAGCCCTACGCCCTGATCCCCGCGATGGCCACGCAGATCCGCCTTCATCTCTACGCGGGGCTGCTGCTCACCACCAGCTACCTCCTGAGCCGCTGGCTGGGCCCGGGAGGGTCATAATTCGCTGAGAACACGAGAGGAGGGAAATGGATCGCCATGGCCGAGGTGCAGATCAAGTGGCTGGAGAAGCGCCAGTTCGTGGGGATCGACAGCACGCGGCACAGCGTGGTGATCTCCGGCACCGGGCCGGAGGACAGCGTGGGGATGAAGCCGGCGGAGCTCCTGCTGATCGCCCTGGGGGCGTGCTCGGCGTTCGATGTGCTGGACATCCTGGAAAAGAAGCGGCAGCAGGTCACGGGCCTGGAGGTCCGGGTGCAGGGGGAACAGGACCCGGATCCCCCATGGGCCTTCCGGCGCATCCACGTGATCTATCGGGTGCGCGGGCGCGGTCTCTCCCCAAAGGCCGTCGAGGACGCGGTCCGGCTCTCGGAGGAGAAATACTGCTCGGTCAGCGCCACCGTGCGCGGCGTGGCCGAGCTCACCCACACCATCGAACTGATGGAGGAAGAAAGATGAATTCTGCATCCTGCCCCCTCCTTCGGGGGGAGCTCGATCAGGCCGTGCAGGGAGGCCCCTGGCGCAACGGATGGGGGATCTTGCGCAAGGCGGAGGGATGGCATATCATGTGGTCACAAATGTAGCCACATTTATGCCGGAGGAAGGCATGCCCTCTGTCAGCGTGCGCGAACTCAAAGGACAGCTCAGCCGCATCTTGCGGGACGTACGGGAAGGACAGAAAGAGTATCTGGTCACATACCGTGGCCGCGTGGTGGCGCGCATTTCGCCCGTCGTGCCGGCAGAGCAGCGGGTGGAAGCGAAAAGGGTACGGCAGGTGATGCGCAGCCTGGATCAGCTGGCCGCGGAAATCGGCAAAAAGTGGCCCGAAGGCGTGTCCGCGGTAGAGGCAGTCCGGGAAGCGCGGAGGGAGCTCTGAGATGGTGGTTGATGCCAGCGTATGGGTCAGCGCCCTGGTGCCTGCCGATGGGCATCACGCAGTGAGCCGTCGATGGTTGGAGGCGCGCCTGCGAGAAGGAGCACTCCTTATCGCACCAGTCATCCTGCTGGCGGAGGTCGGTGGAGCCATTGCCCGGCGCACGGGCGATGCGGCGCTGGGCCGGCGGGCCGCGGGCATGTTGCTGGCCTTTCCCACCCTGCGTTTGACCCCCGTGGATGAAAGGCTGGGCGGTGAAGCAGCGCTTCTGGCCACGCGGCTGCGTCTGCGGGGGGTGGATGCAGTGTATGTAGCCACCGCCGTCCTGCTGAGGGTGCCCCTGGTGACCTGGGACGTGGAACAGCGGGAGCGAGCTCTGTCGGTGATACAGGCGCAAGCCCCTGACGCCTCTGGAAACGAAGGAGTGCGATGAGAAAGGTTCACGCGCATCGATCGCTCCCCAATCCCCCGCTGCGTCCATCTCATCCCCTTCAAACAGCCGGGGGCCCGGCAAGTTTCGCCGGGCCCCCGGCCCTTAGGGGGTGCGCGCTTCTCTATCGGCGAAGAGTGAAATGCCTGCCCCTGCTTATTGCTCCCCATTTTAATACAGGGGCACGCTGGGGTCAACTTCCCGCGACCAGGCGTTGATGCCTCCGCGCAGATTCCGCACCCGCAGACCGGCCGCCTGCATGATCCGGGCCGCCTGGGCGCTGCGCGCTCCCGTCTTGCAATACACCACATATTCCCGCGTGGGATCCAGCTGGTGGAGCCGCTCGGGCAGCTCCCGCAACGGGATCAGCAGCGCCCCTTCCAGGCGGCAGATCTCCCACTCGTGGGGCTCCCGCACATCCAGCAGCACGATCCCCTGGCCATCCCGCTCCAGCATGGCCTTCAGCTCGCGGGGCGCGATGTCGAATTCCGTGCGCACCTCATGCTCGTAGATGGGCACGCCACAGAAGGCCTCGTAGTCGATCAGCTCGCGGATGGTCGGGTTTTCGCCGCAGACGGGGCAGGCCGGGTTCTTGCGCAGCTTGAGCTCCCGGAATCGCATGCTCAGGGCATCGTAAAGCAGCAGGCGCCCGATCAGCGGTTCGCCCTGGCCGATGATCAGCTTGATGGCCTCGGTGGCCTGGATGGCCCCGATCACCCCCGGCAGCACGCCGAAGACCCCGCCCTCGGCGCAGGAGGGCACCAGGCCGGGAGGTGGGGGCTCCGGATAGAGACAGCGGTAGCACGGCCCCACCCGCGCGTCGAAGACGGTGGCCTGCCCTTCGAACCGGAAGATGCTGCCATAGACCAGGGGCTTGCCCAGGAACACACAGGCGTCATTGACCAGATAGCGGGTGGGGAAGTTGTCCGTGCCGTCGATGATGACGTCGTAATCCTTCAGGATCTCCAGGGCGTTGGCGCTGGTCAACACCGTCTCGTGGGTTTCCACCGTGATGTCCGGGTTGAGGTCCAGCAGGCGCGCCTTCGCCGAGGCCAGCTTGGGCTTCCCCACCCACGATGTGCCATGCAGGATCTGGCGCTGCAGGTTGCTCTCGTCCACCACATCGAAGTCCACCAGGCCGATGCGCCCCACTCCGGCGGCAGCCAGGTAAAGGGCCGCGGGGGAGCCGAGGCCGCCGGCGCCGATGATGAGCACGCTGGCAGCCTTGAGCTTCTTCTGGCCGGTCAGGCCGACCTCCGGCATCAGGAGGTGCCGGCTGTATCGGCGGATTTCCTCATTCGTCAGGAAGACTTCGTTCAGGTTCAACATCCTGACCTCCCGGAAAAGTTCAGGCAGGGCTTGAGCGCGGCGAATCCCGATAGGGCTTACGCCGCATGCAGCTCCCGGATCGTCCGCTCTCGTTGAAGCTGGCGCCATTGCCGGCGGAGGACCTCCGCCGGAACTACCCCGTTGTTCACCACCCGCACGGTCCCGGAGGCATCCACCCACATCGTGGTGGGCACCGTCCACACCCGGTAACGCGCCGCTGCCTCCGGGTCTGCGGTCACATCGACCGGCCGCACCTTCACCGCCTCCTTCCACTCCGCCGCCAGGGTCTCCAGAATCGGCGCCTGAACCAGCCGGCAGGGCCCGCAGGCCGGCGTGTAGAAATAGAGCAGCGTCAGCGGGCCTTCCAGGTCGGCAGCCCGCGGCCGCGCCAGCCGGCGTTGCGCGCAGGCGATCAGGCACCAGCCGGCCCAGAGCGCCAGCAAAATCCCCGCCGCGAGAAGGAGGCGCTCGATCATCCCTCCACCTCCCGGCGCTCAATGGGCCGGACGGTGAAGCCGGGGACGCCCAGGCGGCTCAGCTGGTAATAAACAAAGCAGCCGGCGCAGAAGCCGAAGAACAGGTTCAGAGCAGCCAGGACGATCACCACCCAGGTCAGCGCCCAGCCGATCACGGGATACCCCAGGAAGAGCGCGATCGCCCCAGCCGCCAGGACGGTCCCCCCAAGCCCCTGGGCGAAACGGTGAGGCTCCGGGTTATCGGTCAGCACCCGGGGCCGCAGCCAGCCCCGCGGCTTGAGGACCCGGAAGTAAATCTGCTGGAACAGCGCCGCCCCCGGCACGGCCGTCCCCACCAGCATCACCAGGGCCACCAGGGCCACCAGCGCCGGCTGGTTCAGGATCCATCCCAGAAGGTTCAGGGTGATGATGGAAGCCTGGTTGAACTTCAGCGCCGTGTGATCCACCTTCCGCTCGACCATCGCCCACCTCCCGCAATCGAAGGCACAATGCTCAACGTCTGCCCGTCCGGAATGGGGGTTTCCTCCCCTTGAAGATATCGGACGTCCTCATCGCCCAGGTAAAGGTTCACAAAAGAGCGCAGACGGCCCTCTTCGTTGAAGAGATGTCGCCTGAGTTCCGGGAAACGCTCCGTCAGGGCCCGCAGGGCCTCCCCCACGGTCCCCGCCTCCACGGTGACCACCTTCTCCCCCCGGGTGTAGACCCGCAGCGGGGTCGGGATCAGGATCTGAACGGCCATCGGGTTCCACCTCCGCACGGATTGAGATGAGAACAGGACCTGCGCCCTCAGGCGCGGACCGGGAAGATGAAAGATCGCTCTTCCCGGAAAACCGCCCTGAGGCTGGCCTTCAGGGCACGACCTCAAGGGTTCGCTCGATGAACGCCGAGCGATCTTCCCTCAGCTCCCATACGCGCCAGTCGGTTGCCCGGCCGTTCTCGACCGAGACGATGAGATAGGCATACCAGGGCCAGGCGTGCTCCCGGTCGAAATTCGAAGGCCGGGCCGGGTGATCCGGATGGGAATGGAAGAAGCCCAGGATCTCCATGCCCTCGGCAACGGCTTCCCGTTCGGCCGCCAGGACTTCCTCCGGCGGGATGAGGAACCGGTGGGTCTGCTCCTCTGGATCCGCCCACCGGTTATCCACCAGCCGGAGCCGCTCCACGATCCTGACGCCATCGACCTCACGGCCGAGGAAGATCCCGCACGCCTCGGCCGGGTAGCCTCCTTCCACGTGAGCCCGGATCTGATCCTGATGCGCCTGACGCAACCGCAGAATCATCGGACATGGCTCCTGCGGGTTATGTATCCTCTTCGAACCAGAAGCTCTCGCTCAAATACTTGTATCCGGCATCCGGGAAGATCGTCACCACCACGCCTTCCCGCAGACGGGCAGCGACCTTCAGGGCAGCCGCCATCGCCGCGCCTGCCGAGATCCCCACAAAGAGCCCCTCCTCGCGAGCCAGGCGCCGGGCCATCGCATAGGCCTCCTCGGTGGAGATGGTGACGATCTCATCCAGCAAATCCGGATCATAGATCCCGGGGCGGATCGCGGTCTCCATATGCTTGAGGCCCTCCAGGCCATGGAAGGGCCCATCCGGCTGCACGCCGATCAGGCGGATCGCCGGGTTCCGTTCTTTCAGATAGCGACCGACCCCCATCATCGTCCCGCTGGTCCCCAGGCCGGCAACGAAGTGGGTGATCCGGCCCCCGGTCTGCTCCCAGATCTCCGGCCCGGTGGTCCGGTAATGGGCCCTCCAGTTGGCCGGGTTGTTGTATTGATCCGCATAGAAGTAGCGCTCGGGTTCGGCCTCATACCGGCGGCGGGCCTCCAGGATGGCTCCATCCGTCCCCTCCAGCGGATCCGTGAGGATCAGCTCCGCACCGTAAGCCCTCAGGATCCGCAGCCGTTCCGGGCTGGCGTTGGCCGGGATGCACAGGGTCACCCGATACCCCCGGGCGGCCCCCAGCATGGCATAGGCGATCCCCATGTTCCCGGAGGTCGCATCCAGGATGACCTTGCCGGGATACAGCCGACCTTCCCGTTCCGCCGTCAGGATGATCTCCCGGGCGGGGCGATCCTTCACGGACCCGCCCGGGTTATACCATTCCGCCTTCGCGTAGATCTCCACCGGCGCGAACGGCGCGGTGAGCTTCCGAAACCGGAGCAGAGGCGTGTTGCCGATCAGCTCGAACACATCCTTCGCCGCCTCCGTCCGCATCCTCGGGATGGTCTTCAACATAACCTGCTCCTCTCTGAAGGGCTGGGTCCACCTGGCCTCTGGGCTCCCCCTCCCCTTTCCCCCGCGATCCGAAGGACCACAGGAAGGGTCATCCCGCTTCCTTAGAATTCGAGCCCAACGGCGTAAGCCATGAAAATAAAAGGGACCAACGCGACGCGGCGGGCTGGAAACGGCCAGCAGCCTCAGCACCCCTTGGGGCGCGGGGGCGTTGGCCACCCACCGATCGGTTGGTCCCTCGGTCAGGCGGGAAGAAAGGCCGGGGTTCGGCCTTCACCCCGGGCGGGTGGCGCTAACGCCCCCGCCCAGGACAGATGCAGTGGATATGGGTCACGGAGTGCGACATCTTTTCGCTCGACTCCATCGGCGTTTTGTATGAATCATAGGAGCGACTCCAGGGTCTGTCAAATTTTGGGTCGATTGGGGTCGGGCCTGCCGGTTTTTCCAGATAGAATAAGGCCGCTGGCCCCTTCCTGGAGCTTTCGAGGTGGGGCCGCTTCAAAGCCAGCGAAAACCGGATATCCGTCCCTGGGCTCCCATTCCGGGAGACAGGATGGCCCTCCCCCTTATACTGGGGGACGCATCTCTCCTTCTCAACCGGGCCCGGATCCATAAGCCCGGGCTCGAACGGATCCGGAGCGGACGATGTCCCGAATCCACCGGTGGGTAGTGATTGGCGGAGTGTTGATGGCACTCTGGCTTACGGCGCGGGCAGGCTTCCCGGGAAACGGAAGCTCACTGCCGGAACCGCCCTCTTCCCAGCCGTCCGCCCTGACGCTCCCCACGCCGTCGCCCTCCCCTCCTCCCGCGGTCTTGAGCCCGGCACCGAAGCGGGCGCTGACCATCGAGGCATTCCGCCTTCACCCGGACGGACCGCTCTATGAAGGCGATCGCCTGAGCTTCGAGGTCCAGGTTCGGAACACCGCCCCGGTCTCCATGGTCTCGGGCCGGGTGGAGATCCGACGGGTGAATTCGGGGACGGAGGAGATCCTGGCGGAAGCGCTCCTCCCGGAGCTGCCCCCGGGAGCTTCCCATACCACGACCTGGACCTGGATCTGGGAGGCCTCATTTTCCGGCCCACTGTCCCTGATTGCAGTGGCTCAACCGGGCGAGGAAGCCCTCCCGATCGGCGATCGGATCACCCGCACCGTCTTCCTGCGCCCGCGGGAGCAGCTTCCGGAGGCGGAGCGGCAGGCCCGGTGGGCGCAGGCGGAGAGCCGGTGTTGTATCCATCATTACCTGACGGGCACGGCGACCGGGGCCGGGCTGCTGCAACGGATGCGATGGGCCGATGAAGCGGAAGCGATGGTCCGGGCCCGACTGGGCCTTCCCACGCGGCTTCCGACCCATATCGTGTGGATCCCCCGGCTGCTCGGGCACGGCGGGTTCACGGTGGGAGACAGCCTGATCCTGACCGACCCGCTATCGGATCGCCTGCCAGCGGATGTTCCCACGATCCTGCGCCATGAGCTCACCCATCGGATGACCTGCGCATGGCTGGCGCGCGAGGATTGCCTGGCCCACCTTCCCTCCTTCATCCTTGAAGGCCTGGCCGTTTTCGTCGCCGGCGGACACTACCGCCCGGAGCCGCTGACCCAGCGGGCCGCCGCGCTCCTCCATATGGGGGGATGGATCCCGCTGGAACACCTGGTGGAGGATTTCTACGCGCATCCCCACGAGATCGGCTACCTCGAAGCGGGCGCTTTCGTGGAGGAGCTGGTGCGGGAAGGCGGATGGTCCCGCTTCCGGGCTTTCCTCCAGGCAATGGAACGCCATCTGGGGGAATCGGACCGGGAGGTCCTTGACCATGCCCTCCGGGCTGTCTATCATCAAGATATCCGAACCCTGGAAGCACAATGGCTTCAGCGTCTGCAGGCATCGCCCGTCGATCCGGCGCAGATCGCCGATCTGCGGTTCACCATCGCTTTCTATGAGGCGCTTCGGGCTTACCAGCGAGCCTATGATCCCTCCGCGTATTTCCTGAACGCCTGGCTTCCAGACTGGCGGCAGGCGGTGCGGGAGGGGATCGTCGCCGATTTCATGCGGGAGCCGGAGGATCCGGAGGGCCGACGCTTCTGGGAACAGCTGCAGGAAGCCCGACGGCGGGATCTCGCCGGGGATCGGGATAGCGCTCAGGAAATCCTCCAGGCGTTATGCCAGGCGCTGCACTGCCCGGAGGGCGTGCCCCTCCGGGATGTGGCGGCGAAAGAGGAGCGGATCCCCTCCCTCCAGCGATGACGCCGTTTCACCTTCCCAGATTCGAAGTCGAGGGGTGCGGGCCGCCTTCGGTGACCCGCACCCTGGGGAAACCGATTCCGAACCCGGAAAGCGCAACCATGCGCGCAGCCCATGCCGGATGGTATAGAGGATCACGAGCAGAAGGGCTGGTGCTGGAGCTGCCTCCCCAGGGGCGCCGGCGGCCGGAGCCGCTCTATGCCGTCCTGACCGTTCGCGGCGATCCGAAGTCCCTTCCCTTCGAAGAGGTGATCCGCCTGTTGCGGACCACCTTCGACCGCCACCCTGGCAGCCTGACTTCTGCCCTCCGGGAAACCCTCCTCGCGTTCAACCACTGGCTCCTGGAACAAAACCGCCATGCCGCCCCCGGGGAACGATGGGAGATCGGCCTCACCCTGCTCGCGGTGCGGGGGGAATCCATCTTCCTGCTCCAGGCCGGGCCGGCCTGGGCCGCTTATGTCACCCGGGAAGGGGTTCAGGTGATCACGCCGGAAGGAGAGAGCCCTTCGGCACTGGGCGCCGCGCGGGCCATCGCCCTGCACTACGGGATGGTCCGATTGCGACCGGAGGACCGGCTGATTGTGGCCGATGCGGAAACCGGCCCGCTCCTGGATCCCGCCGCGCTGATCGCACTGACCCGCATCCAGAATCTCCCCCTGATCATCGAAGCGATCGAGGTCCAGGTGGCTCGCACCGTCTCCCACCCGGTGGCCTTCCTCATCCTGGCCCTCGAGCCCACCCGGGCGCCTCTTCCCCCGCAGGAGCCCATGGCACCCCCGCCGGAGCCGGTTCCCTCCGTTCCGGTTCCTTCAGTACCTCCGGCTCCCTCCCGCAGGCCGTTCGGGAAGCTCCTCCCGCCGGGCCGGCTTCGGCTCCCGAGGCCGCGATGGCCTTCTCCCCGTATGCCCCGATGGGGACGACCCACCGTTTCGCTGCCGACCGCGCCGGGATGGGTCCGCACCCTGGCGTGGATCCTGCCCTGGGCGATCGCGCTCCTCACCTTCGGGGTTTACGTCCATCAGCGGAACCTCCTGATCGCCCACCGCCTGCTGGCCCAGGCTCAGGCGGAGGCCGAGCAGGCCGCCCAGGCGCAGGCCCCCGGGGAGGCCCGACGCCACTGGGAGGCCGCCCGGGACCTGGCGCGGACCGCGCAGCAATATGCCGCGCTGCCGGAGGCCGCCGCGCTGCAGGAGCAGGCGCAGCGCCAGCTGGACCGGCTGGATCAGGCCGTCCAGCCGCTGCATGCGGTGCGTCTGGCCAGCCTTCCCCCCGGCCGCCTCCGGCGGCTGGTCCTGCGGGACAACGAGCTTTATCTGCTCGATCGGGAAGGCCGGTGCGTCTCCGAGGCCCTGCGCCCCGGAGGCTGCGTCCTCTGGATCGGATACGATGAGGTGCACCGGGCGCTCCTCAGCGAATCCATGCAGGAGCTCCTGTGGAGCGGCATGCTCCTGCAGGGCCATCCGGTGGGGGCGCTGCTGGATCTGGCCTGGGCGGGGGCGGAGGGCGGGCGGTCCGCCGGCGGCCTGATCGCCCTTCACGCGCAGGGCCTGGCGGAAAGCCGCAACCGGAGCCCCCGATGGGTGTCCAGCCGTCTTCCTCCGCTCACCGAAGGGCAGCTTCGATTCTATGGGGGGAATCTCTACGTGCTGGATCGGGAGAGGGGCCAGATCTGGCGGCTGCGCCCGACCGGGGACGATTACACGGGAGATCCCGAGCCGTATTTCACCTCGCCCCGGACGGACCTGGGGGAGGCGGTGGACTTCCTGGTTTACCAGAACGTCTACGTGCTGTATCGGGATGGGCGGGTGCGGGCGTTCGCGATGGGCCGGGAGGAGGAGGGATTCCCCCTGCGAGAACAACCCGCCCCCGCGCTCCCGAGCCCGGTGCGCCAGCCGGTGGGCCTGACCATGGACCCTCAGGCGCCCCGGCCCTGGCTTTACATCCTGGAGCCGGATCGCCTGATCCAGGTGGGGCCGCGGGGCGATTTCATCCGTCAGATCCGGGGGGAGAGCTTGAAGGATCTGATCGCCGCCGCGGTGGATGAGGGGCGGCGCCGGCTCTTCTTCCTCCGGGCCGATGGCACCCTCTGGGTCGCGGATCTGCCGCCTGTGGAATAAAAGAATGCTACGGGGCGGAAATCCATCGCGTAACTCCGGATCCGAATCCTTCAGGAGGGCTCACGATGCGAGCGCTGGGATTCATCGGGCTGGGACGGATGGGAACGCCGATGGCGCGGCGGCTGTTGCGGGCCGGGCATCGGCTCACGATCTACAACCGCACCCGGGAGAAGGCGGAACCCCTGATCGCCGAAGGGGCCCGCTGGGCCGATTCCCCACGGGCCGTCGCCCAGGCCAGCGAGGTGGTCTTCCTGATGCTGGCCGATTCCGCCGCCAGCGAGGCCATGCTCGCCGGCCCCAACGGCGTGCTGGAGGGCGCATATCCGGGCCTCATCGTGGTGGATATGAGCACCATCGCCCCGGCCGTCTCCCGACGTCTGGCCGAACAGGCCGCGCAACGGGGCGTGCGGATGCTCGACGCCCCGGTTTCCGGCAGCGTGGGGCCCGCGACGGAAGGGGCCCTCACGATCTTCGTCGGGGGTCCACGGGAGGCGTTTGAAGCCGTTGAGGATCTCCTGCGGATCCTGGGGCGAAATATTCATTATGTGGGCGGCAACGGGATGGGGTGTGCAGTGAAGCTCGCCGTCAACCTCATCCTGGGCGTAGCGATGCAGGCGCTGGGCGAGGCGTTCGCCCTGGGCGCCCGCGCCGGGATCCCTCCGCAACAGCTGTGGGGGATCCTTCAGGATCTGGCGGTGATCTCCCCGGCGCAGCGGAACAAAGGCGGAAAGATCGTGGAGGGGGATTTCACGCCCTCCTTCGCCCTGCGCCTGATGGAGAAGGACCTCAGCCTGATCGTGGAGTTCGGCCGTCAGGTCGGGGCCCCCACGCCTCTGGCCGCCGTGGCCCAGCAAACGTTCCTGGCCGCCCGGGAGCACGGCTGGGCGGAAGCCGATTACTCCGCCATCGCCGGCTGGCTGCTGGATTGGCCTGCCTTTCAGGGCTCCGAGGCGTGAGGAGATGGGCTCCGCAGCACATCCACCGAAAACCCCGGGCGCTGCCCGAGAACCTTCCCACAGGAAAGGGCTCCATGAGCCAGAGGTAGACCGGGATGCGTTCGGAAAGGTCAGGGAGCTTTCCCGCTCCAGGATCCGCCCCTTCCCCTCTGGGGGCGGTTTGCTTCAAAATAGAAACTGAAACAACCGGATCCCTGGATCATCTCGGGTCTTTTCCATCGGGCAGGTTGACCGATCCGGGCGGAGGCCCGGGAACGTCGCTCGCTCGCGGATCTGGGGTCCGGTGAACGTCATGGAAGCGGAAATGTGGCAGCCGGAGCATCGAATGGAATGGATCCCGCCGGAGGAGGCGGGACTCACCGATCGGGAGCAGGAGATCCTGCGCCTGGTGGCCCAGGGGCTGGCCAACAAGGAGATCGCTTACCGCCTGGGGATCAGCCAGAACACGGTGAAGGTCCACCTCCGCAACATCTTCTCCAAAACCAACCTCCAGTCCCGCACCGAGGCCGCGATGTATGCGGTCCGCTTCGGGCTGGTGACCCTGACGCCTTCCCCACCCGTGATCAGAGAAGAAGCGGAAGAAGAGGAGGGGGAGGAGGCGCTCCCGCCTGGGGAACCGCCGACGGCACCGGAGGAGGCCCCGGAGCCCGCGCCGGCAATGGCGACCGCCCCTCCGGTGATAGAGGAATCCGCCCCCGCGGCCTTTCCCCGATGGCAGGCCATCGTGTTCCTGATCGCTGTCCTCCTGGGGATCGCGTGGGCGCTGGGGCCTGCGCCAGCGCGTTCGGAAGGGCCCGACGTGATCTTCCAGGGGGATCAGGCCGGCCAGGGCATCGAGCGGGCTGAGGCGCTATCCCGGTGGAAGCTGATCAGCCAGATGCCCACGCCCCGGGCGCGCTTCGCCCTGGCCCGCTGGCGGGACTGGCTGATCGTGATCGGGGGGGAGGCTCCCGAGGGCATCACCGATCGGGTGGAACGCTTCGATCTCCGGAGAGAGCGCTGGCAGCGGGGAGCACCCAAGCCCTACCCGGTGGCGGCGGCCGCCGCTGGAACCCTGGGGGATCGGATCTACATCCCGGGTGGGGTCAATCCCCAGGGCCAGCCCATCGATCGGGTGGATATTTACGATCCGGAGGCAGACCGCTGGTCGGAGGGGCCCCCGTTGCCGGGGCCGCTGGCAGCCTATGCCCTGGCCGTGGCCGGGGATCGCCTCTATCTCTTCGGAGGCTGGGATGGCCGCCGCCTGCAGGGGACGGTCTGGATGCTGGATCCCGCGCGAGGGCGCTGGGAGCCCCGGTCCCCCATGCCCACCCCCCGCGCCTTCGCCGCCGCGGCCCTGCTGGGCGACGCGATCTATGTGGTGGGAGGCTACGACGGACAGCGGGAACTGACGACCTGCGAGCGCTACCGATTCACCGCCGATCGCTGGGAACCGTGCCCGCCGTTGAACGTGGGGCGGGGCGGGCTGGCGCTCACCGCGATGGACGGCTACCTCTTCGCGATCGGGGGAGGATGGCGGATCCCCCTGGCGTTCAACGAGCGCTACCAGCCCGGCGCCGATCGCTGGACGCCCTTCGAGACGCCGATCACCGGGACGTGGCGGAATCTATCCGCCGCGCCGGGGGACGGCGCGATCTGGATCCTGGGTGGATGGAGCGGCGAGCTGCGGGCCGGGGTGTGGCGCTTCACCCCCTTCCCCTTCCGGCTTTTCCTCCCCGCAACCCAGCGCTGATCCCTTTCCGCACGGGCAGCCGATCCGCCATCGCTTCCGTGGAGTCCACCGCCGGAATGTAAAGCGCATGGAGATCTGGTTCCTGATCCCGGTGAAACGGCTGGAGCAGGCGAAGTCCCGTCTGGCGGATGCGCTTCCGCGCCGGGCGCGCATCCGCCTGGCGTGGCTCCTGACGCGGCGCACCCTGCGGGTGGTCGCCCGGGTGCCCGAAGTCCATCCCCTGGTGATCAGCGCCGACCTCCGGGTGCTGGCCCTGGCCCGGAGCATGGGGATGGATGGGTATCTCGACCGATGGGAGGATCTGAACCGCGCGCTGACCGCCGCCCGCCGTTATGCGGTTCGCCACGGCGCGGAAGCGATCGGCGTCCTCCCCATCGACCTCCCCCGCCTGACCCCCGAGGCGATCCGGGCCCTGCTCCAGGCCGGCTTCCCGGATCGGGGCCTGGTGCTGGTCCCCGACCAGCGGGCCCAGGGCACCAACGCCCTTCTCCTTCGCCCACCCGAAGGCATCCCCTTCCGGTTCGGCGCGGGGAGCCTGGAGGCGTTCCAGACCGAGGCCCAGGCCCGGGGCCTCCCGGTGCGCCTCTTTCACCACGAAGCCCTGACCTTCGACCTGGACACCGAGGCGGACTGGGCAGTGTGGCGTGCCCGGGCGCAGAAACCGTAGGACAGCGGCTATAGGCACCGATGGGAAATCAGCCTTCCAGGGCCCTTGCCACGCCGGGCATCCGCCTTCGCCGATCCGAATGGAAGGGCGCACGGCCGTGCGCCCCGGCTTCCGCCGCCCCACCAGCAGGCCGCCGAAATCGTGTCCCCACCGGATGTCCCAACCTCCGCATCGATCCCTCTTGACAAATTCCTCGGGAGGGATTATGCTTCTGATTAGAACATTTGTTCTAAACCGGAGGCGGCGATGGCGGACCGGGATCGGTTGCTGAGCTATCTGGAGGCCTACTGGGAGACCCATGGCTACGGCCCTACCCTGGAAGAGGTCCGCCGGCAGATGGGGTTCTCCTCCCGTTCCCATGCCCTCTATCATCTGCGCTCGCTGGTTCGGGAAGGCCGGGTGATCTGCGAACCCGGAAAGCATCGGACCTGGCGGCCGGTCTCCCTTCCACCCCCACCGGTATCGATTCCCCTCAAGGGTGTGGTCCCCGCCTCTCCGCCGGATCAGGTGGGGGAGGTCATCCCTCAGGATCTGGGGGTCCTGCGCCTGCCAGCGGCCTGGGTGCCTCGCCGTTGCCGGTTCGCCCTCTGGGTTCGCGGGGAATCCATGATCGGCCTGGGGATTCAACCGTATGATGTGGTGCTGATCGAGCCGGTGACCTGGAGCGAGGTCCGTTCTGGAGATCTGGTGGTGGTACGGTTGCGCGGTCGAAACCAGCTGACCCTGAAGGAGCTGATCATCGAGCGGCCCGAGGCGGTCGGGCAGAAGAACCGGAAAGACGGGAAGGACGAGGCGATCTACTGGCTGCGTCCCGCCCATCCGGATCTGCGGCCGATCCGTCTGGATCGCCGGATATGGACGCTGGAGGGGCGGGTGGCGTTCCGGTTCGGCCCGGTGCGGGATCTGGGGACTGTTGTTCAGGAAGGATAACCGAGGACGTTCCCAGGAACCCGGGAGGCGTTCCCCATGAAGCGGAGGTGGCTGGAGGCCCAGGCGGATCTGGTGGAACAGGTGCTCTGGCAGCATCGATCGCCCGGGCGGGTGACCGGCGGTCGGGTCACACCGACCGCCATCCTCTTCCAGGTCGTCCCCGCCCCCGGCGTCCGGTGGTCCCGCCTGAAGGGGCTGGCGGAGGAGCTGGCCCTGGCCCTGGGGGTGCCCGGCGTGCGGATCCAGCGGGAAGGGCCGGTGGTGCAGCTGGAGATCCCCCGCCCGGATCCCCAGGTGGTGCGCTTCCTCCCGCTGATGGAGCAGGTCCGCCGGGCGATGCCCCGCTATCCGCCTTACACCGCCCTCCTGGGGCTGGCCACCGACGGGGCGCCGCTGTTGATCCGGCTGACCAGCCCGCAGGTCGCCCACATCCTGATCGCCGGGACCACCGGATCGGGCAAGACGTCGCTGGCGCGGACGATGCTGGTGAGCCTGGTGATGGCCCACCGGCCCGGCCAGCTGATGCTGATCCTCATCGATCCCAAGGGAACGGCCTTCGCCGCGTTCCGGGAGCTTCCCCATGTGTGGACATCCGCTGCGGGGGAGACGCCCGAGGCAACGGCCCGCCTGGAGGAAGCCGTCCGGCTGATGGAGCGCCGCTCCCGGGAGGGGATCTTCACGCCCCGCCTGCTGATCGTCATCGATGAGCTGGGGGATCTGGTGCAGCAGGGCGGGCGGGAAGTGGGGGAGCTGCTGACCCGGCTGGCCCAGCGCGGACGGGAGGCGGGGATCCATCTGCTGGCCTGCACCCAGAAGCCGACGGCGGCGCTGCTGGGCGGGCGGCTGACGGCCAATTTCCCGGCCCGGCTGGTGGGGCGGGTGGTTTCGGCGGAGGACGCTCGGGTGGCGGCCGGGATCGGGGGGACGGGCGCGGAGCGCCTGCAGGGGAAGGGGGATTTCATCGCCGTGGTGGGCGGGACCCTTACCCGCTTCCAGGCGGCTTATATCGCGCCCGAGGAGCTCCGGCCGCTCCTCCGCCAGATCGCCCGGCCTTTTTCCAACGATCCTCCATCAGGAGGTCTCCCATGAGGCAGGCGCTGTTCCGGCTGCTCCTCCTTCTGTTCACCGTCGCCTTCGGGATCAGCGGGGCCATCTGGGTGGGCATCCGTCTGGGCGGATGGGGGCTGGCGGTGATGGTCGGGGTCGCCCTGGGGACCATGATCGCTTTCCTCGTCGCCGCTCTGGGGATCCAGCGGGCGGATCGGGTGGATCCCTATGCCGGCGTCGGGCTCCCGTGGGGGCGACCCGCCGGGTCGCCCCTCCTCTACCCGGGATGGATCCCGGGCACCTCCGGGGTAGAAGGACATCCTTCAGGCGGCGGGTATGGGCTCCCGGCCGGGCCGGGGGGCGGCTTCCCGGGGCGGGGCTCCTCGGGCGCGCCGGGCCTGCCTTTCCTGGGGATGCCGTGGATCTCCTGGGTCGCCTGGGTGCCCGGGCCTCCGGTGCCGGATCCCCATCGCGGCGGCTGGCCGCTCCTTCCGCCCCCGGCGCCCCGGACGTTCACGGTGATCGGAGAGGAAGAAGAGGAATAGAATAGGAGATCAGGGCGCACGGTCGTGCGTCCCTTCCCTTCGGTGCTTTCTCCTCCAGGGGGCCACCTTCGGCGATCCTCCAATCCCCCAAGGATCGGGGAAGGGGATCCCGCAGCGGGTCTCTCCCTGAAGGCTTTTGGGCGGCAAGGCGGAAGAGGCCTTTCCCCCTCGGGTTCAATGGGGGAGGTGATCCGGGAAGCCTCCCCCTTTGTTTTTCTCCGTGGGATTGGAGGACGCGCCAGAAGGCGGGTTCCCTCCTATTCGCGCAAAGGAACGGCATATGACTCGATTCGTGTCCAGGATGAGTTATCCCCATGGGTTCTGGCTGCTGTTCTGGGGGACCTGGATCAGCGCGACCGGCGGGAGCATGGTCTGGCCTTTCCTGACGCTGTATCTCCGGCAGCGTCTGGCTGCCCCATTGACGTGGATCACCATGCTGCTCACCCTGAACGCGGTAACCGGTCTGGTGACCACTGCCATCGCCGGCCTGGTAGTGGATCGCTTCGGCCGGAAGGGCGCGATGGTGGTGGGCCTTGTGGGGAGCGGCCTGGCCATGCTGGGGATGATCCCGGCGGCTTCCCTTCTCGCGTGGGCGGCGCTGATGGCCTTTATGGGCGGGTTCGGGCCGATTTACCGGGTGGGGGGCGACGCCATGGTCGCGGATCTGATCGAGCCCTCCCGACGGGCGTCGGCGTATGCCCTGCTGGAGTGCGGTGCCTAGGCACCGCACTCCAACCTGGGAGTGGCGGTCGGCCCGGCCATCGGGGGCTTCATCGTCTCCGCCTCCTATTCCATGGCCTTCATTCTGGGGGGCCTTGCCCAGATCCTCTTCGCCCTGCTGGTGCTCCTCTGGGTCCGGGAGACCCGGCCATCGACGGTGGAGGTTCCCGGCCCATTGCGATGGGAAAGAGGCTATGAAGGGATCCTGCGGGATCGCCGGTTTCTGGCCTTCTGCGGTTTTTACACCCTCGCCGGGATGGCCTATGCCCTGATGATGGTGCTGCTTCCGGTTTACGTGAAGGAGAACTTCGGTGTGCCGGAGCGCCTGTATGGGTTCATCATGACCACCAACGCCGCGATGGTCGTGGGGCTGCAGGTTGGGATCACCCGCCTGGCGGGCCGCTTCCGGGAGCTGCCCGTTCTGGCGGTGGGCTCGCTGTTCTACGCCCTGGGGGTGGGCAGCGTGGCCTTCGGGCGGAGCTTCCCGGCCTTTCTGTTGGAGTGCGGTGCCTAGGCACCGCACTCCAACTGCTCACCATCGGGGAGATGCTGATGATCCCCACGGCCACCACCTGGACGGCGAACCGGGCGCCGCCGGAGGCGCGGGGGCGGTATATGAGCGTATACGGGCTGACGTGGGGCCTGGGGCTCGGGCTGGGGCCGGTGATCGGGGGGCTGCTGCACGATGGGCTGGGGCCGACCGCCATCTGGTGGGGCGGCGCGGCCATGGCCCTGCTGGGCGCTCTCGGGTTCCTCGGGCTCGCCAGCCGACGTTCCACCGCTGGGGCCTCGAGCATCCCCGCGCAGGGGGAGTAGGATACCCTCCCGGACGTGTCGAATGGCCGGCCCCGTCCGACAAGGTCATCGCCCCATGGATCCGTATGGATCCATGCCTTTTCCACGCCCTACAGATGCTCAAGAACGAAGTCCCAGAAGCTCTTCGCGAAGCGCTCGGGCACGCAGATATGGGTGCGGGGCTGGCGCCAGTAATCCCAATCAGGGAAGCGCCGGCGGATCTCCTCCAGACGGATCGGCCGTGAGAGGAGCTGAATATCGACGATATCCGCGATGTAGCGGCCATACCAGCCTTCGAGGGGATCCTCCTGAATCCGGGGATCACTGGCCACGGTGCCGATCGCCACAAGACATGATATGCGATGTAAAAAACCACAACATCCCCAGCGCGGGCATTCTTGTCAATGGTCCACCAATCCACGACCTTACGTGGAATTTGCGTAGCGTATCGAGCAAGGTCTATCAAATGTCCTTCGTTGCCGAGGGCGATGTGAATCCTCCGGTTCCCCGTCATTGGCCCCCTCCTGGCCGATGAAGATTCTGGGATCAACCCCCAGGCTGCCTTTGCAGCACCTGCCGGATGCGCTCGCGAGCCTCCCAGAGGCTCGGATCGCCTCGGCCCGCGCGGCGCAGCGTCGGCTCCAGGTAGCGGGCGTTCTGGACCTGAATGCCCCGGACCACCAGATCCGGCGGCACAAAAGCCCGGGAGAAGACCACGATCCCCTCCACCCAGGGTTCCCGCCCGATCGCCTCCCGGAGCTGCTGCTTGAGCCAGAGGACGTTCCGCAGGGTTTGCTGAATCGGATCCTTCTCCATCGGGCGCCCATTCAGCAGGAGGCGATTCCCCTCCGCGGTGATCCTCCCCGCGTGGGACTTGGTCTCTATGAGAAAGAGGCGGCCCTGGCGGGTGAGCACCAGGTGATCGATGTTGCCGTAGGGGCTCTCGATGTCGTGGAGAACGAGGAAGTCATCCCCCAATCCTTCCAGGATGTGGCCCACCTGCTCTTCCGCATAGGCACCTCGCTCCGCTCGACGGACCGCGCGCTCGCCCCGCCGGGCGATCCGATCCAGCAGATCGGCCCCCAGACGGATCGCCAGGGCCAGCGCGAGGACGCCAGCCCCTCCAAGGCCCAGCGCGCGGCTTTCCCCGAGGAGGAGGACCGCAGCGATCAGAAGCGCGCCGCCCCCGATGGTCACCGCGATCAGGATCCGCCGCCGCCGTGCGGCCATGGCCCACGTCGACGCCCCTGCCCCTCCGGGCCCCAGCGCGGATCTCCGGGGGATCAGCCCGAACGTCAGGAGGCTGACCCCGACCCCGAGCGCCCCCAGCAGCGCCGCGCCCCCTGTAGAAATACCGAGCAGATCCGGAACCACAGCATCGAAGAGGCCTCCCAGGAGCCCGAGGGATCCGAAGAACAGCCCCTGAATCAACAGATCGCGAGCTCTCCGCCAGTGTCGATGCCGGGGATCGACGCCCCTCATCCGTCCGGCGAGCGTCATCACCAGCCCTCCCCCTGCGAACAGGACCCCGGCGACCGCCAGGATCCCTCGGAGGAGGCCAAGTACGGCTGCCAGCATGGCTCCAGTGCTCATCGTCGATCTCCTTATCGCGAAGTCACAAGAGATTCTCCAGAATCCCCGCCTGGGGTTGGGCGGAGAGGATGGCTACCGGACATCCGCCCACCCGTTGGCCTCCAGAAATTCCTCCACCCGATTGAAGGCGTTGAAGAAGAGAGGCGTCCCGGCGAAGGAAAGGGGGGAGACCGGGCCGGTGGTCATAAAGGAATACTCTCGGGAGGCCGTGTCGAAGGAGGAATGGGGATCCCGGAACAGCTGATAAAGGTCCAGGGCCCGGCCTCGCCCCCCGACCAGCTCGCTGAGGGCACGAAACTCCTGGCCCATCCCCAGGCCGAACCCGAAGAAGAAGATGCGCAGCTGATCCACGATCCCGCGATGCAGGCTGGAGAGGGTCTGGCTGATGAACATCCACCCCACGCCGTATTTACGGGTGGTGCGGACCGCATCGATCAGCAGGTCGCGAACTGCCTTCTTCTCGGCATCCTCCGGATCTTCGCGCGGCGCCAGCCGATGGGCCTCATCCATCAGAACCAGCGTGTTCAGGCTGCGGTTCTCCCGATAGGCGGATTCCGCTGCCTGCCGGATCCCCTCCAGGAGCCGCTTCACCACCAGGGCCTGAATGGTCTCCGTCCAGAAGATGGAGCTCTCTTCCTCTGCGCCAGTGGCGCTTTGAAACAGGGGCAGAGGAGGGGAATCCAGACCCCTCCTTCCGATCTGCTCGGCCGACAGGTCGATAACCACCAGGGGACGATTCCCCTCCTCCGGCCTCAACAGACGATACAGGAGATCATCCACCTTCCGGGCTTCCGGCCGATCCTCACGGAACAGCTGTGCGACAGGAAGCCAGTAGCGTGTGTAGAACTCATTTTTGCTGGCGCTTTGATACATCAGGTTAAAACGATTCCTCGATACCTCCGAGCGATAAAACACCATCTGGACCTGTTCATTCCCTAAAAGCGACCAGGCTTTATAGAAAGCCTCGCGGGTATGCAGGTCGGCCAGGCGAACATGCTGGCGCTGCAGCCGATCGGCCAGGGTCTGACATGCCAGATCCCGATTTTCCCCCTTGGGAATGCTCAGCTGTTCAAAGAAGGGGCTCTCATACAGGATGCGCGCGAAAAGCTCCCAGCGGTCCAGCACCAGGTCCCGGACGCCGACGACCTCCACCGGCTTGCGCAGTCGGTCAAGGACCCGATCCATGGGCAGGCGGAACTCCCCGGAAGGGTTCCCCCGCACATCCTTGGCGAACTCGCCCTGGGGATCCAGGACCAGCAGGGCCATCTGGGGGTAGCGGGCGTAGGCCAGGAGGATCATCTTGGCCAGCACGGATTTTCCAGACCCTGTTTTCCCGAAGATCCCCAGATGGTAGGCTTCGCCGGCGCCGTCCGGGCCGCTATCGAAGTGCTTGAACCAGAGGGGAAGCCTGGGCGTGGAGCCGTAGACCCGCCCCAGGTAGAAGAGCTGAGTCCGGTAGGGGGCCAGCAGACTCTCCAGGATGGCATCATCCACCAGATGGACCGGCGTGCCGGTCGCGGGGACGGTGCCCAGGATGCTGGGCCGATAGGTAGGGCCATCGCGGCAAAAGACGGCGCTGATGACCATCTCGCCCTGATGGGTATCCTGCCGCTCGCTTACCGCATCCACCCGGCCGCGCTGGCGGATGAGGCTGCGCATCGTGGGGTCCTCATGCCAGACGTTCCGCAGCCTCACCTCGGTAATCTGACCCAGGGCGTAGTGAGTCTTGCCGTCCTGCTGGAACCGGAAGAGGGCGAACTCGCCCACCAATTTCCGGTTCACCGCGCTGGCCAGGATGTCCAGGGCGAGCTCTGAGGTGGACGATGGCGAGCCCACCACGCCGATGCGTTCCGTCTGATCGATCTGTTGATCCAGAGAATGCGCCGTCATCTTCCACCTCCTCCCGGGAAGGCCGTCACCGGCCGCTCTCCGTGCGATAGCCATGCAGGCTCAGGAAGATCTCATCGATCGTCCCCTCCCAGGTTTCCGCCAGCCGCTGGCTAATCACCTGGCGCAGGCTGGGGATCGCCCGCCCCAGATGCTTCACCATCCGATCCGCGAGATAAAGCGGGTAGGGCTCCAGCATTCCCGGTGCGCTGCACTGGAAGTGAAGAGCCTGGATGATGGAGGCCAGTCGGGCCGCGTTCTCCGCCACCGGCCGGCTCAGCTCCAGCCGGATGGCTGGCAACCAGGCCCGGGGGCGGTAATAGGCAACCTGCACTTCCCCCAGCAGCTCGATGATCTCATCCCGCAATGGCTCCGCGCGTGTGCGCACCCTCTCCGGAAGGGGGCTCAGCTGGATATGCCAGGGCTGGCGGGGTGGCTCCAGCGGCCGGGGGGCCGTGAACTCACCGGGCTCCAGCAGGCCGGTCAACATCGCCCGATCGTCCATGGACTCAGGCCAGCCCAGCTGCCGACCGATCTCCCTCCGGACGGAGTATTTGGGCACTGCCACCCACGCCCGATCCGTCCGCTGGGCTCGCAGGACGTCCCGATAGGCGAGAAGATAGTCCTCCATATGCTCCAGAAGGAAAGCGGTCAGATGCAGATCCGGGGCCTCCCGGGCCCGGTTCATGGCCTGGTTGAAGTAGATCAGCGGGGTGGTGAGAGAGCCGTCCAGGAAGATCACATCGTGCGGAGCCTGAGCCGCCAGCATCAGCTCCATGCCCATCATGGCCGCTCGCGCCAGCGTCCCGGTTTCTTCCTCGTGGCGTTCTATCTCCACATAGGCACGATGCGGGGGCTCCGGCCAGTATCGAGTCTCAGAAGGGGGCGTCAGGCCCTCCACCGCCACAGCCACCGTGGCCACCAGGTCCGCGGCGATCAGCCGCTCTACCGCGTAGGCCCCATCCACCCCACAGGTGGTGGGAATCGGGACGGCGGGAAGATCGCCCTCTCGCCGCAGGAGGCCGCTCCTTTCCAGCGACTCCCGTCGCTCCCGACGTGCGGCCCGCAGAGCATCCAGCTCCGCTCCGATGCGCCGGCTGAGCTCGTCAGACCCCCTCAACAGCTCCTCGACCAGGCCTGCAGGAAGCTCCGCGAAGGGCCGCTCCCGTTCCTCAAGCATTCCTTCCATCCTCCCGATGCACGATCAGCCGTTCCAGCAGGCGCTCCGGTTCCCACGCATGCCAGCCGTTCACACGATTCGCCCGGGGCAGCAGCCAGCGCTCCCGCCAGTATGCTGCCAGATCCGCAAACGGGAGATCCCGATACAACGGCTCCTCAGCCCGGCCTTCCATATAGTCTTTCAGATTGTGAATCAATGGGAAGAGAAACGCCTCCCGCCGGAGCGTATGCCGGAGCAGAGAGCGGGAAAGCCCCAGCCGCTCCAGAGCCCGCACACAGGTCTGCCACTTGATCCGTGGACCTACCCCATAGCCGCCTCTCGTGGAAATCCCCTGGGACTCCAGGAACTCCCGGAACAGCGGATAAAGCGTTTCCAGATGAAAGGTCCCATAACCCTCCGTGTATCCCAGCGAGATGGCAATCGGCTCGCCGTTGTATCGCAGGCGGTTGTAGAGGCTGGATCGCCCGAAGGCGCTGGTCGTCGTCAGAGCGACCAGATGAGCGGGCAGGATGCGTTTTTCGATCTCCGTTCGGCGGCCGGCGTATTTCCGCTGATAAGCCCGGCGCACCTCATTGGAGGCGGCGGCCAGGGCGATCAGTTTCCCGCCCAGGAGATCGCTATATGGTGGCAACGCCCCCAGCGTCTGGATGTCCATGGTCTGATTGACCAGCTCCACCTTACGCCCTGGGGGATACTGAAAGCGTCGATCGCGGGGTGGGAAAGCGAGGGGAGGGGACTGGAGGGCCAGGATACCGATCAGGAGGGGCTGTCCCTGGGGACCCCGGTTGCCCTCATCCATGATCAGGAAGCGGAGCCTTCTGCCATAGCCCTTTGAATAGGGGAGAGACCAGGTGAGGCGAGCCAGGCGGAAGAGATCCTCCTGCCATGGCTCCGTCACCTCCAGCAGGACGGGTCGGATCCGCTCGGGGATGATCTGTTCCCCCCTGGCGAAATAGGGGGAGAGCCTCAGCCAGGCGCGATGAATCCACGACTGATACCGCAGGAGGATGAAGCGACGCGCCACCTCGTGGAGCTGGCGGAGGAGCCCTTTCTCCTCCACTCTGGGGAGCATCAGGGCACGGGGATTTTCCGGATCGATCTCAAACCCCAGCGCCCGCAGGTGTTCCAGCACCTGGGCCCGCAGCCGATCCCCGTCATCGATCATCGCCGGCCCCTCTTCCACAACCGGTGAGGTCGGAGCACAGCGCGGCCGCGCCCCGACCGGCCCTTCCTGTAGTCCGCCTCTATTCTCTCCCCCTTCCGGTCCGCAGACAATCCGAAGGCCGGAGACACCTAACCTTCACGATGCGGCCCGAGAGCACCCAGGATCCCCCGCCGCTCACCTGCAGATCGTTCCGCTCGAACGGCCCGATGCACCGACATTGACCCGGACGGATTCGATGCGGAAATCCCGTAAGCGAAGGGGGGAGGCGATAGGGAGCTTCCGATGCGGGTTGTGAAACGGGGAGTCCTCCCTCTGCCCGCACCGGTGCGCCGCAGGCTGGCAGTTCCGGAGGGCCGCATCCTGACCAGTGGGCGAAATCAGTCAACCTGCACCTGATAGCGGACCCCTGCGTCTTGCGAGGATGCGAGGATAGCCCAGCGCCTGTCATCGCCGGATCAGAATATGAAGATCCCTCCATCCATATCCCAGCAGCCGAAGTCGGGCCCCTCCGATTTCCATCCAACCCGTTCGAACGAGTTCGCCGCCCAACTGCTCGTAGAACCGGCGGGCCGGGTTGGCTTCGATCACCCAGACCAGGAGCGTATCCATGCCATCCCGGAGAAGCTCCTCTGCGCACATGCTCATCAACTGCCGACCGATGCCCTGTCGTTGATGCTCAGGCAGCACATAGATCGCGTAGACCTCCCCCCGGTATACCTCATCTCCAGTGCGCTCGGGGCCCGCGGCAGCGAAGCCCACGATCTGCGCCTGATCTTCCGCTACCAGAATGAACCGGCCGGGTGCCGGATGCGCCAGCGTCTGTCGCCAGCGGGGAGCATCCTCCTCCGGGGAGAGCTGGGCCAGGTATTCCGCGGGGACGATCCCGGCATACTGCGCCTTCCACGTGATCACCCGAACTCGCGCGATCCCCGGCGCGTCCTCGGGGACAGCCCTCCGAATGCGGACCCGTGAGCGATTGTCCTGTTTCATTCCAGGTCCTCCTTTTTGAGGAGATGCGCGACCTGGCCGGGGCGAACCTCGAATTCTCCAATGCAGGGGGTTCGATCCGCATCGACCTGCCCTGCCCGGTCCCCGACTTGCCTCCCCGGGAGCGGTGGGCACCGCGCGCCCGGAGCCGCGATGATCCATGGGACCCTGCCTGAGGCATTTGGAGGGCGAGACTAAACGACGCGTTTGTATTTGTTCGGCAACAGGGCAGCTATCGGGACGGCTTCCTCTCCGCACTCCCCCGGGACGATGACCATTGTTGGAATGCGGCGCCCAGGCGCCGCACTCCCGCCATGCCACCGCTTCGGCGCAAACGGCGATGCGGCCCACGGTGGTCTCCAGATGGACCGCCGAGAAGATCTTCCCCGAGCGCGTCCGCAACGCACAGCCGATATGATGCCACCCTTCCCGAAAGCGCAACGCGATGATCCGCCGCGCGGCTTCGATCAAAGCCCGGTCATCGTCGGATAACGGCGCACCCACTGGAACCTCCCCCGAAATGCCCTGAGACGAACACAAAAGGGCAGGACATCCAGGCCCAGGGAGCATTTATGCTCCAGCGCTCAACCGGATGCCCTGCCCTTCGGTGGAAGTAGGGCAACTGCAAGCAGTTGCCCTAATGAGTTTTGACGATCAAGTTCGGTAATCATGGGCCATGGATTGCCTGGGCCAGTTTGCCATCGCCCAACAGTCCCACATACCGGAGCAACTCCTGAGAGCCGGAGGCGAATTGATCCAGGAAAGCATCGACACGGCGTCTGAGTGCTTCCCCATCCTCTGCCAGGCGGTGCATCTTAAGCACATCCT
>JAEVEX010000008.1 GCA_016842085.1 Candidatus Thermoflexus tengchongensis | reverse complement strand
ACCGCTCTGAGAGCGGCACCGAGGTGCCGCTCCTAAAATCGCTAAAATCGCCTGCGGGGGAGGGGGCATCCGTCCGCCAGCCAGCTCTTGGAGCTCTTGCTCTGAGAGCGGCACCGAGGTGCCGCACTCCTAAAATCGCTAAAATCGCTAAAATCGCCTGCGGGGGAGGGGGGTATCCGTCCGCCAGCCAGCTCTTGGAGCTCTTGGAGTGCGGTGCCTTGGCACCGCTCTGAGAGCGGCACCTTGGTTCGACCGGGTGGCCGTCGGAACCCCCCTTGTCTCCCGCTATCCGCCCGTATAATGGGTAGGCACGGGGCACCGCTTATCGGTCTGTCCGCTTAAGCCTCAAGGGCCGTGGGGGGAGGGGAAGCGATCTTGGCGGGGATCGGGGGCATTCCCATGCAGCGATGGAGGGATTGGCTTCCCGCGATCGGACCTATCCTGCTGTTCGCCGGGCTGCCGGTGCTGCTCCTGGGCCCGACGCTGACAGGGGCCAGAACGTTGATCCCGGCGGACAACCTCTACGAGTGGCAGCCGTGGCGGGCGGCCGCGGAGCGGTTCGGGATCACCATCCCCCATAACGCATTGCTTTCCGACCTGGTGCTGGAGAATTACGCCTGGAAGCGGTTCCTGGTCGCCGCCTTTCAGCGCGGGGAGCTCCCGCTCTGGAACCCCTATCTCTTCGCCGGGGCACCCTTTCTGGCGAACGGCCAGCATTCCGCGCTCTATCCGTTCACGATCCTCTTTTGGATCTTCCCGATCCCCCAGGCCTATGGTCTCTTCAACGCGCTGCAGCTCTTTCTGGCCGGGCTGGGGATGTATCTGCTGGCCCGGACCTGGGGGCTGGGACGGGCCGCCGCGACGTTCGCAGGGGTGACCTATGAACTGAGCGCCTTTATGGTGGTCAGCCTGGTGTTCCCAATGATCGTCGCCGGCGCAGCCTGGCTCCCCTATCTGCTCGCTGCGCTGCACGCGGTGATCGAACGGCGCCCCCTCTTCGGCCGCCCGACGGCCCTGCCCTGGACGCTGGCGGCTGCCCTGGCGCTGGGGATGAATATCCTGGCGGGCCATGTGGAGATCACCTATTACACGGTCCTGGTCGGTGCCGGATACGGCCTGTGGGGAGCCTGGAAGACATGGTGCCGCACCCGGGTGCCATCCCTCGCCCGCTGGATCCAGGCCCTGACGACGCTGGGGTGGGTTGGTCTCGCGCTGGGGCTGGGGTTTGCCCTCGGCGCCGCGCAATGGGTTCCCCTGTATGAGGTGGTGCGGGAGAACTTCCGGGAGGGAACGGCCACACTGCAGCAGGTGCTGGGATGGGCATACCCCTGGCGGCACCTCCTGGTCTTCCTGATCCCGGATTTCTACGGCAACCCCAGCCATCACGGGGTGCGGGATGTGTTCACCGGGGAGTGGGTGCCGTTCACGGTGAACGCGTATGGGCAGCCCAACCCGAATGGGGCCTTCACCAGCCACTGGGGGATCAAAAACTATGTGGAAGGGGGTGCCTACCTGGGGCTCCTGCCCTGGGCCTTCGTTATCCTGGCCCTGGCCCGCTGGCGCTCCCGGCTCCGGTCCAGCGCCCCGATGGGGTTCCTGATCCTCCTGGCGGGGCTTTCGTTCTCCTTTGCCTTCGGGTTGCCTACCTATGCGCTGCTGTATTATGGCCTGCCAGGGATCAACCAGCTACACTCCCCCTTCCGCTGGATCTGGCCCTTTACCCTGGCGATGGCCGGGCTGGCCGGGGTCGGGTTCGATCAGATGTTACAGGAGGATGGGCGCGGACGGCGGTGGATCGCCATCGGGCTGCTGGGGATCGGGGTGGGGATCCTCGTGGGGCTGGGCCTGGCGCGATGGGCGGCCCCGGATGCGGCGCTGGCCCTGGCGGATCGCGCCCTCCATACCCTGGCGAAGGCGCCGGAGGCCTTCCCCAGCGCCCGGATGTTTTTCTCCTATCAGTTCTGGAATCTGCTCCGCCTGGGGCTGGTGGCGATGGGAAGCGGCCTGGCCATGGCGGCGCTCCGGCAGCGATGGGGGCCGCCGCTGGCGATCGGGGTGCTGGCCCTGGATCTGCTCCAGGCGGGGGCGGGCTTCAACCCGGCAGCGGATCCCCGCTGGCTGACTTACGAACCGCCGGTGGTGCGCTTCCTGAAGCAGGATACCCACCTGTGGCGGTTGACCACTTTTGATCCTCACGGCCGGAAAACCTTTAACGCCAATGGGCCCTGGCTCTATGACCTCCAGGATATCCGGGGCTACGACTCGATCATCCTGAAGCGCTATGTGGCCTATCTCTCAGCCATTCAACCCCAGCATGAGCTTCCGTTCAATCGGATTGCCCCGATCACGGATCCGAACGCGCTGGATTCGCCATTGCTGGACGCCCTGAACGTGAAGTATGTGATTACCGAGGAGACCATCCCCTCGCCGCGATACACCCTGGTCTATGAAGGGGAAGTGCGGGTTTACCGGAATGAAGGGGCCATGCCCCGCGCGTGGACGCTTCCGCTCACCGCCACGGTGTTCCACCGGGATCCCTTCGCGGCGCTGCGGCAGTTCGACCCTCGATTCTACGTCGTAGTGGATCGGTCCGTCCCCGGGCTGGAGCAGTTCGGGATGCCCGGGAGCCCCCACCCGGCCACGATCACGGCGTATGGGATCAATGAGGTGTGGATCGATGCGGCGGTCGAAGCGCCTTCCTGGCTGGTGCTGGCGGACACCTTCTTCCCGGGCTGGGTGGCCTACCGTCGGCCCATCGGGGGAAGCGAACAGGAGGAGCAGCCGCTGGAGATCTACGCGGCCAACGGCCTCTTCCGCGCCGTGATCCTCCCCCCGGGGCGATGGACGGTGCGCTTCCGCTACAGCCCGATGTCGGTCAAGCTCGGGTTCTTCACCACCTTCATCGGGGGGATGGCGGCCCTCTTCATGCTGATCGTCTGGGCATGGGGGCGCCTGTATCGGGCGGAGATGGAGCAGTCCACCGCCCTTCGGGTTTTAAAGAACAGCCTGACCGCCATGGCCCTGAACCTCTTCACGCGCTCCATCGACTTCGCCTTCGCCGCCCTGATGTTGCGCATCCTGGGCCCGGAGGCGGCCGGGAAATATTACTTCGCCATCGTTCTGGTGAGCTGGTATGAGATCCTCTCGAACTTCGGCCTCAATGTGTGGCTCACCCGGGAGGGGGCGAAACGCCCGGAGGCGGTGAATCGCTATTTCGTCAACAGCTCGGCCATGCGGTTGATTCTGCTCATGGCCTGGCTGCCCTTCCTGCTCGCCGTCACCGGCCTCTGGATGGGCATGTTCGAGCTCACCGGCGATACCGCCCTGGCGATTCTCCTCCTGGCCCTGGCCCAGGCCCCCGCCAGCCTCGCCACCGGGGTCACCGCCCTCTTTTATGTCTACGAAAAGGCGGAGATCCCGGCCGCCCTCACGGTGGTGACGGTGCTCCTGAAGGTGAGTTTGGGGGTGCCCATCCTGCTGGCCGGCGGCGGTTTCGTGGGGCTGGCCGCTTCCTCCATCGCGGTCAATTTCATCACCCTCGCGCTGTTAAGCGGGATCGCTTTTCGCCTCTTTTTCCGCCCGCGCTGGGAGGACGATCCGGCCCTGCGCTGGGAAATGATCCGGGAATCAGGCCCCCTGATGCTCAACCATCTCCTGGCCACCCTGTTCTTCAAGATCGATGTGCCGATCCTCCAGGCGTTGAAAGGCGATATCCAGGTCGGGTGGTATAGCACGGCCTACAAGTGGCTGGATGCGCTGAATATCATCCCGGCTTACACCACTTTTGCGGTGTTCCCGGTGATCTCCCGCCAGGCGGCGGGCTCGCTGGAGGCCATGCGGCGCTCCGTGATCCTGACCCTCAAGGGGCTGGCGGCGGTGGCGGTCTTCACCGCCGTGCTCTTCACGTTCCTGGCGGAGCCGCTTTCCTGGCTCCTGGGGGGCGCTCAGTATCTCCCGCACGCGGCCATCGCCCTGCGGATCATGATCTGGTCCATCCCCATCGGCTGGATGAACAGCCTGATCAACTATGTCCTGGTCGCCCTGGGGCGCCAGCGTTATCAGACGAAAGCCTTTATGATCGCCCTGGGGTTCAACGCGCTCGCCAACCTGCTCACCATCCCGGCCTTCGGTTACCCGGCGGCGGCGGTGATCACCATCCTGTCCGAGATCGTGGAGGGGGTTGCTTTCTATTATGACCTGCGGCGAACGATGGGCTCGCTGCCATGGGGAGAGATCCTGGGGCGGCCGCTGATCGCCGGGGGGGTGATGATCGGGCTGACGGGGGCGTTATGGGGCGTTGCGCCGCCGATGGCGCTGGCCCTGGGCGCCCTCGGCTTCGGGGCGGCCTGGTGGGGATTGCGGCCGTTCACCCCGGAGGAGTGGGCCCGAATCCGGGAGGCGCTCCCGGTTCCAGGGATCCGGTGGGCGGGCAAATAGCGGCCTGTCATGGTGGGAGGTCGACGGAGCCTGACCTTCTCGAGGAGGTGTTCGCGAAGGGGAACACCGGGCGCGCTGGCACCCTGGAAGGCCGGCTTCCCATCGGTGCAGGAGGCGGCAGAGAAAACCGCCCGCTTTCGTTAATAAGTGGAGAAGGGTCGTCTCGCCTTCCCTATTCGAAGGTGCCTATTCCTCGAAAGGATCCCATGCCGGATTCGTATAGGCCCACCGGCAGTGGATATGATCGCTGGCATTGCAAATCAAATCGTGGGAACAGCGGCGGGCGAGCACCCGATAGGCCATATCCGAAATGTGATTGCTGCGCGGATAGATCCGTTGCTCAAACAACCCCACCTCCTGCCGCAAGATCGGGCAGTAGCGGGTTTCCACCAGATACCACATCGCCATGTGAGCCCTCCCCTGTAAAGGATCATCATCTCTATCCTAAATGAGGGAAAGGCTCCAGGAGAGTGAATTTAGTCATTAAATATGCTTGATGGGGCTCAGGTGCCCCCCTCCCCGCTTTCTGCGGTCTGAGGGTCGCGAGAGGGGGGGATTGCCGTCTCCTCTCCCGCCTGGGAATTCAGCAACAGGGATGGGGAAATGAGTTTGTAGGGCCGCGGGGGTCCTCAAAGGCGCTCCCCGCGGCCCCCAAGCCCTCAAGGGGGCCCCGTCCGTGGCTCCTGGAATCCTCCATAGGGAGGCTCGCTGAACGGTTACGCTGCGGGTTGCCTAAACCCGGGCCAGCGCCTGATCCAGATCCGCCAGCAGATCGTCGGCGTCTTCGATTCCCAGGGAGAGGCGGACCAGGTTATCCGTAATGCCGATGGCGAGGCGCTGCTCCGGCTCCATCTCATAATAGGACATCAGCGCGGGTTGCTCCACCAGGCTCTCCACCCCGCCCAGGCTGGGGGCGATATACGGGATCCGCAGGGCGTCGATGAATCGGGAAGTGCCCTCGCGATCCGCGGCAACCTCGAAGGTGACCACTCCGCCAAAACCGCGCATCAGCCGGCGGGCGACCGCGTGATCCGGGTGGGAGGGGAGCCCGGGATACCAGACGCGGCGGATCTTCGGATGGGCGCTGAGGAACTCGGCCACCCGCATGCCGTTTTCGTTCTGCCGTTGCACCCGCAGGGCCAGGGTCTTCAACCCCCGCAGGACCAGATACGCGGCATGGGGGTCCAGGATCCCTCCGAGCATCGCCTGCATCTCCCGCAGGCCGGCGATGAGCTCCGCAGGCCCCGCGATCACCCCGGCCATCACATCGTTGTGGCCGCACAGGTATTTCGTCGCGCTGTGGACCACCAGGTCGATCCCGTAATCCAGGGGTCGCAGGTTCATCGGCGTGGCGAACGTGCTATCCACGACCGTCCGGATGCGTCGTCGGCGGGCGATTTCCGCCAGCCGTTCCAGATCGATCACCCGCAGGTAAGGGTTCGTGGGGGTTTCCGTGAAAATCAGGCGGGTGTTCGGGCGGATCGCGGCCTCCAGGGCCTCCAGATCCTCAATAGGCACCACGGTCGCTTCCACATCGAAGCGCCGCAGAAACTGGAGGATGAACTGGCGGGTGCGGCGGTAGGCGTCCTCGGTGACGATGAGGTGAGCGCCGCTGCGGAGGAAGGCGAGGAGGATGGCGGTGATCGCCGCCATGCCGGTGGAGAAAGCCGCAGCGGCTTCCGCCCCCTCCAGGGCCGCCACCCGGGCCTCGAGGGCCGCCACCGTGGGATTCCCGTAGCGGCCGTAATCCACCCGGTCACGGGCTTCTCCCCACAGCCGGGACTCCTGGAAAGCGATCAGATCCGCCGTGTCCCGAAAGGCGTAAGTGGCTGTCTGGACGATGGGGGGGACCACCGCATGGTAGGGGTTATGGCGCTTTTCCCCCCCGTGGACGGCGAGCGTGGAAGGCCCGCGCGTCTCGATCCGGGCATCGCATCCGGTTTCGGTCTGCACGTCCATCGCCGGCACCTCCTTAGCTCTCTTCAGATTCGCCGGGGATTCTGGGCCGGGCGGGTCGCGGAAGGCGGCCCCGCCCTGTTCTCCTGTCGGTTTACTCCGGCTCCAGAGCTGTAGAAGGGAAATGGAGCAAGGAGAGGCCTGGAAGATAAACAAAAAGGCCCCTTCTGGGAAAAGGGGCCCTGGGTCAGGCCACCCTTATCTCCCAGAAGCGCGGCGAACGCTTCTGCCGGACTTGGCACCTTACCCGCGCGGCCGTTCGCCGGTCGGCCGCGAGCTTCGGCGGGCAGGTTGCCGGGGCTTCATCGGGCCGGGTCCCTCCACCCACTCTGGATAAGAGCGGCACTCCGATTCAGTTGTCGGGAACACTGACCTGCTTTTCCATCTGGACTTTGTGGGGGCGAGTGGGCGCTTTGAAGGCACGTCTACCCGTCCCCCACATATCCGGGGAGGAGCAGGCTTCCCATGCTTCGTAGCTCTTCCCCGTCGTCCAGAGTCCCGTTTAACCGGTTGCGTAATTACGGCACTTGCTCCTCATCCCCGAGAGCAGTGCAGCTATGGATTTCCCTGGGGGCTGGAGGGCGGGCGGCGAATGCGAATGTGTTTTTCATCGGCGATCACCAGACAGCCCCTGAAGTCTTCGAGCGCATGCTCCTTCAAGAGGCGTCCCAGGATTTCCAGGACGGCGTTTCGCCCCTTCGTCCGGGGACGCAGGATCAGAACCCCCGGGTGGGAGCCGGGAGGGAAACGACGCACATCCGCGAACCCCAGATCCAGGGTGATGAAGAAACGCCCTTCCTCACAGATGCGTCTCCATACGACATCATCGGGGGCTCCGGAAAGCCCCTCTTCATGAACGCGATCTGCCGGATATCCAAGCTGCCGCAGCATCGCGAGAGGGGCAAGGCCCAGGTTTTCATCCAGTTTTAACGAGAGCTCCCTCATCGAAGGGGTGTCAGCTCCTCTTCCCGAACCAGATCGGCGGCGTAGGCAATGGCGGCCTGAATGTCCTCAATCGTTAAAGGAGGATACTCGGCCACGATCTCCTCCGGCGTCCATCCCTCAGCCAGGTTGTCCAGGATGACCGAGACCATAATCCGGGTGCCCCGGATGCATGGTTTCCCATGACAGATCCGGGGATCGATGACGATGCGCTCCCGCCATTTCTCCATCTGAAAATCCTCAAGCCTCGACAGAATCATCCTGGTGAATCGAATTCGGCCTGTGAAAACAGAAAGGCCCCTTCTGGGAAAAGGGGCCCTGGGTCAGGCCACCCTTATCTCCCAGAAGCGCGGCGAACGCTTCTGCCGGACTTGGCACCTTACCCGCGCGGCCGTTCGCCGGTCGGCCGCGAGCTTCGG
>JAEVEX010000004.1 GCA_016842085.1 Candidatus Thermoflexus tengchongensis | reverse complement strand
CCAAGACGGCCCTGGGGATGATGGGGAAGATCTCCCCCGAAGTCCGTCTCCCCCTGGCTCCGATGCGGCCGGAGAACGTGGAGCGGCTGCGCCGGGTGCTGCAATCGTATGGTTTGATTGAACGACACCCGGAACCGGAGGGCCCATCGGAGAAACAGGAGATCCCTCCGGGCTCCGCATGAGCTCGCCCCCGGCAGCTTTAACAACCACGGAGGGGCGCGGCGACGGACTCAGCGGCTTTCTTCCGCCCGGAATTCTTCAAGGAGGCGCATCGTGGACGCGCTGGCAAGGTCTCTGGGGCCTGTCTTCGTAGCCGGGTTCGCGCTGCAGCAACTGCTGGAGCTGATCGATCCATGGCTCGACCCCGTGCTGGGGGGACACAAGCGACCAATCTACGCGGGGATCGCCCTGGTGTATGGGCTGGTCCTGGTGATCTTCACGCCCATCCGGGCGTTGCGGCCTTTCGGGATGGAAGTGGGCTGGATCGATGGGGCGCTCACTGCCCTTTTCATCAGCGGGGGGACGAAGGGGATCAACGACCTGCTGAAGTGGCTGGGCTATCAGAAAGAGCAGGCCAAAGCCCGATTGAGCCCGGAGCAGATCCGACGGGTGTGAGGGGTATGCGGATCGCACGGTTTGCGGCGGAAGGACGGATCTGGGAGGGGGAGGTCACCCCGGAGGGGAAGCTGGTCGCCGACGGGCGGACCTTCGATCCGGAGGGCGTGGTCTGGCTCCCGCCGGTGCCGCCCGGGGGCAAGGCCATCGGCCTCGCCCTCAACTACCGGGAGCACGCCGAGGAACTGTCGGTCGCCCCGCCGGAGGAGCCCGCCCTCTTCCTCAAGCCCTCCAACACGTGGATCGGCCACCGGGCTCCCGTGCGCTATCCGAAAGGGGTGAAGACGCTGCACGGGGAGGTCGAGCTGGTGGTGATCATCGGGCGGCGCTGCCGCAATGTCCGCCCGGGGGACGCCTGGGAGGTGATCGGCGGCTACACCATCGGCAACGACGTCACCGCCCGGGACTTCGTGGGGAATTTCTACCGCCCGCCCGTGCGGGCCAAGGGCCAGGATACCTTCGGCCCCATGGGGCCGTGGCGGGTGACCCCCGATGAGATCCCGGATCCCCACAACCTGGCCCTGCGCCTCTACGTGAACGGGCGCCTGGCCCAGGAAGGCCACACCTCCCGGATGATCCACCGCATCCCGGAGCTCATCGCTTACATCAGCTCGTTCATGACCCTGGAGCCCGGGGACACCCTCTGGACCGGCACCCCCCGCGGCATCGTGCCGGTGCGGCCCGGAGATGTCATGCGCCTGGAGATCGAGGGGATCGGCATCCTGGAGAATCCGGTAATAGAAGATAATTAGCGAAAATATCTCATAAAGTAATCACCAATTTCCTCGAGAACTGTCCTTAAATCTGGCGGATCCGAAGGCAAGACATGATCTTCTGATTTATCATGCTTATGATGAGGAAAGTTGGGCAGATTCGGAAAGTGAGGGGCATTGTCATATCGAAAAACCAGAGCACCTTCGCTGTTCTGAAAATGATAAGAATACATCAATCGCCTTAATTCTGGCTCAAAAACAATAAACTCTCTGAAGAACAAAGTCGATCCGTCGATGAAATAAATATCTCCTCGCACAAAAGCGAGTTGAGCGCTTCGTTTATCAAATTCGATAGAGAATGAATAAGAAAACGGGAAGTCAGCAATATATCTTGAGATTTCTTGAAAGTATTCATCGGGCGTCAATGCACATCAGCTCCCAGGAGAGCATCTCGTTGTGCCATCAGGAGGCGATAAAAAGCCAGCTCGCCCGCCCATTCGATGAAATCCGGATGGTCGTTCAGCTCGCCGGCCTGGAAGCGCCGCTCGAACTCCTCTGAGGACATCCCATAATGCGCCTCGAAGCGGCGGAGGCGTTCCAGAGTGCGGCGGATGCCCCATTCCAGAAGCCGCGCCTCATCCCGAAGAGCTGCTTCGATCAGCGGCTTCAGGGGAATCGTTGTCGGGCTGGTGATACGAACCTGCTGGGACATGACCCATGCCTCTGATAAATCGCTTCACGCAGAAGCGTAGTCCAGATCCAGACAGGAGTCAAATCTTTCGCCGGCCAGCTCCATGAGATTCGGGGATGGGAGGATCCATGGAACAGCGTGATGGCCTTTACATCGTCCGCCACTTTATTGACAACGCCTTCGTGGATGCCCTCGAGGGGGGGACCTTCGAGACGCTGAACCCGGCCACCAATCGCCCCATCGGGATCGTGGCCGATGGGACGGCGGCGGATGTGGATCGGGCGGTGCGGGCGGCCCGGCGGGCCTTCGATGAGGGGCCATGGCCCCGCATGCCGGCCGCGGAGCGCGCCCGCTACCTCCGCCGCATCGGCGACCTCGTCCTGAAGCACGCGGAGGAGATCGCTTACCTGGAAGTGCTGGATGTGGGCATGCCCATCACCCAGGCCGGCAAGGGCGCGATCCCCCGCGCGGCGGAGAATTTCTACTTCTTCGCCGAGATGGCCACCCGGATCACCGGGGAGACCTACCCCAAAGATGGCGAGTTCCTCAACTACACGATCCGCAAGCCGGTGGGCGTGGCGGGATTGATCACCCCATGGAACACGCCGTTCATGCTGGAGACCTGGAAGGTGGCCCCATGTCTGGCGGCCGGCAACACCTGCGTCCTGAAGCCGGCGGAGTGGTCCCCCCTCTCCGCGAACAAGCTGGCGGAGATCATTCAGGAGGCCGATCTCCCTTCCGGGGTTTTCAACGTTGTCCACGGCTTCGGGGAGCGGGCGGGCGCCCCCCTGGTCGCCCATCCCGGGGTGCAGCTGATCTCCTTCACCGGCGAGACGACCACGGGGATGGAGATCATGCGCAACGGCGCCTCGACCCTCAAACGCTACTCCATGGAGCTGGGGGGCAAGAACGCGGCCATCGTCTTCCCGGACGCGGACCTGGAGCAGGCCCTGGATGGGGTGATCTGGCAGGCCTTCTCCCTGAACGGCGAGCGCTGCACCTCCAACTCCCGCCTGCTCCTTCACCGGGCGATCTACGATGAATTCCTGGAGCGCCTGCTGGATCGGGTCTCCGCGATCCGGGTGGGCGATCCCTTCGATCCACAGACCGAGGTCGGCCCGCTGATCCACCCGGAGCACTGGCAGCGGGTGCGGGGTTATATGGACGTCGCTCGATCCGAAGGGGCCGCCATCGCCCTGGGCGGCGACCGGCCGCCCCATCTCCCCGAGGGCAACTACTTCGCCCCCACGGTCATCGTGGACGCGCGCCCGGAGATGCGGGTGGCCCAGGAGGAGATCTTCGGCCCTGTCCTGGTGGTCCTCCCCTTCGAGACCGAGGAGGAGGCCATCCGCATCGCCAACGGGGTGAAATACGGCCTGGCCGCCTACATCTGGACCCGGGATCTGGTCCGGGCCCATCGGGTGGCCCAGGCCATGGAAACGGGCATGGTGTGGGTCAACGCCCCCAACATCCGGGATCTCCGCACGCCCTTCGGCGGCGCGAAATACAGCGGGATCGGCCGGGAGGGCGGCTTTTACAGCTTCGAGTTCTACACCGAGGTGATGACCATCCACGTGGCCCTGACCCCGCCGCGCATTCCGCGGCTGGGGATGGGGCGATGAGCCGCATCGGGCGGCTCCTTTCGCAGAAGCTCCAGCAGGGGGAGGGACGAATGGGCGCACGAACCGGCGCGCAGTTTCTGCAACGGATCCGGGAGCATCCCCGGGACCTCTGGCATCGGGGGGAGCGGATCGAGGATCCAACTTCCCACCCGGCCTTCGCCCGGGGACTGCATTCGATGGCCCGGCTTTATGACCTCCAGTGGGAGCGAGCCGAGGAATGCCTTTATGAATCGCCGACGACGGGCGAAAAGGTCGGCCTTTCGTTTCTCATCCCGCGCTCCCCGGAGGATGTGCGGCGGGTGAGCCGGATGATGAAGATCTGGGCGGATGCCCACTTCGGCTTCATGGGCCGCACCCCTGATTACCTGAACCGGGCGATGGCTTACTACGCCTCCGGGGCGGACTTCCTGGGGGAGAAGGAGCCGGCCTTCGCGGAAAACATGCGGCGTTACTATGAATACCTGCGGGAGAACGACCTCTGCCTCACCCACACCCTGATCCACCCCCAGGCGAACCGGGCGGTGGGCCCATCGAAGCAGGCGGATCCCTACCTGGCGGCCCGGGTGGTGAAGGAGACCGATGGGGGCATCATCCTGCGCGGGGCGCGGATGCTGGCAACCCTGCCCGCAGTGGATGAGATCATGGTCTTCCCCTCGACGCTGCTGCGCAACACCGAGGAGGACGCCCCATATTGCTACGCCGTCGGCATCCCGTGCGATACCCCTGGCCTGCGCTTCCTGTGCCGGGAGACCCTCGACTACGGCCGCTCGCCCTTCGATCACCCCCTGGGCTCCCGCTTCGATGAAGTGGACGCGGTGGTGATCTTCCACGACGTCTTCGTCCCGTGGGAGCGGGTGTTCATCTACCGGGATGTGGAACGGGCCAACCAGGCCTATGCAGCCACCGGGGCCATTGTGGGGATGGCCCATCAGGTGGTGGTGAAGAACATCGCCAAGACCGAGTTCTTCCTGGGCCTGGCCTCCCTCATCGTCGACGCCATCGGCATCGAGGGCTTCCAGCACGTGCAGGAGAAGGTCGCCGAAATCTGGATCTACCTGGAGACGATGAAGGCGCTGCTGCGGGCGGCGGAGGCGGACGCCCACGAGGACGCCTTCGGGGCCTTCCGGCCGGCCTGGCCACCCCTGGACGCGGCCCGCAATCTCTATATGCGCTGGTATCCCCGCATCGTGGAGATCATCCAGCAGCTCTCGGCCAGCGGTATCATCGCCACGGTCACCGAGGAGGATATGAAGAACCCTGAGCTCGTCGAGGACATCCACCGCTATTTCCAGGCCGCCCGGGCCGAGGCTTACGACCGCATCCCCCTGTTCCGCCTGGCCTGGGATGCCGCCCTCTCGGCCTTCGCCGGCCGACAGGTCCAGTATGAGCGGTTCTACTTCGGCGACCCGGTGCGCATCGCCGGCGTGATCTTCCAGAAGCACGACCGCACGCCGTATATGGAGAAGGTGCGGGAGTTCCTGAAGCAAATGAAGGAAGAGGCCTTCGCTCAGGCGGAGGAAGCCGGGCGGTGACCACGCCCGGCGGCTTCTCCTCCTGGGCGTTCGGGAACAAAGAGGAGGGATCCATGGGCGAGTTCTCCATCACCCGCGCGGCACACGCCGAGCTCTGCGTCACGGACCTGGAACGGGCCCGGGATTTCTATGTGGAGGCCCTGGGGTTCGTGGAGGTCGCCCGGGAGAAGGACCGCCTCTACCTGGGCGGCCTGGAGGAGCGGGATCGCTACAGCCTGATCCTCAAGAAGGCGGACAGCCCGGGAGTCACCCATCTGGCGTTCCGCGTTGCGGACCCGGCGGATCTCGATCGCCTGGCCGACCTGTATGCGCGGGCCGGGTGTCCCATCCGCTGGCTGGCCCCGGAGGAAGAGGAGGCCGGCCAGGGGCGGGCGCTCCGGGTGCAGGATCCCACCGGCCTCCCCATCGAGTTCTTCCACGAGATCGCCCGGCGGGAGCGCCTGCTGCAACGCTTCGACCTCTATCGGGGCGCCCATATCATGCGCCTGGACCACTTCAACTGCCAGGTCCCCAACGTCCAGGAAGCCTACGACTGGTGGGCCGGGAAGCTGGGCTTCTACTGCTCTGAATACACGGTGACCGATGAGGATCCACCCCGGCTGTGGGCGGCGTGGCTCCACCGCAAGCAGAACGTCCACGACATCGCCCTGATGAACGGGATCGGCCCCCGCCTCCATCACATCGGCTTCTGGGTGGCCGACACCCAGAGTGTGTTGCGCGCATGTGACATCCTGGCCGCCCGGGGGATGGGCGGGGCGATCGAGCGCGGCCCCGGCCGCCACGGCTTAAGCAACGCCTTCTTCCTCTACCTCCGGGATCCGGACGGCAACCGCATCGAACTCTACACGAACGACTACATCATCCCGGATCCCGACTGGGAGCCCATCCGCTGGTCGATCAACGATCCGCGCCGGGCCACGTTCTGGGGCCACATCCCACCTCGATCGTGGTTCGAAGAGGCCTCACGGGTGGCCCACATCCTCACCGGGGAGTGGATGCCGGTGCGGGAGCCCATGCTCGTGGATCGCCCGGTGTTCGTGACCTGATCCTTCCTTCCGGCGGGCAGCGATGGTGCGTCGGCGGGAGACGCTTAAAGAGGGGTTGACGATCGCCTGGGAGGAAGGAGGTGCCCGCGAGGGTCCTCCTCTCCTCCTGCTCCACAACGCCTGCAGCACCTTCCGGGCCACGTGGGGACGGGTGGTGGAGCCCCTGAGGGCCCGCTTCTATCTCATCGGGCCGGACCTGCGAGGGCATGGGGAAAGCACCAGCCCGGCCGGGCGCCTGGACCTGCGGGAGATGGCGGATGACATGGCCCTGTTGCTGGATCACCTCGGGATCCCCGCGGTTCATGTGATGGCCTTCAGCGGGGGGGCCTCCACCGCCCTCTATCTGGCGGCCCGCCATCCCGCGCGGGTCCGCTCCATGGTGCTGATCGGCAGCCACTACACGGTGCGGAACCTGCGCACCCGCGGGGATGGGTTCTGGGATCCCGAACGGATCCGTCGGGAGGAGCCCGCGTGGTGGGCGGCGATGGTGCGCTGGCACGGCTCTGAAGAGCGGGTTCGGACGCTGTTGCGCGGCTGGCAGGAGGAGGATCGCCATCGGCCGGACTTCCGGCCTGAGGACCTCCAGGCCATCCGCATCCCCACCCTGCTGCTCATCGGCGAGAACGACCCCATCACCCCGATCGAGCAAACGGCGGAAATGGCCCGCTGGATGCCGCAGGCCCAGCTCGTGATCTTCCCGGCGGCCGGCCACGACCTCATGCGGGAACGCCTGGAGGCTTTCCTGGAGACCGTGCATGGCTTCTGGGACGCCCTGGGGATTCCCCAGGGATCCGCCCGTTCTTCGGGAGCGGAAGCCAAGGAGGGACGGGAGGCGCTCCCCGGTGATCCCTGAGCGGGCGCAAGGATAAGGATGTGGAAACCTTCCAGCAGTTACACAACCGGGAGGACCGGCAATTCCGGGCAGGTCCTAAATCTTTTCAGGATCAGGAGGGGCCTATGGCGGTGCAGGCGAAGCCGATGTATTGGAACGAGGAGATGGAGACGATGCCGCGGGACCGGCTGGAGCGGCTCCAGCTGGAGCGGCTCCAGCGCATCGTGGACTACGTCTACCACCGCGTCCCGCACTACCGGCGGAAGATGGACGAGGCCGGGGTGAAGCCGTCGGACATCCGGCACCTGCAGGACATTGTGAAGCTCCCCTTCACTTCCAAGGCCGACCTGCGGGAAACTTACCCCTTTGGCATGTTCGCCGTCCCGCTCCACCAGGTGATCCGCATCCATGCCTCCTCGGGGACCACCGGGAAGCCCACGGTGGTGGGCTACACCCGCAATGACCTGGAGGTGTGGGCGGAGGTCTGCGCCCGGTGCCTGGTGCTCTCGGGAGCGCGGCCGGGGGAGGTGTTCCAGAACGCCTATGGCTACGGCCTCTTCACCGGCGGCCTGGGGATGCACTACGGGGCGGAGAAGCTGGGGATGGTGGTGGTGCCGGTCTCGGGCGGCAACACCAGCCGCCAGCTGATGATCCTCAAGGACTTCGGGACCCACGTGATGGCGTGCACCCCCTCGTATGCCCTGGTGATCGCCGATGCCCTCCTGGCGAACGGTTACCGGCCGGGCGACCTCAACCTGCGGGTCTTCATCCTGGGCGCTGAACCGTGGACCGAGGGGATGCGCCGGGAGATCGAGGAGAAGCTGGGGGTCCACGCGGTCAACATCTACGGCCTGAGCGAGGTCATCGGCCCCGGCGTCTCCAACGAGTGCATCGAAGCCAAGAACGGCTCCCATATCTTCGAGGATCACTTCCTGGTGGAGGTCATCGACCCGGCCACCGGCGAGCCCGTCCCACCCGGGACCGTGGGGGAGCTGGTCTTCACCACCTTGACGAAAGAGGCCATGCCGGTGATCCGCTATCGGACCGGGGATCTGGCCTCCATCGATCCGACCCCCTGTGTCTGCGGGCGGACCTTTGTGCGCATGTCCCGGGTGCTCGGGCGCACGGATGACATGCTGATCATCCGCGGGGTGAACGTGTTCCCGTCCCAGGTGGAGGCGGCGCTGGTGGGCCTGCCAAACTTAGCCCCCCACTACCAGCTGGTGGTCACGCGGGAGGGCCGGCTGGACCAGCTCGAGGTGAAAGTGGAAGTCACCGAGCCCTTCTTCCGGGAGGTCGGAGGGGAGCTGCTGGCCGGGGAGGTGTTCGAGAGCGTGGAGGCTGTGCAGACGCTGCGGGAGAAGGTCAACCGCGTCCTGGATGAGGCGCTGGGCCTTCACGTGAACGTGACCCTGGTTCCGCCCAACACCCTGCCGCGCAGCGAGGGCGGGAAGCTGCGGCGGGTGGTGGATATGCGGCCTAAGGAACCGTGAACCGCGACCGGGATCGCCGGGCGGATCCCTCCGGGGCTTCGGGGATCCGCGGACGCCCGAGGCCTCCCTCCGGTCTCCGGGCTGGCCTGCTCCGGCAGGGGGTGGGCGGATGGTCCTCTTCTGCCGTGTCTTCGGATCTCTCCAGGGATGTCTCGGATGAACCAGCAGATCGTTTTACCTGCTGTGGGGCTCGCCCTTGGGAGCATCATCGCCTTTCCCTTCCTTCCCCATATCCAGGGGAAGGAAGGGAACCCTTCCCCCACCCCGCCGCCCGGGTGGCCAGCCCCTCCGCCGGGCCGGTCCTTCGCCACCCTTCTCCCCGGATGGCTTGAACTGGTCTCCTTCCCTCTGCATCCCGGGAAGGTGTATCTTTACACCGCCACCTCTCCGACCACCCGAGGATGCTACGTCCTGGTGAAAAAATAGGACCTGGGCAGGGCGGGTGGATCGCGGACAGCGATCCACCCGTTCCCAACGTCTGATGAAGGAAATCCGTGCGGCCCCGAAGCGCCGCCTACTCCAGAGCCGATGCGGAACAGGGGGATCGGATGCAGGATGCCTTTATGAGCGCTCTCGGCATCGAAGGGGAGATCCTGAGCCCGGGGCAGGCCCGGACGTGGGGAACGGTGAGGCCGGAGCACATCAACCTCCACGGGACCGCCCATGGGGGCTTCCTGTATACGCTGGCGGATGCCGCCTTCGCCCTGGCCTCGAATTCCCACGGGGTCCCCGCCGTCGCCCTCTCGACCCACATGGAATACCTGCGCCCGGTCCAGGCGGGGGAGATCGTGGAGGCGGTGGCCGAGGAGGTCTACCGCGGCCGCCGGGCTGCCCTCTACCGGGTGGAAGTGCGACGGGACGGGGAGCTGGTGGCCGTGTTCACCGGATGGGTTCACCGCCTCACAGAGTAGGGCAACTGCAAAGCAGTTGCCCTACTCTGCAATATGCGACGGGACGGAGAGCTGTGGCCGTGTTCACCGGACGGGTTCACCGCCTCACAGAGTAGGGCAACTGCAAAGCAGTTGCCCTACTCTGCAATATGCGACGGGACGGAGAGCT
>JAEVEX010000022.1 GCA_016842085.1 Candidatus Thermoflexus tengchongensis | reverse complement strand
CGACGCCGCTGGCGGCCTCGCTCGCCAGCGATGGTCGCCGGCTTGACCGACCATATTTGGACTGTTAAAGAGCTACTGATGACCGTTGTGGCTCCTGAAGTCATCAACACAAAATAGGGAGACTACCTGAGATCCGTCAATATGAAAATTTCTAACTTTTCCCCGGTGGATGGGGCATGCCTGTGGGGGCGCGTGGGATCCTGGGGTGCCCTCCCCGGCCTTCAAAGCCCCAGGGGAAAACCGGTCGCTATCATCTTTATGGGACATCCCCGCAACCCGATCGAAGGGAACCCGGAGGGGTCATGCATCGAGTCCCGCGTCTGATCCTGACAGCGCTTCTGGGCCTCAGCGGGATGGCGTTGCTCTCCCTGCTCCCCCAGGTCATCGAGCGCTCCCGGGCGGAAACCCGCGGGGTATGGATCACAGCGGTCCATCCCGATGGCGTATTTTCCGGCGAGCCTGATGAAGCCGTCCAGCTGACCGCCTTCGGCCCCGCGCCGGTCGATCTGAGCGGATGGAGCCTGCGCGACCGCATGACCGGGACCGGAGGGCTACGGTTCCCCTCGGGGTTCACGGTCGCCCCGGGGACGTCGGTCTGGGTGGCTTACCACGCCCTTTCCTTCACGCTGGCCTTCGGGCATCCGCCGGACGCAGCGGTCTTCACCGATGGCCTGGAGACGGTGCGCCCGGTAAGTGGGGTATGGCCCGGCTTCGCCAATTCCGGCGATGAAGTGGTGCTTCGGGATTCCGCCGGGATGCTGGTCGACGCGGTGCTTTATGGCGAAGGATACACGGAGACCATCGGATGGCACGGTCCTCTGGTTCGAGTTTACGACATCCCGGGCGCCCGGAGCGAGGGCCGGATCCTGTTCCGTCGCTTCGATCCTTCTACAGGGCTTCCCATCGACACGGACACCGCGGACGACTGGGCCAGCGATGCCCGGGATCCATGGCAGGGGCGCCGGGTTCGCTTCCCGGGATGGGCGCCGGAACGCTATGAACAGCCGCTGCGGATCACCGGGATGATCCCGATGACGCTCATCGTGGCCCCTGATCACGCCTTCGATGCCGTCGCCGCCTGGATCGACGGCGCCCGGGTTTCCATCCGCGGGGAGATGTTCACCTTTGAGCATCCCCGGCTGGCTGAGCAGCTGGCCGCGGCCGCGCGGCGGGGCGTCTCCGTCACCCTGCTCCTGGAAGGGACGCCCCCCGGCGGGATCACGGACGATGAGCGCTATGCCTGCCGGCTCCTGCGCGAAGCGGGGGGGCAGTGCCTGATCATGCGGAACGCGCCGGCGGCGATCCCACCCGCGATGCGCCGCTACGCTTACGCCCACGCCAAGTTCCTGGTTCGAGACGATCAGGGGGTGCTGATCGGAACGGAAAACCTGAGCCCCCGGGCGATGCCGGATGATCCGAAGGAGGATGGAACGGAGGGCCAGCGGGGCGTTCTGGCCGCTTTCGAATCGCCGGAGGTCGCCGCCTTCCTGAACGAACTGTTCCACCGGGACACGGATCCGATCTTCCGGGATGTGGCGCCGCTGACGGAAGATCCCCCGCCGACTTACACCCCGCCGATCACCCTGGGCGGGAGCACCTATCCGGTCCGCTTCCCGGAACCGATCCCGATCACCGCGATGGATCTCACCCTCATCGTCGGGCCGGAAGGGATGCTGAACCTGGATGCCGGCCTGTGGCCGCTGCTCCGGGAAGCGGGCGCGGGGGATCGGATCGAAGCCCAGCAGCTGACCATGCCGGCGTGGTGGGGACCGGGTGCCGCCGACCCGGCCAGCGCGCCCATCATCTCCCCCAATCTCTACCTCACCGCGCTGATCGAGGCAGCGGATCGCGGCGCATCGGTGCGCCTGCTGCTGGATCGGTTTTACGATGATCCCGCAGCGCCCCGCAGCAACGCGGCAACGGTCTCATGGCTCGAAACCCTGCGAACCCTCCGCCCGACCCTTTCCGACACCCTCCAGGCGCGTCTGGGGAATCCGGGCGGGCGGGGCCTGCATAACAAGATGACCCTCATCCGCCTTCGGGGAGAGCCTTATATCCTCCTGAGCTCGGCCAACGGCACGGAGACCTCTCACAAGCTGAACCGGGAGCTAACGCTTCTCTTTCGATCCGAGGAGGGGTTCGCCGCCCTGAGCGAGCTGTTCCGCTTCGACTGGGAGCTCTCCCGGCCAAAGGTTTATCTTCCCCTGATCTTTCGGGATCACCGCCCGCCGCACCTGCTGATCAGCGAAGGGCTGGTCAACGCCCCCGGCATCGATCCGAACGAGGAGTGGGTGGAACTGTATCATCCGGGCGGCGCCCCGCTGGACCTCTCGGGTTACCGGATCGGCGATGCCGCGACCCCAGGGGATTACGAGGGGATGTATCGCTTTCCCGCCGGCACGGTCCTCGGGCCCGGGCAGGTCATCGTGGTGGCCGTGTCGGCCCAGGCGTTCTCCGCCCGCTACGGGGTCCGCCCGGATTTCGAGCTGGCGGCGACAGATCCCCTGGTGCCCGATCTGATCCCGGATCCAGGCTGGGGACGCGGCTCGTGGAATCTGAACAACACGCAGGATGAAGTGGTGCTGATCGGTCCGGAGGGGGAGGTCGATCGGGTGGAATGGGGGAGCGCCCCTCGCTGCCCCGCCCCACCCCGGGGCCAGAGCCTGGAGCGCTTCCCGGCGAACCGGGATACGGACACATGCGCCGACTGGCGGATCCAGGCGTTCCCATCGCCCGGCATGGTCCCGCGCTGAAGGAAGAAAACCGTTCTGTGGCTCATAGTCATTTATTTCACCTCACGGGGTGAAACGAATGACCGGCCACTTCCTGCTTCATCGACCCGTGGCTCGTAGACCGACCCGAAGGCCGTTCCGCCGCCAGAGGGATCTCCACAGGCGTCACTTCCCGGGGAACTCCCGGTAGGGCCTTTGAGAGCGGCCAACCCATAGTTTCGCAGATTGATGGCGGAGTTGAGATCCCGATCCATCTCCAGCCCGCAGGCCGCACAACGAAAAACCCGCTGGCTTAAGGGGAGTCTCCCGTTCCGATGCCCGCATCGAGAGCAAAGCCGGGTGGACGGAAAATCCCGCGGCGCGATCATAAGCCGTGCGCCATACCAGCGGCCCTTGTATTCCAGCATCCGGCGGAACATCCCCCAGCCCGCATCCGCAACAGAACGGGAAAGACGTCCACGAGCCAAAGCCTTCACGGAAAGATCCTCCACCACGATCACCGACTTGGTTTTCGCCAGCGCCGTGGTGACCTGGTGAAGGAAGTCCCGCCGGATGTTCTTGATCCGTCGGTGAAGTTTGGCCAGGCGAAGAGAGGCCTTACGATGGTTCCTCGATCCCTTCCGCTTGCGGGAGAGCTGTCGGGAACGACGGCGCAATAAGCGCAGCCCCCGGGACAGCGGCTTCGGGGCTTCGATGCACGTTCCATCGGACAGCACCAGGAAGGACATCAGCCCCAGATCCACGCCTACCACGTCGTCGTCCTGGGGAACACGGGGAATGGGATCAGGCCGCTCCACCTCACAGGTGAGGCTGACAAACCAGCGATCGGCCTCCCGGGCGATCGTTGCAGAGAGGATACGAGCTTTCCTGGCCTGAAGAAGCTCCAGCAGCTTGTCTGTCCGCTCTTTCGTGCGCACTTTCCCAATGCGGGGAAGCTGCACGTGGCGGGGAGTGACCCGAATGGAGCCCGTCAGGCGGGCCTTGTTGTCCTCCAGGCTTTTCTTGCGCTTGAAGCGAGGCCTTCCCGCCCGGCCCTGCCGCCAGTTGCGAAAAGCCCGCTCCAGATCCCGGAAAGCTTCCTGAGGGGCGCACTTGGACACCTCCACCCACCAGGGAGCGTTCTCTCGCTTCCAGACGTTCCACGCCTTGTGGAGCTGGGCGGCGGAGGGAAGGGGCAGGCCTTGCTCCAGCGCCTCCAGGCAGCGGGACAGACCCCAATTGTAGGCAAAGCGAGCGGCCCCCACGTGCCGGGCCAGCGACACGCGCTGCGCTACGTTCGGATCCAGCTCGAATCGGAAGGCCTGGACGACTCGCATCCGATGACCTCTGACCTCCAGAGCCCGCTGGATTTCATGGCCGTGGGGGATGATCAAGAGTTGTAATGTAAGATAACAAAATGGGCAGCTGTTGTCAACCCCTGGATCCAGGCCGGGCGGTGTAGATTTCCAGCAATAGAAAGTGCGAGCTTTCTCTGGATGATCCACCCGCGGGGAGTCGCGCAGGCTATACAGGCTATAGTTGAGCATGGTTTGATGGCAGGACAATTGCCTGCCTCTCACCGGGATCCTTTTGACCGAATGCTGGCTGCTCAGGCCCTGATCGAGGGTCTTATCTTTCCCTGGAGCCTTTTGGGCCAATGGGAAGATCTTAGGGGGGCTGAGCAGGGCACGAAAGGCGCCTCGCCCGGCCCCCGAGGGAAAACCGCCCTCATTTCGCCATCATCCGCTCCGCCTCCTCCAGCCGCAGGCTGAGGACCTGGGAGGTGCCATCCGGCCGCAGGGTGACCCCATACAGGACATCGGCGGCCTCCACGGTGCCCCGGTTGTGGGTGATGAGGATGAACTGGGTTCGCCCGGAAAGCCGGCGGATCATCTCCCGAAACCGCCCGATGTTCGCCTCATCCAGCGCCGCGTCCGCCTCGTCCAGGACCACAAAGGGCGAAGGGCGGACTTTCAGCAGGGCAAAGATCAGGGCCGTAGCGGTCAGGGCCTTCTCCCCTCCGGAGAGCATCATCAGGCTCTGGGTCCGCTTCCCGGGAACCCGCACGAAGATCTCCACCCCGGCCTGATCCCAGCTTTCCGCCTCGGTGAGCGTCAGGCGGGCGTTGCCCCCTCCGAACAGCTCGACGAACGTCTCCTTGAAGGCGCGGCCCGCCGCCCGGAAGGTCTCCATAAACGCCCGCTGCATCTGCTGATCCAGCGCCGCGACCGTCTGCTGGAAGGAAGCCGCCGCCGCCTCCAGATCCGCGATCTGGGACGTCAGGAACGCATGGCGTTCCTGCAACGCGGCGTATTCGGACGCCGCCTCCGGGTTGATCGGCCCCAGGCGTCGCAGCGCCTGACGGAGGGATTCCACCCGGGCTTCCAGGGCCTCCAGAGGCTCCACCGCCCCGGCCTCCCGGATCCACGCCTCCAGATCCATCTCCCCATCATCCAGGTGACGCCACTCCTCCCGGAGAGCCTGTTCGAAGGCGTGGACCTCTCCCTCCCATCGCACCACCTCCAGCCGGGCGGCGTGAACCCGCTCCTCCAGCGACCTGCCGGCTTCCCGGAGCTGCTCCACCTGTTTCCATGCCTCTTCAAATTCCGATTCGGCTGCCAGAAGCGCCGCCATCTCCTGAGCCCGTCGGGCTTCCGTCTCCTGCAGATGGGCCGTGAGCTCATGGTGCAGACGCTGCAACGGCTCCTGCTCGGCCTCCAGGGCCGCGCGCAGGGAATCATCGGCTTCCAGCGAGAACATCGCCTCCTCGGTTTCCAGCGCCCGAAGGGCTTCCTCGTGCTGGGCGATCATCTCCTCCACCCGACGGCGCTGCTCCTCCAGTAACCGTTCCTCCGTCCGCAGGCGGGTCAGATCCGCCTCGATCCGCTCGAGACCCAGCGCGGCGATCGCCCGGTCGATCTCCTCCCGTGCGGCCTCCAGGGCCCGCTGCTCCTCATGAAGGGATCCCAGGCGGCGCTCCAGCTCCTCGTGTTCCGCCTCCATCTGCGCCCGTTGCGGATCCCCATCCGCGATCTCGCGCTCCAGCGATTGCAACGATCGGGCGATGTCCTGAAGCTCCTCTTCCAGCCCGTGGATTCGACGCTGCAGCTCCTCCCGACGGGCCACGGCGGCCCGATACGCTTCCTCCAGGGCCGTCCACTCCTCATGGACCTGCTTCCAGCGGGCCAGGCTCGCCTGGAGGACCTCTTCGGCCTGACGGGAGGCCTGCCGGGCCGCTTCAAGCTGTTCCGGAAGCGACCGCCACACCTGCTCCTGGGCCAGCCACACCACCTCCGGGGCGGTGTAACGGCCGATCCACAGGATCCCCTCCCCGCCGATTCGCTCGCCCTCCCGGGTGAGGACCTGAGCCGTGCGGGGCAGCCGGGGCCAGAGCGCGATCGCCTGCTCCCATGTGTCCGTCAGCCAGATCCCTTCCAGCTGGCGCTCCAGCCAGGCCTGCAGGCGGGGCTCCCGCGCCCGCAGGATCGTTATCGCCGGGCGGGCCGGAATGGCCGGTTTTCCAGCCGGGAGCGCAATCCCTTTCCCGGCGCGTCCCCGAATTCGAAGCCCTCGCTCGAAGCGCAGGGCCTCCAGGACCACCACCGGGAGGCTGCGGTGAACCCGGGGGCGGATCCGCTCCAGGGCCGCTGGATCCCGGACCACCAGGGCCTGAAGGAATGGCCCCAGCACCGCGGCCGCGGCCGTCTCCCAGCCGGGCTCGATCTCCAGGAAGTCGATCAATCGACCCATCACCCCGGGGAGGCCCGCCGAAAGCAAAGCCTGCAGATCCTCGTCCCAGCCTTCCCGGGCCTCCCAATGACGAAGGAAGTTCTCCGCGTAAGCCTGCCAGTAATCCAGCTGGGCGCGGGCCTGAGCCGCCGCCGCCCGGGCCCGGGCCACTTCGGCCTCGACTTCGTCCAGCTGGGGGCGGACCCGGGCGCGCTCGCGCTCCAGCTCCTCCAGGGCGGACGCTACGGCGTGCAGCTCTTCGCGGATCTGTTCCCGCTCCTGCAGCCGATCTATCTGCTCCTGGATCTTGCGGGCTCGCAACGCGCTTTGCCGGGCAGCTTGTGTTTCCAGTTCCGCAAGGGATTCCTGAAGTGCGGCCTGGCGGCGAGCGATCCGGGCCATCTCTTCCTCCAGCCGGCGCAGGGCTTCCTGAAGCTCCACCCGCTGCCGGCCCAGGTCTTCCGCGCGCGCGCGCCGCTCCTCGTAAAGGGCCTCCAGCTCCTGCCGGCGCTCCCGGAGGGCCTGGAGCTGGCTGTCGAGGGCCTCCCGCTCCGCCTCCAGCGCCTCCCGCATGGAGGCCAGGGCGCTCCGACGAGCATGGAGGGCCTCCTGTCGCTCCCGGCGAGCTTTCTCCTGTTCCGCGAGCGCCTGAAGCGCCCCCTCCACAGCCTGCAACTGCTCCCGGATCGCAGCGGCTTCCTGCTGGAGCTTTTCCCGGGCGGCCTCCAGCTCGGCCAGGGTCGCCTGCTGACGGCGGATCCGCTCCCGGATCGCCAGGGCGTGCTGTTCGGCGATGGCCTGACGGGCCTGATGCTGGGCCCGTTCAGCCTCCGCCTCTGCAAGAGCCCGGCGGGCAGCCTCCAGGCTCTCCCGGAGCTGAGCCATCCGGCGGGCCGCCCAGCGGCGCCATTGCGCTTTTAATTCGGACCGGAGCGCCTCATACTGGCGGGCTCGTTCCGCCTGGCGGCGGAGGCTGTTCATCCGCGGCGTGATCTCCGCCAGCAGATCGCGGATCCGGGCCAGGTTCTGCCGGGTGGCCTCCAGGCGTCGCAGCGCCTCCTCCCGCTTCATCCGGTAGAGGGCGATCCCCGCCGCCTCTTCGAACAGCGCCCGGCGCTCCTCCGGCCGCATCCGGAGCACCTCATCCACCACCCCCTGCCCGATCACCGCGTAAGTCCGTCGGGCCAGGGGGGTGGACCCCAGGAGCTCCTGGATGTCGCGCAGGCGCACCCGGTTCCCATTCAGAAGGTATTCGCCTTCCCCATCCCGGTAGACCCGGCGGGTGAGGGCGATCTCCGCGAATTCCAGCGGGAGCTCGCCGTCGGTGTTATCAAAGATCAGGGTGACCTCCGCCATCCCGGCGCGGGGTCGCTGATCGCTGCCTGCGAAAATCAGATCCTCCCCGCGGCGGACCCGGAGGGTGGAGAGGCTCTGTTCCCCGAGGACCCAGCGGATGGCCTCCGCGATGTTGCTTTTGCCGCTCCCGTTGGGGCCCACGATCGCCGTCACCGGCCCCGGGAACTCGAGGCGGGTGGGATCGGCGAAGCTCTTGAAGCCGTGAAGCTCAATCGCCTTCAGTCGCACCGGAACGCTCACCCCGCAACTTGCAAGTCCTGAAACGAGTTTTAATTATAGTGAAGAATTGCGCCGTTGACCGCCTATCCGGGCTTGCAGGGCCAGACGGGCCCAGCCCAAAGCGCATTTTCCGCCCTTGCCCGGTGGCTCCAGGGGCCATGGGAAAGAAAGAGGCCAGGGAATCGTCGGACAGGCCCGTGGAAGCCGATGCGAGGAGGTCCGGATGAGATCCTTCAGGATCGGGAGCCTGCGCATCCACGTATTCGGCGGCTGGAGAGAGATCGGGGGCAACCAGCTGCTCCTGGAGGCCGGGCGAGAGGCGATCCTCCTGGATTTCGGGCGCCCCTTCGCCCGCTGGAACGCCCACTTCACCGAATTCCTCGCCCCCCGGAGCACCCTCGGCCTGCGAGATCTGCTCGCCCTGGGCCTTCTCCCCCGTCTGAGAGGCCTCTACCGGGACGGTTCGGAGGATACGCTCTTCCCCACGGCGCTGGAGCGAAGGCTTCTGGACGAGGCGCCGGACGCCGGGCATGTCCAGGGCCTGCTTCTCTCCCACGCCCATCTGGATCACGCCGGGGCGATCGCCTACCTGCGAACGGATCTACCCATTTATACCACATCCGAGACATCGGCGATCCTGAAAGCGATGCAGGACACCTCCCATGCGGGGCTGGACGGAGAGCTCACGTATTGCAACCCCCGGAAGGTAAAGGAAGGGGAAGGCATCCTGGAAACGGGGGGTCGAATCCCCTATCACCGGCGACCTTATCGCCCGCTGGGGGGAAAGATCGCAGGGTTCCACGAGCTCTCCCCCGCGAAGACAAAGCAGCTGGAAGGCCATCCGTGGGAGCCGGTGGATCCTCCCTTTACGGTGGGCGGTTTCCGGGTGCGAGCGTTTCCGGTGGATCATTCGGTCCCCGGGGCGGTGGCCTTCGCAGTGGAGACCCCGGAGGGCCTGGTGGTTTACACCGGGGATCTGCGATTCCACGGACGGGATGGCCAGAGGACCGGGGCCTTTCTCCAGGCCATGGAGCGAGAGGATGTGTTCCTCCTGATCGCAGAGGGCACGCGCCTGGGGCAGAGAGGGAGGACCCGAACGGAGGCCCAGGTGAAAGAAGCGCTGCACGACGAGCTCCGACGGCACCCTCACGTCCCGATCGTGGTCGACTTCGCCCCCCGGAACCTGGAGCGTCTGGAATCCTGTCTCGAGGTGGCCCGGGACCTGGGACGGGAGCTGGTGGTAACGCCGAAGGATGCCTATCTTCTCTGGGGCCTCTCCGAGGTAAACCCCCGATACCGGAAGATCCTGAAAGCGATCCGCGTGATCCAGGAGCCGAAGGCCCGGATGGCCGGATGGGAGGAGATCCTCTGGAGCCATCTCCGCCCCCAGGACGTGACGATGGAGCAGGTGGCCCGGGATCCGGGGAGTTTCCTCCTGGCCTTCGGGTTCTATGAACTCCCTCGCCTTCTGGATCTGAGGCTTCACAGCGGTCTGGATCCGGAGGGTCTCTACATCTTCAGCAACAGCTACTGGGCGGATGAAGAGCAGATCCTGGATCTCCGGGTGCTCCTCAACTGGCTGAAAGCCCTCCGCTTCCGTCTCCTGCCGGAGGATCTGGCGCAGCTTCCCCGGGATCCCGCGGCTGTGGACAATCCCTATCACACCTCGGGCCATGCCCCGGAGGAAGATCTGGCCCGGCTGGTCCGCCGTCTTCGCCCCCGCTATCTGCTCCCGGTGCACACGGAGCATCCGGAGCGATGGAGAGCGCTCCTCAAAGGGGAAAAGACCCTCGTCCTCCTTGAGCCTTCCCTCCGGACCGTCGGAGGCTGATGGGACCCGGAGAGCGAAAAACAGACAGGAGGTGAGAGATGGAGAGCGGGATTCTGTATTTTGCAATTTTCCTTGTGCTGATTGCCTTCGTCCTGGCCCTGGCCACCGCGGCTTATTTCTATGCCCGTTACCATCACCTGCGCGGCGAAGTGGAACGCCGTGCCCAGGACCGGGCTCAGACGCTATTCGAGCAATGGAAGGCGCAACATAATGCAGAAATCGAGAGGAGTATGTGGGAGAAAGCACAGGCGGAGATCCAGAAGAAAGAGGCGGAGCTCCATGCGGCGTTCCAGAAGAAAGAGGCGGAACTCTATGCTGAATTCCAGAGGAAGGAAGCGGAACTCCACGCGGAGCTTCAGAAGAAAGAGGAGCAGATTCGGAACGAGGCGGTGAAGCAAAGCGGCGCCGTCCAGCGCGGCCAGGTCATGGAGCATGCGTTCCCCTTCCTCATGGGCCTGGAGCCGGAGGATGTGCGCTATCTGGGCAGCCCGGTGGACTGGATCGTGTTCCGCGGTCTGCGGGACCCGGGGGGAGAAGCAGTGGAAATCCTGCTGGTGGAGGCCAAAACCGGAAGATCCGGTCTGAACGATCGGCAGCGGCGGCTGCGCCAGGCGGTGCAGGAAGGTCGGGTGCAGGTGAGGTGGTGGACCGCCAGGCTGGAGCGAGAGATCGATCAGGAGGAAAACCGCCATGGGATCACGTTCCGTGTGCATGTGCGGGAATGTGGGGAACGGATCGGCGAGGAAGGAACCTTGCGGCTCAGCCCATGAGGAAGAGTCTGTCCCTCCGACGGGAGCCACGCGGGGAGCGAACAGAATTTCTCAGGTCTTGCCCCCGCATGAGTATGAATTTACCATAATTAAGAGACCGGGGTCGCCAGGACATGGCTTCCGGACCGCGCGCTGTGGAGGGTAGATACCGGTCATCCCGGCTCTCCGAGCGGGACCTGGAGACGGCAATCAGGAAAATCCATAAAATGAAATTGAGCAGACCGAGGAAAGACCATGAAAACGATGGCGATCCACGATCTGGACCTGGAGCGCTGGGAGGAATACGAGGACATCCTCACCGACAGTCTGTGGCTGCTGGGCCCCCGGGCCAACCACGGGATGCACACCCCGGAATACTGGGGGAACTTCGTCCCCCAGATCCCCTACCAGGCCATGCGGCGTTTCACCCGTCGCGGGGAGCTGGTCCTCGATCCCTTCGCCGGGCTGGGCACCACCCTCATCGAGGCGAAACGGCTGGGCCGCTTCGCCATCGGCATCGAGCTGGTCCCCGGGGTGGCCGAGCGGGCCCGCTGGCTCATCGGCCTGGAGGAGAACCCCTATGGGGTTCAGACGGAGCTCCAGATCGGAGATAGCACCGATCCCGCCACCGTCGAGCGCGTCCGGGAGACGATGGCCCGCTGGGGATTCTCCGGCGCCCAGCTGCTGATCCTCCATCCCCCCTATCACGACATCATCCGGTTCAGCGCCGACCCCCGCGATCTCTCTAACGCACCCACGGAGGAGGCCTTCTACGAGGCCTTTGAGCGGGTGGTGGAAAATTTCGCCCCTCTCCTGGATCGGGGACGGTTTCTGGTGCTGGTGATCGGGGATAAATACACGCGGGGGGAATGGGTGCCCCTGGGCTTCCGGACCATGGAACGGGTGCTGCGGCACGGGTTCCGCCTCAAGAGCATCTGCGTCAAAGACATCCAGGAGAACCGGGGCAAACGGGGCCAGTATCACCTGTGGCGGTATCGTGCCCTCAAGGGGAATTTTTACATCTTCAAGCATGAATATGTTATGTTTTTTGAACGAAAGTAGAAATCGGAAAGGTGAAACCCAATGTCTACTCCCCATGTGTTCATTGTCAACACGAAAACTTTCCCGCTCCATCTGGAATTTCAATTCGCCGGAACCACGCCTGGAAAGCTACAGGCCCAGCACATCGGTCTGCTGGCTGACATCGCCCGGACGCGTCCAGGAGATCCGGTGCTGTTTTATCTGCAGGATTATGGATTCTATGGGATTTTCCGCATTGCATCCGAGCCCTTTGTGGAGCCTCCAAATGGATGGCTGCAGGCAGAGCTGGGGCTCCCTCTCATCTATCGAGTCCGCATCGAGCCCGATGAAATTTATCCTCGGCCGGTCACTGAATGGGAAGCCATTGATCGCCTCCCTCTCTATAGCCGGGATATCCTTTGGAGCCTGGTTTACCGGAAGCTGAAGGGAGAGCGCGGATGCTCCTACCTTTTTCCTTATGAGTTCGAGAGTATGCGGCAGCTATTGAGGGCTGCCAACCCAAATGGCCCCCTCAAACTGATAGGGACCGGTCGCTTGACCTGGCAGGAAGGAGAGATCCGGTGGGAACAGGGAGTCCCAGCGCGCCCTTATACAGGGAATTTGAACTCCCCACTGGATCAGATTGATATCCGGCGTGGAGAAAAGCATCTTCAGGCCTGGATGGCTTGGCATATTGGACGGGATCCGTCTCTGCGGGAGCTGACAGGCGATCCCATCTGGTTCGCCAATGAGGTGTATGCCGGGATGGGGATGCAGCGGATGGATCTGCTAATTCTTGAGGAGATGGAAGGGCAGCGGCGCTTCCGTGTGGTGGAATTGAAGGCTCGACCTGGGGAGGCTAGGGACGCAGAGCAAATGCGTCGTTACATCTGGTGGCTCCGGGACTATGTGGCTACTCCCCACGATTTCATCCGGCCTGTCTGGGTAGTTCGGAAAATCTCCCGTGAAGCAAGGGCTGCCATGGAAGCCGTTGTGAGGGAGGAGAAATGTGAGGCGCTTGAGATCTGGATCTGGCGTCCCGAGGGGAGAAGACCCCACTTCGAGCGGGTTACCTAAGATAGGCAGTGACATAGTCGGGCTCAAGATCGCTGTCCAAGCATGCCTGAAGTAGGCATCCCACGAGTATGCATTATGCTGTGGAGTTGTCCTGCTCTCTGTGCTAATTTAATAGGATCAACCACCATTAAATACAGCCTAAGGAGGATCCCATGAGAATTGTTAATAAGGAACGCTATCGGTGTCCAGTTTGCCGCTCCCCTCTTTCCCGGGAACGTTATCTGAGAGCGCTCGGGCTCTGGCAGGAGCATCGGAGGCATTTGCAGCGTCTGCGCGAGGAGGCTCAAAAGCTACGCACTGAGAAGAAACAGCTGGAACAGCAGTGGCAGCAGCGCCTTCAAGAGGAGCGCAAGAGGTGGGAACGAAAAATCGAGGAGGAAGCACGTCGCCAAGCGCGTGCCCTGCTCCGGGAGGCAAAGAAGCGCGAGCGGGAACGCCGAGAGCAGCAGCTCCAGCGCCTGCAGGAGGAAATCCAAAGGCTCCGGGAGGAAAATCGAAGACTCCGGATTGCCTTACCTCAGGAGCAAGGACTCATAGAAGAGAAGAAGCTATTCGAAGCGCTGCGGACATGGTTCCCAGACGATCGCATCACGCATACCGGGAAAGGTGGTGATATATTTCATGAGGTTTGCCGGGATGGGGCTGTGATCGGGCGGATTGTATACGAGTGTAAGGATACTCGGGAGTTCAAGCAAGATTATATCCGCCAGACCATGGAGGCCAAGCGCCAACGGAAGGCGGATTTCGCTGTTCTGGTTTCCCGAACCATGCCCCGCCGTCAACCTTTCATCGTTGAGAATGAAGTGATCGTCGTTCAGCCTCACTCGGTTCAGATTGTGGTTATCCTGCTCCGCGACATGCTGATTCGCATGGCCATCCTCCAGATGCGTGGTCAGCGGCGTGAAGAAGCGCTGGCGCGTCTTTACGAATATCTTCAGAGTCCAGATTTTCGCAATCTGGCACAACATGTAGATCGGCGAATGAGAAATCTGTGGCGAATGCTGGGCGATGAAATGAAAAGTCATGTTCGAATATGGAGGGAGCGCAAGGAAGCCTACTGGCAAATCCACGAGGACATAAATCAAATGCTGGGGCGGATAGAAGGCCTCCTGATCGGGGACCTCCATCCATCCCGGAGGGCTTTCCCGCCCCTTTCCCGAGAGGAGCTCCCCGCTCTCCCTGGCATGTAAATCAGAAACTGTCCAGACCCTTGGGCTGGCTGAAGCTGCATGGCAGGAATTCCCCAGCGAATTCCTGAGGGAAATCCTCAGCGATAAAAGATGGATATTGAAGGCAGGAAGCGGCTCTTGTCAGAACAGGGAGGGGGTGGCTTCGCCTTGCGCCATGCGAGCTTGCATTCGATGGAGACAGGATCGCGAATGATCCGTGCGGGGATCCGGTACCCGGTGGCCCTGGATTCTCAAGGACGGCTGCGCTGGGCTGAGGAGCGGGATAAAACGGAGCGCTACACCTGCCTGGGGTGCGGCGCCCCCATGCTTCTCCGGGTCGGATCCGTTCGACGCCCACATTTTGCCCATCAAGCTGAAAACCCGGCCTGTAGTGGTGAAACCGTCCTGCACCGAATAGCCAAAACGGCGGCGGCGGACGTCATTCGCCGCGGATGTTCCCTAAGCTCCATATGCCCCGTGTGCCGATGCATTATCCGATGGCCCTCCGGCTTCCCGGATCCGAAGGAGGAGGCGGCTATCGGGCCATGGCGGGCCGATCTCCTGCTCCATGTTGCCTCTCGCCCCTTTTTGGCGCTGGAGATCGTGGTCCGCCACTCCCCGGAGGAAAGGAAGATCCAGGATCTTCTGAAAAGAGAGATCCCGGTTGGGATCCTTCGCCTGGCATCCATTGAGGATCTCCGAGGATGGCGCCATGCTCTTCCCCTCTCGGAGCTCATGGGCCTCCCTTGTCCAGGCCCCTGGCATCCCCTCCCGGAAGGTGTGGATTTCCGCCTGACGATCTGGGATCAGCCATGGTGCCGCTGCGGAAGCTCCCCGCGGTTCTGGATCGAGCCCATTCGCCTTCCGGCCGGCGAGAGCGCCCTGGAGCGGCTGGCCGGGGAGATCCGCTCCTTCCTGCGGACGGAGGGAATGAATAGCCCGGAAAAGAAAAAATTCCGTCAGGCCATCTGCCTGAAGGCCCTGGGTTCCGTCGAGCCGTCGCGGGGGCTGACCATGGACGCCATCCGGCGGGCGCGTACGGCCCTGGGGGGTCGCGATCGCGTCTTCGTGCAAAGCTGTCCGCAGTGCGGTGAAGAGCGGGTTATGGAGGCCTTCCGGCGTCGAAAGGCGCTGGAGGCCCGCTTCTTCGAGGCCTTGCGAAATCTGGGATTTCCGGAGCTGCTGGCGACGGATGCCGATCTGGCCCTGGGGTGGGAGGGAGACGGTCCTCAGGACGGGAAGCTGCGGATGCGGATCGACTTCCGGATCATTCAAGAAATCCCGGTCCGGATCGAAGCCCTGTCGGTCCGGGCATGGGCTTGTGAATCTCTGATCAGCTCCCTTCTTCCATCTCGACTCCATGGAGGCCGTTCTCCATCTGGCCGGATCGCCGCCATGACGAGGCCACCATTGTTACTGGCGACGAAACTCCATATCCAACGTCTTCGAGTCGAGGGCGTAGGGAGTGAGGGGGTGCTTGATCATCCGCTTTCCCAAAGCAGACAAAAACATCCTGCCCGGTGAGGAGGACCGGCGAGGAGGCGTTGCAAAGCGCTCCAGGCACCATGGAGGGACCCCGATTGGCAAGACCCCTGACTGAAAGGAGTTTGCCCACCGGAGAATTCGCGCAGATATCGCTGGATCGATCCCGGAGCGCCGGCGGGCCTATCGGACGCACGGGTTGAAGTCGGCCCCCAGCCAGACCCGATAGGGGGCTTCCGCGCCCGGCTCGGGGGAAACCTCGAGGCGAGACCCCGGCAGCCGGAAGGCCCGCAGGAGCGCCGAAGCGGCCGCGGAGGATCCAGCCGAGTCCGTGGCGATCACCCGCGTGGGCCGGCCATCCGGCGCCGCCTCCACCATCCGGACGGCCTGAAACCCGGCCTCCCGCAGGAGCTCCACCGCCATCTCCCCATAAAAGGGATTCCCGCTGGCGTTGATGACCTCCACCCGCGCAATGGGCGAAGCCTCTGATGGCAACGGACCCAGCAGGAACCGCTCCAGGTAGGAATCCGCCTGCTCCGTCAGCCGGTAAACAAACAGCCCGTTCTCCGCGGTGGTGGAGATCGTCCCCGAGGCCAGAACCGGATGCAGCCACCCCCGGGCGATGCGGCTCCGATCCAGACGCACCCCGATGGAGGCCAGCCAGAGCACTTCCTCCAGCCCCAGATCCGTCTGCACCATCTGACGGATCCCGGACCAGAGGGACGGGATGCGCAAAAGCCATCCCCCCTCCTTCAGCCGATCCAGTAACCCTTCCAGCACCTGTTGCTGCCGGCGCGAGCGGTCGAAATCGCCGGTCGAATGCCGGGATCGCATATACCACAGGGCCTGCTGGCCATCCAGATGGTAGCGGCCCGGCGCAGGCAAAGAGAGCGTCCCGGTGATCGCCGGGTTGTCGGGATCGGGAAACACATCATACAGCGGGCACCGCACGTTCACGTCCACACCCCCCAGGGTGTCGATGATCGTCCGCATCCCTCCAAAATCCACCAGGGCATAGCCGTGAGCGGTCAGCCCCAGATTGTAGCGAAGCGTGTCCTGCAGCAGGCCATAGCCTCCGCCCGGATAACGGGCCAGCTCCCCATGGACATAGGCCGTGTTGATCTTGTTGAACCCCCAGCCCGGGATGTAGACCCACAGATCCCGCGGGATGCTGAGCAACCGCACCGAGGGCTCATCCGGATCGATCGAGGCGAAGATGATCGTATCTGTTCGCCCGATCCGCTCCCCCGGCCGTCGATCGCTCCCCAGCAACAGCAGGTTCACCCGCCTGGGCGGGAAGGCCAGAGGCGGATGGGGCTCCGGGATCCCCGCCGGGCTTTCCCCAGAGGCCTCGGGGCGAGGGGTGGGGGTGACCGCCCATCTGGCCGGGAAGGCTGGGGTGGGCGTCGATGGGGGCGGCAAGGGGGTGAACGTGGGCGCAGACGTGGGGGTGGGAGTCGGCGTTCCCGTGGGTTGAAGAGTGGGCGTGGGCCATGAAGATGGGGCGGGCGCAGGCCCCTCACCCCCATTGAGCCCCCGCGCGGGGTTTCCAGACTGCTGGTTCGTCGCAGCCCCATAGCCCATCCAGATCAAACTCTGGATGATCATCATCAGCCCGATGAGCGCGAGCGCCCTTCCAAACCAGCGGATGAACATCGCGATCGCCTCAGGGAAGTTTTTCGGTGCCAGGGCTCCCCTCGAAGGCCTCCCTTAAGATCCTCAGGACTTACGCCGAAAGGCCCTCCTGGAGCTGCCCCCGCAGGAACACCGCCAGGGCCTCCTTCTGCGCCTCCCCCGCCTCCACCCCGCTCAGCTGCTCCAGCAACCACCCGAGGATCGCCGGGTTCAACCGGGCCACCTGAGCCACCCACTCCCGGACCCGCCCGGCCCGGTTGGGATCTGGATCATGGAAAAGCTCCAGCAAACGTCGGGCGAAAGGCCCGGAGGTCACGGGGACCTGATTGTCGAAGAAAGCCGACAGCGCGTAATGGAGCATGAAATCCACCAGCCCGCGGAGCTTCTCCCAGACCGGATCCCCCGGGATCATCAGGGCGATAAAGGCGTGATAATAAGGCAGGGAACCGGCGAAGTCCCGACGGTTGTTGAACAGCTCCCCCGCCCGCACCGAGCAGTAACTGGCCGCCCGCCAGCGGATCTCATAAGGTCCCACTCCCGGGGTGCGCATTTGCCACAGGTCCAGGGTCATCCGCAGGGCCAGCCGGAAACGATCCAGCGCCATCGGGAAGTTCCGATCCCGCCGGTAGCTCATCCCTTCCTCAAACAGCGCCCGGGCATCCCCCAGCGAAGGGGTAAGCCCCGAGGGATAGGTGGCTCCGGCCAGATCCGCCCGCAGGGCCTCAAACACCGGGCCCCGCAACGGATCCTCATGCGGGATCCAGCGGAAGGTCCCATCCTCGGCCGCCAGCAGGCCCTCCCGAACCATCCCGCGAAGCATGGTTTCCACTTCGACCACGGGAAGCCCGAGAAGAAAAGCCAGCGCTTCCGGCTCCAGCGGCCAGTTCGCCATGCCCAGAAATCGGATCCATCCGCTCTCCGCCGCTTCGATAAACCGCTTCAGGCCAGCCACCCGCACCCCCTGAATCGGGGTGAAGAACGAGGGAGGAAGCGACCCGAAGGAGAGCCCGGAACTTAGGAGCAGCAACCATCCCAGCTCCTGGCGGCCGCCCGCCTCGATCTCCAGACCCTCCCAGTTCGTTCGGTCCAGCCACCGGGCCAGGGTGAGCTCGGCCACCCCTGCCCGCAGGGTCTCGAAGAGGCGGGTCAACCCCATCCGACGGATGGTAGGCTCCAGCAACACGAAGCCCCAATCCTGAAGATACCGGCGGTAACGCTCCGCGGTCCCCACGATCTCCGGGGCTGGAGCGGGAGGCGACGGCTCGGGGGCAGATGGGGAAGGGGGCGGCCCCTCTTCCACTTCCGGCGCAATCAGCGTGTCATAATAGATGAATTCATCACACAACGCGGGGATCAGCTCGCTGGTAGCCCCCTGCACACCCACGCCGATCACAAACCGGCCATGCTCCCGGAGGCGGGTGATCAAACTGGAGAAATCGCTATCCCCGGAGATGATCGCAAATATCTGGACCTCGGGATGGGTGAACACGGTCTCGATGGCATCGATGGCCATGCGGACATCCGCCCGGTTGCGGGCGAGCTTATGGCCGTAGGAGTAAATCTGAACCAGATCCACTCCGTGCCGGAGCAGCTCATCTCGATACTTGGTGAAACGGGACCAGTCGGCGTAGGCGCGCTTCAGGACCAGCCGCCCCCGTCGCCCCAGTTCCGCAAACAGGCGATGGAGGTCCAGGGTGTAATAACGGCTTTCCGCCGCGGTGGCGATGTTCTCAAAATCGATGAAGACCGCCATTTCAGACCGTTCGCGACGTGCCATAGGTGTTCCCGAAAGCATGGGTTTTATGGGTCCCTGCCGGGCTAACCAGCGATAAGCATATCGCGCTATTCATCATAACCCCGATCCCGGCGGATTGCCCGGAGGGTACGCGAAAAGCAGCCCGGGAGGCCCCAGCCGGAGGCACGAAAAGCAGAGGTCCGCCATTCTTCCCCTGCGGAGGCCTGGCCATGCCGCGAGCCGCAGCTCCGGATTACGTGATCATTTTCGACGGAGGAAGCCGGGGCAACCCGGGCCCTGGTTACGGATCCTACATCATCCGAACCCGGGATGGGCGGGAGGACCGATGCCATCTGAATTTCGAGGAAACCATGACCAACAATGAGGCGGAATACCGGACGCTGATCGCCGCGCTGGAGGACCTGATCGGCCGGATCCAGAAGACCGGGAAGGATCCTTCCGCCTTCACCCTGGAGATCCGGGGGGATAGCCAGCTGGTCCTGGCCCAGCTTCAGGGGACCTTCCGGGTGCGCGCCCCTCATCTGCGCCCTCTCCAGCAGGCGGCCCGTGAGCGCCTGAGCCGGTTTCGACGGGTCCGGCTGGTCTGGCAACCTCGTGAAGCCTCCGCCTCCGAACTGGGGCATTGAGGCATGCCGGCTCCTCCCACAATCTGATCGGAGCGAGGGATGATGTCGCCGGGCTCGAATTGGGAAGACGGGGCGGCGCCGGTCTGGTGGCCAGGCGGGTGACCTTCGATGACCCGCCCGGCCACCAGAGTCCCTGGCGGATTTCATCCGCGTCGCCGCAGGAAGGCCGGGATATCCAGATCGCCCTCGTTGAAGCTGCGCTCAGAGGGAGCGGGGCGCCGGACATCCTCCGGGCGCTGGGCGCCCGATTCGGGCCGGGCGGGCGTCGCCGCCTGGGCCGGGCGGCGGCCCGGAATCGGAGGACGCTCGAACCCGGTGGCGATCACGGTGATCCGCACCCGATCCTGCATCGCCTCATCGATGACCGCGCCGAAGATGATGTTGGCCTCCGGATGGGCCGCCTGGCGGATGATCTCCGCCGCCTGATGGACCTCGTGAAGGGTGAGATCGGAGCCGCCGGTGACGTTGAACAGGATGCCCCGCGCCCCATCGATGGTGACCTCGAGGAGCCGGCTGGAGATGGCCTGCTGGGCCGCCTCCACCGCCCGGTTTTCCCCGGAAGCCTCTCCGATGGCCATCAGCGCCGCGCCGCCCTCGGCCATGATGGTGCGCACATCGGCGAAATCCAGATTGATCAGGCCGGGGACCGTGATCAGTTCACTGATCCCCTGGATGCCCTGGCGGAGCACCTCATCGGCCATCCGGAAGGCCTGCACCAGGGTCACCTTTTTATCGGTGATCTCCAGGAGGCGATCGTTGGGGATCACGATCAGGGTATCGACGTTCTCCTTCAGGCGGGCGATCCCCTCTTCGGCGGCCTTGGCGCGCCGGGGCCCCTCGAAAGAAAAGGGCCGGGTGACGACCCCGATGGTGAGCGCGCCCACCTCCCGGGCGATCCGGGCGATCACCGGGCTGGCGCCCGTCCCGGTTCCGCCCCCCATGCCCGCTGTGATGAACACCATATCCGAACCGCGGAGCGCCTCGTAGATGAGATCCGCCGACTCCTCCGCGGCCTTGTAGCCGATCTCCGGGTTCCCCCCCGCGCCCAGCCCGCGGGTGATCTTCTCCCCGATGTGGATCCGGCGATCGGCTTTGGCCAGGGAGAGAGCCTGCACATCGGTGTTGACGGCGATGAACTCCACCCCCCGGAGCCCTTCCTCGATCATGCGGTTTACGGCGTTGCTGCCCCCGCCGCCCACGCCCACCACCCGGATTTTGGCTGGGGTCTGACCGGTCGCCATCGCATCCATCGTCCACCTCCTCCTGCAGGGTTCCCGAGCAGCCCGGGCCGGAGAAAGAAGGCCTCAGGCCGAATTCCCGATCCCTTAAAACCCGATCCGTAAGTGAGGGCGTGCGTTAGCCGGGCAACATCTCCCGGAAGATCCCTCGCAGGGTCTGCCAGAGGCGCCCCCACCATGAATCCCCGGATGGGGAATAGCTGGAGCCCCCATCCATCCGGAGGCCCCAGCGGAGCAGGCCCACGGCCGCCGCGAACATCGGCGAACGGAGCGTCTCCGCCAGCCCTCCCAGATCCCACGGCAGCCCGACCCGGACGGGCATCCCGGTGACCTCACGGGCCACCTCCCGGATCCCCGGCAGCAGAGCGGTCCCTCCGCAGAGGACCAGCCCTGCCGGGAGCAACCGCTCGTAACCCGAAGCGCGCAGATCTTTCAGGATCAGCTGGAAGATCTCCTGGACCCGCGCCTCGATGATCTCGGCCATCTCCCGGCGCGAAAACGTCAGCGTGCCGTTCTCCCCAAAGCCCTGAACCGTGATCTGCTCTTCCGGCGCGATGGCCTGAACCGTCGCATGGCCGTATTTGATCTTGATCTCCTCCGCCACGGTCGCCGGAACGTGCAGGCCGTAAGCCAGGTCATTGGTGATATGCTGCCCTCCCACCGGGATCACCGCCGTGTGCGCGACGCTCCCTTCCACAAAGACCGCCAGGTCCGTCGTCCCCGCCCCGATATCCACCAAGGCCACCCCGATCTCCCGCTCGCCCTCGGTGATCACCGCCTCGGCCGAAGCCAGCGGCGAGAGGACGAACTCCTCCACCGCGATCTGGGCCGCCTCAATGCACCGTCGCAGGTTGGTCAGCGGGCCCACCTGGGCGGTCACAATGTGGACCTCCGCCTCCAGCCGGAACCCATACATCCCCAGGGGATCCCGGATTCCCTCCTGGCCGTCGACGATGAAAGCGCGCGGGAGCACATGGAGGATTTCATGGGAATGCGGGATCGCGATGGTCCGGGCGTTCTCCACCGCCCGCTGCACATCCGCCGGGCTGATCCCCCGATCCCCTCGCATCACCGAAGCGGTGCCCTTGCTGTTCACTGAGGCCACATAAGGCCCGGCGATGCCCACAATGGCCCGGCGGATCTGATAGCCGCTGGTCCGCTCGGCCTTCTCGACCGAGGCGGCGATCGCCTCCGTGGCCTCCGCGATGTTCACCACCACCCCCCTCCGGATCCCCCGGGCCGGGACGACGCCTACGCCCAGGATGCGGAGCATCCCGGCCTCATCCGCCTCGCCTACCAGCGTGCAGATCTTGCTGGTTCCAATATCCATCGCGACCAGCGTCATGAGTTACACCCTCGCATGGGCACTTCAGAATCCGAGCTCACCCATCTGGACTTCCATGGAGTCCCGCTATGGGAACCCCACCGCTGGCGCCTCCGGGACCCGCAGATCCAGGTATGCGGGGCGCTGGCCCTGAGCGGCGAGCCGATCGCGCAGCGCCCGCCAGACCGCCGCGCGCGCCGCCATCGAGCCGAATTCCCCCAGCAGCACCGGCCAGCCATAGGGATCGATGAACGAGAACCCCCGGCCCGTTTCATATCGGAACGTCCCGATCTCCGGGAAGGCCTGACTCAGATCCTGCATGCGCGCCCATAACCACGGGTCCACGCGCTGGCCCGGGGCAGGGGGCGGCAGGCCATGAACCTCCAGCCGGCGCCGGGCCTCCACGGCCTCCCCTTCCACGACCTGTCCGCTGTCATCCAGAAGCAGTCGCAGATCCCCGCTCACCCACTCCCATGGGGCCTGTCCTTCCACAGCGAAAAGGGTGCAGAACGCCGGCCATCGGCAGCGCACGGTTGCCGCCTTCAGGGTGGGGAACTGACGGCGGACGGCGGCGGCGGCTTCCGCCGGGTTCACCCAGAAGATATGCAACCCGTCGATCCCGCTGGCGGCCGCCAGCGCCTCCGGGGAGAGCCTGCGGGCGCCCGCCACATCCAGCCGGGTGTAGAAAGCATCATGAAGCAGCAGGACCCCTCCCGCGATGGCCCAGAGCAGCAGCAGCCCTCCGGCCACCAGTCGGGAGCCCGCAGGACGGAGGGACCAGACCGCCACGGCCATCCCGACCGGGCTCACTGAGCGGAAGGTTCGCGGTCGTCTTCTTGCGGCGCGCCGTCGGCGTGAATTGAGGAAAGCCATGTCAACCCCTCGTAAGCGATCGCATCCCGCTGACGGTCCCGATAGCGCTCCAGCGCCAGCTCAATCAGACGATCCAGCAACGCCGGATACGATAGGCCGCTGGCCTCCCACAGGCGCGGATACATGCTGACCGCCGTGAACCCTGGAATGGTATTGATCTCGTTGACCACCAGCTCCCCCGTCTCCCGGGAGAGCAGGAAATCCACCCGCGCCATCCCGCATGCGTCGATCGCCCGGAACGCCTCCAGGGCCAGGGAGCGAATGCGCTCCGCCAGCGCCTCATCCAGTGGGGCCGGGATCACCAGCCGGGTTCGATCATCCAGATACTTCGCCGCGTAGTCGTAAAACTCCCCCGCCGGGATCACCTCCCCGGGCACGGAGGCGATGGGCTCCTCATTCCCCAGCACGCTGACTTCGATCTCCCGGGCTGCCGGGATCGCCCGTTCCGCCAGCATCTTGCGGCCGTAACGGGCTGCCTCCGCCAGGGCGGCCGGGAGCTCCTCCCGCCGCTTCACTTTAGAAACGCCCACGCTGGACCCCAGGTTGGCCGGCTTAACAAAGCATGGGAACCCGATCTCCCGCTCGATCCGATCCATCACGCCCTCTGGATCCCGCTCCCACTCCCGTCGAAAGATCACGATATACCGGGCGACCGGGAGGCCGTGGGCCCGGAACACATCCTTCATCACCGCCTTATCCATCCCCACCGCTGAGGCCAGCACCCCCGCCCCCACGTAGGGGATGTCCGCCAGCTCCAGCAACCCCTGGATCGTCCCATCCTCCCCGAAGGGGCCGTGGAGCACCGGGAAGATCACATCCACCTCCGGGATCCCATCCGCCTGGACCCCCGGGATCAGCTCCCGCCGCTGGGGGATCGCCAGGGAGGTGGTCGTTTCCGGCTCCACGACGGATGGCGCCCCCAGCAAATCCGCCATCGTCACCGCCCCGCCGGTCAGGGCCTTCATCGGATCCCCCCGGGTGAGCCAGCGGCCCTCCTTGGTGATCCCGATGGGGATCACCTCGTATTTCGTCTTGTCCAGCGCCCGGATCACCGATTGCGCCGACAGCAGGCTCACTTCATGCTCCCCGGATTTCCCCCCGAACAGCACACCCACCCGAATCCGCCGCTTCATCCTCCCACTCTCCAACGAACTCGATCTCCGGCTCCAGGAGCACGCCGAACCGTTCCTGGACACAGCGCTGAACTTCCATCATCAGGGCCCGCACATCCGCGGCCGTGCCGTTTCCTTCGTTAATGAAGAAGTTCGCATGCAACGTAGAGATCACGATCCCGCCCCGTCGGGCCCCCTTAAGGCCAGCGGCCTCGATCAGGCGGCCGGCGTAATCTCCGGGCGGGTTTCGGAACATCGACCCGATGCTGGCTCCGCCCGGCTGAGTGCGCCGGCGGTAAGCGTTGAAGGCCGCCATCCGCTCCAGAATCGCCTCCGGATCCTCCGGCCGAAGGAGGAAACGGGCGGCGAGGACCACCGGTCGCGGCGCAGCCGGCCATGTCTTCAGCCGGCTGGTTCGATAACCCAGCGCCAGCTGCCCGACCCCCCAGATCACGATGCCCTCTTCCGGCACCAGCAATTCCACCGACTCCAGACAGCTTGCGATGTCCCCCCCATGGGCCCCGGCGTTGCCCACCACCGCTCCGCCCACGGTGCCCGGAACCCCGATGGCCCACTCCAGGCCGGACCATCCCCGTTCGGCGCACAGCCGGGCCAGGGTCGGCAAAAGGACGCCGGAAGCCGCCCACACCCGTCCATCGGCTTCAAAGCGTAACGCCCGCGCCCGGTTGAGCACCACCAGCCCCCGCACCCCGCGGTCAGCGATCAGGACGTTCGAGCCCCCGCCCAGCAGGGTGACGGGAATCCCATCGGCCCAGGCTCCCTGAACGACATCCGCCAGGGCCTGCACATCCTCCACCATCACCAGGGCCTCCGCAGGCCCACCGATCCGGGATGTGGTGAACCGGGCCAGCGGGACATCCCGATATAGAGGCAGCCCCCATCGCTGGAGCGCTGCGGCCAGAGCCTTGCCGGGGATGGCCCTGGAATCCGACATCACCTTCCCTCCGCCGGATGGCTCAGGAGCTCCAGCAGCCGCTCTCCAATCCGGTATCCATCCCCTGCGCCCATGGTCAGCACCACATCTCCTGATTGAACGTGTTCTCGCAGATAAGCGACCGCGGCGTCGAAATCCGGAAGACAGCGAGCATCCGGATGGATCATCCGCCTCACGATGTCCTCGCTGCTCACCCCCAGGGTATCCGTCTCGCGAGCCGCGTAGATAGGGGTGAGGATCACATGGTCGGCGTCTTCGAAAGCCCGCGCGAACTCCTTGAGCAGCGCACGCGTCCGGCTGTAGGTGTGGGGCTGGAACACCACCCAGATGGAACGGCCCGGGTAGCGGTCGCGGGCCGCCCGGAGCGTGGCCCGGATCTCCCCCGGGTGATGGGCGTAATCGTCGATGACCAGTACCCCGCGCGCTTCCCCCTTGATTTCAAACCGCCGCGCCGTGCCCGGAAACCGGCTCAGCGCCTCCAGGGCGATCGCCGGAGAGATCCCTGCGGCCTCCGCTGCGGCCAGCGCCGCCAGGGCGTTCAGGCCATGGTGGTGCCCGGGAACCGGAAGGGATAGCTCGCCGATCCGGCGATCCCCCCGATGGATCTCAAAGCGGTCCACCGTCAGGGGACGGGTCCACCATCGGGCGGGAGGTCCCCACCCATATCGCACCACCGATCGTCCTCGAGTTTCCAGAAGATCCGCCAGACGACGTGCCCCGGGATCCGCGTCGCACACCACAAGAACTCCATGGGGCGGCACTCGCTCCGCAAACGCCACAAATGCCTCGAAGAACGCCTCGGGCGTCGGGTAACAATCGGGATGATCGTGTTCGATCGTCGTCACCACGGCGATCTCCGGCCGCAGCCCCAGGAACATCCGGTCATACTCATCGGCTTCCACGATCATGAGATCCCCCCTGCCCGCCCGCGCGTTCCGGTTCAGACCCCGGATCAGACCGCCGACGATAAAGGTGGGATCGCGGCCGGCGGACATGGCCGCCCAGGCGAGCATGGCGGTGGTGGTGGTTTTCCCATGCGTCCCGGCCACCGCAATCCCCCTCCGTTCGGCCATCAACGCCCCGATCACCGCCTCCCGCTTGACCACCGGCCGGCCCTGTGCCTCCGCCGCGCGGACCTCGGGATGATCCGGCGGAATGGCGGAGGATCGCACAACCACTTCCGCGTGCTGAACATGGGCGGGATCATGGCCCAGATGCACCGGAACGCCCAGAGCGCGAAGGGCATCCACGAACGGCGAGGGGGAGCGATCGCACCCGCTCACGGCATACCCGAGCTCATGCAGCACCGTCGCCAGGGCCGAGAGCCCCGCGCCGCCGATGCCGATCAGATGAAACGCCATCCCGGGCCGCAGCTCCATCGCCTCCCTCTTCCAGAGCCCATAAGATCTATGGCGCTCCAGGGGAACCCTGGATCACAGATAAAAGATCAGCAACATAAACAGCACGGCCACCACCATGAAGTAAAGCAGCGGCGGCTTCATCACCGCCGGAGGCATCCAGGGCAGCAGGTCCATGATCGGGCTGTTCGGGCCGGGGGGCTGAAGGATCTCCGGAAAGGGATATCCAGCCCGATGCAGGAAGAACAGGATCGAGCCGATGATCAGCCACCCGTTGATCGCCCCCGCAGCGAACCCCGCGATAATCTCGGTGCCCTTCTCCCGCTTCGCCCGACCGGCCAGCTGGACGGAGAGCGCCGGGCCGGCGTATCCGAAGATCGCCGCCAGACTGATCGCAGCCGTTTCGATGAAAAACCCGGTGGCCGGATCCCGGGTGAACGATTCCCATATCGCCGGCGCGAACTGCTGCAACAGGCTGAAGAAGAACATGACCCCCACGATCGAAGCGCCGACCAGGATCTCCTTGGCCACCCCTCGCAACGCCCCGATCAGGGCGAACAGCGCCACAAGGGCCCAGAAGACCGCGTGCAACGCGATCATTCCCCCCTCCCGACCCGGAATCCTGCCGGAATGGAGCCATGGCCTTTGATCCACTCCATCACCAGGGCCGCCAGGCAATCCGCCGCCTCCGGCCGGGCCAGCGCCGCGATCCGATGGCGCATCTCGCTTAAGCGGCCCGGGCTTCGGAGGAGATCCCGAACCACCTCGCCCAGACGCCCCTCCACCTCCTCATCCGGGATCATGACGGCACCCCCATGCTGGACCAGGTAAGCGGCATTGCGCTCCTGATGGCGCCGCACGTACGGGTAAGGCACCAGCACCGCCGGCAGCCCGAACAGGGGGAGCTCCCCCAGCGTGGAGGCTCCGGCCCGGCACACGGCCAGATCTGCCATGGCCAGCGCTTCCCCCATCTCTTCCTCCAGATACGCCACCGGCTGGTAACGGGCCTGGCGTTCAGGAGGTAACGCCATTCGCCGTCGCCGCATCGCTTCCAGATCGGCAGGTCCGGTCAGGTGGAGCACCTGGGCCTCCGCCGTCAGCGCTTCCAGGTGACGGGCGACCGCCTGATTCAGCCGGCGGGCGCCCCGGCTTCCCCCAAACACCAGCACGACCGGAACCTCCGGGTGAAACCTCCACCGGGCGAGCCCCCGCCGTCGGGCGTCCTCTCGAGCTCGGGCCGCCTCCACCAGCGCCCGGCGCACCGGGTATCCGGTCACCACCACCGATCGTCGCGGAAAGGCCTTCTCCGCTTCAGGCGCGGTCACCGCCACCCAGGCCGCCAGACGGGCCAGGACGCGGACAGCCAGGCCGGGCTCGATATCCGGCAGGTAAACCAGAATCGGGATCCCCCACCATGCCGCGGCGAGGGCGGCCGGGATCGATACAAATCCTCCCGTAGTGAACACCGCCTGGGGGCGTCGCCGACGCATCTCCCACCAGGCCTGAACCGCTCCCCGAACCGTCCGCCAGATCCCCTGCAATCCCCGACGCCATCCCATCCCATACACCCCGCCCGCTTCCACGGGAAGGAAGGCATAACCGCGGGATGGGATGAGACGGGCTTCCATCCCGTCCCGCGTGCCCACCCAGATCAGCTCCAGGTTCGGATCAACGGCCTGAAGCGCCTCCGCGACGGCCAGCGCCGGGTAGATATGCCCGCCGGTCCCGCCCGCGGCGATCCAGATCCTCATCCTCCCGCCTCCTGGCCACGCTGAGCAACATCCCCGCCCCGATCAGCTCGCTGAGCAGCGCGGAGCCGCCGTAACTGATAAAGGGGAAAGGGATCCCGGAGAAAGGGATCACGCCGGTCAGCCCGCCCAGATTGATCAGGCCCTGCCATGCAATCCACAGTGTCACCCCCAGCGCCAGCAGGCCGCCGAAGGCATCGCGGGCATGGCGGGCCGTGCGGAACCCCAGGAACACCCAGATGCTCAGCAGGCTGATCAGCCCGATCACACCCACAAAACCGAAAGCCTCCCCCACCACCGCAAAGGCGCTGTCCGAATGGGGAAGGGGAACCTGGCCGCTGAGGACGTAGAGGCTTGCCCCCGGCCCCTTCCCGAAGAGGCCCCCGGAACGGATCGCCGCCTGGACCACACCGAGATGTCCCTGAGCGCCCTCCGGATCTCTCAGAGTCTCCAGGTAATCCAGCAGTCGCGCCATCGCGTGGGGATGCACCTGCACCAGTGCGCCGAACACTCCAGCTCCCAGCGCCAGCCCCAGAAGCACCTGAATCCAGGTGGCACCTGAGGCCACGAACATCCAGGCGGCGACCGTTCCGATCAGCAGCCCGGTCCCCAGATCGGGCTGCAGGAAGATGGGGATGACCACCGTGCTGAGCACCATCAGGAATGGGAGAAACCCCCGGCTGAACTCCCGCAGACGCTCGCCCTTGGTGGGCAACCATGTGGCCAGATACAGGATGATGATCGGCTTGACGAATTCCGAAGGCTGGAAGGAGCCATCCGAGAAGGCCCGTCGAGCGCCCAGGCGCTCCTCCCCTACCGCAAGCACAGCGATGAGAGACGCCACCCCCAGCAGCATCAGGGGGATGGAAAATCGCTGGAGGCGTCGGTAATCCACCCGCCACAGCCATAGAAGGGCGAGGGCTCCCGCCAGCGCGGCCCCGGCCTGACGTCGCACGAAATAAAATGGATCCCCGAAGACCTGCCGTGCCAGATAGTAAGTGGCGCTGTAAACCAGCAGCAGGCCGGAGAGCACCAGAACGACCAGCAGGATCAGCAACTCCAGCTCCAGGGAAGTGATCCCGGGCAGCAGCGTCAGCGACCTGCTTTGTGCGACCGACCGCTCATACCACCTTCTTCGCGCCGTGGTCATCCCAGGGCCTCCACCAGCTGACGGAAATGGGCCCCCCGCTCTTCGAAATCCCGATAGGCATCGTAGCTGGTCCCCCCCGGCGACAGCAGCACCACCTCCCCCGGTCGGGCCAGCCGGGCAGCCAGCGCCACCGCTTCCTCCAGCGTGCCCACGCGCTCCACCCGCTCCAGAACGGCCTCCCCCAGGCCAGCCCGGGCGGCCTGTACCGCCTTCGCGATCCGATCCCCCATCTCCCCAAAGCAGATCAGGATCCGCACCCGTCGGACGATATCCCGGGCGGCCTCATCCCAGGGGAGCTGTTTGTCCCGCCCCCCAGCCAGCAGCACCAGGGGATCGTCGAAGGCTTCGAGAGCCACTCGCACCCGCTCCGGAGTCGTGGCGATGGAGTCGTTCACGTAGCGCACCCCGCGCACCTCCCGCACCAGCTCCAGGCGGTGAGGCACACCCGAGAAAGTGGTCGCCACCTCCCGGATAGACCCGAGATCCACCCCCAGGCTGCCGGCGATCACCGCCGCGGCCAGGATGTTCCACCAATTATGCCGGCCCCGCAGGCGCACCTCTTCCACCCGGCAAATCGGCCAGGCATCCGCCCCCAGGCGCAGGAAAAGGGTCTCTCCCCGCAGGAAGGCCCCCCGGGCCACCTCCCGCTCCCGGCTGAAGAACCGCAGCCGCCCCCGCACCGCCGCCGCCAGGGATCGGGCGTTGGGATCATCGTAGCCCAGCACCGCGATGTCCTCGACATCCTGGAAATCCAGGATCCGCTGTTTGGCGGCGATATAGGCTTCCATCGTCTTATGCCGATCGAGATGGTTCGGGGTGATATTCAGCACCGCGGCCACCCGCGGGCTGACCGTCATGATCTCCAGCTGGAAGCTGGAAAGCTCCAGCACCACCCGATCCTCCGGGCCGATCTCCTCCACGGATTCGATCAGCGGGTTGCCGATGTTCCCGCCCACCCACGTTCGAAAGCCCGCCGCCCGGCACATCGCCCCCACCAGCGCCGTCGTGGTCGTCTTCCCGGAGGAGCCCGTGATCCCCGCCGTCCACCCCCGGCAGCGCTCCAGGAACAGCTGCGCATCGTTGGCCAAAGGGATCCCCCGCCGGATCGCCTCCTGGACCACCGGGATGTCCAGGGGGACACCCCCACTCACACAGAGGAGATCGCAATGCTCCAGCAGCGAGAGGGGATGATCTCCGAGCACATACCGGATCGGCAGGCCTTCCAGGGTTTGCAGGAAGCCCTGAAGGCGTTCGGCCGGCTGTCGATCGCTGACGGTGACCTCAGCGCCCTGCCGGATCAGCCAGCGGGCCAGCGCCGATCCCTGCCGGCCCAGCCCCAGAATCACCACACGAGCACCGGCGAGATCCCGCATGTCCGTATCCCTGACACGGGGAATCGATCCTCACAACAACGCCAGCGCCACGCCGATCATGGCGGACCAGATCGCAATCAACCAGAACCGCTGCACCACCTGGGTTTCGGACCATCCCAGCAGCTCGAAATGATGATGGATCGGGCTCATCCGGAACAGCCGCTTCCCCCGGGTCCATTTGAAATAGGCCACCTGCAAAATCACGGAGAGCGTTTCCACCACCGGGATCAGCGCCACGATGGGCAGCAGGAGCCACTGGCCGGTCATCAGCGCCACCACCCCCAGGGTCGCCCCCAGGGCCTGGGAGCCGATATCGCCCATGATCAGCTGCGCCGGATGGGCGTTGAACCACAGGAAAGCGAGGCACGCCCCCACCACGATGAAGGCGAACGTCGCCAGATAGATCTGCCCCTGGAGATAGGCGATCACACCATAGGCGATGAAACTCGTCGCGGTGATAATCCCGGCCAGGCCGTCCAGGCCATCGGTGAAGTTCACGGCGTTCGCCGAGCCCACGATGATGAACACCGCGATCGGGAGATAGAAGAGCCCGATGTCGATCTTCTGCGGCACCGTCGGGATGGCCACGCTGCGCAGGCCCATCCCGAAATGCAATACCAGCGCCAGGGCGGCCCCGAGAGCGATCTGGATCGGAAATTTATGGCGGGCCAGGAGCCCCCCGTTCCCCCGCACGCCCATCCAGTCATCCACTGCGCCCAGCGCTCCGAAAGCCAGCATCGCTGCCACCGGCACCAGGATCGAGCGTCCGATCAGCTGATCCCCCGGCCATCCCATCTGTTTCAGAAACACCCGCCCCGCCTCGGTGTTGGCGATCAGGTTACCGATGTTCAGGATCAGCGTCAGGACCACAACCGGCACCACAATCATCAGGCCGCCCATCGTGGGCGTCCCCATCTTCACCAGGTGAGTTCGCGGCCCCTCGATCCGGATCTTCTTCCCGATCCCGTTCGCCCGCAGCCAGCGGATCAGAGGTGGACCCCACACAACCGCAAGCAGGAAGGAAAGGCCTCCCATGAACAACGCCTGCGCCACAGAGGCACCTCATCGGCAAAGGGTTTTTCTCTCCCCCCGAGGCCTTTCAGGCCTCAGGGAGGGGGAAGCAAGGGAACCATCCCGCCTCCTCCCCGAACGGGAGCCCAACCGTGTAAGTCCTGAATCCGATCACCCCTCGCACAGAGCGCTCACGATTTCCTCCATATGCAGGCCCCGCGAGCCCTTCACCAGCACCACATCTCCGGGCTCCAGGATCTGCCGGAGGACCTCGATGGCCTCCTGGTTGGAATCACAGGTCCACACCCGATGGGGCGGCAGGCCCACGGCCATCGCCTCCTGGGCGATGATGCGGGCTCGCGGCCCCACGGTGACCAGGAGATCCACCACCGCCCCGGCCCGCCCCCCCACCAGCCGATGCCCCTCGATCTCGTAAGCGCCCAGCTCCAGCATATCTCCCAGCACCGCGATCTTCCGGCCATCCAGCTCCGCCAGCAGGTTCAGCGCGGCCAGCATCGAGGGCGGGCTGGCATTGTAGGTATCATCCAGGATGATGGAGCCCCGAAGGCCCGGCACCGCCACCAGGCGCAGCTGGGCCCGTCGGTCCCGCAGGCCCGCGAAGATCTCTTCCCAGGTTAACCCCTCCAGGATGCCCACGGCGATCGCCCGCAGGGCGGTGTGGACGCTATGGCGTCCCAACAACGAAACCCGAACCCGCCGGAAGGTCTCGCCCCGATAGTGCAGATCGAAACGCACCCCCTCCAGCCCTTCGCTCACGATCTCATCCGCCCACAGATCGGCCTCCGGATCCAGGCCGTAGAAGAAGACCCGGGCTCGGGTCCGTTCCGCCATCGCTCGAACATACGGATCATCCCGGTTCAGCACCGCCACGCCATCTTCAGGCAGCGCCTCCACCAGCTCCGCTTTCGCCGCCGCGATGGCCTCCATGCTCCCCAGGCGTTCCAGATGGACCGGGCCGACCATGGTGACCACGCCGATCACCGGGCGGGCGATGGCGCAGAGGGCGGCGATCTCCCCCCGCGCATACATCCCCATCTCCAGCACCGCCCGCTGATGGCGCGGGGTGAGCCGGAGCAGCATCAGGGGCAGCCCGATCTCGCTGTTCAGGTTCCCCTCCGTCTTGAGCGTCTCATACCGCCGGGAGAGGATCGCCCAGGTCAGCTCCTTGGTGCTGGTCTTCCCCACGCTTCCGGTGATCCCGATCACCCGCACCGGGAAGCGATCCCGCCACCATCCGGCCCAGCGGTGAAGCGCATCCAGCGTTCGGGAGACCCGGAAGCAGACCGGGAAAGCCAGGGATTCCGGCCATGGACCCCGCTCAAGATCCACCATCATCGCGCCTTCCGAAACATCCTGATGGACCAGGGCGGCGATCGCCCCGCGCCGGAAGGCATCGCCCACATACTGATGACCATCGGCCCGCTCCCCGGGCAGTGCGATGAACAGATCCCCCGCCTCGCATGTCCGCGAATCGATGGCCACATGCCGGATGGGCGTCTCCCAGGGCGGACGGCGCCCGCTCAACGCCTCCGCCAGATCCGCCAGCGTCATCCCCTCCACCGCGACCCGAGTCCCGATCTCCCCCGCCATGGCTCCTTCACCCCATTCCAGGATCGCTGGATGCGTTGGCAAACCGTGGATTCGCGGACGATCTCTTACGGCCCTGACGAAGATGGCGGGATCCCCAGCAGCGGCAGGATCCTCGCGGCGATACGGGCGAACACCGGGGCGGCCTCCTCGGAGCCCCAGGGCGAGCGCCGGGGCCGATCCAGCTTCACCAGGATCAGCACCTGCGGATCCTCTACCGGGCCGAATCCGACGAAGGAGGCGATCGTATCCCGGGGATCGTAACCCAGCGGCGTGGGGATCTGGGCCGTCCCGGTTTTGCCGGCCATCCGGTAACCCGGCACCCGCGCCTTCACCGCCTCCCGCTCGATCACCGCGGCCAGCATCTCCCGGAGCGTCCGCGCCGTCTGGGCGGATATCGCCCGGCGGCGTATCCGGGGTTCCGTCCGCTTCACCCCTTCCGGGGTGTGGATCTCCTGCACCACGAAGGGCCGCATGATCAGCCCATCGTTGGCCACCGCGGATACCGCCACGGCCATCTGCAAAGGCGTCACGGAGACTGCTTGTCCAAAAGACTGACGCCCCAGATCCGCCTCCCGCCAGTCCGGATCCCCATACGCCCGCACCCGCATCACCGCCTCATAGGGGAGATCCACATCCGTGGGCTCCCCGATCCCGAAAGCGTGAAGCGCCGCGTAGAACCGCTCCGGACCCAGGAGGCGGGCCAGGTAGGCAGCGCCCACGTTCCGGGAGTAGATCAGAAGCTCCGTCATATCCAGCCAGCCTCGCCCGCCCGGATAGCGATCCCGGTCCCAGTTGCAGATCGGTGCCCCGCCGAATTCCACACATCCCTGGTCCGGATAACGATCCTCCGGCCGGATCACTCCGGCCTCCAGGGCCGCCGCCATGGTGAGGATCTTGAACACAGACCCCGGCTCATAGAGATCCTGAACAACCGGGTTGCGGGCATTTCGATCTAAGGTTTCCGGGGAATTGGGATCGAAGGCCGGCAGGCTTACCATCGCCAGGATCTCGCCGGTGCGGGGATGGAGCACCACCGCATCGCCCCGCTGAGCCCCGCTCTCCTGCAGACCCCGCGCCAGCTCCTCCGCCACAATCGCCTGGATCGTCCGATCGATGGTCAGCACCACCTCTCCACCGGGCTCGGGCTGGGTCAGCGCCTCCTCCTTCACCGGCAATGGACGGCCTTCCGCGTCCACCGGGACCCGGAGAATCACCGGCCGGCCCCGCAGGAACTCATCATAAGCCTTCTCCACCCCGGCAGCGCCCCGTCGTCCTTCCATGCCCTGATCATCCGGCCCGAAGAACACGAAGCCGACCACCGGAGCCAGCAAGGGACCCTCTGGATATACCCGCTTCCAGTAAGGCAGCACCCGCACCCCCCGGAGGCCGATCTCCTCCACCCGTCGGCTGACCACCCGGGCGAGATCCTCCGGGATCCCTCTGGCCACCGGGAACTGCCACCCGGTATCCGGCCAGCCCCGCGCGGCCTCCTGGGCGGAGAGACCCAGCAGGGGGCTCAGGACTTCATCCACCTGTTGCAACCACTTTGCCCGACGGGTCGGATCTCCTCCGTAGGCGATGGGCGGGTATTCCAGAACCACCTGATATCGCGGCGCATCCATCGCCAGCACAGCGCCGTGGCGATCCAGAATCCGGCCTCGCTGCGCCTCGAGCCGCAATTCCAGAGACTGAACGCCCAGCGGCTCCCCTGGCGCGTAAAAGGTCAAATAGATCAGGCGGATCACCACCAGCCCGAGGAACAGGGCGGGCGGGAACGCCACTGGATGCAACCGCAGCATCGATCCAGTTTCCTTCATGGCCCCGCGTTCTCCGGTGGAAGCGTCACCGGCAATGAGAGCGGCAGGCCTGGATGTTCCCCACCGGGAACGAACCCCATCGACCGGGCCCGCTCCTGCAGGCGCGGGATCGCGCTTTCCCGGGCGATGGCCTCTTCCATAGCGGCGTTCCCTCGCTCCAGGGCGGCGCGGGTCTCACTCAGATGCTGAACGATCTGCCCCTGCTCCACCGCTGTGGTGGAGAGAAATGTGAACAGCAGAGAGAAGGAAGCCAGGAACAGCAAGGCTCCCGCCACCGCCAGAAGGAGGCGTTGCCGTCCGCTCATCCCAGTCGCTCCGCGATACGCAGTCGAGCGCTGCGGGCCCGCGGGTTGATCTGCACTTCCTCCTCCGAAGGCCGGATCGGTTTGCGCGTGACCATGCGCAAGCTCGCGCGATGCCCGCACGTGCAAACCGGAACCTCCGGCGGACAGAGGCAATCCCGCGATTCCCGCTGGAAGAACGTCTTCACAATTCGATCTTCCAGGGAATGAAAGGCGATCACAGCCAGCCGGCCGCCCGGCTTCAACAACGAGACCGCCTGGGGGAGGGCCTGTTCCAGCGCCTGAAGCTCTTCGTTCACCGCAATGCGCAGGGCCAGGAACGTCCGCGTGGCCGGATGCTGGTCCTCTCGCCCCCGGCCCACCACCCGCGCAATCAGTTCGGCCAGCTCCGTCGTGGTTCGGATGGGCCGGTTCCGCACGATCGCCCGCGCAATCCGCCGGGCGAACCGCTCCTCTCCGTATCGGCGGATGACCTCCGCCAGCTGCTTCTCCGGCCACCGGTTCACAATCTCCGCCGCCGGGATCCCGTGGCTGGGATCATACCGCATGTCCAGCGGGCCCTCGATCTGAAAGCTGAACCCCCGATGGGGATCCGCCAGCTGCCACGAGGAGAGCCCCAGATCGAACAGGATCCCATCGACCTCCAGGAAGTCATAGCGCACGGCGATCCGCCGCAACTCGGCATAGGAGCCGTGGACCAGGATGGCCCGCTCCCCGAAGGGCTGCAGGCGCTCCCGCGCCCGCCCCAGCACCTCCGGGTCCCGATCGATCCCCAGAAGGCGGCCATCCGGGGCGGAGCGCTCCAGAATCGCTGCCGCATGCCCTCCCCCACCGACCGTGGCATCGATATACACGCCGCCGGGTCGAACCTTCAGGCCCTCCAGCACTTCGCGAAGCAGAACCGGGATGTGCATCGTGAATCGCCGTGGCGACCGGGCAAGGCGCTAAATCTCGAGCTTCATCCAGTGCTCTGGCGGGATCCGGCCGTTTTGAAAGCGATCCAGGATCTCCTGCCAGGCCGAAGGGGACCAGATCTCCAGATACGTGTGAACGCCCACAATCACGGCCTGGCCCTCCAGGCCCGCATAGGCCCGGAGAGAGGCGGGGATGAGGATCCGACCCTGCTCATCGGGGATCACATCGAAGGCCCCGCCGAAGAAGAACCGGCGCCATTCGCGGGCCTCCGGGGCCGTGAGAGGCAACTGGCTGATCCGCTCCGCCACCCGCCGCCATTCGGGAAGCGTGAACAGATAGAGGCAGGGCTCCAGGCCTCTGGTGAGCACCGCTCCCGCTGCAAAAAACGGCCGGTAGCGCGCCGGGAGGAACATCCTTCCCTTCGCATCGATCCCATGCCGATACTCCCCCAGGAACATGGGGAGCTCCCCAGGGGGAAGCATCGGTTGCCCCAGCTCGTTCTTCCGTCGCCCTCTCGGCCCCACCACAACCCTCCACTTTGCACCACCCTACGCCTCCATTATATGAATTCCCTCCACCTGCACAAGAGGTTTGGGAAATCTTAACGCAAGGCTTGGGTTATCTTGGGATACCGCAACCCGTTTGATCGCCCCTGGGGCTCTGGAGGCCGGAGGGACAACCGGGGGCCCTGCTGCCTCTCGATGGCGTAAGTTCCGCTTGATTCGCTGAAAGGCCCCGCTGTCTGGCAGAGGACAGGCCTTCAGACAGGGAGGTGCGTTATAATAGGAGCTATGCAACTGGCCTCCTCCCGGGAGGCTTTTGGATCAAGCGGCCATCTGACCCAAACGAATTTTTCGAGATGAGGGGAAGCAGGGCCGTTCCACCCTGTCCCTTCTGCCCTGAAGCACGGGTCCTGATCGGGCGATTCGCTTACCATCCCATCTCTGCGGAGGAGCGCTCCGTGCTGGCCGTTTATCTGAACCGGGGTCTGGAGATCCGATCCGATTATCCGGTGCCTTCACCGCCGCCCGGGGAAGCCCGTGTTCGGGTGAAGATCGCCGGGATCTGCAAAACGGATCTGGAGCTGATGCGCGGCTACCTGAACTTCCGGGGGGTCCCCGGCCACGAGTTCGTGGGCGTGGTCGAAGAGGCCCCGGATCACCCGGAATGGATCGGCAAACGGGTGGTGGGCGAGATCAATGCCGCCTGCGGGATCTGCCCTACATGCCGGGCCGGGCGGCCCACGCACTGCCCGAACCGGACCACGCTGGGGATCTCCGGTCGCGATGGCGCGTTCGCGGAATATCTCCTCCTGCCCGTGTCCAATCTCCACGAAGTTCCTCCGGAGGTCCCGGACGAGGCGGCGGTGTTCGTGGAGCCCCTGGCCGCGGCCCTGGAGATTCTCCAGCAGATCCATATCCATCCCACGGATCGCGTGGTGGTGCTGGGCGATGGCAAGCTCGGCCAGCTGGTCGCGCAGGTTCTGCAGCTCACCGGGTGTGATCTCCTGGTGATCGGGCGGAACCGGAATAAGCTGGATCTCCTGGCCCGGCGGGGAATCCCCACCGCGCGGGTGGATGAGGTGGGTATGCTCTCCGCCGACGTGGTGGTGGAGTGCACCGGCTCCCCGGAAGGCTTCCATCTCGCCCGCCGGTGGGTGCGCCCACGGGGCACGCTGGTCCTGAAGAGCACCTATCACGGCACGGTGGAAGCCAACCTGACTATGGTCGCCGTGGATGAGGTGGCGGTCATCGGCTCCCGCTGCGGGCCATTCCCACCGGCCCTCCGGCTCCTCCAGCAGGGACTCGTGGATGTGCTGCCTCTGATCCACGCTCGTTATCCGTTGCGCGAGGCCGCTCAGGCCTTTGAGCACGCCGCCCGCAAGGGCGTGTTGAAAGTCCTGCTGGATGTTTCCCCATGACGGCGTTCATACACTGGGAAGCTGTGCAGAGAGATGCCATTGTCTTTTACCGCTTCCGGGATCCCCCGTGGAGCGCCATCCCTCACGGCTTCCTCACGCGGAAAGGGGGGGTGAGCGCCCCTCCTTTCGCTTCCCTGAACCTGAGCTACTCCGTTGGCGATGACCCGGCGGCGGTGGCCGAGAACCTGCGTCGGGCCTTCGCCGCCATCGGACTGCGGTCCGAAGAGGTCGTCACCGCCTGGCTGATCCATGGGGACCGGGTGGCTCTGGTTGATGCCCATCACCGGGGCATGATCCTGGAAGGGGTGGATGGGTTAGTCACCGCGGAGCGAGAGCTGGCTCTGTTCATGCGATTCGCCGATTGTATCCCGGTTCTGCTGACGGATCCTGCGCTTCCGGCGGTCGGCATCGTGCATGTCGGCTGGCGGGGGCTGGCGGCGGGGGTTCTGGAGGCCGCCCTGGAAATCTTCCAGCGCCGCCTGGGATGCCGCCCCTCTGCCCTCCATGCGGCCCTCGGTCCCGGGATCGGGGGGTGCTGCTACGCAGTGGGCCCGGAGGTCATCGAGGCGCTGGAGCCTCGTATAGGAAAAGCCCTTCCTCTACACCGGCTGAACGGCGCCTGGCATCTCGATCTGCCGGAGACCGTGCGACGGCATCTGCGCCATCTGGGAGTGGCCTCCGTGATCGCCGCCGGGGTGTGCACCGCCTGCCATCTCGAAGACTGGTATTCCCATCGGGCGGAACATGGAAGGACGGGACGCTTTGGGGCCTGGATCCGAAATCCGTGAGGGGATTCCCCCTCCGGCTCCGGCGGGTGAGCGCACCACGATGTCGCGACGACGGCGGTTCCGGCCGGGAACGGAGGCAAGTCCTTTCCATCAGTTTATGGTGGCCCTGAACCGCCTGGAACGCCTTCCGTGGGCCTTCCTGGGCCTGTGGGCACTGGCTCTGGGGATCATCATCGGGCTGGCCTGGGGGGAAGCCTCCGGATCCCCGGAGGTCGGTATGGGCGCCGCGGGGACGTTCCTCGCCTTTGCCGGGGGCGATGCCCTGATGCTGGTCCTGCTCCCTCGCCTCGGGTATTCCTTCGGCCCGCCCAAGCCGCCCTTCGTTGCCTTCACCCTCTTCCGCCTGCTCCTGAGCCTGGGCCTCCTTCCCCTGCGGCCGTTCTCCTGGGCGATCGGGCTGGCGCTGATCGGACACCTCGCCTTCACCGGAAACCTCCTCAACGCGCTCTATCGAGAGCCCTTCCGGCTGACCCTGACGGAGCTGGTGGTGACCTCGCCCCGGCTCCGGGGAATGCCTCCCCTTCGGATGCTGCACCTCACCGATCTCCATCTGGAGCGCCTGACCCGACGGGAGCAACAGGTCCTGCAATGGATTGAGGAGCTGGATCCCGATCTGATCGTCTTCACCGGGGATCTCCTCAACCTGAGCTATGTGCATGATCCCCATGCCCAGGCCCAGTGCAGCCGGTTTCTGGAGGCGCTGCGCGCTCCCCTGGGGGTTTATCTGGTTACCGGGACGCCCCTGGTGGATCCGCCGGAGGTGGTGCGGCGGATCCTCTTCGGCTTCACCCACATCACCTGGCTGGATAACCAGGTGGCCCGCTTCGGGCAGCTGGGCCATCGGGGGCCTCAGATCTGCCTGCTCGGCCTGACCTGCACGCACGATCCGGAGCGTGATGGCGAGCGGCTGCGGGAGCTGATGCGCCAGATCCCCGCTCACGCCCTCACCATCCTGCTCTATCACTCGCCGGATCTCTTCCCCGAGGCCAGCGCGCTGGGGATCGATCTCTATCTGTGCGGCCATACCCACGGCGGGCAGATCCGCCTTCCGCTCATCGGCGCGCTGGTCACCGCCTCCATTTACGGAAAGCGCTACGAGATGGGCCTGTATCGGCACGGTTCGACCACGATGTATGTGAGCCGGGGACTGGGGATGGAGGGCCTCGGGATGCCGCGGATGCGCCTGATGTGCCCGCCGGAGATCGTGCTGATCCATCTGCAAAGCGATGAGCCGGAGGAACCGGAAGGCCTCTGGACTTCCCCCTCACCGGATCTGCAGGGTTGAGCGCGAGCCGGGGAAGATGGGATAACCCCTCCCATCATGCTTAGGGACTTACAGGGCTGGGCACAGATCGCGGAGACAGAAGGGCCCCTTCCCCTTTTCATCTTGGGAGAGAAAATATCTTCGGGGGCCGCCGCTGGCGCCCCCTCGTCCTCAGTCTGGAAAGGATGGTTCCGCGATGCGCCGTCGCGTCGAAACCGCGATCTCTCTCTTCCTCGCGCTGGCGGTGGTCGGGGTCGGATGCGGGATCTGTTTGCTGGGGACCCTGGCCATCCGCGGGGATCTTTCCTGGACCTTAAGGGGCGCTCAGTATCGCCTGTGGTTGATTCGGGAACGGGAGGGCGCTGGTCTGGCCCTCTCGCAAACGACGGCCTACCGGAACCCGGAAGGCCGCCTGTGCCAGCGCACGGATGTCTGGTTCTGGCTCTGGGCTCCCCGGATGAGCCTGCAACCGGTGACGTATGAAGAGTGCCCACCTTCGGGTCAGAGCCAGGATCCACAGCCATCCCTGACCTCCTTCTCTCGCGCAGGCGGAGGAGAAGGAAGCGGATAGGCCCGCCGACCATGGGAGAGCAGACAGTTACGTAGCCCCCAAAGCCCCGATGGGAACACCCGGCAGCGGAATAGCCAGGGAAGGATAATTGACCCCGCTCCTTGCCCTCTTCATGGCCCCCGGTGTAAGATGAACGTTGCACTTCGTCCTTATCCGGAGGATTTATGGATTTCGAACGCTTTCTTCGCCTGATCGGCATGCTGGTGCTGGGGGTTGCCGGGTGGCGGCTGGGGATGGACGCAGCCCGGCTGGGGCTGGACTCGCGCCCGGCCTGGCAGTTCGCCCTGGCCTTCAGCCTGGTCGGCGCCATCCTCGGCCTCATCCTCACGCCGTGGCTCACCATCCGTCCGGCCGCCATGATCCGTCAGATCATCCGGCCGATCCCGTTACAACAGCTGATCGCCGGCACGCTGGGATTGATCCTCGGGCTGATCATGGCCGGGCTGGTTTCCTACCCGCTCTCCCTCCTGCCCGACCCCCTGGGCCGGGTGATGCCCTCCCTGGGGGCCGTGTTCTTCGGCTACCTGGGCCTCACGGTGGCAGGCACCCGTTATAAGGACCTGCTGGCCATGCTTCCCCGCCACCTGCGCGAGGGGCGGGACGGCGAACATTTCATCCTGCTGGATACCAGCGTGATCATCGACGGCCGGATCGCCGATGTCGCGCGCACCGGGTTCCTCCAGGCCACCCTCCTGGTGCCCCGCTTCGTCCTGAACGAGCTCCAGCACATCGCCGATTCCCAGGATCCCCTGCGACGCAATCGGGGCCGCCGGGGCCTGGAGATCCTCAACCGGATGCAGAAAGAAGGCCACGTCCCGGTCCGCATCGTGGATATGGATGTAGAGGGTCGAGAGGTGGATGAGAAACTGATCGCCCTGGCCCGCCGCATGCGCTGCCCGATCATGACCAACGACTACAATCTGAATCGGGTGGCCGAACTTCAGAACATCCGTGTTCTCAACATCAACGAACTGGCCAACGCCGTGCGGACGGTTCTGCTGCCCGGGGAAACGTTCACGCTCTCCATCATCCAGGAAGGGAAGGAACCCGGACAGGGCGTGGGTTACCTGGAGGATGGGACGATGGTGGTGGTGGAAGAGGGGCGCCGCTACATCGGCCGGGAGATCCCGGTGGTGGTGACCAAAGTGCTCCAGACCGCGGCCGGGCGGATGATCTTCGCCCGGCCCGAGGAACTGACCCGCGGGGGCTCCTCCTGAGGCCTCCGCGTCACAACCGGAATTGCGCAGCCGGCGCTCTCCTCGGGGCATTTGGGGTCGAGCGGGCCGCCTTCGACCGTTCGCTCGACCCCGAAGAACATTTTCTTCCGGTGATCGGCTCCGCCCTTACATATCTCTGGAGGTATGAAACCGATGAGCCTCGTGGTTTATAACTTCCTGACCCGCCAGAAGGAGCCCTTCGTTCCGCTGCGCGAAGGACGGGTTCATATGTATGTCTGCGGGCCAACCGTCTACGATCACGCCCACCTCGGCCACGCCAAGCTTTACGTCTCCATGGACGTGATCGTCCGCTACCTCCGCTATCGCGGCTATAAGGTCCGCTATGTCCAGAACATCACGGACGTGGGGCACCTGCTGGATACCGGGGAAGATCGCATCCTGAAGGGAGCTGCCCGGGAACGCCTGGAGCCGATGGAGCTGGTGGAGAAATATATGCGCAGTTATTTTGAGGACATGGATGCGCTGGGGGTGGTGCGGCCCGATATCTCCCCCCGGGCCTCCTGCCATATCCCGGAGATGATCGAGATGATCAAGGTCCTGATCGAAAAAGGCCATGCCTATGAGGTGAACGGCTCCGTTTATTTCTCGGTGGAATCCTGGCCGGAATACGGGAAGCTCTCCGGACGCCGCCTGGAGGAGCAGGAAGAAGGCGCCCGCGTCCCGGTGCGGGAGGAAAAACGTCATCCCGCCGATTTCGCCCTGTGGAAGCGGGCAGAGCCGGAGCACATCCTGCGCTGGCCCAGTCCATGGGGCTGGGGCTATCCGGGCTGGCATATCGAATGCTCGGTGATGGCCACCAAATACCTGGGGCAGCCGTTCGATATCCACGGGGGAGGCATCGATAATCTCTTCCCCCATAACGAGAGCGAGATCGCCCAGGCAGAGGCCGCCAACGGGGTGCCCTTCGCCCGCTACTGGCTGCTCACGGGATCCCTCACCGTCAACGGCGTGAAGATGAGCAAAAGCCTGGGGAACGTGGTGCGCATTAAGGATGCCCTCCAGAAATACCGACCCCAGGCGATCCGCCTGTTCGTCCTCTCCAGCCATTACCGCTCGCCCATCGACTACAGCGAAGAGACCATGGAGGCGGCGGAGAAGGGCCTGGACCGCCTCTGGAACACCGTGATCGAGGTACGGGAACGGCTCGCTCGAGGAGATGCCTCCGAAGCCACTGAACCGGAGACGTTCATGGAGGAGATCCAGCGGGCACGACGCGCGTTCCTCGAGGCGATGGACGACGACTTCGGGACGCCGGAGGCTCTTTCGGTCCTCTTCGAGTTCTCCAAAGCGGTCAACAGCCTGCTCTTCGGCGGAGCCACGGTGGGGCGTCCCATCCTGGAGGCCATCGACGCCGTCTATCGGGAGTTCGGCGGCCAGATCCTGGGGGTGATCCCCGACGTCATCCGGCCGGACATCCCATCGGATCTGGTGGCCGGTCTGGTGCAATTGCTCGTTGAGATCCGGGCGGAAGCCCGCCGCCAGCGCGACTTCGCCCGCGCCGATCAGATCCGGGATCGCCTCCGGGCCCTGGGAATCATCCTGGAAGATCGTCCAGATGGCACCGTATGGCGGATGGCTCGCTCTTGAGTCGAATGAATTCGACCTCAGAGGCCTTCGGCCAGTGGCCGGCCGCCGCCGGCCAAAAGGTGGCTTTCGCGTCGGCGAAGGCCGATGTAAGGTGCACAGCGCCTCAGGAGGCCGATTTCAATCGGCACGATGGGCCGGCGTGAGGGTCGAATGAATTCGACCTTGGAGGCCTTCGGCCAATGGCCGGCCTTCGCCGGCCAAAAGGCTTTCCCGTCGGCGAAGGCCGACGGAAGGCGCACAGCGCTCAGGAGGCCGATTTCAATCGGCGCGAAAGGCCGACGCAAGGCGCGCGAGGCGTGTCGAATGAATTCGACCTCGGAGGCCTTCGGCCAACGGCCGGCCTCCGCCAGCCAAAAGGCTTTCCCGTCGGCGAAGGCCGACGGAAGGCGCACAGCGCCTCAGGAGGCCGATTTCAATCGGTGCTAAGCATGTCGATCTGGTGTCTCATCCTCTTCGAGGCGGGGGCAGGATCCCCTGGCTCCAGTACCACTCGAGGGTCCGCCTGACCCCTTCTTCAAAAGGCGTCGGTTCGAACCCCAGCTCCCGTTTCGCCTTCTCGGAGGAGACTTTCCAGTCATAGAACACATAAGAGGCCAGGGTCAGCGGGTAATAGGGCTCCCGCCCGATGAGATCCGCCAGCTTCGTCCAGATCCATGCCAGCGCCAGCATGGGCGCAGCCGGGACATTGATCCGCCACGCGGGAACCCCTGCGATGCGGGCCACAATCTCGTAGATCTCCCCATGCGACCTGCTCCGATCCGCCACGTTGTAGATCTCCCCTGCCCGTCCCTGGCTCAGCGCAGCCTCGATGACCCGGCAGAGATCCGGGACAAAGATCGGAAATGTATAGCGACGGCCTCCATGCACCTGAAGGCGTAATCCCCTCAGGAAATCCTCGAAGAAGAGCCGGTTGAACGCGTAACGTCCCCACGGGCCATAAAACGCCCCGGGGCGCAAGATGAGTGCGGGAAGCCCTCTGCAGGCCGCCTCCTGAACGATCCGCTCTCCCTCCAGCTTCGTCCGCTGGTATTCATCCACCGGCTGGCACGGGTAGGTCTCATCGATCACGGTCCCCGGGCGCGGCCGCCCGATCACCGCCACCGTCGAGATGTGTATGAATCGCTGAACGCCCATCCGCTCCGCCGCCTGAACCACATTCCGGGTACCGACCACATTCACCCCCCAGTAGCGATCCTGGGGGCCCCAGAACCGGAAGTAGCCCGCCGCATGAATCACCGCGTCACATCCGACGAGGGCCGCCTGAACGGAGATAAGGTCCTGCACATCCCCGAACGCGATCTCCACCCCCCGCTCCACCAGGAACCCCCAGTCCGAGGACGGTCGAACCAGGGCGCGCACGCGATGTCCCTGTTCCACCAGATAAGGGCAAAGGTTTCGGCCCAGAAAGCCGGTCGCCCCGGTGACCAGCACGCGCATTGCTTCTTCCCCAGGAGTTACGCCGTTGGGCTTAAACTCAAAGCGGCGGAATGGCCCCTCCGGGATCGTCCCCCCAAAGTCCTCTGAAGGAAACCAGCGGCGCCTCGCTCAGGGAGTTGCCTGAGCGACAAATTCCAGCCCCAAACGCTGAAGGGTTTCCAGGGTGGGCTGACCCGTCTCCGGATCCCATCCTCGCACCTCATAATATTCCCGCAGCATCGTCTCCAGATCCGGAACGAAGCCCGCGGCTCCTCCATCGGCCAGGGGCTTCAGCAACCGATCCGGCAACCGGTCATCCGCTCGCGTGGCGCCAAGACGGCCGTTGATGGCTCGCTTCAGTTGCCAGCCTCGCTCCCCCGCCTCCAGCATCGTGGGCAGATCCCAATCCCAGCCCATCGCGGCGTTGAGCAGAGCGAGGGCTGTGCTGGGGGCGACATTTGCGAAATAGCACATCACCAGGCTATTGCACACTGTACGCCAGTTCTGGTGGATCGCTACATATCGTGCCTTGCCCTCGATCTGATGCCGGTCCAGATACGGGATGCCCAGCTCCTCAATGGACTGGCCCAATTCCACCATAAAGAAATCGCTCTGATTATGACAGGCCCCGCGCGGGGAAGTCGCGTAGCTCAACGCCATCCCGGCCACCCCCCGCGGATCGTGATAGGGGACCTCCAGGCCTTTCACCTCGACGGCCAGATGCTCCGCCCCGAACGTCCGTCCCAGCCCCCGCGCCCCCATGGCCAGGAGCGCGCCGAACCCTTCCCGCCGGGCCGTTTGAGCGATCAGGGTCTCCACAGGCCGGATGTCTCCCCAGCGCAGGATCAGGCCACCGGTCTCCCGCTCCGTGATCCGCCCCTCCTCGAAAAGCAAATAGGCTAGGCCCAGCACGTTCCCCATGCTAATTGAATCCAGGCCGTAGCGATCGCAAAGATCCCCCAGATGTGTGATCGCTTGAAGATCATCATGGAGAAGGTTCGGGCCGAAGGCCGCAATGGTTTCATATTCCGGACCCTTCGCCTTCGTCCGGGCGTAGGGGCCTTCGGGAATGGTCACCACCCGGCCGCAGGCGATCACGCAGGCATGGCAGGCCGATACGCCGGAAAGAATGGTCTCGGCCATCGCCGCCCCACTGATTCGGGATGCCCCCTCCCAGGCCCCCTGGCCGTAATATCGCTTGGGCATGCTCCCCAGCAACTCAAAATACTCTGCCGCGCCCGCGGTTCCGGTCTCCCGGAACACCCGGGTCAGGTTATCCTCCCGCAGCGCCCGGTTGACCTGAGCTCGCAGCGTCTGGAAGACTTCCGGGCGGGCCAGGGGCACGGGTTGAGATCCCCGCACCGCAATGGCCTTTAAGTTCTTGGAACCCATCACCGCCCCCATCCCGGTGCGGCCCGCGACTCGCCCGTGATCGCACAGGATCAGGGCGAAGGGAACCTGGTTCTCCCCCGCAAGGCCGATGGCCGCCACCCGGGCGAGGGGGTCCCCTACCTCCTTCCGCACGATCGTCTGCACGGTATAGGGATCATGGCCCCAGAGATGGGAAGCGGGGCGGATCTCTGCCCGTCCCGAAGCGATCCACAGATAAACTGGCTCCGGGGCACGTCCTTCGATCAGCAGCGCATCATAGCCCGCGAACCGCAGCTCCGGCCCCCAGAACCCACCGCAGTTGGATTCACCCCACAGGCCAGTGGCGGGGGAACGGGCGCACACCGTGAACCGCCCAACCGCCGGCCCCGCGGTCCCGGTCAGAGGACCAGTGATGAACAGCATGGGGTTCTCCGGACCCAGGGGGTCGACCTCCGGCCCCAGGCGCTCCCACAGCAGGCGAGCGGCCAGGGCGCTTCCTCCAATGAACGCCTCGACCCAGGAAGGAGGGATCTCCTCCTGGACTATGGATCCCGTGGAAAGATTCACCCGCAACAGGCGCCCAAACCGTTCCATCGGGTGCCTCCATCTCTGAAAGGCCTGATCCACCTGCCCTCCTCATTCATGGCTGACCGCACAGGTCATGATCCCTGTGGAGGCTGATCAGAACGCCTTCGACGCCCCGATCAGTCCTCAGAAAGATCAACAATACGGAAGCCCTCAATCCGGGTAATCCGCTTCCGGATCTGTATAGACCGGAAGCGGATGGGGAGTCCGCCGAACCCGCCACAGGCCTCGCAGATCCTCCAGAGCCGTACGCAAGATCTTCACCCGGGTGTCCGGATCCTCCCGCCAGATCACCGGAACCTCCCAGACTGTGTAGCCACGCTGCTCCGCCCGTAACAGCAATTCCGTATCGAAGAACCATGACTGATTGGCCACCAGGGGGATCAGCTCCTGAGCCGCCTGACGGGTGATCGCCTTAAACCCGCACTGGGCATCCTGAAAACGGCGGCGGGGGAAAAGCAACCAGATGATGAAGTTATAAATGCGGGAGATCAGCTCGCGCTTGAGGGAGCGTGTGATCCGGGATTGGGGATGCAGGCGGTTCCCGGTGGCGATGTGGTAGCGCCCCTCGACCAGAGGCTGGATCAGAGGCATGAAGGCGCTGAGGTCGGTGGAGAGATCGACATCCATATAGGCCATCACATCGGCGTCGCTCTCCAGCCAGGCCTTACGCAGCGCCCGCCCCCGTCCCTTGCGGCTCAGCCGGATATAGTGCACCTCATCGGGCCACTGCGCGGCCAGCCGCTGCCCGATCTCCGGCGTGCGATCCACCGAAGCGTTATCCGCGATCACGATCCGCCAGCGATACGGACAGTTCTCCCGCAGAAAAGCGCGCAATTTATGAACGCTGGGCTCCAGGTCCCGCTCCTCGTTGTAAACCGGAATCACCACATCCACCCGTATGGACCGGTTCATCGAGCGAAGGCCTCCAGGGCAACATTTCCCGCCCCGATATTTTAACCCGGGTCGCCAGAGACCTCCCCGGGAGGACACGCTTCCCTTTTGGGGGCCAGAGCGTTCCCCCTGTTAAGGGTTGCTTTCGAATCTCGGAGTGCGGTGCCTCGGCACCGCTTTGGAAAAGCGGCGCCAAGGCGCCGCACTCCCAAAAGCCACAAGGGCGCCGCACTATGAGGAGGAGGCCAATGTCGCGAACCGCTTTCGAATCTCGGAATCTCGGAGTGCGGTGCCTCGGCACCGCTTTGGAAAAGCGGCGCCAAGGCGCCGCACTCCCAAAAGGCCGCACTCCCAAAAGGTTATATCGGCTCGTAGACGTTGACCCGGTCAATCTTCAGCCCTTCCACCGCTCGCACCGTCCCGGGAGCGGCATGTTCAGCAAACCAGCGAGCTGAGCTCCAGGGATAGGACAGGGGGTCCTCAGCGAGGCCATGTTTGACCGGGTTGAAGTGAATGTATTTCAAACGAGCCAGATATGATGACTGATAGGTAACCAGGGAATCCCAATACTGGAACCACACACGGCGGCCCGGTGTGCCATCTTCCTGGTTGAAAGCCTTAGCTGTCACCATGTGGAGTTTGTTGATCAGTCGACGCAGTGTTGTAGGGTCCTGGGGGGAAGCGGCCATGAAATGGTAATGCTCGTTGAGCACCACCCAGGCATGCAATTGCCAGCCAAACTCCTCTGCCACAGCCCAGAGGGTGCGCAGGAAGAATGTTTTGCGGGCCGGAGAAGCCAAATAAGGAACCCGTCTGTAGGTGGCCGCAGTGACCATATAGGTGCCCGGTTGCACCAGCCAATGGGGGGGAGCATGGGGCCAGAAATCCATCTTTCCCTCCATTGATTCGGTATGCGGTGCAGCTTATATCTCGGAGTGCGGTGCCTCGGCACCGCTTTGGAAAAGCGGCGCCAAGGCGCCGCACTCCCAAAAGCACTCCCAAAAGGCAGTGCCTCATCCATCCTACTGTTCCACATCCCACACATCCCACGGGGCGGGGCGGGGGAAGCCCTGGAGGGATTCTATAATCATCGGGGCGAACTCCGGGTAGAGGGCGGCGAACGCCCGCAATAGCCCGAAGCATCCCGCCAGCATCATATCCCCATAGGGGACCGCAAAGTAAACCGGATGGCGCGACCCCCGCAATAGCCCCCGACGAGGTCCAACGACCGCCACCCCTTCCAGCTCTATTGGTGCCGTCTCGAACATCAATGCCCCGTGACCCATATCTCCGAACACTTCCTCAAAGTCCAGCGCGCCTTCCGCCAGCCGGCCCAGCAGGCGATCCAGCTTTTCCCGATCTAAAAAGCCCGTATGATGCTCGAAAAGCCCCTCCACCCGACCTTCCCGCAGGCGAAAGGCAAGGGTATGGAAATTCCCCACGTTGACGATGAGGCATTGCCGCCAGGCCGCCACCTGGGGATCCAGAGTAGCCCCCAGGACGGCCGCGGGAGCGGTATCCATCCCCACCACCGGCCCATCGAAGACCTCCCGAACGGTGCGCACCACTGCCTGCAGCCGGGTCAGGGCGGGAGGGATCTCCTCCCCTCGATGGGCGAAAACCGTGAGATCCCGATGCTCGGAAAGCTGTCGGGCGAGGTAATCGAACCGGAACTTCCGATCGGAATATCCAGGGGGCGCCGCGCCGTGATCGAAGACCGCCACCGCGATCCCATCGGGCCGCAGGGGCACATCGAAGGCCTCAAAAGCCTGTCGCAGCGCATCCCAGTCGAAATCCCGCAACACCAGGCGGACCACTCGCTCATCCATGCGGGCGGCCTCATCCTCCCCGACAATCTGCACCCCCATGGCCTGCACCGCGTCCAGGTCGTCGTTGAACGTGCGCGCCGCCTCAGGCGTCGCATACACCGGAAGGCCCGCCCGAAGGTGGTCCTCCACGGCCCACTGGCATGGGCCTCCCCCCATCGTAACGCCGGTGAGAAGGATGGGCCGCCGCTCCCGGGTCGCCCGGCGGATCGCCTGGGCGACCCGGATGGTGGGTGAGGGCAGGATCAGCTGATAGGCGTTCTCCAGCTCCCTCCGGCTATCATAGAGCAGGATGTCCTGGGTCCCCGTCCCGATATCCACACAAAGGATCTTCAAGAGAACCTCCTCTACACTGGAAACACAGGTGAATCGCCAAGTCAACCCCATGGACGGGAGATCCGCTCCACCGGGCGTTCCAGCCGCGCCTCCAATGCTGCGATAGCTTCCTCCGGCGTCTCCACCAGCTGCAGGATCGCCGCGTCCTCCTCCCGGATGTAAAATGGGTCCAGATATGCTTCCAGCAGGCGTCGCCATCGGGGGCCCAGAAGCAGAAACGGCCGGGGAGGGATCTCGCCGGTTTGCAGGAGGCTCCAGGCCAGCGCCATCTCGCTTAAGGTGCCGATACCGCCGGGAAGGGCGATGAGCGCATCACCAGCGGTGACCAGATAATGAAGGCGCTGAAAGAGCGTGGGGAATTTGATCTCCACATCGAGGTAAGGATTGGCCTTCAGGCCCCAGCGATCGAACCGATCCACCGTCACCCCGATGGTCCGCCCTCCGACCTCCTTCGCCCCACGGCTCACCGCCTCCATCGTCCCGCGATATCCGCCGCTCACCACCACGAACCCGGCCTGGGCCAGCCGGCGGCCGAGCTCCCGGGCGATCTCATAATCGGCGGATTCCGGCGTCGGAGCGCTGCTGCCGAAAACCGAGATCATCCGCTGCCGCATTCGGGTTTCCCTCCCGGGCTTCAGAAAGACAAGTGAGGAAGGGCATCCATCCTCCTCAGGATCCGGGCAGCCTGTATCCCGGAATTCCTCATAAATCCCGAAGCGAACAAAGCGTTAAAACGTCCCGATACCTCGATAGCGAAAACGCTCGATGAGAAGAATACCGAAGAAAGTGAGGAGGAGCAACAGCGTGCTCATGGCCATCGCCTGGCCCAGGTTCAGCTCACCGGGCTGGCTCAGGAAGCGGGCGATGGCCAGGGGCATGGTGGTCATCGTCGGCCGGGCGATCAGAGCGGTGGCGCCGAATTCCCCCAGGGAGACACAGAAGGCGAAGACCGCGGCCGTGAGCAACGCCCGCCCCAGCAAGGGGGCTTCCACATGCCACCAGACCCGCCAGGGGGAAGCCCCCAGGGTCATCGCCGCCTCCCGCCAGCGAGGGTTCATCCCTTCTATCGCCGGCAGGAGGATGCGCACCACGAAAGGATAAGCGATCAGCGTGTGCGCGATCACCACCAGAAGCGGCGAGGTGCGCAGGGCCATGATGGCCTCCACCAGCCCTGGCCATGCCTGCAGGAACGCTGGAGGGCGGCTGAATCCCACCAGGAACCCAAACCCCAGGGTGACCGCAGAGGTCGAAAGCGGAAGCATCAGCAGGGGATCCAGCCACCGGCGACGGCGGCGGCCCGCCAGCCCGTAGGCGACCATCCCGCCCAGAAGGAGCGAGAGCATCATGACCGCGACGGCGAAGACCAGCGAGTTGCGCACCGCCTCGATCGGCGGAATATACGTGACAGACCCCCGCCGGTTGATCCACAGCTCCCGATAGTAACCCAGGGTGATCCACCCCGTATAAACCGCCGCCTCCCCCGGCTTCCGGAGGGTCATCGGGGTGAACGAACGGAAGATCAGCGCCAGCAGCGGCAACCCGATCCACAGGAAAAGCATCCCCAGCCCCAAACCCACCCCCAGGCGCCCCGCCCACCCGCGCGGCGGGCGGATCGTGGACGCCGCCGGCCGCCATTCCAGAGGGAAGGTGAGCCGGGCCTGAAGGCGAGTATAGATCGCCAGGATCCCGAAGGTCAGTCCCAGCTGGGCCAGGGCCATGGTGGCGGCACCGGGGAGGTTGAAGAGGCCCACCGCCTGCCGGTAGATTTCCACCTCCAGCGTAGCATATCGGGGACCGCCCAGTAGCAACACGACGCCGAAACTGGTGAAGTCGAAGAGAAACACCAGCGCGGTCGCCGCCAGGATCGCCGGCATCAGAAGGGGAAGCGTCACCCGTCGCAGGGTTTGCCAGCGGTCCGCCCCCAGCGTGTGAGCGGCCATCTCCAGCGTCGGATCCAGATGGGCCCAGGCGTTCCCAACAATGCGCAGCACCAGCGTGAGGTTGTAAAACACGTGAGCGACCACGATGGCGGTCAGGGTGTTGAGGAAAGAGATCGGCGGCTCCGGGAGACCCAGCACCGCCATCAGGATCTGGTTCGCCCAGCCCCGGGGGCCCAGGAGCGCGGTGAAGGCAGCCGCCACCACGACGGTCGGCAGGACGAAGGGCACGGTCGCCATCGCCTGCCACCAGCCCCGGCCCGGAAAGGGATAGCGAGCGAAGAGGCCGGCCAGAGGTAGACCCAGAGCCAGGGTGACGCCCATGGAGAGGGCGGCCTGACCCACCGTGAACCCCAGCACCCGCCAGAAGGCCGCTCCCCGAAGCGTCTGAAGGATGGCCTCCCAGCGGATGACCCCCTCCGGGGCCAGGCTCAAGCGCAGGATCGAAAGCAACGGATAAAGATAGAACGCCACAAAAAACAACAACGGGGGAATCAACAGAAGATCCCGACGGGACATCCGTGTCCTCGCTCCCCGCTCCGTATAAATCCCCAGGGGTAGCCCCCTGGGCCTTATTCTATACGGAAGTTATGCGGTAGATCCTGCCCCAGGGAGCTTTCGAGGTCGGGCGGGGGAATTCCCGGTGGGGATCAAGCCCGCATATCACGGGGCAGCGCATGAGCCACTTGCGTTATGATAGATATGAGCGGGAGACGCAGCGGGCCTTCCCAAGGAGCTTCGCGGGTGGAGCCAGGGCTTTCCATCAGGCTTCCTGTCGGAAAGCGGAATAGCCCCCAAAAGCTCCCGGGGAAGAGGCCAGCCGTGTAACCTTTGGAATGGGAAAGCTTGGTGGGAAAGGGGGCGCGGTGAAGCGGGCACAGGTATTGCAGGAGCTACTGGAGATCTTCGGACCTCGCGGGGTGCTCTGGGAAGATCACCATCTCCTCCTCTACGAATACGACGCCTCCATCGATAAGGGACGCCCGGATTTCGTGGTCTTTCCCACTTCCACAGAGCAGGTGGCGGCTGCTGTTCGGATCGCGAACCGCTACGGGCTGCCCATCGTGGTGCGGGGCGCCGGGACCGGGTTGAGCGGTGGCGCGGTGGCCGACCAGGGCGGCCTGATGATCGTCACCACGCGAATGCGCCGCATCCTGGAGATCGATCCGGTGAACCTGAGGGCCGTGGTGCAGCCCGGCGTGGTGAACATCGCCGTCTCCCAGGCCGCCGCCGCCCACGGCCTGTATTACGCCCCGGATCCCTCCAGCCAGAAGGCATGCACCATCGGCGGCAATATCGCGGAGAACTCGGGGGGACCCCATTGCCTGGCCTACGGGGTGACGACCAACCATGTCCTTGGCCTGGAGGTGGTGCTGCCCGATGGCGAGGTGATGGAGGTCGGCGGCGCTGCCTGCGACTGGCCGGGCTACGATCTCACCGGGCTGATCGTCGGCTCAGAAGGCACCTTAGGGATTGTCACCAAAGCGGTTCTCCGCCTGATGCCTGCGCCCGAGGCGGTGGTGACCCTGCTGGCGGTCTTCGACACCGTGGACCAGGCCAGCGAGGCCGTCTCTGCGATCATCGCCGACGGCACCATCCCGGGAGCCATCGAGATGATGGACCACACGGCGATCCAGGCCGTGGAAAGCGCCAAGCGCTGCGGCTATCCAATGGACGCGGGGGCGGTGTTACTGATCGATGTCGAGGGGCTTCCGGAAGGTCTGGAGGAGCTCGCCCGTCACATCGCCCGCATCTGCGAGCACTTCGATGCGCGGGAGGTTCGCATCGCGACGGACCCGGTTGAGCGCGAGCGCCTGTGGTCCGGCCGCAAGGGAGCCTTCGGGGCCATGGGCCGCCTGGCGCCCAGCTACTACGTTCAGGATGGCGTGGTGCCACGGGATCAGCTGCCACGGGTCCTCCGCCAGATCCAGGAAATCGGGCAGCGCTATGGCCTCACCATCGCCAACGTCTTCCACGCGGGCGATGGGAACCTCCACCCGCTGATCCTCTTCGACGAGCGGGACCCGGAGCTCACCCGACGGGCTGTGGAGGCCGGAGCGGAGATCATCCGGGCCTGTGTGGAGGCCGGCGGCACCCTGACCGGCGAACATGGAATCGGGCTGGAGAAGCGGGATCTGATGCCCCTGCTCTTCTCACCGGCGGACCTGGAGGCGATGGCCCGCATTAAGGCGGCCTTCAATCCGGAGAATCGCCTCAACCCCTGCAAGATGTTTCCCTCCACGAAGATGTGTCTGGAAACATGGAGCCGCCGCAAAGCCCGTATGGCAGAGCCCGTTCGTTATCGCGTCGCGCCGCCTCCTGCGGAGATGGAGGAGGAGCTGTGGATCTGACCATGCGTTATTCCCTGAACGGTTCTATCCCTCAGATCGTGCGGCAACCGCAAACCGTGGAGGAGGTCGCTGAGGCCCTCCGGGAGGCTGCTCACTCCGGATGGGCGGTGGTCCCCTGGGGAAGCGGCACCCATCAGGGCATCGGTCACGCCCCGTCCCGTTACGACCTCGCCCTGGATCTCACCCGGCTCTCCCGCGTCCTGCGCCATCGCCCGGCTAATCTCACCATCCGGGTGGAAGCCGGAATCCGCCTCGCCGAACTGAACGCGCTGCTGGCCGAACACGGCCAGTGGCTTCCCCTCGACCCCCCCTTTGGCGATCAGGCGACGATCGGAGGGATCCTGGCAACAGGCCTGAGCGGGCCGTTGCGGGCCCGCTACGGCTCGGCACGGGACCTGCTGATCGGGATCCGGGTCGCCCTGGCTGATGGAACGCTCATCCAGGGTGGAGGCGAGGTGGTCAAGAATGTGGCCGGATATGATCTCCCGAAGCTGTTCCACGGCGCGCTGGGGACCCTCGGGGTGATCGTGGAAGCGGCCTTCAAACTGTGGCCGCGCCCGAAGGCGGAGGCCACGTGGGTTTTCGGCTTCCTCCGCGCCGAGGATGCGCTGTCGCTGACCCTGAGCATGCTCCGCCATCCAGGCTTCCCCATGGCGGTGGAAGTCCTGAACGCCCGGGCGTGGGAGATCCTGCGAGAAGAAACGGAGCTCCCCGCGGATCCCGGAGTGCGGGTCTGGGTGCTGGTGCGGGCCGGTGGATGGCCAGCGCAGGTCGAGCGGATCGGGCGGGACGCCGTGGCCGCTGCATCCGGAGCCCGGGTGAAGGACCGCCTGCCGGAGGAAATCGCATCGATCCTGTGGGCTCGTGTGCCCTCCGTCGCCATCCTCCCTAACCCGGCACCTGTGGAAGCGCTGGGCGTGCGCCTCGGGCTGTTACCCTCTCAGCTAACGGAAGGCGCTACGACCCTGGAAGGCATAGAAGAGATCCCGGCCCTCTGGCGGGCCCACGGAACCCTGGGCCTGATCTACGCCGAGGGCCGCGGGCCGATAGAGGCGCTCCTTCGATGGGCGGAGAACCTTCGTTCCCTCGCCCTCACCCGGGGTGGGCACTTCATGATCCTGGGCGGTCCGGAATCGGTGAAACAGACCCTGGGCCTGTGGGCTCCGCTCCGGCCGGAAGTGGAGGTGATGCGCCGGATCAAAGCCCAGCTCGACCCGGAGGGCCGGCTGAACCCCGGGCGCCTGGGCTGGGCATAGCGTCAAAGAGACCCGCGCACAGGTGCCGTTCGCCTCTCGGACAGGAGTCAGGCGGCGCAAGCCCTGCCCGAATCCCTGAAAACCTCGGGGACAGCGATCAACGGGGGTTAACCATGAGCTGCGCCTTCTGCCGTATCCTTCGTGGCGAGACCCCCGCCTTCATGGTGCTGGAAGATGAAATCTCCATCGCCTTCCTGGATCATCGCCCCCTGTTCCCGGGACACTGTCTTCTGATCCCGAGGGATCACTATGAGACCCTGATCGATTTGCCACCGGAACTGGTGGGGCCGCTGTTCCGGAACGCACGCCTCCTGGCCCGGGCGGTGGAAGTCGGGCTGGGAGCGGAGGGGTCCTTCGTGGCCATCAACAACCGGGTGAGCCAGAGCGTGCCCCATCTGCACATTCACGTCGTTCCCCGGCGGAAAGGGGATGGGCTGAGGGGCTTTTTCTGGCCCCGCCAGCGCTATGCGGGCGAGGCCGAGATGGCGGAGATCGCCCGGAAGCTCCGCGAGGCGATCGATCGGCTGCGAGAGAACGGGCGCTGAGAACTACGCCCTTTTGAGAAATCGGCGGTTCCTGGGATCGAAATGCCCGAGGATCCCGCTGATGCGGATCACCTCCATCCCCCGCGCCTCCAGCTCGGCGATCCACGGGTTGATCCCCACACTATCGCTGGCGATATGGCCGGTGATCAGCAACTGTCCCCGCCCCTCCCGCCGCAACCGCGACAGCTCGCCCGGCGCGATGTGAATATAAGCCACGGTATCGATCCCATGCTCAAAGTAAGTCCGGGCCACGGCATAGCCTCCGTTGGTCAGGGCGCCGTGGACCATTACGACCTTTCCCGCCGGAGCGTCTGGCTCTCCCATGGCAATCCAGATCGGTGTCTCCGCCTTCTGGAACTCCGAGAGCTGCCCCAGCGCCTCCACGATTTCCTGGAGACGGGCATGGGGGTTGCGGGCAAGCGTTTCATCGATAACCCCCTGGAGAATCCGGCGGCCGGCCTCGTCGCATGGGGCATGCAGGTTGAGAAAAGGGATGTTTAACAGGCGAGCCACAGAGATCACATGATCGTAATTATCCGAATGACCGGAGGTCTCCAGATCCTCCATACGCTCTCGAACCGCCGCCTCGGCGGCCTCCCGCGGGATCCCGTGGGCGATCATCAGCTCCACGTGGCGCCGATAGACCGGCGCCATCCGGTGACGCATCCCGACAGGATGATGAGCGACCACGGCGTCGCAGCCCAGCTGCCGGGCCAGCAACAGCTCCGCCGTCCCGATATCGATGCCCACCAGCACCCGTCGGATCCCCCGCCCGGGCACATAGATCGCCGAATCCGGCGGCAACTCCGACCATCCCACCAGATCCAGCGCGATGGCCGCCAGATCTTCCGTCGTCAGACCCCTCATGCCCATCCTCCGTTCTGCCTCCAGGAGAAGCTGAAGCCGTCGGGGCTAAAGGCCCCTTAGAGGAAGGGAAAGGAGATCGATAGCCCCAGACGGGGCGCTGGCCACCGCGTGCAGGAGCCGGATCCCTTCCCCTCCCCCACTCCCTTTGGGTATGCGGGAAGGGGATGGCCCGAGGGGAGGAGGAAACGCGGGTTCACCCAGCGGGGCCCCCGGCCACCGCGAGAGGAGTTTCCGTCCCCTCCAGGTCCCCCCGTTCGAAGGGTTGCGCGAGCCGAAGAGCTCGAAGGCATAAGGCCGAACGAACCCCTTCCGGGTTTCCCGGCCGCTCCATCGGGGGGCTGTTCCCCGGACCATCCTGGGCCATTCTACTTCCCATCCAGCAGGGAAGCCATGGTCGGGTATGGGGCCGGTGGGGATGGGCATCGGAAGCGGATTGGCTGGGCCGTGTGGAATGGGGAGCGCTATCCGGCGGTGGCGCAGGGGGAGGTGCCGGCCACGCCGGAAGGGCTGGCGGGCGAGAGCCCGCTACACCCTATGGATCCCGGCTTTTGACAGATCCGGAAGGCAGTTGCCGGAAAGCCGGGATCCTGCTATAATGCGAAGCGAAGGGGCGAGTAGCTCAGGTGGTCAGAGCGCACGGCTCACATCCGTGAGGTCGGGGGTTCGAGTCCCTCCTCGCCCACCACGCCGCAGCCGGAGGGCTGCGGCGTTTTGTTTTTGGAGATACGGCATGCGGGGCGTAAAGCGGATAAGCGGATAGGTGCGATAAAATGGATGGCAGGGAAGATGTTCCCGAGGGGTTTCCCAGACCCTTTCCCTCCTCCCCCGGCAAGGAAAACCTGTAACCCGCTGGATCCGGGGCAGATTCTGAGTCAGGAGCATGAAAGATGACGCTGCGCCCGCGACGAGCCAGCCCGGAGGAACGCCGGGCGATCCTCATGCTGGAGGAAACCGGCTTCGTTGGCCCGGAGCTCACCGACTATTTCCTCTGGCGATTGAGCGAAGAACGGCGGGAGCGACAGGACCGCCGGCCCATTCGGGTCAACGCTTCCCTGACCGATCTGCTGAAAAGCCTGCCGGCCCCCTGGATCCACGCCATCGGTCAGCAGGTGGGCGGGAAGAAACAACCGAAAAAGCCGGATGAAATCGCTCGCATCGCCTCGCATCTGAGGGATCCGGATCGGTTGCGGGAGATCGTGGAGGGGCTGCCCCTGGACGCCCGCCTGGCCCTGGCCCGGATCCTGGAGCGAGGCGGCTGGATGCCGCTCGCCGATCTGGAGCGGGAGTTCGGCTCCATCGAGGGAGACGGATGGTTCTGGGCGGATCGGCCGCCGAAATCCCTTCTGGGGCAGTTGCGGGTGCGGGGCCTGCTCTTCGTCGGCCGGGCCCGGGCCGGCCGGAGGCACCAGACGGTGGCGGTCACCCCGATGGATCTCCGGGAACCCCTGACCCGTTTGCTGCAGGATCCCACCGTGCTCCCACCGGAAGCCCGATCGCGAACCGCGACGACCCGGGCGATCGAACGGCTGACGGCCTTTTACGCCACCCTGAAGGCCCCCCTGCTTCCCCTGGAGGATCTGACCGCGTTCCTGCAGAGCGTCCGCCCCCGCGAGGCCCTGGAAACGGAGGAGGATGTGGAAGACCTCCTCCTGGTGATGGAAGAGCTGGAGCTGAAATCCGCGGACGATCTGTCAGGCCATCATCTGAGCAGCTGGATGCACCTTTTGCGTTATCTCTATGTGGGGGAAGTACCTATAGCCCGCAAGCGCCGGATGCTGCGGACCACGGCGCGGCTCTACCGGTTCCTGGCGGAGCGAGGGCGGGTGATGGCCATCACGGCGGAGCGGATCGAGCAGGCGGTCGCGGAGATGACCGCCCCGGCGCGGGAGCTGCAACCGATCCTGCCGCCGCCGCCCATGGGCGGGGAGGTGATCATGAGGGTGTGGGACCCGGAAGGGAACATGCACCAGATCACCATGAACGATCTGTGGCTGGTGGTCGCCTGCGCCGCGTTGTTCCAGGGGGATTGGGAGGCGATGGAGCAGGAGGCGGCCCGGGTTCAGGATGGGGCACGCAAGCAGGAGCGGATCCGCTGGCTCCGCCAGCTGCCTGCCGGAATCTGGGAGAAGCTGCTCTCCCTTGCCGATCCGGAAGAGGTGGACTTCGTCCGGGAGTGGTTCTACAAGCACGAGATGTCAGAGCTGAGCACGTGGTAGGTAAAAGCAGGTGAAGATAACCGCGGGGGTGGGCCATGGCCACACGTCTCCTGATCCAGATTGAAACGCAAAGGCCGGAGGATGAAGCGATCCTCATCGAGGAGCTTCTCCGGGAAATCCGGAGGGCACGAGGCTGGGAGGTGCCGGATTGGCGCCGGAAGAAAAGGGTGCACATCCGCTATCAGGCGCCTCGCTCAGACGTCCAAGGGGACGTATGGCGCGTGCCGAGCAGCGAGAAGGCGAACATTTCTTTTGAGTGCAAGGCGCGAAAGCCGGAGCACGCCGCCATTGTGGCGGGGCGGTTCGTGAATTTTCTGCTTCGCCGGGTCGGGGAGAGGATCCAGCGTATTGGGATCGAGAGCCGGTAAAGGCGTGGAGGCCTCCCGATGCGCACCTACGCGATCCCTCTGGTTCCGGGGCCGACGAGGGTGCCGCCCGAGATCCGGGCGGCTTATCAGGAGGATTACGGTTCCGCGGATCTGGAGCCGGAATACGTTGAGCTCTACGCGGAGACCCAGGAGATGCTCCGGGCGATCCTGGGGACCCGAAACACCGTTGTCCTCATGAACGGGGAGGCCATGGTGGGGCTCTGGGGGGCGCTGAAGAGCACGCTGCGCCCCGGGGATCGGGTGGTGGCGGTGGCCACAGGGGTCTTCGGCTATGGCATCGCCGACATGGCCCGCCGGATCGGCGCCGAGGTCGAGGTGGTGGGATTTGATTACGACGAGGCGGCCGATCCAGAGCGGGTGGAAGAAGCCATCCGCCGGGTCCGCCCGAAGATGGTCACCATGGTCCACTGTGAGACGCCTTCGGGCACCCTGAACCCGGTGGCCGAGGTCGGCGCCCTGGTCGCCCACTATGATGTCCCCCTTTTCTACGTCGACGCGGTCTCCAGCGCCGCAGGGGTCCCCCTGCGGGTGGACGACTGGCGCATCAATCTGTGCCTGGTGGGGACGCAGAAGTGCCTCTCGGCGCTGCCGGATCTGGGGATCGTGACGGTGAGCGAACGGGCGTGGGAGATCGTGCGGGAGGTGGATTACGCCGGCTACGACGCCCTGGGCCCCTTCCGCACCGCCCTGGAGGACCACTGGTTCCCCTACACGCCGTCCTGGCACGCGCTGGCAGCCCTGAATGTCGCATGCCAGCGGGTGCTGGAGGAGGGCCTGGAGAACGTTTTCCGCCGCCACGCGGAGGTGGCCGCCTATTGCCGGGAGCGGTTGAAGGCCATGGGGCTCCGTCTCTTCCCCCGACGGGAGGAATGGTCTTCCCCCACCGTCACCGCGGTCTACGTCCCGGAGGATCTGCCCTGGCCGGAGCTGGATCGCCGCCTGCGGGCGCGGGGGATGGCCGTGGGCGGGAGCCTGGGCCCGCTGGCCGGGAAGGTGTTCCGCATCGGCCACATGGGCGCCCAGGCGGATCGGGAGCTGGTGCGGCGAGGGATGGACATCCTGGAGGAGGCGATCCGGGGGTAGCGCCATCCCCTCCCGCTTGCCGCGCCTTCTCATGCGGACGATCGCACCCGCTCAATCCACGCGAGCGTGCGGGCCAGGAGCGCCGCCCGATGGGCGGGGGTGAGCTCCCAGAGGTCCACGCCGGGGCGGCGTTTGAAGGCGTCGGCCCAGGGATGGGGGCTGCGGGTGATGGTGGCGATCAGGGGGCGGGGGCTGGCGGCGACATCCTCGAGGGCCTCGCGGAAGGCCCGGCTGAACAGCTCCATCTTCCCGATCTCATCCACCAGCACCACCTCCTTCTCCAGCATGGCCTCGCGGATCGCGGCCACCCCCAGACGGTCCAGGGCATCCACATCCACCCCGTATCGCCCGACGCGGTAGGGAACCCGCCCGGCCCAATCCACGTGCGCAAAAGGAGCCGACCGCCCGTCCAGCGTGACCAGGCGGAAGCCCAGGCGACCCTGGGGCCCCCGGATCTCCTCGGTATAGAATCCGCCGGCCCGGTCGCCGAGGGCTTCGGCCACCTGACGGATCAGCGTCGTCTTGCCCACACCGGGCCGTCCGGTGATCAGCAGGATCGGGCCCACCGGTTTCCCCCTCTCCCTCTGAGCCTTCCCGGAAGGCGCGAAGCCCCTATGGGATTCATCCCTCCTACGGGGGAAAGCGACACCGGATGCTTCCCCTGCATCGTCCCGCCCGGCATTGGCCATCCCCTGAAACGGGTCTCCAGACGGACACGCAGCATTTTGCGGAGCAAGCAGGGGCGACCCGACGGGTCGCCCCCACGGTCGCCATCCCCTGAAAACGGGTCTTGTTCCGGCTGCCAGGGTAGGGCAACTGCTCGCAGTTGCCCTACATGTGGGAGTGTTCGGCATAAAACACTGCTCCAGAGCGAAGGGCATGCGCGTATGCCGTCGGCGAGCACGCCCTGCACTCGTCCCTATATCTTCATCCCCACGAACGCCTGCTAAGCGGACTGGGGTTTGACAGCCCAGAGCCAATGCCCGAGCGTGGGCATCAGGATGAAGGGATAGAAAAACATGTAGACCACCCCGTAAATGGGGTTTATGGAGCAAAGCCACATGCCCAGCGACACGATTGGGATCAGAGCGAAAACGGCACCCCACGGCGGAACGGAAGCCTTATCCACATCCACATCCTGAACCCCCTCCAACAGCAAGCGCCTGGCCTCCGATAAGCGATATTCGGAAAGAGACCCCATCCCTGCCACGGCGGAAACTGAGGCCAGCGGGACCGCCACGATTAGCACTTGGCCAAAACGATCTGGCCCCAACGCCATTACCAGAAGAATGGAGGAAAGAAAAGCAAACACAAAGCCGATCGTAAAACGAACAATGTGCTTGAATCGGATGTAAGACTTTGTGCTCCGATATGCCTCTATCATTTTCGGGAACCATCGTGGAAAAGCTTGCTGAAGTCTTTCCCAGGCGATCTCCTCCCCACCTGCCTCCTCGAAGGGAATCCGGGTGAGACGGCTTATTTCTTCCACAAAGGACCGCGCCGATGATGCGCTCCGGTTTTTCCGCTGGTGGGAAACGAAAAGCAGGCCGACCCCGTCCCAGTCCTCCCACAAGAAGGCCAGCCCGTTGTAGCTGGCCTTCTGGACGGGGTAGTCATATTGAATGTCAAGGCTCGTGATATTTGGGTCTACAAGGATCCCCATCCTCATTTCTGGCCTGGCCTTCCATCCGACCAGGGAATCGCCTTTCTCCCGCGTTGTTGACGCTTCATCAAACCGATGGAAGGCCTCCTGGAGCGTGATGGACGTGGGGGCGCGGAAGAGGGCCACGGGGGATAGGGCGATCCGACGAGTCCGTCGGTTTCCCCAAAAGGCGCCGATAACAACAGAGGCGAAAAGCAGAAGCGTAATGCAGGAACCGATGGCCAGGCTCGTCATCTCCCGCCTCTTTCCAACCGACGCCCATCCAGGAAGGAGGACAGGGAACAGGGAGGGGCACGGCATGCCGTGCCCCCCACCCCCCCCCATCCCCTGAAATCGGGTCTCGTCACCCCAGGCTTTCCTCGGCTGGAGCACCGAATCCCAGGCTTACTGCCTTGCATCGCCATCCCCTGAAAACGGGTCTCGCCCCTGCAAGCGATCTACACCCTGGTCCAGGCCTACCTGAAGGACCTCCCACCGGGTAAGTATACGTCGCAATCCCCTGAAAACGGGTCTCGTTCCTGCAAGAGGGGGGCAGGGGGGCCGCGGTCCGGGTGGGCCCCGCCCGGCGTCGCAATCCCCTGAAAACGGGTCTCGTTCCTGCAAGGTGGCCGAGATATGGATCAGGCCCAGGAAGTATGTGAAGGTCGCAATCCCCTGAAAACGGGTCTCGTTCCTGCAAGCCGGAGGTTCCCGCCGGGGCCTCACGGGGACTTTAATCGGGTCGCAATCCCCTGAAAACGGGTCTCGTTCCTGCAAGCTTGGGGAGGTGTGTCATGACGCTTGCGGATTTCTTCACGTCGCAATCCCCTGAAAACGGGTCTCGTTCCTGCAAGCCGGCTGGTGCTCTATTATGACTGCACCGACGAACCCCTGTCGGTCGCAATCCCCTGAAAACGGGTCTCGTTCCTGCAAGCAGGCTTCCCCCGGTCGACTGGCCCGTCGCAGTCACGTTGGGTCGCAATCCCCTGAAAACGGGTCTCGTTCCTGCAAGGCTGTGCACAGCCCGCCTATTGACAAAACGGAAATCCTGTGGTCGGGTAGTCTCCCTCAATCGTGTTGATATATAATCTACCGCATCAAGACGGTTGAGGGAGCAAAATGGAACACACACGATTAGTTTCGCCCGGTTCCTTCTGCTGGAACCCAGATTGTCCGGATTACGG
>JAEVEX010000036.1 GCA_016842085.1 Candidatus Thermoflexus tengchongensis | reverse complement strand
GGATCCCGTTCCTTTAACAAGCCGTGTTTCGCCACCCAGTAGGCGGCCTTCCCATCGGCAACCTTCAGAATGGCAGCACAGCGTTCCCGCACATAGGGACGAGGATCGTGATCTCGATGGTTAATCAGTTGTTGGCGTTCCTCTTCCGTCAATGTTACTGTTCTACGTCGGGCCATCTTTCGCTCCTTTCATGCGTGATGACCCGAGTATGCCTTTACCGATCTTGATTGTCAAAACTCATTAGGCTCCAGGCGCCGGTCGAACCCGAACACCCATGGACCATCCTCTTTGAGGGGAATCCACAGCCCCTCCGAAGCCACCAGGTTTTCGGAGAGACGGACGGGGACCACTGGCTCTCCCTGGCAGGCCAGCAGAAGAAGGAGCCCACATACAACCAGGATAGGCCAGATCCGGGCGAACATAGGCACCTCTGGAGTTATGGTTCCCCAGCGCCCTGGCCCCTTCCAGGCCTGCTCCCCGGTGGTCCGAGAAACAGAGAAGGAACCATCCCTTCGAGGGGTTAAGAAAAGCGCCGAACTCTCGCCATTTTTATTTTATGACATGAGCTCCTGTCCTCCACCAGGAAGACCATTGAAACTGGTGGGAAGGCCGCGGAAGGCACCCCCTCATCTTCCAATCGGAGTCCCCGATATAAGTCCCCCCGGATCTCATGCACTGCCAAGCAACATGAAAGCAGCAGGATCCAGACCGCCGATGGGGACGGTTCGGATGACAGCCGGGCAGCGGACCGGGGTGTTCCCCAGGCCTCGAACCAGGAAATTTCCCAGGCCCACAATCTGGCAGATTCCCAGGACTCTGACAGCAACGCTTCTCCTATGCTGATAACCAGGAAACCCTGACCGAGAGGATCCGCAATGGCCCAGGAAATCCAAACCCGGATACGCACTCTGGCGACCCGACGGGCATTTCTGGCGCGATTCGCCAGCGGGGTTTTCGCCTCCCTGATCGCCCCGGCTGTCACCTCGGGTGTTCTGGATCAGGTCGAGGCGGCCTCCCGGGAGCGCACGGGTGTCGGGCCGGCCCTTACGCCCGAGCTTCCTGAGGGGATGAATGGGCAGCATCCCATCGAGCGCATGCTGAAAGACCTGCAACGGGCATTGCAGAAACCGGTAGATCAGCGGCGCTGGGCGATGGTCATCGATCTCCGCAAATGCGTGGGATGTTACGCCTGCACTGTCGCCTGCATTGCGGAGAACAAACTGCCTCCCGGGATCGCCTATCGCCCGGTGATCACTGAGACACGGGGGACATACCCGAATGTCTCCCGCCGTTTCATTCCACGGCCCTGTATGCAATGCGAGAACCCACCATGTGTCTCGGTGTGTCCGGTCCAGGCGACCTGGAAACGGCCGGACGGCATCGTGGTGATCAACTACGATCAGTGCATCGGGTGCCGTTATTGCATCACCGCATGCCCCTATGCCGCCCGATCTTTTGATTCCGGCTATTTCTACAGCGATTTCGAAGGTGGTTCTCCCCAGCCTTATGAATTGCTCCCCTCCCCGGAGTATGGGGAGAACCGCGTGCGCCGCAAGGATGCCTCGCCGGTTGGAAACGTGCGCAAATGCCACTTCTGCCTCCACCGCATCGAGCGCGGGCAATTGCCTGCATGCGTCCTCTCCTGCATGGGTCGGGCAACCTATTTCGGGGATCTCAATGATCCTCAGAGCCTGGTCTCTGAACTGGCCAGCCGGCCGAATGCCTTCCGGCTGAAAGAAGAGATGGGCACGGAACCCAAGGTCTTCTATCTGGTTTAAGGAGGTCTGGGATGATCGCGACCCGCAAGGTCTCCCGAAGGGATTTCCTGAAAATGGCCGGCGCCTCAGCGGGAGGTCTGGCGGCCATGGCCGCGCTGGGCAGCGGGTTCAGGACCCTGAGTGCCCACGAAGTCCGACAACAACAGGAAGCCGGCTCCCGCGTCGTCTACACCGCCTGCGTGATGTGTCCGGCCGAGTGCGGCCTGGAAGTCCATGTGGAGAACGGAGTGGTTTCCCGGATTTATGGGAACATCCATGTCCCCTACAACTCCGGAACAGTGTGTGCGAAGGGGATCGCCGGGCTGCAGCTGGTTTACAGCGTGAACCGGATCAAATATCCGATGATCCGGGTCGGGGAGCGCGGCGAGGGCAAGTTCAAGCGGGTTACATGGGAGGAGGCTCTCGATTACATCGCCACAAAACTGATTGAAATCAAACAGAAATACGGCCCGGAGTCCGTAATCATGGACTGCGGGGATGTAACAGATCGGGATCCTTATTATTACCTCTTCCGGGCCTTCGGCACCCCCCACACGGTTGAGCATGGCTCCATTTGCGACACCCCGCGCCGCCATGGCCCCAAGCTGATGTTCGGCGGCAAACGCATTGAGCCAGACATTATGCGCCCCGTGCTTGTCCGTCAGCCCGATGGAAGCCTCAAGAACGATTACAGCTACCGAACCCGGCTGATCATCTACGTGGGCTGGAATCCCTTTACGGCCACCCGTATCAACTATGAATCCCGCGGGACCGTTGAGGCCCGGCTGGCCGGCGCACGGATCATTGTGATCGACCCGGCTTTCTCCAACACCGCCACCAAGGCGGATCGCTGGATCCCCATCCGCCCCGGGACCGATGCGGACCTCTTCGCTGCCATGCTGCGTTATATCCTGGAAAACCATCGGGATGACGATCCGTTCCGCCGTTACATTGACTGGTCCTTTAAGGAATACAGCCAGGGGTGGGAGGAGTTCGAGGCCGCCTTCCGCAGCTGGTGGGATAAGAAGGATCCCCTGAACGGCCTGCCCTACTTCTCTCTGGAATGGGCGGCCGATCGAACCGGCATCGATGCGGCGACCATCGCTGAGCTCGCCCACACGTTCGGGATCACCAAGCCAGCGGCCCTGGTGTGGGGCATGAACGGCATCGGCCACCACTACAACGGCTACGTGGCCTCCATCCTGGGCACCGTCCTGAACGTCATCACCGGGAACATGGAGGTGCCGGGTGGGGCCATTGACACCGAGCTGGTCAAGAGCAGCAAAGGCGGCAAGACCACCGGTGGGGACTTCCTCAAACGAGAGGTCACCCGGATCGTGAACGGCCGCGAGGTGAAGGGGAAGATCGAAGAGCTCCATATGGACGGCTATGGGGACTGGCCGGCCGCGTGGGACGATGTGGTGGGGGATTACCCGCGCCGCTTCATTGAAGGCGTCACCCTCCGGTATGGCCCCTTCCGCGGTTACCACTACCCGATTAAGGCCTACTTTATCCGCACCGGGAACCCGGTGATCACCGGCTCCAATACCCAGAAGTGGATCGAGGCCCTGACCGCTAAAGATGAGGCCGGTAATTATAAGGTGGAGCTGGTTGTCTACATCGATACGGTCTTCCTGGAGACCGGGCTCTACGCGGATGTGATCCTTCCAGAGGCCAGCTTCCTGGAGCGGATGAGCCTCTCAGATATCTACCCGGTTCACCCAGTACTCTACCTGCGGGATTTCGTGATCCGGCCGCTGTACGAATCAAAGACCCAGTATGAGATCTGCTGGGCCCTGGCCCGTAAGCTCTACGAGAAAGGGGATCCGGATATCCAGCCGAAGGACTTCTGGGAGAAATACCCCACGGAGGAGGATTTCTGGAACGAGGCGCTGAAGGTCGCCCCGGGCCGTCCCAATACCGACGAGCCGCTGCCCTACCCGAACCTGCCGAAGGGCTATAAACTCCTCGGCACGCCGGATTCCCTCGAGGCCGGCCGCGTGCAGATCGACGACGAGAAGAAAGAGATCCGTGGGGAACCCCTGACCGTCCAGTGGCTGCGGGAGCATCACGGCGTGGCCGTATGGCCCATGAGCTGGAAACGCTTCCATGGCGGCGGTGTCCTCCAGACCGACAGCAAGAAGGTCGAGTTCGTGTGGGATTACACCGTGGAGAAAGACGGCAAGATCGAGCGGAAGGGGCGTTACAGCAAATACAACAAGCTGATCGAAGAGGCCGGGGAAACGCCGCCCGGCATCGCCCGCCTCGGCTGGCAGAAGTATCCGGCCACCTTCTACTGGTTCGAGACCCGATGGAATCCCTACACGAACCCCGATTACGCCAAATACCGGGAGGAATACCCCTTCCAGGTGATCTCGGGTCGGATCCACCACGCAATGTCTGGAACCCAGATGGTGGACTGGCTGGGCCGCCTGCCGACTGAGGATCTGTGGGCACCCCTCAATGATGAGCGAATCGTGGAGGAGGTCATTATCGGCGAGAACGGGCCCACATCGACCGGCCGCCGGTTGAAGATCCCACGGGGGACCTGGTCCATCGGCGTGATTCAGATGAACCGCGCCGATGGAGAACGGCTGGGTCTGAAGACCGGGGATCTCATCGAGCTGGAAACGCCTCAGGGCTTCAAGACCCGGGGGAAAGTGTATCTGGTGGAAACCATCCGCCCGGGTGTGCTCCGAGTCCCTCTGGGCGGCGGCGGCCGTTTCAGCCCGGGCCTGGGCAAGACGTATATCTTCCACGACATCACACCGAACCATAACGCCCTGGTCGATCCAGAGAACCTGTCTCCCATCATGGGCCAGCCGGCCTATGGAGATGTGATCGTGAAGATCCGAAAGATCGGATAAGCCATCGCCCTTCAAGGTGGGTGGGGCCATCTTCTGCGGCCCCACCCACCTCAGTGATTCCCTTCCCACCATGACCTGTGTTCCCATGACCCGCCTTGAGGAAAGCACAACGATGATGGAAGAAGAGCTCAGGACCCGGGAGGGCCTTTACAGCCTGTTGCGAGCGCTGTTCTCCTATCCCCTCACCGATGAGGTGATCGATGCGATAAGGAGCCTGGCCGTGATGCCAGATTCTCCGTTGGCCTCCGGTCTGGGACAAATGCAGTCTCGCCTGCAGGAACCCATGGACCGAAGGGCCTTGATGGAGACGCTGAACGTGGAGATGACGCGATTGATGGAAGGCCCCGGGCGGGTGCCCGCACCCCCCTTCGCTTCCTTTTACCTGCACGGGGGGCAGCTGATGGGACCGGCAGCCACAGCAGCCCGACAGCTCTATCTGGAATGGCATGCGATCCCGGAAACGGGGTGGCAGATACCAGCGGATCACATCGCGATCGAGCTGGGCTTCCTGGCTCACCTCGCCCGGCGCGCTCATCAGGCCACAGCTCCGGAAGAGCGCGCCCGGGCGTTGCGGGCCAGCCTGGATTTTCTCCGACACCACGTCTGGACATGGCTTCCGGACTTCTGCCAGGCGTTAAGGGAGGCCAGTGCCGATCCCTTCTTCACCGGTCTGGCAGAGTTCACCCAGGAAGCCGTGCGGCTGGATCTCCAGTGGCTGGAAGAGCTCCTGGCGGAGGAAGCCCATCGCTCCTGATCGCCGGGATCTTCCCTCCAGCGGCCCTTTGGATCATCCGCGGGATTTCGTCAGGCGCCCGCCCATGACCGGGCATACCGTTTCCAGTCCGAACAGAGGAGGAACGTCATGAGCAGGACGGAAAAGATCCTGTGGGGCATCGCCCTCGTGGGTTTCCTGGCTGGAATCGCCGGCCTGATCCAGCGTTTTACGGGTGGACATACGGTAGCGGCCTACGGCACCTATGTGCCATGGGGATTGTGGGTGGCAGTCTACACAACCCTGGTGGGGATCTCCATCGGCAGCTTCCTGATCGCAGCTCTGGGCGAAGGCGCTCGCATCCGCGCCCTGCAACCCCTCACCGGGATTGCATTGCTCACCGCTCTCGCCGCACTGGCAGGAGGCCTTCTCGCCATCTGGCTGGATCTCGGCCATCCCCTTCGGTTCTGGAAGCTATTCTTCTCCACCAGTCCCACTTCCATTATGGGATGGATGGCCTGGCTCTATACCGTATATGGTATCCTGCTGCTGGTTCTGATTTACCTGAAATGGGCTCGCCCCACAAGCCCCCTCCTTCGGCCGTTATTCGGCCTGGGGCTGGCCCTGGCGGTGATCTTCGGAGGGGCAGAGGGTGCCCTCTTCGGCGTTGTCAGCGCTCAGGCTCTATGGGAATCCGCGCTGGTCCCCATCCGCTTTCTGGTGGAGGGAGCGGCCAGCGGGATGGCTCTCGTGCTCTTCCTCGCCATCCTTCTGGGCTATCTTGAACCGGAGCCCGGGCGATTCCTTCGCTGGACCCTTCTGGGATTGCTGCTGGCAACAGCGGTGCTGGAATGGTCGGAGTATTCCACCACCATCTATGCAGGCATCCCCGCAAAGGTGGAGAGCCTGCGAATTGTGCTCTTTGGGCCTTTCTGGTGGGTCTTCTGGATCTTCCAGATCGGCCTGGGCCTGGTAGTGCCCATCATCCTGCTGGCGCTTTCGGGTGAGCGAAGGGTATGGCTGGGGGTAGCAGGCGGTCTGGTCGCTTTCACCAGCCTCAGCGCCAAATTGAACCTGGTGATCCCTGCCCTGGTGGTGCCCGAACTGGAAGGGCTCCGGATGGCGTTCACAGGGCCCGGCTTAAGTTTCGATTACTTCCCGACCCTCAGCGAGTGGCTGCTGGCCGTCTGGGTTGCATCCACCGCGGCATTGATCTTCCTCACCGCCTATCGTCTGCTTCCTGCGATGCGAGCTCGCCCTGCCTGAGCCTCGCAGATCCACGCTGCGAATTCAACGCGTGAGGAGAGGGGCAGACGGCTTTGCCGTCTGCCCTCGCTTTTTATCAGGACTTACACAGCCGGGTCTGAATCAGGGAAGCAGGAGGATCCCCTCCTTCCCTCCATAACCTTTCAAGCTCGGGAAGCTATCAACCTGGAACTGGTCTCAAAACTTTTCCCCTGAGGCTGATGGGACGACCGGCGATCGTTAGTCCTGGGGCTCCAGAGGTCTCTGACCCGAGGATTTGTATAGCAAACTAAAGTTTTGTATAATGAACCAAAGCTCAAGCGGAGGGATCCACCCTGGCTTACATTCATCGCGTGCCCGCCCTGGAGCGCGCGCTCCAGATCCTGGAATGGATCGCGGAGCGGCCGGAGGGGGCTTCCCCCTCGGATTTGATGGAACACCTGGGCCTCTCCCGTACCGGGACCTTCGCGCTGCTCAATACGCTGAAGGCCCATGGGTATCTGGAGCAGAGTGGCCCCCGGGGGCGCTACCGCCTGGGCCCGCGCTGGTGGGCCCTGGCGGCCCGGACGCACCCGGAGCGGACGTTGCGGGAGCTGTTCCGGGCAGAGGTCCAGGGGTTCTCCGAAAGCATCGCCCTGGTCCGTCCCGCCGGGGATGACGGCGTGGTGGTGGAAGCCGTGCCGGGCCGCTATCCGTTGATCGGCTACTGGGGAGTTGGGGAACGGTTTCCACTCGCCGAAAGCGCGGCCGGCTGGGTGTTCCTGGCGGACCGCGAGGCCGGCAGGCGCTGGGAACGGATCCGCCGAACGGGGATCGCTCGCCGCGCGGTGGGAGCGCTTCTGGAGATCGCGGCGCCGATCTGCCCGGATGGTCATCGGCCCTACGCCGCCCTGGCGGTGCGCCTGCCCGCTGCCCGGGCGAGCCATGCCCTGCTGGAAAGCCTCCGGGCCGCGGCCGCCCGCCTCTCCGTTCGCCTGGGCGCGCCGGTCTACCAGCCCTATGCCGTCGAGCCGCCGGAGCTCCCGCTGCGCCCGCTCCGCCCGCCCGAGATCGCCGCTTTCCTGGAAGGGCCATGGGTGGCTCGATTGATCGGCCTGCGAACCGACGGACGCCCATACGCGGTTCCGGTGTGGTATGTGTGGGAACGGCCCGCTCTCTGGATCGCCGCCTTCCCGGGTTCCCGGTGGCCCGACTACGTGCGGGCTCATCCGCGGATCACCCTGCTGATCGATGAGCCATGGCCGCCCCTGCGGCGCGTTCGGGTGGAAGGGGAAGCCCTTCCCCTCCCCTTCCCGGAAGGGCCCGAGGGGTTGATCGCCCGCCTCACGCATCGCTATCGCGTGGACTGGCCGCCCCTTCGTCGTGATCTCGAGACGTTCCGGATCCTTCCGGAACGCATGGAGGGGCGGCGCGGGCTGATGGCTTCATAGGGGCCGACGAAGAGAGAGATCAGGGAGCGTCCCGGATGCTGGAAATCCGGATCCTGCATGTGGATCAGACGTTTTCCACCCCCCAGGGCCGTTGGGTGGTCTTCGAGGATCTGAACCTGGAAATCCCCCCCGGATCCTTCTCCGTCATCGTGGGGCCCAGCGGATGCGGGAAGTCCACCCTGCTCCGGATCGTCGCCGGCCTCCTGCGCCCCACCGCCGGTCAGGTGCGTCTGGGCGCCTTCTCCCCAGAGGAGGCGCGCGCGGCCCGATGGATCGGCTGGATGGGACAGGGGCCGGCCCTCCTTCCATGGCGCACGGTGGAAGGCAACATCCGGCTCGCCCTGGAGGTGAACCGCCGATCCCTCCGACCGACGCTTTCCATCGGAGAGCTGATCGAGCTGACCGGTCTGAGCGGATTCGAGCGGGCCTATCCCCATATGCTCTCCGGCGGGATGCAGCAGCGCGTGGCCCTGGCCCGGACCCTGGCCCCGGGCCCGCGGGTGTGGTTAATGGACGAGCCGTTCGCGGCCCTGGACGCCCTGACCCGGGAGCAGCTCCTGGAGGAAGTGGAGCGGCTCTGGCAGAGATTCCGGGCGACGGTCCTGTGGGTCACCCACGACCTGCATGAGGCCGCACGGCTGGCCGATGAGGTGATTGTCCTCGCCGGGCGGCCCGCTCGGATCCGGGCCCGCTTCTCCATCCCGGATCCCCGGCCGCGGCAGGATGAGCGGCGGATCGGCGAATGGGCGCAGAGGATCCGTCAGGCCCTTGCCGGAGGTGCCGGATGAGCTCCCGCGTCCTTTTGCAAGCCTCCGCCCGCCTCATCATTCGAACGGCCCGGCCGGCGCGGGGCTGGCTTCGGATCGCCCTGCCCTTCGCGCTGCCGGCGGCGCTGCTCGCGTGGGAGCTCACGGTCCGCATCCTTCGGGTGCCGGTTTATCTGGTCCCACCGCCTTCCCGGATCTTCGCGGTGCTCTGGAGCGAGCGGGCGCTTTATCTTCAAGCCGCCACGGTGACCCTGGGGGAAGCGATCGCCGGGCTGGCCCTTGGAATGGGGATCGCGCTGGGGCTGGCGGTGGCGGCCACCTTCTATCCTCCCCTGGAACGGGCCGTGATGCCCCTGGTGCTCCTGCTGAAGGCGATCCCCCTGGTGGCCATCGCGCCGATCCTCACCCTCTGGTTTGGCTTCGGCCTGATCCCCAAGGTTCTGATGACCGCGCTGCTCACCTTCTACCCGGCCCTGGTGTCCTGGATGACCGGGCTGCAGGCGGTCGATCCGGCGGCCCTGGAGCTCATGCGGGCGTGGAACGCCTCGGACTGGGAGATCCTCCGACATCTGCGATGGCCGTCGGCACGGCCGTATACCTTCACGGCGTTGAAGACCGCTATCCCCCTGGCCTTCATTGGGGCCGTGGTGGCGGAGTGGACAGGGGCCTCGGGCGGGTTGGGGCGGGCGATGTGGCTGGCGCAGACCAACCTGGATATGCCCCGTCTGTTCGCGGCGGCGTTCCTTCTTGCGGCCATGAGCCTGACCGGTTATGGCCTCGCCGCCTGGGGGGAACGGCGCGTAGCCTGGTGGCGCTTATAAGCCAGGGCTCGCGCTTTCCCTCTCTTCTCTTATGAGTTTTGACGATCAAGTTCGGTAATCATGGGCCATGGATTGCCTGGGCCAGTTTGCCATCGCCCAACAGTCCCACATACCGGAGCAACTCCTGAGAGCCGGAGGCGAATTGATCCAGGAAAGCATCGACACGGCGTCTGAGTGCTTCCCCATCCTCTGCCAGGCGGTGCATCTTAAGCACATCCT
>JAEVEX010000027.1 GCA_016842085.1 Candidatus Thermoflexus tengchongensis | reverse complement strand
CTCTCTCCGAGCGAAAGGGGAAGCTGGTGGCGCGCGGCAAGGGGGAAAAGGTGCGGGAGGTGCCTTTGAATGCGGAGGCCCGGGAGGCGTTGCGGGAGTGGCTCTCGGCGCGGCCGGCAACTTCCGATGATCGCCTTTTCATCGGAAGGCGGGGGCCGCTCACCCCTTCCGGGGTCTGGCGCATCGTGGCGCAATACGCCCGCAGGGTGGGGCTGGAGGATGTGCATCCCCACGTGCTCCGCCACACCTTCGCGACCCGCCTTCTCCGCGAGGCGGGGGCGGATCTCGTCGCGGTGGCGGAGCTTTTAGGCCACGAGTCCCTCAACACCACCGCCCGCTACACGCGGCCGTCGGAGAAAGATCTCGAGGCGGCGGTGGAGCGATTGGGATGAGGAAAAAGCGAAGATTCGTCCGTCGAGGTTGGGAGGCATACGATGCGTGGGAAAATTGGGCGCTCCTTGATTGTTCTGATCGCCTTATTCCTGGCATCGGGCGTGCCGGATTGGAGAATGGGGACCTCCCCGGCCGTTGCTCAGAGCGGGCCGGGCTCCTCCGGCAGCAGCGCCATGTCCTCCAATCTTCGCCTGATCGGCAATATGGGGGGGAGCGGCGGAGGCCTGGCGATCGACGGCTCCACGGCCTTCATCGGCCACGGAAAGCGCGTTCTGGCCCTGGATGTATCTAATCCCTCCTCCCCCCGATTGGTTGGCCAAAGCCCTGTGCTCCCCGATTTCGTTTCGGACATCGAGATCGTGGGTTCTTTCCTCTATGTGGCGAATAAGCTGGGGGGACTTCGGATTCTGGCCCGCAGCAATCTGCAAGAGGCGGGGTTCTATCCAACACCGAGCATGGTGTTTGATGTGGCGATTCAGAGTCCCTACGCTTACCTGGCAGAGAAGGAAGGGCTGCGTATCCTGGACGTCAGCGACCCGGCCGCGCCCCGTTTAATCCGCTTCCTGTATACATCTGCAATCCCGATCAGGATTTCAGTCTCAGGAAGATATGCGGCCGTGAGCTATGATTTTTCGGGGTTGATCGAAATCTATGATGTGACTCAGCCTTCCAATCCGGTTTCGCTGAGTCAGATCAATGTGCCTGGGATGATTGGGGGGGTATGGCTCTCCGGCTCATTGCTCTTTGCAGTCAATGGGGTTACTTCTGATCAATCGCTTCACGGCTTAAGGATTTTTGATCTTTCAAATCCGCGCGCGCCTTCACAGATCGGCTTTGTCAACCTGTTCGCTCCCGTGGATCTGGCGATCGCAAATAACTATGCCTATGTCATAGCCTCTGATGGCCTATTTATTGTTGACATCTCCAACCCCGCCGCCCCCCGATTGGTTGGGGAGAGGATTTTTTCAACCGAGCAGGACAACAAGATTCGCGTAGCAGGCCAGGTCGCTTATGTTATGCAAAACTCCAGGCTTGTTATCATCAGTGTGGCGAACCCTTCCTCTCCGCAGCAGCTTGGGAGCTACGCCTTATCCGGCCCAAGGATTGGCGTTTTCAAAAGCATCTATGCCTCCGGCTCTTATGCGTACCTTACTGAGGGAGATGGCTTCCGGGTCATCGATCTCTCCATGCCCGCTCAGCCCCGCCCAGTGGGATTCCTGGCTCCGCCCTCTTTTAGCTACTTCTATCGATTCTCGATAGACGGCTCCTACGCCTTTATAGCGGGTGGAGGAACTCTTGATGTCGTGGACATTTCTAACCCATACGCCCCACGCCTGGTAGGAAGGGCCATACCCAATTCCGGATATATGGACCCGATAGATGTGGCTGTGAGGGGAAATTACGTGTTCGTCACCTCTCTCGGGGAGTGTGGGACCGGAACCGGACTTCTGGTCTTTGAGCGGGTGAATCCGGATTATCCGGTCCACATCGCCTCCGTTCCGGGAACAGGCCGGTCGTTTGGAGTGTTTGTGGCTTCCATGGGAGGGCGCGTCTATGCCTACCTCGCCGACGCATGCGGCGCCCTGCACGTGGTGGATGTTTCGGCCCCAAACGCCCCCTCCCGCATCGCCTCCCTCAGCCTCCCCAGCGCTGCCCATGATGTGTTCGTGATCGGGATTTATGCCTATGTGGCCACTGATGACGGCGTCCGGGTGATTGATGTCTCCAACCCCGCCGCTCCCCGGCAGATTGGCGCTTATCCGCTTCGCTATGCCTGGGGCATATATGGGCACGGCTCCAACGTGTATGTGGCAACAGGCTTGGACGGCCTCCACGTGCTCGATGTTTCTAGCCCGGCGGTCCCGCAGGAAATCGCTTATGCCCGTTCCGATTCCGGCGCAGACCTGATCTTTGCGGATGACCGCTACATCCTGTGGGGGGACGGTCGAACCGGCCTGAACATTCTGAGCCTGACGGCGGGGGGGCCGGGGCCGATCAACCATCCTCCCTCGGCTCGCATCCGGATGTGCGCGGACAGCAACTGCCGTCGGGAGGGGGAGCGGCTGGAGGTGGTGGTCCCCTCGGGGCAGACGGCGACGGTCCGCCTCTCGGGCGTGGAGAGCACGGATCCGGATGGGGACGTGCTGACCTACCGGTGGACGGTGGATGGAGGCCCGGCGGGCAGCGGGCAGGAGCTCACGGTTTCCCTGTCCCCCAGGGAGCAGGAGTATGAGATCCGTCTCACGGTGGAGGATGGCCGGGGCGGGCGAGGGGAGGCGGCGGGCCGGATTGCGGTCCTGGTCTCCGGAAGCGACGGCGCCCAGCTGGTCCCGCCTCGTCACGGCCTGGTGACCGGCTCGACCGTGCCGCCCGGGGAAGCGCTGACGCATATGTGGCGGTTTAAGAACACGGGAAACACGACCTGGGATCCGTCCACCCACTTCCTGGAGCGGGTGGAGGGCACGGTGGGGCCGGATCGCATCGCCCTGCCCCGGCAGGTGGCTCCCGGAGGGAGCGAGCTGTTTGTCTGGCAGGCGCAGGCGCCCTCATCCCCCGGCTCATACACGGTGGCCTATCAGATGCGGGGGCCGCGGGGGCGCTTCGGCCCGGTCACGCGCCTGCGGTTCTACGTGGCCCAGGCGGATGCGAACTACGGCCAGACCGTCCTGAACGAAGCGAGCAAGCTGGCGGGGATGGAGTATAGCCCTCTCCTTTATGGCCGTCGTGCCATGCCCATGAGCGGAAGCGAACCCATCAACACCCCCACGGATTATTTCGCCCGTCAGTCCGAGATCACCCCAAGCCACAAGCTATATTACTCCGGGCTTGGCGGGTATTACTTCCGGTATGGGGTTTGCACGGATGTGCCGATTGATGGCACCTATTTTGGCCTGAACAAGGATCTGGCGAAGGCGACCGGATGGGGCGCCCGGAACACGGACTGCTTGATGAATTTGTTGCGCGGGAGCGGGTGCGGCGGGAAGACGCTGACGGACATCCTGGGAGCCAGCTATCGCTATATGGCCTGGGAGTGGCTCAGCCCGGCAGGCCTGGAGCAGTATGTGAAGGCGAGGCCGGGGGATCTCATCTTCTTCAAGTGGAAGCAGGGGGCCTGGGGGAAGTGGTGGGATCCCAATCGGGATTCTCACCACGTGGGCATCGTGCGGACGGTGACGGCGGACGGCCGTCCCGATTGGATCCTTGATAATGGCGCGGGTCTGGGTTCGAGGAAGTGGGACTACTTCAAGGGTAAGACGGAGTGGGTGCATTTGGTGCGCGTTGTGCGGGTTTCGGGGGCGGCCGGGCTGGGGGCGGCCGGACCGGAGGCGGCGCAGGCGGGGGAGGAGGAGCCGCCCCCTTACCGGCTTGTCCTGACCCTGGAGGGGGCCGGGGTGCAGATGGAGATCCGGGATGAGATGGGGCGGCTTGTTCCGCGCAGCCTGGATCCGAGCGTGCTGGCCGTCCACGAGCACAACTGGATCCCCTATGTGCCGGCGCGGACGGAGTGGACGGAGGTGGGCAGCGCTCAGATCGTGACCCTCACCGCCTCCGAGGAGATGGGCGCGCACTATGCGGTGCGGCTGATCGCCGGGGCGCCCGCCAGCTACCGGCTGCAGGCGCGGCTGCTGCAGGGGGATCAGCTGCTGGCGACGGCGGAGCAGGTCAACCCCATCGGGGCCGAGAACCTGATGGTTCATCTGGACATCGGGCCGACGGAGGAGGGCTTCCGCATGCAGATGACGCCCCCGATGCCGGCGGCCCGCCTGATCGTGCCGGAGGAGGTGTTCGGGTCGGCGATGTCCGGGGTGGCGCGCCTGGAGCTTCCGATCCGGGCGGATCCCGCCTGGGGGGCGGCGCGGAAGGTGCGCCTGGCCATCACGGACCTGCGCTACGGGTTCTTTGATTCCCTCCCGCCGGAGCGGATCCGACTGCCCCAGGAGCCGGTGGATCTGGGGGCGGGAGAGACGTGGATCGGCTGGGTGGAGGTGGATGTGACGGGGATCCCGCCGGGCCATTATGTGGGGCGGGTGGTGGTCAGCGCGGATAATGGATTGCCCGAATCCGTATCGGTGGCGGTAGAGGCGCGGGGGGAGCATCGCCTCTACCTCCCGCTCATCCTGCGTGGGCCATAGCGGATGATCCGTCGCTGGCTCAGCCCTCCGGAATGGGGCGCCCGGCTTCTGGATTGGGGCCTGCGGTGGCCTCTGTGGATCGGCCTCGGTCTGCTGGCCTTGACAGGGTTGGCCAGCAAGAGGTTGACCTTTCCCCTTCCCTGGCGCCTCTCAGGAGATGGGCTTTCCCTTTTGCTGTCTATACAAGCCAGCATCGCCGCGGTGGCCATCCCGATCCTCCTGCTGGTAATCGAGCGAGGTGGGGAATATGAGGAGATCCTCCCTATCTCGCGGGCGCTGCTCCGCCGAACATTTGGGATGCCCCTCACGTTCTACACCCTGATGGGCCTGCTGGCCATGTTGCTCTGGCCCTCGCCGGCCTTCGGGTTCGATGTGGTTGCCCTCTCCATCCTGGGATTGATCTTCGCCTACGGACGCCTCTCGATCCTGGCGCGGGATCGGCGGGCTCTGGAGGAGGAGGCCCTGGATCTCCTAACCCGGGAATTGTCGTGGAAGGACCACGGAGAGGCCGCCGAATGGATGGAGCGGATCGCCAGATCTGGGCTGCAGGCCGCCGAGCGGAAGGAGTGGGCCTGGGCGGAGCGAGCTCTTCGGTCCTGGGAGACTATCGCCCGCGAGCTTGCCGCTCGGATGGAGCGGGACCTATACCGACAGTCGTATGCGGGTGAGGATTTTCTGGGTCGGACGATTCTGGCCGGCGATTTGATCGCCCGCACGATGGACCCCTTCCATCCTGCCCTTCCCCTGCTGCTGCAATCCCTCTCCCAAGACGTGCTGAAGCGGCTCCTGAGGCTGCCTGCCTCTCTGATGCAAGGCAGGCCGGACCGTCCACGGGAGCGGATCGTCGCTTGGAGTGCGGGGCTGCGCTTGATGCGTCGGCTGTTCTCCAGCGCTCCCGCGGAGCTGGTGGGGCTCATGGCGGAGGAATGGGCTTTCGACCTGGCGGAGGAAGAGGACATGTGGTTTGGACGTGACCCGCAGCGCATTGCGCTGCTGGCCTGGACGGCGGCCAGCCTGGGGGCGGCGGCAGCCCTTCGGGGCGATTTCCGGGCTGCGGAGCAGTTCGTAGAGGTGCTGGCACGGGGAGGGCCGCGGGATCAGGAGCGGGACGCCGATTATGGGGCAGCCGCTCTTCACCTGGCCGCCATGGTAGCGGACTTCATCCGGCGATATGCAGGCTCGAATCGCAATGTCCTCTGGCAGCTTCTGGCCTTAGATGGGCTGCTGGGGCGGGCAATCCGACAGGACCCATTCCCGGCGATCGCGCGGCGAGCTATAGAGCGCCAGGAGTGGCTGCTCCGATGGGAACCCGTCAGATCATGGCCGGGATCTGTGAAGACGGACGAACTGTTACAGATGGCCCTGGCATGGGGCGCTGCGGTTCGGTATGCGGCGGAGCAAGGGCCGGAGGCCCTCGATCCGGAACTTGTCCGGAACTGGTTATGCCCCGGGATCAAGGCCTGGCTGAATTGGAAAGAGCCTCTTGGGAGCCTTGCGAAGGTGGTAGGACAACCAGCTGGGACAGGGACCTTTATTTCGACAATGCTCCAAATTCAGGGATCGATGATGGAGCTTCGATGGAAGCTCCGATGTCCTGAAGGAACTTAAAGCCCAGCGGGAGTTGAGCGATGATCGAATTGATCCCTGGTCAACTTTATCGGCGTCAGGAGCTGCACGATCGCTATGGGGGTCAGCGTCAAGGTGGGATCAGCATGCCTAAGAACTGGCCCGTGATCTTCCTGTTCAGCAGCCCGCGGGGGGAGGAATTTGGATATAAGGATGGGTGGACTGAAGATGGCTTTTACATCTACACGGGGGAAGGGCAAAAGGGGGATATGACGCTCACGCGGGGGAACGCCGCGATTGCTCGCCATGTGGAAGAGGGAAAGGATCTACACCTTTTCGAGTCCGGGCGCGAGGGGATCCCACGCGGATGGGTTCGCTATGTAGGGCAGATGGTATGTGTCGGATACGAGTGGACAGAGGGACCAGATCAAAGAGGCTGCATGCGGAAGGTCATCCGTTTCCGATTGATGCCCGTTGGGGATTTGACGCGCTCGGATCCCCTTGCCCAAGAAATCGAGAGAACCCTACGGCATGAGGATCTGCATCGGCTGAGGGATAGGGCCTTGGAGCGGGCGGAGAGGCCGCTTGCTCCGCGAGAGGCCCGGCGACAGATTTTGCAACGCAGCCAGGCTATTCGCCAATATGCCCTGCGGCGGGCAGGAGGATCCTGCGAGGCCTGTGGATCCCCGGCTCCATTCCAGACGGCCGATGGGGAGCCTTTCCTCGAGGTTCATCATATCCGCCGGCTGTCGGATGGAGGGCCAGACCATCCGGAGTGGGTGGCGGCGATATGTCCCAACTGCCACCGTCGGGCTCACTATAGTAAGGATGCCGAGGAGTTTAATCGGGAATTGGCGCGCCGCATTCAAGAGAAGGAGAAGCAACTCCGATCTTGATCCGGGAAAGCAAATTCTCCCCACTTGAACATCTGGAGGCCATGATGGCACGCGCTCGGGAGACTTATCGCATCTATCAGACCGGCGAGTACCTGGTCGCCGCTGAACTCTGTCGCCGCGGGCTGGTGGCGACCCCTTTTGCCGGGAACCTCCCCCATTACGATATTCTCGCCTTAGAATGGAATGGACAGCATATTCCTATCCAGGTCAAAACGATCGGTCCGAGGTCCAGCTGGCAGTTTGACGCCCAAAAGTTCGTGGAGATACGGATGGGGGAGGGAGGACGCCAGATCTTAGGGGAACCTCAAGATCCCCCCTATCTGGGTCTGATATGCGTCTTGGTTCAGCTCGGCGAATCTTATGGAAAGGATCGATTCTTCGTTTTGGATTGGAAGGACCTTCGGGACATAATCGTTGCGAGCTACAGGAGGGGGCTGGAAAAACACCATGGGGTTCGGCCCCGTAACCCCCAATCCACTCATGCTGCGATATATCCTGAGGAGCTGGCCGGATATAAGGATAATTGGGAACTTGTCCTTGAGCGATTGCAGGGGCCCAGCAAGGCAAATCATTAACGTATCAAGCGGCAGCGGAAAATGAAGCCGGAGGGGGTAAGAACCCCTGGAGTCTCCCGGGACCGTAAAGGGAAATTCAAACCGAAGTTGCGGGATGAGAGCGGTGAAGCCGGGGATTCGAGGGCTTTTTAAACAGGCCCACAACCGGTTTGTTCACCAGAGCAGGCGATGGGATGGCATTTCCTGTCCGTTCCAGGCATGATTCTCCTGACCGGCATCGTGCTGATTGGCCTTCTGCTTCTGCGTCGGAAGGTCTATGTTCCTGTTCCCGAGCGAGGGATACTGATTGGAATGCAGATGGTTATGATCAGCCTTGCCTATCCGATATTGCTGGTGACGCTGGATCGCAAGATTCGGATGGACATCCCTCCGCTCGATCGTATCCTCGCCCGCACCTTCCGGGATGACGTGTTAAGGCTGGGCAAGTATGCGCTGATTGGCTTGTTTGCGACGCTCTTCCTCCCGGAGCCAGTGGGCTTGGCCTTTGTCCTGCTCACCATTCTGCTTACGTTCCTCATTCTGTGGCTGTGGACAACGCGCGAGGATCAGAAGGAGGAGGCATTACACCGGCTGGCCATGCATATCTGGAAAGAGGCAAGGCGGAATCCGGGAAATGCGGCTGAGGAGGTCCGCAGGATTGGAGATATTGTGCAAAAAGCCCTCGAGGAAAGGGATTTGCTGACCGCAGGGCTCTATCTTCCGGCATTCGTGCAAGCATCCATAATCGCCGTCCCTCTCCTGCGGCAAAGTAAACCGCCCTGGACTATTATGCTGCCCTCTCGTCTGCAGATCCTAATCCAGACAGGCCTTCAACAACAAATCCCGGAACAGATCCCGGAGCTGGTCACCAGCCTGCTGAGCATCCCGGTTGAGCTGATTCGCCATGCCATCGACACGAAGGATCGACACCTGCTGCACGAGGGCCTGGAGGGATTGCGTTTCGCTTTTCTGGGCGGCATGCGCGAGGTGGCGGAGCCTCTTGGCCTCGCGCTCCCGCCCCTTCTGAGGAAGGCGCGGGAGCAGCTCGGATTGACAGATGAGCTTTCGCGCCTCCTGGAGGCGGAGCGAATTCGCCTGATGGCCCTAGCGATCGGGGGTGGTGAGAAAGAAGCCTTCGCCACCTTGCTGAAGACCTTCGACCCTTTCTTTCAAGCGCGGCCCGATCCGGAGTGGTGGCTGTGTTTGAACGTAGCCCTGATTGTCCTGCGCGGGGATGAGGAGGATTTTGAGGAATGGTATTCCCTGCTGCGTCGGGGCAGTCCCTTCAAGGATCTCTGGGATTTCCGGGGCGTGCCGGTCGGGGGTTTGCCGGGCCCCAGGGTTGAGGAACTGGTCCGGGCGGCTGCTCGGATTGGAGCGCTCCGGGAGACACCCGGCGATGTCTTATCGCTCCTTGAGGAGTTTTCGGTCTGGAAACGGAGGTCCGATTCTGAGCCGGAATTGGGTCCGCAGGTCATTTTCGGGGGCCCATTTCCGACGGCCCGGATGGACGCGGTGATCTTGTTTGGATGTGAGCTGGATTGGCTTTTGCGAGACTTCGTAAAAGCAATCCGCTCCGAAAGCCCGGAGCTGCTGACGATGATTCAGCAAACCATTGATCAGTGGCGGCAACGGCCTCCAAGGTGGATTGAACCGCGGCGTTCCTGTCTGGAGGAGTGGAAGCGGTATTTGGCGGAAGATCCTTAGACCCCGTGATCCATCGGAGATGGGAAAAACAACCTTTTCACAGGGAGGAATGGTGATGGACTGCTTTTGGGACTAAGAGGGCTGCCTCTCGCGATCTGTCGGATGGGCCCGGATGTCCCGGAGGAGACCTATTTGTGCAAGAAGGGCGGTTCCCATGGCGCTCATTCGGAGATTGGTTCGTGGGCTTCTATGAGCTGAGCGTTAGGAGAAGGCTCCCCGCCTGAGAAGGATGGGCGGCTTTCCGAAAGTCTGAATGCGGGATATCATTATAAAAACCAAAACGCCTCGCCCGGCGGGGGAGACCGGCGAGGCGATGGCGCGGGGCGGTCGCGGCGCCCCGGCGGGGAAAAGTTTAGCACCGCATGCCCGCCGCGGGCAAGAAGGGCCCCGGCGGGCGTGTGCGTTTCTGGAGGCCGTCATACGGAAGCCCGAGGGTAAGGTGGCCTCCTGACGCCGGATATTTGGGAGCGCCCAGATCTCGCAGAAGAAGGCAGAGCAAGAGCAATTGGCAGCCCCAAAATCAGGACGCGGGGACAACAGAAACATGGCACGGAATGAAGCCGACACTCGAGCGCAACTTGTTGAGCCCAAACTGAAAGCCGCGGGATGGACGGAACAAGCGATCTCGCGGGAATTCTATTACAGCGCC
>JAEVEX010000048.1 GCA_016842085.1 Candidatus Thermoflexus tengchongensis | reverse complement strand
TACGCGAAGGCGATGTCGTGGCCCTCGGCGACATCCAGCCGCGCTCGGTTTTCCGTTTCTTCGGCAACCGATAGCCCATATCAACGGTGGGGGGCTGGGCCCGATCCAGCCCCCCGGGTTTTCCCCACAACCCCTTGTGTGGCCCCGGAGAGCCTCCCCTTAAAGCGCTTCCCATTGTGAGAATTTTTGCAATATGACGAAGATCATATCCCCGGATATGGACCGACCTCACAATCAGGTCTGGAGCTGAGAGCTTCCCCCGTGATGTCAGGAGGCCGGATATGGAGAAGGAGCGAATGCCCCTTGGCCAGGCGATCTTTGATGAGTTGTTCCTCCTCTTCCTTCTCTCGCTGATCATCAGCCTCATCCTTTATAACGTATGGGGGTTACTGGATCTCCTGCGAACGCCGCTTCTGCCCCCTTAAAGCGATAAGGGTCCATCGGCTGGCTGGGGCGACCCAGTGGTCACCTCAGAGAGCGCCATCCGTTTGATCCCTGAGCCCGAAAAGATGAAGGAGGGCTACGATGGTTGCGCCACCCCGGGTATGGTGGAGGCCGCTGGATCGGCTGGAGCGAACATGGTTGCTGCTGGCTCTCGGATGGTGTCTTGTCCTGTTTGCCATGATGCCGATCTGGCTGGCCTTCGGTCGCCATAACGTCCCGGCGACCACCTATCGGGCCTCCGCGGCCCAGTTCCGGCAACGCGTGGAAGAATTCGTCCAGAAATACCAGGTAGGCGTCGAGAAAGGGATCCCCATCGTTGAGCCGCCCCCCGGAGATATTTACCTTCTGGCCCGCCAGTGGCAGTGGTATCCCATCCTCAAGCTGAAGAAAGGACAGACCTACCGCCTGCATATTTCCTCCATCGATGTCCAGCACGGCTTCTCGATCCAGCCGGCTAACCTGACCTTCCAGATCCTGCCGGAATATGTCTATGTGATCACGCTGACCCCCCTGGAAAGTGGAGAGTTCTCCATCATCTGTAATGAATTCTGCTACATCGGACATCACGTGATGATTGGACGTATTCTGGTCACGGATTGAACGAAAGGGGGCATCATGGCCACCCAGGCTATCCCGCTTGGAGAAGAGAAAGCGATCTTCCGCGTTTGCCCGGTGACCCGATTACGGGTGGATCTGGCAGCAGAACGGATGATTATCGCCAACGCCACCGCTGCGGTGGTTTTTCTGCTGGTTGGAGGGATCATGGGGCTGCTGCTGGCTCTGACCCGCTGGGAGGCGATCCACCTGCTGCCAGCCACCTGGTATTACCGTCTGGTCACTGCCCACGGCTTCAACATGCTGGTCGCCTGGATCGTCTTCTTCGAAGCAGCGGGACTCTATTTCGGAAGCACGGTCCTTCTCAACGCCCGGCTGGTGAGCCCGCGGGCCGCTCAGGCCGCCTTTGCCCTGATGCTCCTGGGAGCTCTGCTGGTTAATGCGATCGTCCTCGCCGGACATGCGGATGTCATGTTCACCGCCTATGTTCCTCTCAAAGCGCATCCCCTTTTCTATCTGGGCGTCATCCTGTTCGCCCTGGGAGCGTTGACAGCCGTGGTGCTGTTCTTCGCCAATGTCTTTGTCGCACGCCTGGAGGGCCGCTATGCCGGCTCGGTACCCCTCGTGGTCTTCGGGCTGGCGACGGCTGCGATCATCGCCACCTACACCCTGCTCTCCGGGGCCGTTGCCTTCATCCCGGCCTTCTTCTGGTCTCTGGGCTGGTTGCGCACCTATGACCCGGGCTTTTATCGCAACCTCTTCTGGGGATTCGGCCACCCGGCCCAGCAGATCAACCTGGCTGCCATGGTGGCGGTGTGGTATGCCCTGGCCGCCATCACGGTCGGCGCTACCCCCATCAACGAAAAACTCTGCCGGCTGGCCTTCGTCCTCTATATCCTGTTCATCAACCTCGGCGCGGCCCATCATCTTCTGGTGGATCCCGGCCTGAGTTTCGCCTGGAAGATGTTCAACACGTCCTACGCGATGTATCTGGCCGTGCTGGGGAGCCTGATTCACGCCTTTTCCATCCCGGCAGCGGTGGAGGTGGCGTTACGACGACAGGGATATCAGCGGGGGCTGTTTGAGTGGTTACGCCGCGCCCCGTGGCAGGAGCCAGGGTTTGCCGCCCTCGTGGTCTCGATGATCCTCTTCGGATGGCTGGGCGGAGTGAGCGGTGTGATCATCGGCACGGAGCAGCTGAATATGCAGTTCCATAATACTCTCGCTGTCCCTGGGCACTTCCATGCCACCGTGGTCGGCGGCACCACATTGGCCTTCATGGGGCTGACCTATTACCTGATCCCCCTGATCTTCCGTCGGGAGCTTCGCTGGAAGCGTCTGGCCACCTGGCAGCCCTACGTGTTCGGATTAGGGATGCTGTTGCTGATCCTGGGCTTCCTCACCAGCGGCACCCTGGGCGTGCCTCGCCGGCACTGGGGTGTCTTCACCACCCCCGCAATCTTTTCGACCCTGATCCCGGAACCTGCCCGGCTGACTCTGGCGATCTCCGGGATCGGTGGCGTAATCGCTGCCATCGGCGGCGCTATGTTTGTGCTGGTGGTTCTAAGCTCCGTGCTGACCGGAACCGTTCAGGAGGCTCGCTCCCTCCGACTGGTGCTGGCGGATCCCGCTGATCCGCCGGAAGCGACAGAGATCACCCATGTGGAACCTCGCGGGACCTTCCTGATCGTGCTGGCGTTCCTGGCATTCTTCATCCTGGTTTACTTCCGTAACTGGTGGCTGTTAGGAGTTCGAGGGTGGCTGGTGCATTAAATTAGGGCTTGCGCAGTCGGGTTCAAATCTGAGAAAGCGGGATACCTCTTCTCCTTGTGGTTCTTCGGGTCACGAGAAAGGGAGAGAAGAAGAGGCTTTTAAAGCTCCCAGGGGAAAACCCGACGATGGAATGCCGAGGAGGATGGCTGGCCCTGCTCTTCTCTGATAACCGGGGGGATAAGCCCAGGGATACTCTTCGGGATCGGGCCGCCTTCGCCGGTCGGCCCGGTTCCAGAGCCCCCCGGAGAGGGTTCCCCATCTATCCAGAGGTTCCATCAATACGCGAAGGGCCCAACCCCTCCGAGCAGACGGAACCCGCTCCATCCCCCCAGCGTGAGCAGGGTCAATCCGCATAACAGGGTCAGGACGCGCAGAACCCGTGGGGAGAGCAGCTGGATGCTCCCCTGGGTCACCAGACCCAGCACCCCCACCCACAGGATGCTCCCTATCGTGAAGCCCCCATAGAACATCGCCACCGTCGAAGGCGTAACCTCCGGGATCCCCAGGCGGAGCATGGTGGAGGCGATGGCCGCGAACCAGAGGATAACCATCGGGTTGGTCAGGGTGATCGCCAGCCCGGTGAGGAACAGCCGGGAGGATGAGGCCATCGGGCTCAGGGAGACCGTCCCTCCCCGCCATGCGTCCCGCAGGGTCAGCCCCCCCAATCCGATCAGCAGGATGGCTCCGGCCGCCGCAAGGCCCGTTCCCAGGGCCGGCCACCGGGAAAGAAGGGTCGCCGCCCCCAGCAGGCTCAGGGTGAAATATGTGAGATCCCCCGCTACCGTCCCCAGGCCGGTGAGGACCGCCCCTCTCCACCCGCTGCGGAGCCCCGCCCGCAGGATGGCCAGATTCCCCGGCCCTAAGGGGATGGAGAGGGAAAGGCTGAGCAGCAACCCGCGAAGGAAGATCCACTCCATGGAGCCCTCCGATGCCGATGGGGAAATGCACGGGGGCAGGAGGACATATCCTCCCGCCCCCGATCCGACAGGAGACCCTGTTCAGGCACTATAGTAGAGGTAAAACTCATACGGATGCGGCCGGAGGCGAATGGCGTCCACCTCTTTGCGCTTGAGCTCGATCCAGGTCTCGATCACATCGGGGGTGAAGACCCCGCCCTTGAGCAGGAACTCGTGATCCCGCTCCAGGGCCCGCAGGGCTTCGTCCAGGGAGCCTGGCACCTGCTTGATCTTGCGCGCCTCCTCCGGCGGCAGTTCGTAGAGGTCCACGTCCACCGGGTCCCCCGGATCGATGCGGTTCTGGATGCCGTCCAGCCCCGCCATCAGGATGGCGGCGAAGGCCAGGTAGGGGTTCGCCGAGGGATCCGGGCAGCGATACTCGATCCGCTTGGCCTTTGGGGAATCCGAATACATCGGGATGCGAATGCCGGCGCTGCGGTTGCGCCGGGAGTAGACCAGGTTCACCGGTGCCTCATACCCGGGGACCAGCCGGCGGTAGGAGTTGGTGGTGGGGGCGCAGAGGGCCAGCAGGGCCGGCGTGTGATAGAGGATCCCGCCGATGTAATAGCGGGCCAGCTCCGAGAGGCCGGCGTAGCCCCGCTCGTCCCAGAAGAGGTTGCGGCCCTCCTTCCACAGGCTCTGGTGCACATGCATCCCCGAGCCGTTGTCCCCGAAGAGGGGCTTGGGCATGAAGGTCGCTGTCTTCCCATGAGCCCGGGCCACGTTCTTGATGATGTATTTATACATCATCACCTGGTCGGCCATGCGGGTGAGCGGCTTGAAACGCATGTCGATCTCACACTGGCCGCCTGTGGCGACCTCATGGTGATGGGTCTCCACCTCGATGCCGGCCTGCATCAGGCGGAGCACGATCTCCGAGCGCAGGTCCTGGAGGGAGTCCGCCGGGGGCACCGGGAAATAGCCCTCCTTCCAGCGCGGGCGATGGCCCAGGTTCGGCCGCCCCTCATCCCGCCCGCTGTTCCAGATCCCCTCCTCGGAGTCAATGAAATAGAACCCGTAATGCGCCCCCTGATCGAAGCGGATGTTGTCAAAGATGAAGAACTCCACCTCCGGACCCCAGTAGCTGACGTCGGCGATCCCGCTCTGCTTCAGATACGCCTCCGCCTTCCGGGCGATATAACGGGGATCCCGGGTGTAGGGCTCGCGGGTCACCGGGTCATAGACATCGCAGATCAGGCTGAGGGTGGGCACCTCACAGACCGGATCCACCACCGCTGTGGTCGGATCCGGGATCAGGATCATATCGCTTTCGTCGATGTGCTGGAAGCCCCGGATGCTGGAGCCATCGAACCCCAGCCCCTCCTGGAAGACCTCCTCCGAGAGCTCTGTGACCGGGATGCTGAAATGCTGCCAGGTCCCCAGCAGATCCACGAACTTGAGATCCACGATCACCACACCCTGGGCGCGGGCGAACTCGATGACGTCCTTCGGTTTGGTCAGCGGCTTCGGGGCCTTCCCGCTGCTGCGTTCCAGGACCTCGCGGGCGACTTCGGTGATCGTCTGCCGGGCCATCGTCGCCTCCTCCAGGCGCTCAAAGATTTCCCCCAGATTGTAAAAAGGGTCACGAGCTTTGGCTATGGGTGGAAGGACCGAACGGATGGCACCCCTTTTTGTGCAATATGCACAAAGTCCCCCATAGGGGGGATCCCAGAGGGGAACGAAATTCCCCTCCGGTCCTAACGGACCACCGGGGTGAGAACCAGCCTCCAGAGGACAGGACGAAGCCCCTTCGGCAGCCTGCCCCCTTCAACGTTACGATCCACAACGTTAGAAATAATTAACAAATTTGGGTTGATTATAAACAAAATTTGAATAATTATTGGGCTGGATTATCCCAAAATATGTCTTAGTATTTAGGATGAAGATAGACGATCTTATATACAAGTTTTCGGGTAGTCCCCAAAAGGAGACCCCCACATGGGGTTAGTCCCATGGCAGGCAGCGGAGGAAATCCATGAGCAAAGAGGGCTTCGCAGCGGAGCGATTGGGGTGGGAGCAACGGATATGTGGTGGAATATGCGGGCAGTCTTATGAGGTGGAATATCTGGGCGGTGATCTGTGGCGGGTGGGCGCTTTGCTACAGGCCAGCGTGGTCCCCTTCTGCCCATCCTGCTGGTCCCTCCTGATCACCCCTGTTGAGGCGGCTGAACTGGCTGAGGAAGAGATCCCAATCCCACCGGATCCGTCGATCTGGGGATAACCACTCCTGCTCATACCGCTGGGTCTTTGAGCCTGCCCGAATCTCTTTTATCTGCAATACCGCACTGGATGAGGCCAGGGCTTTTCAATGTTCTGAGAGATAGGGGGGCTGCGGGGGGTGTCCCCCCACCTTCTCCCTCCCCCCCCTGTCTGGATGGGTAAGATCTTCGAAAAGCCCTGGGCTGAGGCCAGGACAAGGAGAGTCATGGATCCTTACTGCATCCATACAGAACTAATTTATCAACTGGCGGAGGAGCGCATGTGGGATCTTCGCCAGGAAGCGAAGGCCCGGCGTCCCGGCGTATGGAACGCCTCGCCCGGGCCGATCCTGACCCGAAGCGAGGGAGCCTCTTCGGGCTGGCATCTCTTCTCCTGCTCTTCCTGACCGCAATAAAGAAGTACGCCCAGGTCGCATAACGCAATGATCTCTCCCAGCCCTCCGCCGCCCTCTGGGCGATGGGAGCTGGGAAAGGATGGAGGATGGTTCCCTTCGGGGCCCAGCACAACCTTACCTCAAGGAAAGGAGGCTCCCATGAAGTTCTCCAGCAGGCTGTCCTTCCGTCTGGCCGTGGCGTTTCTGGTTCTGATGGGGATCGGAGCGGCTCTGGCTGGGGTGGCCCTCGCGGTGAGCGGGGCCGGTTACACAACGGTCAACGAAGCCGTGGATGGGCCCAACCACTGCAAGAACGGCAACCCCGGCGTCAACTGCAACATCTACGACGGCAAGGAATTCGTCTGGTTGAACGGTGGGCCAGCGGCGAATGGCCTCGGCCCCGACGGCCGCTACTTCTTCGCGGTCCTGGAGCCAGGCGGCCAGCCGGATCCCAACGATGGCGGCGCGAAGAACCTCTCCGATGATTTCGACGCCTTCACCAATCGCACCTTCGCGGTGACCGGCGGTGAGGTCAGTGCCTACGGTGGGACCCACGACGCCACCATCCCGCTGATCCGCCTCTTCCCCTACGCGGACACCAGTAACCCCGGTGGTGTCTACATTCTGGCGATCTGCTCCCTGGGCAAGGGATATCCGGTCGATCCGCGGGATTGCAAATATGATGCCTTCAAGGTGAAGAAGGGCGTGGCGAAAGTTCAGGCTTTCCTGAGCGGCAAGAAGTATGAGGACGCCCATACGCTCGGGCAGTTCGATGGGGAGAACGGCCTGGCAGGCTGGCAGATTCGAATCCAGTGCACCGACGGCACCAGCGCCACCGTCACCACGGATGCGAACGGCAACTGGTCCTTCGCCACGCCGCTGCGCTTCCCCACCACCGGCACGACTACATGCACGGTGAGCGAGGTGCAGCAGCCCGACTGGCTTCAGACCGGGAACACGGTCGATCAATCCGTGGCGACCGGCGGCGCGACGGTGAGCCTGAGCAACTTCGTCTACACCGTGGTGCTGCCGAACGATCGGGTGAGCACTGTCGATGGGCTATACTTCGGCAACGTCTGCAGGTTCAACCTCCAGTAAGCGGCACGGGGAACTGGTCTCTCCCCCGCCGCGAAGCGCTGGAGGTAAGAAAGGGACTCTGGAGGGCTCGCCTTTCCAGAGGGGTGCTGGGCCGGACGCCTTCGGTGTCCGGCCCAGCACCGGAATTCCTCGATCAGGGTCACAAAGTCTTACACCGAAGCCGATCCGATCTCCCACTCCCAGAGTCGCTGGCAGAGGCGCGCGATCCCATGCTTCAAATGGCGACGATAGGTGCTGAAGGGGAGATCCAGACGTTCAGCGGCCTGCTCCTGCGTGGGCGCGGGGTGCATGTAGGTGACACGCAACGCCTCATAGAGTTTCCGATCCCGCGGCGCCTTCTCCCAGGCCGCCAGCGCTTTCTCCAGGAGTTCCTGAAGGACCATGATCCGGTCGTTCAAAGAGGCATCCAGGCCTGCCCGATCGAGCACGAGCCGGGTATGGAGCAGCGGATTCGCCTGCAGGATCTCGGGACGGCCGAAGCCACGCAACGCCTCGCGGACCGCCTCATCGAATTCGGATCGGCTGAGCACGCGAATATAAGGGGTGTCCCAATTCGCGGGAGAGAAGGGACGAGGTTCGAAGATGACTTCCTGCTCCGCCATCCAGCCCAGCCATATGCCCGCAGGCATAAGGCGCCAATCATGGCCATAGGCTCCATACCGGTGCCCCTCCACCTCGAAATCCGCTGCCGGGATCCGTTTCATGCCCATATAGGCAAACACCGGCTCCCAGAACTCCGGATCCGCGCACGGGAAGAACGAGAAGGCCAACCCCGGCGTGCTCAGATGATGCTGCGCGGCACAAACGAAGCAGAGGGTCTGGACCTCCGAGACGGCCTGATAGGTTTCCCGGGCCATCCAGAAGCGGAACAGCATGGCCCGCTCCCCCGGCCGCAAAGGGGCTTCCTGTTCCAGATAGGCACGGGCCGCCTGCGTCGCAGGATCCCCCAGCGGATCCTCCGGTCCGGTCGAATAGATCGTGATCCATAACAGGAAGCCCTGTGCCTCACCATCTGAAGCCCGAAAGACCGTTACACCCTGAGGTTGGTGTTTCAACCATCCGGCAGCCAGCGCCGCGGAGGCCTGGCCTTCATGGCGCTCTACCATCGCCATCAATTGGGGAAGATCGCCCTCCCGCAGACGATCCGGCCAGATGGAGCCTGTGGTTTCCCAGCGGAGAAACGGGCGGAGACCCGGGTTCGATCGGTGCAGATAAAGACAATCCAGAAGCAGGTGGGACTGCCAGGCACGAGGCCCGTGGCGCAGGCGATGGATGTAGGCCGAGCGGGCTCGTTGATGAAGTCCAATGAAGCGATCCGGATTGCGCCAGCACAGATCTGCGCCCAGGACCTCCCGGGCCGCATCATCCAGCACCAGGCCATGGGGACGGGATTCCACAAAGGGAAGCCCTTGCAACCATGCGAAAAGCTCGCGCGCACCCTCGGGGGAATCCAGCATGTCGCTGAGCAAATCCTCCGTAAGCGCCCGCACCACCGCGCAGGCTTCCAGCGCCGCCTGATGCGTCGGCCCGGGGATGTGGGGACAAAACCGCTCCCGCAACATCTGGACCACCTCTGGGGCCGCCATGGGGTGGAACGGCTGATCCGGGTGCTGGAGCGCCCAATCCGCCGTGAGGCGCAATGCGAGGGGATGCCCGTGGGCGAACTCCAGAATCGGTGGCTGCCACTCCTTCGGGATCCCTCGTCTCTCCAGGTAGTCGCTCGCCTCTTCCCGACTCAGGCTCCCGAGACGGATCAGAAAGATGAGGCTGGACCAGCCAGGGTCCCCGGGCCATATCCGGGAAGGAGGATCCCGGCTCGCCAGGAGGAGCAACAGGGATTGGGGAAGTTGGGGGAAAAGGGTGTTGCGCAACCAGAGGTCGATGGGCATCAGCTGCTCGTAGTGATCGAGGAGGAAAACCGCCCGTGAGGATCCCGAGGAACCATTCTGCGCTTCGCTGAGAAGGGGCTGTAAAGCCTGGAGGAAAGCGATCGGCTGGGCATCCAGCGTCCGGGCATCCACTTCAACGGTGGGGATTCCCGCCTCCCGGCAGAGCCAGGCATAGCGCTGCAGGAGAGCGGTCTTCCCGATCCCAGGCGGCCCGGTCACCATCCACACCGGGAACGGCCACGCCGGAGCGGTCAGAGCTTCCTGAAACAAAGCCAGTTCGGTTGTGCGTCCCACCCATTCCTGCTGCCACACCGCCGCCAGACGATCCTGCCAGATGGAGGTCATTCTCTCCCGCCTTTCATGGGGGTCGAGGTCTACCCCTAACCCGCCGGGTTATTCCCATGATCGCCCCAGTGAAGCAAAAAAGCAAAAAGTGCTCATCGAAATACAGGAAGTCAGCAACCCCAACGGGCGCTTTTGTGCCCAGTGCGTTGTCAGGCGCGGCACGCATGAATCAAGCCGCAACAAATCTCTCTATCACCATGGCCATCTTACCGGGTACTTCATAGTGACTCCGCGCTTCCAGCCTCAACACCTGGAACCATGGGTGTGCAGCCGCAAATGCCTGCTGGGCCGCCAGGTATCCGGGATCTTCCGGCTGGGCATACAGATGTAACACCGGCACGGGAGGGTC
>JAEVEX010000088.1 GCA_016842085.1 Candidatus Thermoflexus tengchongensis | reverse complement strand
GACGAGAGCGGCGATATGCTCCAGCCCCGGGTGCGCCGCACCTGGGCTCCAAAGGGGGAAACGCCCGTTCAGCAGAGCTGGTCCCGGCACGGTCGCTGGTCGGTGATGGCGGGGATCCGTTTTCCTCACGTCCGGCGCTTGCCCCGCTTGTTTTTCCAAATCCATCCGAAAAACATTCGTTCCGAGCAGGTGAAGGGATTTCTTCAGACCTTCCGTCGGCACCGGCGGCGGAAGTTCATCTTGATTCTGGACCGATACAGCGACCATCGGAAGGCGGTTCGGTTGCTTCAAGAGGCCCATCCCGACTGGGTAGAGGTGGTCGGGTTACCGGCCGATGCTCCGGAGTTGAATCCGGTAGAGATGGTCTGGAACCACACCCAATATGGCGATTTGGCCAACTTTATTCCGGCGGGTTTGGACAACTGGAAGCAAGCGGTTAAGGCCTCTTTGGAACAGACCCGCTCCGAGTCGTCCTTGCTGATGGCCTGTTTCCGCCGAACCGGCCTGAAATGGTGATGTCACTTTAGAAATCAGAGCCCCCGACAGTTTGGCAAGGAACGTAGCGTTTAGACGCTGGAATTGCGGGCGGAAGTCCGTTATGCCCAGGGGATAACTGCGAGGCGGGGAAGCCATTCGTCAGGCTCTCCGGCGTCCTGGTATTTCCCGGCGACGCGCCAAGCGCCGGATCAACAGTCCTGACCCGAACCACGAGATAAAAAAAGGCATTAAGTGGTTAGAAACGGTTGCGCGAGCGCATGAGGATTGGGTGTATGGGCATCAAGATGAAAGCGGGTAGAGTCGATATGCCTCTCCGAACTTGCATGCCTGGGCTGAGAAGGGTCAACCATTGAAAGTGGTCGAGCATGGTTCCGACCCGAAGGATGAAGAGCCAAAGGCGCCGGCATGTTACGGCTTCCCGGAAGCATTCACGAGGGAAAAAAAGGGGAAAGTAGGGCTTCGTTTGGGGCATGAGTCGCTCAACACCACCGCCCGCTACACCCGGCCGTCGGAGAAAGATCTCGAGGCGGCGGTGGGGCGATTGGGATGAGATGGAAGGAGGCGACCGTGTTGGGGCCGGAGGAGATCGACTTCATCCGACAACGGGCCGCAGAGCTGGCCCGGCGGGACGGCGAGCGCCTGGAACGCTTGCGCGAGGAAGTGCGGGCGCTGAGGGGGGCGGTCCGCCGGATCTACCCTCGAACGACCACAACGGTCTCCCTGGTGGCTACGGATGCCGGGGAGGAGATCATCGAATTTGACCCTCATCTGTTTTTCCCCGTGCGGGTGGTGGACTCCCAGGGGAGGGTGATCTTTCGGGATCTGCTCACCCCCTGGATGGACGTGGAGGTCCTCAACCGGCAGCATCTGGAAGACGGGCAGCCGAAAACCCCTTTGGGCCGGCTGATGGCAGACCTGGGCGTCTCTGCCCTTTGGGAGCTCTCCCCAATGATCCCCGATCCGGCCACCCCGCTGGATCGCCGGAACCGGCGGTGGATCCAGGACTATCGGGATCTGGGGGAGTGGGCCGCCCTTTACGACTACCTCATGGGGCCACAGGAGTTCGCGACCGACACCCTGATCGTCCGCGACGGGTTCCTGCGCAGCAAGCTCTTCGCCGGGGACCACTTCGCCCGGATGTGGGAGCGGATGGAGGCGGCCGTCGAGCGCCGCCGGCGGGAAACCGGGCGACGGCTTTTCGTGGCTGGAATCGCCAAACGGAGCAAGGTGCTGGACCGCTATCACCTGGCCCTGTTTCTGGAAGGGGTGCTGGTGCAGCCCGGGGCATGCGCCGTGCGGATCCCGCCGACGATGGAACGCCAGGTCTACCGATGGGCGGAATACGCGCCGGGGGAGGAGGGGGAAGCCCGGAAATTCGTGGCCGGGGTCCTGCACCTGGTCAAGTTCGGGAGCCGCCCGGAGGACCCGATCTGGGCGGTGGACGTGTGGGAGCGCCACGTGCGGCAGGGGGAGGTGGACGAGATCCTCGGGTACCTCCTGGGCGATGCTCAGGTTGGCTTCCCAATTCCCTTCTACCCGTTATGCCTGCAGCGGGCCCACGAGCAGGCCCGACTGGGCGGGCTGGACGCCGAGCTCCTGCAGGACCTGGTGTTGCAGACGATCCGCGAACAAATCCTCCCCGATCGGCCGGAGGCCCTGGTGACCTTCCGGTTGCTGGCCGGGGGACGGAGGAAGAATCGCGATGGCCGTGAGTAAACCCCTCATCCAGAGAGAGCGCGTTGTAGGGATCTTCCGGGGCTTCGTGGAAGGGGAGCTGGAGTTCCATGCGGATCTGGTCCTCCCCTATCGCTCGGATTACGTCCGCCGCCCCATGCATGGTCAATTCCTCCTGGTCGAGCTGGCTCACGAGGACGAGGCCATCCTGGGACGGATCACCGCCCTGCGCAGCGAGGGCCGCCTGGTCTCCCCCGAGGGGGAGGACTACACCACCCGGAGCGCCATGGAGGGATGGTCGCTGCCGGAGAACATTCGGGAGCGCCACCTCAAGTACCGCGTGAATGTCCGGATGCTGGGGGTGATCCGTCGGGATCCCTCCGGAAGGATTCACATTGCTCCCTCCCACCGACGGCTGCCCCATGTAGGCAGCCGCGTGGCCTTCCCGGATGATGAGGTGCTGCGGGCCCTGGCCGGGCACGGGGAGGATGGGGCGGCCATTGGTTTCCTGGCTATGGGGGAGTTTGTCTGGGGACAGGAGGAAAGCCGCCCGGACGGGCGCCTGCACCCCGAGCCCTGGATGCAGGTGCTGGAGCCGACCGTTCATGTCCGCTTCCCGGTCCAGCACCTGGTGGCCCGACGGACCTTTGTCTTCGCCCGCGCCGGATACGGGAAATCCAACCTCATCAAGCTCCTCTTCTCTGAGCTCTACCGCGAAACACCCACCATCCCCAAGCGGGGCGGAAAATCCGTCCCGGTGGGGACGATCATTTTCGATCGGGATGCGGAATACTTCTGGCCGGACGACAAGGGGCGGCCGGGGCTGTGCGATGTCCCCCACCTTCAGAAACACCTGGTGGTCTTCACCGACCGGGAGCCGCCGAACGATTTCTACGGCGCCTTCGTGGCCGACCGGGTGCGGCTGGATCTGCGGCGGCTCCCCCCGGAGATGGTGGTGGGGATCACCCTGTCCCCGGAACGCCAGGAGCAGCAGAACGTCCGGAAGCTCAAGGCCCTCTCTCAGGACCGGTGGAAGAGGCTGGTTGATTTGATCTATCATCATGGCTATGGGGCGCCCATCGATGAGATCAGCCAGTTGCTGGGCATCGAGGACAAATCCTCCGAGGTGGAGGCGACGGCGGCCCGCAGCAATATGGTGTTCATCGTGCGGATGCTCCACGATCCCGGCAGCCGCTTCCTGGATCTCCTGATCCGCGCCCTTCGGGAGGGGAAGCTCTGCGTGGTGGACCTCTCCCGGATGTCCGGGGAGGCGGCCCTGGCCTTCTCCGGCATCGTCCTCCAATATCTGTTCGAACGCAACCAGAATGAGTTCGTGAAGGCGGATCCGGCCACGATTCCGATCATCGCGGTCCTGGAGGAGGCCCAGAGCGTCCTGGGCCACGGGAGCGCCTCCAGCTCCCCGTATGTGCGGTGGGTGAAGGAGGGGCGCAAATACGACCTGGGGGCGGTGATGGTGACCCAGCAGCCCGGCAGCATCCCCGATGAGCTCCTCAGCCAGGGAGACAACTGGTTCGTCTTCCACGTCCTCTCCGCCGGGGATCTCAAGGCCGTGGGCCGGGCCAACGCCCACTTCAGCATGGATCTTTTGAGCGCGCTGCTCAACGAGCCGATTCCTGGCCACTGCGTCTTCTGGTCCGGGGTCTCCGGGCGCCCCTATCCCATCCCCATGCGAGTGGTCTCCTTCGAGAAAATGTACCCGCCCCAGGGGCGGTCGGAGGCGGTGGAGACCTGGGCCCCAAAGGCCCGCGCCACCCTGGCCGTGGGGGAGGAGGCGGAGGAGACGCCTCCTCCGGAATCCGTCGAGGCGGCCACCCCGCCAGATTACCTCCAGCAAATCCAGAAGCGGGCCTTCCAGCGAGTTTGGGAGAACAAACGGTTCCTGGACGCGCTTCAGAGGGGGGAAATTGCCTGGGGACGGCTCTGGGGTTTGATGAAGGATGCCCTGCGGGAGATCGGCTCGCTCCCCGATGAGCAGGAGATCGATAATATGGCCTATTCCATGGTCCGGCCGTTCCTGGAGCAATTCTTCGGTCCGGAGAATGAGGGCTGGCGCACCGAACGGATGGAGAACGGGCGACAAAAGATCATCTTCTTGAGGCCCCCTGTCCGATGAAGCTGCTTCAGGCCTGCCCGTACTACACGATGTTCCCTCTGGACTTCCCGCTGGCATGGCTGCGGAAGGCCCGGCCGGGGGAGTGGGTTCTGGATCCTTTCTGCGGTCGGGGAACTACCCTTTACGCGGCGCGCCTTCTGGGGCTCCCGGCGGCCGGCGTGGATATCAGCCCGGTGGCCGCCGCGATCGCCGATGGGATGCTGGCCGCAGGAACCCCGGAGGAAGTCCGGGCGTGGGCCCGGGAGCTGCTGCGGGAAGGGGAGGCGCGGGACCTCCCCCAGGGGGAGTTTTGGGAGCTGGCCTATCACCACCGAACCCTGGAGGCGATCGCCCGGCTCCGGGAGGGGCTGATGAGGGACGGGAAGGGGCCCGCTGCGCGGCTGCTGCGGGTGATCCTTTTAGGGCGCCTGCATGGCCCGCTCCGCAAGGGGGCGCCGAGCTATCTTTCCAATCAGATGCCGAGAACCTTTGCCCCCAAGCCCGCCTATGCCGTCCGGTTCTGGAAGGCCCGCGGGCTTCGGCCCCCCGAGGTGGATCCGCTGGCGCTGCTTTCTCGCGTGATCCCCCGCTTCCTGCAGGACCTCCCCCCGCCGGTCCCCGGGCGCGCTGTCTGTGGGGACGCCCGGCATGTGGACTTCCTGGAGCTGGGTGGACCTTACGATTGGGTGATCACCTCACCGCCCTACTGGGGGATGCGGACCTATGTGGCCGATCAATGGCTGCGGCATTGGTTCCTGGGCGGTCCCCCCCATGTGGTTTACCGCTATGAGGGCCAGATCGGCAGAGGATCGGCGGAGTCCTATGCCGGGGCTCTGCGCCAGGTCTGGCTCCGGGCCGCGGAAGCCTGCCGTCCGGGGGCGCGGCTGGTGGTGCGCTTCGGGGCACTTCCCTCTCAGAACGACCCGGAGCCCCTGGAGCTGCTGCGGGCTTCCCTCCGGGACACGCCGTGGCGGATCCGGTGGGTGTGGAGGGCCGGGAGCCCGGACCGTGGCCGTCGTGGCGCCAGGGGATTCCTGCCCAACCCCCGCCCAGCGGTGGAGGAGATCGACGTCCTGGCCCGGTGGGTCGGATAAACGGACCAATCGGCCAGCGACGCAATGTGCGGGAAGTGGAAGATCGAAGGGAGGTCTCGATGGACTTAGAGACGCGTTGGAAGCACTTCCAGACAGCGGCGGCCGCGCGCGGGCTGCGGATCTATCCCGGCCTGCCCCGTGGCTTAGACCAGGGGGTGTTCTGGCAAGGGGATCCAGGAAGCTTTGAGGACTTCCTGGAGCTGGCCCAAGCGGTCGGGGCGCGGATCGTGTACGCGCTGGCGGAGCGCTGGGATCCGGAGGGCTTCCTGGAGGATCTGGTTGAGAGACCACTCCCGGAGGATCTCCAGCCCCAGGTGAAAGCCCTGGAGGCGGAGGCCCGGGCGCGGGCTGGGGAACTGGCGGGATTCATCGCCGCCTGGATCCATGAAGGCCAGGCCCATGTCTACATGGTGGAGACGGACTGGGCTGCTGATCTGCGGCAACGGAAGGAGGCCCTGTTGGAGATGTTGGAGAACCTGGCCAAGGCGGAGAAGGCGGAGGAGGCGGAGGCCCTGGAGGCCATCGCCCGGAAGCTGGCAGAGAACCGCGAGTTCCAGCAGGCGCGGAGCTATGAGACACAGATCCGCATCGCCCAGCGCCTGTTCCCGGAGCTTCGGGAGCGCTGGTCGCAGGAGGAGAGCGCCTACAGCCGCTGGTGGGATCTCGTGCGGGACGCCCGGGCTATCTACGAGGCGGAGATCCTCCCCCGCCAGGAACAGAGGATGGCGGAGGAGGCGGCCCGGCTCCTGGCCTTGGGGCTGTCCAGGACCGAGACGGCCGCCCGGCTGGGGATCTCCCGGGGGCGGCTGGACCGGCTGTTGCAACGCTACACGGGGGATGAAAACCACGGATCTTTGACCGGATGAGAGGAGGGCAGCGATGCCGCGACGGAAGAAGGATCGGCCGGCCGGGTCCGCGTCAGCCCACGAAGCGCAGAAAACGACCAAAGAGCAATGGAGCACGTGGGGTGGCTGCACAAGGTCCATGGCTATCGGGCGATGTTTCAGGTAAACGGGAAGCCAAGGGTTTTCTCCTACGGCGCATGGGAAGTCACGGTGCACCTGTTCCTCTACGCCCGGACGGCCCGATCGGCTCCCGCTTACCAGGAATTCTGGATCGAGGCGCCGGAGGAGCTCCCCGCCCGGTTGCTGGCTTGGGGGGCAGGCAAAGGATCGGTGGACTCCGCCCTCGGGGGCGGATCTTTTCTCCCCCCACGCGCCGCCGTCGATCCGGCTCCGGGGAGCTCCTAAATATCCCTCCGCGCCGGGAGAGGGGATGGGAAAAGAGGAAAAGCGAGAGGTAAAGGGAGAAGGAGAGGGTGGGTGGTTGAGACGAAGGAGACATGGCAGCAATGACTCGGGGCTGGATCGTCATCCTGCCTCTCATCACCTGTCGCAGAATGGGGACTCCCACGGGTTCGATCAGGAACAGAGATGGGATCAGATGTGAGAGATAGGGGGAAACGGGCATGGGACACGAGGACACGCAGCAGACGCTGGAGGGAGGCGTGGAAGACTATCTTCGCCACACATGTGAGGCGCTGGAGAAGAACTGTCGCTTTCTGCATGAAAGGGCTCCGGAGGTCCTGGAGCAGATCGTCGATCTTTTGAATGAGGCGTTCACCAAATATCTGGGGCTGGTCCTGAAGCATCCGGCGCGGGAGCGGGAATCCACCAGGCGGGCGATGTTCTATCTGATCAACCATGCGCTTCTGCCCACAGGCAGCGCGATCTGGCTGAACGCTCTGAGCGGCAATCTGCCGGCCTGTTTCGTGGAGGCCCGGTTTCTCCTGGAATCGCTGGTGAAATGCTATCTCGCCGATTTGAACTACAGCGAGAAGGAATCCTTCTGGGAAAGGATTCGGGCGCTGGAGGAAGAGGATCGTAATATCTCCCGATGGATGCGGGAGGCCGATAAGAGGCTGGGTCTGGGGAAAGCGTTTGTGGAGCTGTGGCGGGAGCTCTCTGAGCGCTGGGCGCATGCCGGAGGGGCGATGCGCCGGATCCTGGAAACGGTGGAAGCGAAAGGGCGGCCCCCTTCCTGGTCCCTGATCATCCCCATGGAGTTCGTGGAGGAGGATCTGGATTCCTTGCAAGAGCTGGGCCAGGTTCTAGGGAAGCTCCGTAGACTTTTAAAAGCGGTGATGGAAAGCTATGCCCAGCAGCTTGGGGCTGAAGGCGGGCAGAGCTCAGGGCTCTTTGCCTGACCCTGCCCTCCGGCGCTATCATAAAAAACAAAAACGCCTCGCCCGGCGGGGGAGACCGGCGAGGCGATGGCGCGGGGCGGTCGTGGCGCCCCGGCGGGGAATAGTTTAGCACAGCGCGCCCGCCGCGGGCAAGAAGGGCCCCGGCGGGCGTTTGTGTTTCTGATCCCCGCAAGAGAGGACAGGAGGGGCTCGCATGATCTCAGCAGGCGTCTTATTCGCCCGCATGGTGGCACGCCGGCTGCAGGCGGATCCCCGTTTGACCCCTGAGGAAGCAGCCCGGCAAGTGGAGAAGCAGCCGGGTTTCCTGCCTCCCTTTGCGACCGCAGAGTATGCCCAGCTCCAAAGGGACCGGCCCATTTTCAGACGTCTGGGCCTGTTGAACCCCCAGTATCTGGCTGAGCGGCTTAACAAGCGAACATTTCTTTATCTCATTGACGGACGGGATGGGCGCTATCAAGCCCTTCGGGATTCTATGCGGAACCTGCCCCAGGAACACTCCCGGTTCACTCTTTTCGGACCCCAGGATGTGCTGCTCATTCTTCACGGCACGAATGAGGATGCTGAGGCTTTTCGGAAGTGGCTGACCGAGCACAGATGGCCGGTGGATATCATCCCCGTGGAGAGGATCTCTCGTTGGCGAAACTATACGGTCGAGAGCTGGGAGAATATCGCCCTGAATCCGGCCTGGATTGAGGCGGCCGGGCGATTGGTTCGTGAAGGGTATGACCTTCCGGATCCGGATCTTGCGCCAATCCGTCAGCGGCTCGAAGAGGCCAAAATCCTTCTGGGACCGACCGTGATTGAAGACATGAGCCGGACAGGGCGCGTTCGCGCCTTCGTGGGCATCCGGCTGGGGGGCGGGCATTTCCCCATGAACGTTGAGCAGTTCGAGCGAGCCCTTCTGGAGTCCCCTTACGCGGAGACGGCTTTTAGCATCTACTATTGCGGCGGGCCTTATCATCTCCTGGTGGAGTTGATTTGCGACGACCTGCAGGAGCTGGATCAGATTACGGAATGGATGCAACGGCCGCCGGGGCCGGCCTTCACGGTGATCGCTGTGGAGACGACCACCTTCATCGTGGCCAGCACGGAGATGGAGATGCTGCCCACGCTCTCTTTAAGAGCTCCCGGCAAGCTGGACCCCCTGGAGGAGGAATTGCTATCGCTGGGTTCGGACATGGTTCGGAGGTTCCGCCTTTTGCCCCATTGGTGGCAGCTCTTCCTGAGTTCCGCCCGGGAGGAATATCAAAGGGCGATGCCCTCCTCCATCCCCGCGCCCCATCGAAGGGCCCTGAATCATGCCTGGCAGGAATTCATCCGGGGCATTCTCGAGCAATCCGACCAGTCCGCCCTGATCCTTCGCGGCGCCTTCCTGGAGGCCGCCGCCGTCCTGGAGGAGACGTGCCGGGAGGCTTTGAGCCGTCTCGCGGAGTGGCTCTACAAGGGAGATCTCGGACAGGCCCAGAAAGATCTGCGGCTGCCCCATGTTCGCTTTTCCCAGTTGGCCCTGGGTCCTACCTTGGAGGCGATAGAGCGGGCGGGTCAGCTTGAGGCCTACAAGGCCATTGGGCTCGAGATTCCTCGAACAATCATGCAGCGCCTGCGACATGTTCAGGAACTGCGCAACGAGCTGACCCATCATGTTTCAAGGCTGGAGGGAAGGGATCTCTGGAACGTTGCTCGTGAGATTCGAGATGGTCTCCTCTGCATCCTGGATGGAATTAATTGGTGTCGGGAGCGGATCATCGATCGACAATTTATACTCATCGAGCGCCTGCCAGCTTTGATACGGGCTGTGCGAGCCGAAAAACCGCCTGAATGGCCGGTGGCCAATCCCGAGGAGCTGGAAGAGCTTGCCGCTCGGATAAGAGAGCTCGGGGAACAGGATCCATCTCTCCGGGAGCCGCTGGAAGAGCTCATCCGTCTGGCCACGACCGCCACGATGAGCCCCCGAGAGCGGTTCTGGCGCGACCAGATGACTCAGATTACGCAACGTCTGGACGAGATTATTCAGGCCATCCGCCCGGAACGGCGAGCGCAAGCCCGAAGCTTGCTCATGGCGCTGAGTCAGGCGGGCGCGAATGTGACATTAAACCTGATCGCCAACGCCATCTGGTCCTTCCTGGCCTGGGCTCAGCCCGATCAACTGCCCCATCTGCTTATGCGGTTGCTGGGCCGGTAGGACGTTCACTATTCTCATTCCTTTGCGACGAGGAGGCGCTTCGGCATTTTGGGCTTATCTCGTGATTGGAGCATCTCCGGGGGCTGTGTCGGCCATCAGGACCCGGCGGATCCGGATCGGGAGGAAGCAGATGGCATGAGAAAGTCGGAAACCATTCCATGGAGAAGGCCTCCCATGCGGGATGCGCTGAAGATCGGCCTGGGGATCGTCATCGGGGTTCTGGCTCTGAGTGGCCTCTGCGCCGTTTGTGCCCTCATCGCTGCCTTCGGCCTGTTCGCCGGGCTGGTTAGATCTCTGGGGACCCCCACTCCGGCAGGGATCGTCCCGCCCGCATTCGGAACGCCCCCGGCGCCTGCAGAAACCACGAGCTCCATGGGGACAGGCGTCCGGGTGGATGACCTCCGGATCACGCCCCTGGAATACCGCTTTGGCGAAGCGTATCGCGATCGCTGGGGATCCCGGGAGGAGCCGCCCCG
>JAEVEX010000085.1 GCA_016842085.1 Candidatus Thermoflexus tengchongensis | reverse complement strand
AGCTGTTCGCCCCCATTCGCAATCCCCGCTATCTGATCATACGCCTGGACGATCGCCTGCCGGAGTGGCTGGCCGGGGGCCTGTGGAAGCGGCTGCGGGCGTGGATCCCTCCGGCCCTGCGCCGCCCTGTCTATTATCCCGTGCCTCAGGTTCTGGCCGCCAACCGCCCGTATGCGGAGGCCTTCGTCCGCGCCTGGGAGCGCTACGTGGGCCATGGCCAGCTCATCTACACGCGCTCCCCCGAAGGACGCCGCCACCTCTACCGCGCCCGCCTCCAGGAGAGCCGTTCCATTCAGGATCTGCTCCTGACGCTCTGGGGCTGACCTGAAATCTCCGATATACGCCCTGCTACGAGCTTGATCCGAACTGCCCCGGAAGCCCCCTTTTTGTTCCTTTCACGATGAAATCTGGATCCTCCGTTCCACCCACCGCTGGATCAGCGGGACCTGGAAACGATATGTTCCATCCGCGGGTTCCAGAACTTCCTTTTGAACCAGCCGTCGGGCCGCCGGTTGCAGCGCCTCCGGCACTTCCTTGCCTTGCGCCACTGCCGATAACACTTCCCGCTGCTCCGATGTCAGGCTGTTCCAGAACTCTGCAAAGAAGTTGTAACCCTTCTCAAAAACCTCCGGGACCACAGCTTCTACATCCTTCGGCGTAGCCCGCCGCCGCTTCTGCCGGTTGAGGCGTTCCACGATTTCGTAACATGTCAGCTGGATCAGATATGGCTGGCCTCGTGTGAGGCGAACAATCGCCTCCGCCGCTTCCTCTTCGTAGATGTCTGGGAAATCCCTTACGGGCCTGCGGATGAGTTCCCGGGCGTCCTCCTCCCTGAGGTAGCTGACCCGCACCGCGCGGGTGTTGATGAGGTAATCGCTCCAGTATGGGGCCAGTTCATCCAGCATGTGAGAACCGGAGAAGAGCAGAACCCATCGGGGCCTGTGCTGCATCACATGCCGCAGGAAGTTCAGCGGCATCCGGCTTCCCGTCTCCCGGACCACTTCCTCCAGCCGCTCATACTCATCCAGGCAGAGAAGAAGCGTTCGATCGCGAGCGATCTCCTCCACTTTATCCATCCACTTCTGCAGGGCAAGGAACGGGTCTTTGGTCATGGCTCTGGGATCCGGATACGGCAACTGGAAATTGCGGGCGCGCCGTGCGGATTCCACGATAGCCTTCGCCAGATGTTCCGCCACGCCTTCCAGCGTGATCGCCGTCAGCCCCTGAACATCCACCAGGAGGGGAAGGATTTCCGGCCCCACCCGCAGGGGCAGGTATTTCAGGGCTGACGTCTTCCCTGTCCTCCGCCCGCCATAGAAGAGAATGACCGGTTTCACATCGGAGAGAACCAGGGTTCCGATCTCGCGGAAGAGATCTGCTCGCCCTTTGAACCGCTCCCCTGCCGTCTCCGGGTCCAGCGGCGGGCCGGCGATATAGACCTGGGGGATTTCCGGGGAGGACCGGGCCTGCTCCTCCAGCGTCCGCAGGGCGGGCTCCAGAATCCGCAGCCAGCGGTCTGTAATTTCCCCATATACGGTGGCAAAGCGGGGAGATTCGGTTGCCAGGCTTTCCCGCAGTTGTCGGAGGCGATGGACCGGGCGCCGCATCAACTCTGCCCGCCGGTAGAAGGATGTCTCCTCCCGAGCAGCCCGCACGCCCTGGGCGATTTCCACGAAGCGAGGGAGGAAGGGGCCCAGCGGCTCCGGAGGAGGCTGGGGAATCCACTCCAGTTGTCCGGCAACGGCTACGATGTCGTCGGTGGACTCGCACCGCCGCAGGGAATCCACGGCGATTTCAGTAACCGCGCGGGCGGCGAGGCGCTGCTGGTTGGTGGAGGTGATGAGGTAATCTATCATCTGCCGGGCGGCGGCCTGGTTCTCCCGATAGGCGCGGGCGATGAATTTGTCCAGAAACGGCAGAGGCAGGATAATCCGTTCGTCAAAGCGAGGGGGGAGATAGCGGAGCCAGCGGGCATAGGAGCCCGGCCGGGCCAGGAGGGCCAGGACAAAGGTCCAGAGCAATTCCGGCAGCCAGAAACAGACCCGGAGAGCTCCCAGGATCCACGCTACGCCGACTGCCACACTGACTGCTACGCCAACTGCCACACTGACTGCCACGCGGCCCACTACGCCAAGCACTACAAGTCCCACACCGAACGCCACGCCGAACGCCACGCCGATCGCCACGCCGAACACCACGCCCCACGCTACGCTGACCGCCGCGCCGACCCCCATGCTGACCATTGCGCCGAATACCATATCGAGCATCATACCGCTCATCACGTAAGTCATGACGAACAACAGACCAAATATCTCATCAAAAATGTGGGCCATAGAGCCAATTAGCAGGCTGAACGCTACACTGAGTGCCAGGGCTCCTATTTCGGAAGTCATAAAAGTCATAAAATGTTCAAAATTGATGACTCTGAAGATAAATATAAGAAGAAGAAAGCATGCCACCCCGCCCATTATCCCGATAGTCATAGCGGCCAATAAAAGATCTTCTCTCGGCTCCCCCCAATATTTGGGGGACACAAAGAACTCTGACCAACGCAGGTAACTTCTTCTTAACACTGTCAAAACCATCAAGCCTAGCCACCATCCTACTATAAATATAAAAGACAAAAGAGAAACGCCTTCCCGAAGCACCAAATACATAAAAAATATTAAGAAGTGTGGCATAACAATCAGCCACCATCTCTGTTCTGCGTAGCGGTACAAGCGAGGGTTGTTAGGAAAGCGATTATAAAAACGGAAGGGGTTCGTGGTTATATCCAGGTCAGGATCAATCTCCCGCAGCCAGCGGCGGAAGGTATAGGGCTTGAAGTAGGCCCAGTAGAGGATGCGGGCGCATTCGGCGATATAGGCGCGGAGGCTCTCCCACCGGCCTGCCATTTCGTCATCCTCCCAGCAGGCGGCGTACCAGGTCCAGCAACTGTTCCCCGGTCAGAACGCGCAGCAGGACCAGGATCACAATGGCGATAATCAGCACGCCCAGGAGCCAATCGGTCAGGTCTTCTGCTTTTTTCCTCACCCCGCGCGCCAGATGCCCCAGGTAGCGGGGCATGTCCCAGAAGGGCCAGCGGAGGATGCGCCAGAGCCGTTTTCCCCATCCGACGGAAGGGCGGGGCTCTTCTGGCGCGGTGAACTGGGACTTTACCTGCTCCTCAAACTGACGCCGGGCCCAGACAGTATCTTTGCCCTGCAGGCGGGCCTGGCAGAGGGCCCAGGCGGCTATTTGGAGGCGGCATGGGTGGCGTCCGCCCCACTGGAGGGCCAGGCGCTGTTCTTCCAGCGAGAGCGCCTCCGGCGCGCCGGGAACCGTGCTTGCCGGGAGGCGAACCAGGGCTCTGGCCTCTTCTTCCGTGAACTCCCCCAGCCGCTCAGTGTGGGCGTCGTTGAAGAAGCGGGAGGTGAGGCGGTGTTCTTTCCGATAGTCTGCAATAGGCCTCTGGGATGCAATGATCAGCATTAAGACGCTTTCGTTGGTCAATGCCCGGAGGTTATCATAAAAACCGTCGTTAAACTCCTCCGGATACTTCAGGAACCCCTCAAACTCGTCCAGGCACAGGACAGGCCTCAGGCCTTTCTCCCGGAACCGACGGAGAGCTTCCCGGAACGCATTGGGGGTCATCGGATCGCGGCGCAGCGCTTCGGCCAGTTCGGGGTCCTGCTCCACGGCGGGCCGCTCCAGAAAGGCGTGGGCCACCGCGCGGTAGAATTCCGCTGCCGTCTGGGGGGACAGGGATTGCAGGGAGAGATAGGCGACCACATATTGGGCGGGCCTGGAGACCCGCTGGTCGTAGGTCTGAAAGATGTGATACAGGAGGGAAGATTTCCCGATGCGATGTTCTCCGACGATGTTGATGCTAATGGGCTGTGCTCCCTCCATTCGCGAGAGGATCATCCGGATTTCTTCCTTCCGGCCGACGAAGAGACGGGGGTCCTCGATCATCGACCCCGCCACGAAAGGGCATGGGAGAAGGTCCTCCCAGGCCGAGGAGGAGGCAGCTGGTGGATTCCCCGCGCAAGCATCAGAGACAACCCTGTCCATTGCACTCCCCTCCAATAGAATTCCGTTCCGGATCTTGCGGTCGTCGGCTCGGGGCCCGCCCGTCCGGGCCCTGGGGGCCGCGGGGGCTGGAGGAAAGCCCATGGCTCATCGCTTAGCTCTCGGAATCCCATCCTTCACCTTCGTCCCAGATAGGGAATTCCAGGAGGATCTTAACACATCAGGAGCTTTGAGACCAGTTCGGAGCGATACCTAACCCCTTGCGGCGGGTTTACGGATTTTCGGGGCGGGGCGGACTGCTTTCGACGGCCCATCCCGCCCCACGGGTCCTTAAAGAGGAAAGAGATCTTCCGGGGCCGGAGCAGGGCCCTGATCCCCACCCCGGCCCCGGAACCTCTCCATCGAAATTGAAGGGGAATGGAAACCTGCACCCCTGGGGAATCGGTCAATCTGACTGCGTCAACAACTCGGAGATGGTGAAAACCTGGCTGGACGAACGACCCCAGACCGTCGCGTCATACATCCCGCTCGCCTGCGCGGGCATCGCGATGAATTGCCCCGGCCGCACAGCCCGCGCCAGATAGGTCGCTCGCCAGGTGGTCCCTGTTTCGGTGATGAAGAAGATCGCGCGATCCCCCCATACCTCCTTGTTGTTGTATCCATACTCCTGCCAGTAAAAACGCTCTTCCCCTGCCAGCGCGTCGTGACTGGTGGTATTGAGCCGCTCGTTCAACGCCTCCAGACCGCCTGGCAGCGGATCCTCCACAATGAGATAGAACCCTTCCCTGGGCAGGGTGACCTGCAATTCCACCTGCACCAGCTGGCCCGGCCGGGCGGTGGTGATGAGCCGACCGGTTGTTGGATCCCGGTAGATTCGTTTGACGCCGATGTTCCCGGCCGCCTCAATTTGCTCCCGCGCCAGATAGAGCCGATTGTTGACCACATAGTAAAGCGACCCGCCTCCATCGCACTGGATGCGGAGGCGGTTCGAGCCGGGGCGCAACCGGGCCGCCGGGATCTTCAGGGTGATCGCTGGCTCCCCCCGCCCCAGTTTCCCCTTATGGATGACCACCTCATTCGCCTCCACCCGGCAGATCGTATCGGCCGTCCGTTCCTCAGCTGCCAGCAGATAATCCGTCAGTGCAAGGATGGCATAGGCAGTCTCGTTCGTGCTACCCCAGCCATCTGACCGCCGCTGGTCCATCAGCCAGCGAACCACCCGCGGGATCAACGGATGATCCGGCCGGATATGAACCAGAGCGTCCAGAGCCATCGCTGTGGTGCGCGTCGTGGAGGCCATCGTCTTCTGATAGTAATGCCCCTCGTAGGCCTCGCCCGCCCACCACGCGAACTCCCCCCGCACCGTGGCCTGCGCGAGGAGCCCCTCCAGGACCGCCTGGGCTTCTGAACGGGCACCCAGCTCATGGAGGGCCAGCGCCAGCGCAGCCCGGCTGAAGAAATCCAGCTTCTCCTGTTCCCGGACCATCGCCAGCGTTGCGTCCCGGTTCCCATGCCCGGCAATGGCCATGCTGTAGAGCGCATACGCGCGGGTCCGGGAATCCATCCCGTCCAGATGCTCGTTCAGCCAGTTCACCCCCCGCTGAATGACCTGGGGATCTACCTCATACCCGGCCTCCCGGATCATCGTCAGGCCAAATATGACCCAGGCAGTCTGGTAATCGTGGCTGGCATCATCCCACCACCAGCCCCAGCCGCCGTCGTTATGCTGGAAACCATAAAGGCGCTGAAGGCCAGCGTTCACCTTCGGCGGCAAGTCGGCCAGGAGCGTCGGCGTGGAGTATCCCAGTTGATGGAACGCGCGCGCCACCACCGCCGTGGGCAGGGCCTTGCTCATCGTCTGCTCCACGCAGCCGAACGGATACCCGGTGAGATACTCCAGCCCCAGAAGGACACCGCCGGCAAGGGAGCGGGCGAGCTGAACCTCCACGAAGCTCTCATTCAGAGCATCCGTCGGAAGGACAACCGTCGTCTCCCAGGCCCCCTGGAATTCGCCGACCTGGGATTCCACCTGAGGCACCGCCAGCGGGCGCACCGGGAGGACCGTCTGGACCGCATCCCCGGCGATGGGCGAGCGGGCGCTGATCGTAACCGTGACCGCTCCCGCTGATTGGGCCCGGGCCGCCCAGCCGACGATCCGCGCTGTGCCGGGAGCCAGCGCGAGGGTCTGGGTCAGAGGAGAAGCCACCTCCAGCCCGCCCTCCCACCGGATGCGGATCGTGAGGGTCTGAGAGAGCGCGGTGTAGTTATGCACAAAAGCGGAAAGGAAAACCTGATCGCCCGCGGTCAGGGCGCGTGGCAGCAAGGGACGGACCACAATGTCCTGACGGGTAACGATGCGGGCGACCGCCTCTCCGACGCGCGTGTCCGCGGTCACCGCTTTCGCCGTCAGACGCCAGGTGGTCAGGCTGTCCGGGAGGTCAAGGGTCAGCGTGACGACCCCATCGGCATCCGTGGTAAGGGCTGGAAGCCAGATCGCCGTGTCCGGGAAATCGCTTCGCGGGTTGGCGGCCGAAATCTCTCCCTCCCCGCCCCCACCTATGCCATCGCCGCCGATATAGCGTCGGAGGGCCATGCCATCATAGGTGCGAACGATGTGCTCCCGCCGGCCATAGAAGGCCTCATAGATGGGACCAGCCAGCTCCTCGCTGAGGGTGAAGATCGCTTCATCCACCAGTGCCAGGGAAACCTCCGCGTTCGGGACGGGCGCGCCCTGCGCATCCGTAACGCGCACGGTGAACCCGGCCCTCTGACGGGGCGCGTAGCGGGTCCGATCCGGTGTGATGATGACGGTCAAGCGTCGGTCGACAGCGGGAACGGAGAGCTCCACAGTCGCCGTGCGAAGCTGGCTGTCGGAGAGCGAATAGCTGATTCCCTCGAGAGGGATCGCCGTGTCCTGGGGCTCCCAGACGTTCACCGTCACGAAGATGTTCGGGGCGTCATCTGGCTGAATAGGGATGTCCACCACCGTGACGGGCGGGGTTAGCAGGATCGGCTGGGCCCGCCGCGTGGTTCCCCGCTCGAAGGTCAGCAGCGCCGGCCCACCGACCGATGACTCGATGAGCAACCGGGCGACATCCCCCGGAGCATACTGAGGCTGGTCCGCGAGGATGCGCAACTCGCCGCCCGCCCTCTCCCCCCACCAGGTTCCGCTGAAAACGGCCAGCCAGGTGGAGGCGATCACTTCATGGCCCATACGATCCCGGGCAATCGCGCGAAGCTCATACCAGCCGGGCTTCTCCGGGACGAAGGGGATGGTCGCCACGCCATCGCTCCGCGTGGTGACCGTGATGGCCTGGACCACGTCGGTATATGCATAGTCCCGTGGATTCCAGCGGGCGAGCTCCAGGCGGACGGTCCGATTCGGGACGGGCTCATCGAAAATCGTCCGGGCGGTGATCCGGATGGTGAATGGTTGTCCGGGCGGGTGGAGATAACCGCCCGGGTCCAGGCTCAGGAGTTCCGCGGTGGGATACACCTCTACGACGGCAAAATGGCTGACTGCCTGATTGCTTCCATCATCCACCGTCGCTTCCACGCCCCAGAGGGCGCTCTGCCGCATCCAGCCCCAGGTGTAATCTCCTTCCCGCGGATATGCAGCCGTCCACGTGAAGGTGAAGCGGCCGCTGGCATCGGTGGTCCCGAGAATCGGAGAATAGGAGGATGGATACCAGGCATATTGCGGCCCCGGAGGGCATTCCTCCCAGCAATAACGCTCGCCGAGCCTATAGATCTTCACCTCCACCAGCGCGCGGGCGACCGGCTCGCCGAAGAAGTATCGGCTCTCTATGGTCACCGAAATGGTCTCCCCGGCGACGTAACGGGCGCGATCGGGGATCACCCGGACCTGGTAATCCGGCTTGCGGTAGTCCTGAACCTTGAAGATCTGCCGGTGGGCTTCGCCATCTACCACCATCTCCACCACGTAGTCGCCCAGCATTGCGCCTTCAGCCAGCGCGAACTGGCCGTGGACGGTCCCGAAGGCGCTGGTGGTCAGCTCGAAGGTCTGGACGACATTGTTTCGCGCATCCCGGATCCGGACGGTGACCGCAGTTCCCGGAGGCGGCAGGGAGAGGACTGCGTCCTCATCGCGGCGCAGGATGCCCTTGAAGAAAACCTTCTGACCCGGTCGGTAAATCGGACGATCTGTGTAAATATAGGCGGAATACCGGCGGGCCGGGGGCGCTGGCCGCCACCAGTCCCACCACGAGCCGGAGGGGCTGCGCCATTCGTTGCTCAAACCGGCGACGGTGAGGTCGTTGCCCACTCGCGCGACCACGATCAGAGGCTGTGGATCCCGGGGAACCCATGTCCGGTAAATGCCCTGGTCGTCCGTGAGACCATGGGCCACCAGACGTCCATCGCGGGCATAGATAGCCACCTCGCCCCCGGAGACCGGCCCGCCGTGGATCCTGGTAAGCCAGGCCATGATCTGTCCCTCGGCCTGTTTCAGCATCAGAACGTGGCGGGTCAGGATCAGGAACATCTGATCCATCATCCCGATGGCGTGGGCCTTCATGTTCAGAATATAGAGGCCAGGAGGGACATCCGGCGGGATAATCACCTCATGAGGCGAATCCCACGACTTCTCGTTGTGGGCGGCCATCTCCCATCGGCGCGCCAGTTTGGTCCCTTCCAGGGAAATCGGTCGCTTCTCCCAGCCGGCCACCCCCCGGAAGCCGGAGGCATACCGATCCAGGAACTGAGGGAGCGTTACTTCGTAGAGCTCGAAGGTCAACGAGACAGCAACGGAACCAAAGAGACGGAACTGAACCGCCCGGCGGCCATCCGCATCCAGCACTTGAGCGTTGGGGCCCCAGCCGAAGTCGGCGATGTTCTCCGGGATGCCGGTGCGGAAAGACCATACGTAAGGTTCCATCAGAAGGGGAGCGCCGGTTTCATCCCGTGCCGATGGCGCAATGGTGACCGTATAGACTGTCATGGGCCACAGCGGCTCTGAGGGACGGAAAGTCATGGTGGTCTCCACCCACTGGAACTCGCCGGGCACGCTCGGGGTGATCAAGAAAGCGGCCCGGACACTGTCCCAATCCATCGGCCGGTCAAAGATGATCCGGATCGACGAGGCTGGCAGGACCTCATCCCCATAGGGATGGACATCCAGAATAGGTGGCGGGGTGGTCCACTGAAGCGGCGGCATGGGTGGAAAGGGATAGCCCGATGCATCCCGCAGGCCTTCCCCCAGGACAATCGTGATGGTCGTGTTCGCCGGAAGCCGCTTTCGAGGATGAAAGATGAGCGCCCGCTGCGTCGCATCCCACTTCCACTCTCCTTCCAGCGCGGGCTCCACCCGGAGGGCCTCCTGGACGGTCTGAGGATCCACGTCGTAGTTGAAACGGATCGCGAGCGGAGCATCCTTCTGCTCCCGGCGTGGTCCGGTGAGTGTGGCCGGCACCGGAAGCGAATAGCTCCACCGATAAGCCCGACCCAGCGGGACGCCGTTTCGATCCGCGGCGAAGGGGGCGAGGGTGAACGAATAGGACATCCCGGGCGTGAGCGGGACGGTCGGGCGCAGGAGCACGGCGTTGCCCTCCTCCCCGCGAAGCTCCAGGGGCAATGGCGGCTCCACCGAGAGGGCCGCCCGGACGCTATCAGGGTTCATCGGGCGGCTGAAGACGAGCCGGATCGTCGGAAGGCGGAGATTCAGAAGCCCTCCGGGAGGAGAATATTCCAGAAGCGCCGGCGGAGGAAGCGGAGATGGGGAAACGGTCGGCGATGGAGAAGGCGAGGGAACAGGCGAAGTCGCAGGAGGGGTCTCGGTCGAACGCAGGGCACGGCAGGAGACCAGGATCAGGAATAATAAGGCCATTCGCAAGATCCTGCGCAGATCCACCAAACTGCCTTACCCCAATACCGGATTTGTCCTCCTCCCCAGGATTATATGATCAAAACCAGCCATTTTGCTGGACGCTTGCTCGACGCGGAATCAACGAATGTTTTACTTCCTGATGATTGATTGTCGGGCATGGAGATCTGGAGGTCGCGCCAAAGGCACGCCCACGCCCCAAAAACTTTTCTCAACGGCGGGCGTTGCGGCGGATGCGCTCGATCTGCTCCTCGGTCACCGGCCGGCCGAAGGACTGGAAGCCCCCGAGACGGAACCCATGCTTCTCCGCCAGCCGGGCGATCTCCTCCACTTTCTCCATGCGGAGCTTCCGCCCCAGGGTATACGATTCATACCGCCCCTCCAGGGCCAGGATCATGGTCTC
>JAEVEX010000015.1 GCA_016842085.1 Candidatus Thermoflexus tengchongensis | reverse complement strand
AGCCCGTGACCAATCCCACCCAGCTGTTGAATCTTTACAAAAATCAGCGGTTGAACCCGGAGCCCCTGATCCGGATGATCCGGGCCCAGGCCTTCGGGATGGTGGTGCTGCGGGCCCAGTTCTACCCTCAGCCGGTGCTGGACGCGATCGGCCAGGCCTACCGTCCGATCGCCGATATCCCGGTGAACGGATTCATTTATCGCCTTCTGATCCCCCGGCACCTCCCGTAGCGCCGGATTGGGGCCGGGACTCAGGTGGGTGGGTGCCATGGGGAAGGCGGGAGCCCTCTTCTTCTCATCGTGGCCCACGGCCTTTTCTCCTGAGGGTGGGGCAGGGCGCTAAGGGCGACCTTTTCGCTCCCCAAGGCTCATGCTGGCCCGGGCAACCTCCTGACCGGCAGGAAGGGCTCTCGCCCCGACATTCAGGTCGCCGCTGAAGCGGCTCCTACCGGAGGATCCCTTCGGTAGGAGCCCCGACGGCTTTCGCTCTCTGCCGGATTTGACAGACCCGCCCGGCCGGGATACAATGGTTTTGACTCCCTCCCCCCGGGGGAGGGATACGCATCCGGGAGGGGACATGGAGGCCCGAACGAAAGCGGAGGTCCTGCGGCGGCTGCGCAGCATCGCCGGGCATGTGGAGGGGATCGCCCGGATGGTGGAGGAGGACGCCTACTGTATCGATATCATCCGGCAGGTGCAGGCGGTGCAGCGGGCCCTGGCGAAGGTGAACGATATGGTCCTGGCCCAGCACCTGCGCACATGCGTGACGACCGCCATCCGGGGCGAGGACCCGGGCGAGCGGGAGCGGGTGCTGGAGGAGATCGTAGAGGTTTTTGAGGCCGCACAGAAGCTCTAACCCATCGGGGAGCGTTCCCTGGATCCATCAGAGCGGGATCTCAGGTTCCCGGAGAATCCTGCGACAGGAGGGAGGCGATGATGGAGACTCGGACGTTCGTTGCGCCGAACATCTCGTGCCATCACTGCATCCACACCATCACCCGCGAGCTGAAGGCGCTGGAAGGGGTGAAGGAGGTGCACGGGGATGTGGCCACAAAGCAGGTGACGGTGGCCTTCGAGCCCCCCGCCACCTGGGAGCGGATCGTCGCGGTGCTTCACGAAATCGGCTACCCGCCCGCCTCCGCGTAAGGCCGCCCGTGTCGCCGGTGGATCTCCACCCGCCTTCCGGCTCCAGAGTCGATCTGGAAAGGGGGCCAGGATGCGAAGGATAGGGATGGGGACGCTGGGGCTGGTATGGATCGTTCTGATCGGATGTATGGGCGGGGGTGGGGGATCGCCTGCGCCCATCCCCACGCGCCCGACGGAGACGCCGGCCGCTTCGCCGGTGGCGATCGGAACGCCGGTCCCCCCGCCGACAGGGACCCCCACGCCGGTCCCAACCCCGACGCCAACGGGGACGCCGACGCCGCGCCCGCGGGCGGCGCTCTATAACTTCGTCCTGCCGGGCTGACCGGTGTGCGCCCGGAACACGCGCCTCGTGCAGGCGCTGCGACCGCGGTATGAAGGCGATGTGGATTTCTTTGAGGTGCGGGCGGACACGCGGGAGGGGCAGGCCCTCCTGACCCGGTTCGGGATGCCCGGCACCCATGGCCTGGTGGTCCTGGACCGCCAGGGACAGGTGATCTGGCGCAGCTTCGGCCACGATGCGACACCGGAAAAGGTGGAGGCCGTTCTGCAGCAGGCGATCCGGTAGGCGCGTGGAGGTGGGACGACCGGATGGCCTCCCCAGTGCGCTGAGGTTGCGCAAAGGAGGTGAATGTTCCATGACGGCTTCGACGCGGGAAGTGGTGCTTCCCATCATCGGCATGACCTGTGTGAACTGCGCCCGGACGGTGGAGCGGGCCCTGAAGCGCACGCCCGGGGTGCTGGAGGCCTCGGTGAATTTCGCTGCTGAACAGGCGGTTGTGCTGCTGGATCCCTCGGCCGCGGATATCCGCCATGCCGTCCAGCAGGTCCGGGCGGCTGGCTACGATGTGGCCACCGCCGCGGTGGAGCTGCCCATCCTGGGGATGACCTGTGCGAACTGCGCCCGCACCATCGAACGCGCCCTCAGCCGGGTTCCGGGGGTGCTGGAGGCCACGGTCAACCTGGCGGCGGAGCGAGCCCACATCACCTATGTGGTGGGCGTGGCCTCGATCCGCGATCTGATCCAGGCGGTCCGGGAGGCCGGCTACGATGTGGTGGAGGCGGCCGGAGGGCTGGAAGAGGCCGGGATAGATGCGGAGCAGGCGGCCCGTGAGGCGGAGCTGGCCCGGCAGCGCCGCCGCTTCCTGTGGGGGTTGATCTTCACGCTCCCCACGTTCTGGCTGAGCATGCAGTTTGATCTGCTCCACAACGTGATGCCCGGGATGACGCGGCCGCTGCTGCTGGACTGGCTGCTCCTCCTCCTCAGCACGCCGGTGCAGTTCGGAGTGGGATGGGATTTCTACCGGGGGGCTTATCGGGCCCTGCGGCTGGGAACCGCCAACATGGACGTGCTGGTCGCCCTGGGCACTTCGGCGGCCTATTTCTACAGCCTGGCGGTGACCCTCGCCCTCACCATGGGCAGCACGGCGCTGGGCCGTTACACCTATTTCGAAACCGCTGCGGTCATCATTACCCTCATCGTTCTGGGGAAGTATCTGGAGGCACGAGCCAAAGGACGGGCCGGCGAGGCGATCCGGGCCCTGATGGCCTTGCAGCCGGAGCGGGCTCGCGTGCTGCGGGATGGCCAGGAGATCGAGATCCCGGCCACTGAGGTCCGGGTGGGAGATCTCCTCATCGTCCGACCCGGGGAGCGCATCCCGGCGGATGGCATTGTCCTGGAAGGACGCTCCGCAGTCGATGAATCCATGATGACCGGGGAGTCGCTCCCGGTGGAGAAGGGCCCGGGCGATCGGGTGCTGGGGGGGACGGTGAACCAGCACGGTCTGCTGAAGATCGAGGCCACCCACGTCGGGCGAGATACGGTGCTGGCCGGGATCATCCGGCTGGTCCGGGAGGCCCAGGGAAGCAAAGCGCCGATCCAGCGGCTGGCGGATCAGGTCTCGGCGGTCTTCGTCCCCCTGGTGATCGCCATCGCCGCTCTGACCTTCCTGGGCTGGCTGGTCATCGGCGGGGCCGGCTTCACCCGGGCGATGGTGAATGCCATCGCGGTCCTGGTGGTGGCCTGCCCGTGCGCGATGGGGCTGGCCACGCCCACCGCCATTATGGTGGGAACAGGCCGGGGGGCGACGATGGGGATCCTCTTCCGCAGCGCCCAGGCCCTGGAGCAGCTGGGGAAGGTCACTATGGTGGCGCTGGATAAGACCGGGACCCTCACCCAGGGCCGGCCGGTGGTGACCGAAGTGATCCCGCGCGCGGGCTGGACCTCCGAGGACGTCCTGGCGCTGGCCGCCAGTGTGGAGCAGGGGAGCGAGCACCCGCTGGCTATGGCGGTGGTGGAAGCCGCCCGAACCCGCGGGCTTGCGCTGGAGAAGCTGGCGGGCTTTTCGGCGTTGCCGGGCCGGGGGGTGGTGGCCCACCGGAATGGGAACGTGGTGCGGGTAGGCAAGGTCTCGTGGCTCCAGGCGGAAGGGGTGGCGCTGGAGGAATTGGGCGAAGCGGCACGCGCCCTTCAGGAGCAGGGGCGGACGACCATGCTGGTCGCCCAGGATGGGGAGGCGATCGGATTGATCGCCCTGGCGGACACCCTGAAGCCGGAGGCGGTGGAGGCCATCGCGGCGCTGCATCGGCTGGGCGTGCAAACCGCCATGATCACCGGGGACAACCGGCGCACCGCGGAGGCGATCGCCCAGCAGGTCGGCATCGACCGGGTCTTCGCGGAAGTCCTGCCCGCCGACAAAGCCGAGATCGTCCGTCAGCTGCAGGGGGAAGGCTACCGGGTCGCGATGGTGGGCGATGGGATCAATGATGCCCCTGCTCTGGCCCAGGCGGATGTAGGGATCGCCATGGGGACCGGGACGGCGGTGGCGATGGAGACGGCGGATGTCACCTTGATGCGGGGGGATCTGCGCCTGCTGCCCCAGGCGATCCGGCTCTCCCGTGGGACGATGCGGACGATCCGCCAGAATCTGTTCTGGGCGTTCTTCTATAATGTGATCCTGATCCCGGTGGCGGCCCTGGGCCTGCTGCATCCGATGATGGCGGCCGGGGCCATGGCCTTCTCTTCCATCTTCGTCGTGACCAACTCATTACGCCTGCGTGGATTCCGGGCGTAGGGGGCTGTCCACGAGGGGGCATGAATCCGCGAATCTGGGGCGGTGGGCCCAGAGAGAGGCCCCTGAGGGGATGCAGCGCGTTGGGAAGCATGCTTTTCCCATTCCGTGCGCTCCATAGCAATTTTTAAACAACGCTTCTCTGGAGGCAGCGATGAGGCTCGGGCGAAAAGCGTTCCTGGGGATCCTGGGGATCCTGTTCCTGATGGGCTGCCAGAGTTCCTCCCCATCGTCCCAGCGGGACAGCCCCCTGGCGAAGGAGGTGGTGACGGTTTATCGCACCCCCAGCTGCGGATGCTGCGGTGAATATATCCGTTATCTCCGGGATCACGGCATGACCGTCCATGTGGTCGAACAGGATGACCTGACGCCGCTGAAGCGGCAATGGGGGATCCCGGAGGGGATGTGGAGCTGTCATACATCCCGGGTGGGCCCTTACCTGGTAGAAGGCCATGTCCCGCTGGAGGCCATTGCTCGTCTGTTGAAGGAACGCCCGGATGCCCGGGGGATCGCTCTCCCCGGTATGCCCCCTGGATCCCCCGGGATGGGGGGCACCCGGGCCGGTCCGCTGACGATCTATCTCCTCACTGCGGACGGTCAGGCCCATTCGTGGATGGAATGGTGAGACCCGGGCAGCCCACGCGATGGGTCTCCCTGGAGAGGCTGGGGGATTTCCCCTTCCCCATTCCCCATGCGGCCTTTGGGACCATGGGGGAGAAGCTACCCGCCCTCCCCGATTTGAGCGGAACAGCACAGGCCCCTCTTTTTTCTCCTCTCCCGAGAAAAGGGGATTAAAATGATATAAAAAGGTGCGTGGAGGCTCTGGTCCCCGGTTGTTTCTCTTCTCTCCAATCTTTCCCCGCGCCGGGAAGACGCGGAGCGGTGAGCGACGCCTCACCCTCTCCTGCGCCGCTTTGCGGCCTGGGGAGGAGGACCATTGTTTCCCTGGGAATCCAGATGGTCCCTATCCGGAACTCCTCAATGGACAGCGGCTGCCGACCTGATGGGGGAAAGGGGGAATGGCGATGGCGGAGGTTCGAACACTGGCGGAGGTGCTGGATGCGCTGACACGGCCGGGCGAGCTCTACGAACGGCTTCCGGATGGATCCGTGCGCTGTTACGCCTGCGGTCACCGCTGTCTGATCCGTCCGGGCCGCCGGGGGATCTGCCAGGTGCGCTTCAACCGGGACGGCACCCTCTACGTCCCGTGGGGATATGTAGCCGCCCTCCAGGTGGACCCCACGGAGAAGAAGCCGTTCTTTCACATCCTCCCCGGCTCCTATACCCTGACCTTCGGGATGCTGGGTTGCGATCTGCATTGCAGTTACTGTCAAAACTGGCAGGTTTCTCAGGCTTTGCGGGATGAAGAGGCAGGGGTTCGTCCTGTTCCGGTCACCCCTGCCCAGCTGGTGGCGCTGGCGAAGCGGTATGGGGCGCAGCTGGTGGGGAGCTCCTATAACGAGCCGCTGATCACCTCGGAATGGGCGGTGGCGATCTTTAAGGAGGCCATCGCCCAGGGCCTGCGCTGCGTCTACGTCTCGAACGGCAACCTCACCCGGGAGGTCCTGGAATATCTGCGCCCCTACCTGGTGGGCTACAAGATCGATCTCAAGAGCATGCGCGATAAGAACTATCGGGCCCTCGGGATGCCTCTCAAGAACGTCCTGGAGGGCATCCGCATGGTCTATGAGAGCGGCCTGTGGCTGGAGGTGGTCACCCTGGTGGTGCCGGGCTTCAACGATTCCGATGAGGAGCTGCGGGATGCGGCGGAGTTCCTGGCTTCCATCTCACCGGATATCCCCTGGCACGTGACGGCCTTCCATCCGGATTACAAGATGACCGATCGGGACTGGACGCCAGCGAAGACGCTGATCCGGGCGGCGGAGATCGGGAAGGCCGCCGGCCTGCGCTATGTTTACGCGGGCAATCTCCCGGGCCGGGTGGGACCCTTCGAGAACACCTACTGTCCGAATTGTGATGCCCTCCTCATCGCCCGCCACGGTTTCCGGATCCTGGTGGATCATCTCAGCGGGCGAGGGACCTGCTACCGGTGTGGGACGGCGATCCCGGGCATCTGGCAGTGAGAACGCCTCGCCGGTTGGATTACCGAAGACGGCCCGGCCGGCGAGGAAATCCCTCCGAATTTGTAAATTCTTCCTGGAAACCAGGGGAGCGCGGACCGTGAGCCGTTCGAAAAAGCGTGCCGTCGGGGAGCGTCGGCGAACGAAAGGAGGGGCCCGGGAGAGAACGTCCGGTGCCCGCCGGACGACTTCCCCGAAAGGTCATCCTCGCTGGAGGCCTGTCCTCACGCTGGATCAGCAGCTGGATCTGCTGGGTCTGATCCTGTTTCTGGGCGGGATCCTGGTGGCCCTGGGTTTGCTCGCCCCCCATCGAATGCCCGGGCTGGGCTCCTTCCTTCTGAGCCTGATCCATGGGTTAGGGGGTGGGGTCTTCGCGTTCCCCCTGGGGCTGATCGCGGGTGGAGCCTGGCTGCTGGTTCGGCGATTTGAGCAGGTTCCCCGACCCCGCCCATCGTTCCTTTTCGGGCTCCTTTTGCTCTACGGATCGCTGTTAATGGCCCTGGATCGGCTGGGGGGGCTCGGTGGGGCGATCGGCGCTGCGCTGGTTCAGGGTTTGACGGAGAACCTGGGCCCCATTGGGGCGTGGCTGATCCTGCTGGGGATGATCTGGGCGGGCCTGATGGGGGCATTCCAGCTCTCACCGGAACGGCCTCTGGAGTGGGCGATTCGAGGGCTTCGCCGGCTTCGAAGCTTTCAGCCCAGCCGCTCCGCTGGAGCGGGCTTTCCGATCCACCTTCCCCGGCAGGCGGAGCCCATCGCTTCCCCACCCCCTGCGGATCGATCCCCGCGAATCCTTGGGGAAACAGAGATCCACCAGGCTCCAGAGGCACCGGAGATCGCGGAGCCCCTGGAGGATCAGGAGGAAATGGAGGCTCCGCTGCAAATCGCCCCGGAAGGGCCGAAATGGACGCTTCCCCGTCTGGAGGAGATCCTGGATCCCGAAGAGGAAGTGGAGATCGACGAGGCGGATCTTCGGGAGAAGGCGCATATCATCGAAGAAACGTTGCGCAGCCTGGGGGTCGAGGCCCGGGTGGTGGAGGTCCAGCGCGGGCCTACGGTGACCCTCTTCGGCCTGGAACCCGGGCAGATCTCCCGGGGCGGCCGTTCCACCCGGGTGAAGGTAGGGCAGATCGCGGCCCTGGCCGATGACCTGGCCCTGGCCCTCTCCGCCCGCGCGGTCCGGGTTCTGGCCCCCATCCCGGGCCGGGGCCTGGTGGGGATCGAGGTTCCCAACGAGCGGGCCGCCCGGGTTCGGTTGCGGGAGGTGATGGAGAGCGAGGCCTATCGCGCCATGGCCTCTCCCCTGCGGCTGCCCCTCGGGCAGACCGTCTCCGGCGAGCCCCTGGTGGCCGATCTAACGGCCATGCCGCACCTCCTGATCGCGGGAGCGACCGGATCCGGGAAATCCGTGGCCCTGAATGCGATCCTGGTCTCGTTGCTGTGCACGTGCACGCCGGATGATCTGCGGCTGATCCTGATCGATCCCAAGCGGGTGGAGCTGACGCCCTATAACGGCATCCCGCATCTCTGGACCCCCGTGGTGGTGGAGATCGAGAAAGTGCCCCGGGTGCTCCAGGAGGCCATGCGGGAGATGGAGCGCCGATATCGCCTCTTCGCCGCCGTCGGTGTGCGCCATATCGCGGATTACAACCGGCGGGCGGAAGAGCGGGGCGAGCCCCGCATGCCGTATCTGGTGATCGTGGTGGATGAGCTGGCGGATCTGATGATCACCGCACCGGAGGAAACCGAGCGGCGGATCACCCGTCTGGCGCAGATGGCGCGGGCGACGGGGATCCATCTGGTGATCGCCACCCAGCGCCCCAGCGTGGATGTGGTGACGGGGTTGATCAAGGCCAACTTCCCGGCCCGCATCGCCTTCGCGGTGGCCTCCTCGGTGGACTCGCGGGTGATCCTGGATATGCCGGGGGCGGAGACCCTGCTGGGCCGCGGGGATATGCTCTTCCTCGCCCCGGACCAGGGCCAGCCCATCCGGGCTCAGGGTTGCTTTGTCTCCGATGAAGAGATCCGGCGCATCGTCACCTACTGGAAGGGCATCCGGGGTCTCCCCCGCCCGGCCCCGGGGCGCGAACGCCAGGGAGCGCTCTCCGCGCCTCCTTCCGCTCGATCGAGGCCCGAAGAGGAGACGATATCCCGGGCGCCAGTCCCGGCTGGAGGGCGGGCATGGGAGGTTGAGGAGGAACCCGATGAGGTTCTGTTGCAGCGGGCGATTGAGGTCGTGCGTCTGCACCGGCGGGCTTCGATCTCGCTGCTGCAGCGGAAGCTCCGCATCGGCTACAACCGGGCGGCCCGCCTGATCGATCTCATGGAGGCTCGAGGGCTGATCGGCCCGCCGGAGGAGGGCAGCCGGTGGCGTGGCCTGGAAGGGCTGGATTCCTCCCCGGGTTCTCCGCCGGTGCCGGATTGATGGATCATCCGGACAAAGCGGGAAAACCTGCTGGGATTTGCGCAGTTCGGCTCCGGGCGGGAAGGCCGGACATCCCCTCCCTGTGGCCCTTCGGCTGGAGGAGGAGAAAAATGGGCTTTAGGGCCGGCCCGGCCCTGAAAGCCCCGGGAGGAGGCCCGCCGCGTCATTCCTGAACCGGTTTCCCCGCAAGCCCCATCCCTGATGAAGCGACCGGCCATGATCGGATCTCTCAGGGCTGGAGTCCAGCGTGGAATATGGGGAGCTGGGGGGCTGGCGCTCTTCCTGTTCGCATTGTTGCTGATGCGCGCGGGGGCAGCCCATCTAACCCCCACGCTGGCGGAGGCAGGCAAACTTCCCTCCCCATGGCATAGCCTGGGGTTAGGATGGCTGATGGCCTGTCTGGCGCTCAGCGGTTCCCCGGTGGCGGCAGCGGCAGTCAGCCTCCAGGACGCCCAGGTCCTTTCCCCCGCGGCTACCCTCACCATGCTCACCGGATCCCGCCTGGGCGCTTCGTTCGTCCTGTTTGTCATCGGGTTAAGCTACGCATGGCGCCGCGGACATCCATGGAACAGCCTGACCGCGGGATTTGTCACCTTCTGGGTGACCGCCACGACCTATTTTCCGGCCACAGCCCTGGGCCTCTTTCTGCTGCCATATGTTCCGGTTTCCTCGATGGCCCGGTGGCGACCTCCTTTTCTCCCTGCCCTTCTGGAACCCTTTCGGGCGCTCGTTCAGGCGGTGGAAGGGATCCTGCGCAGCGGGGTGAGCCGATGGCTCGGAAAACCTGCGCTCGAGAGCGTGATGGGGATCTCCCTGTTCCTCCTGGGCTTTTTCTTAATCGGCCTCGCGCTCCAGGCCCTCGACCGGGCCATCCCCCTCCCCCGCCTGACGCGCCCGGAGGCGGATCCTCTGCCGGATTCCCCATGGCCGATCTTTGGCCTCGGGCTGGCCGTGACGGCCCTCACCATGTCAGTGTCCCTCTCCATCGGATTGCTGGTGCCTTCGGTGACACGGGGGTGGATCCGTCGGGAGCAACTGATCCCCTATGTGATGGGAGCCAATATCAGCACCTTCATCGATACGTTGCTGGCCGCGCTGGCCCTGGGGAATCCGGCCGCCGTTGGGGTGGTGCTCACCGAGATGATCAGTGTCACCGCGATCTCCGTCGGGATCCTGTTTGCAGGCTATCGGTGGTATCGAGGTCTGCTGATCCGGGTTTTCGAAATCATGACGGAGCGCCGCGCCCTCGCGGGCTTCTTTCTGATCGCGTTCCTGTGCGTGCCGCTGATCCTTCTGTGGCGGGGATAACGCCATGGAGGGAATGTCCCCGGTCTGGTTCCTCAACCTCCGTTTGCTCCTCTTCCGCCTCTGGCTATAATGTCAGGCGGCGATGGGATCTGCCGTCACGGCCTGGATCGGTCGGGGATCACCTGTCTCTCGAATGAGAAGTCCAGCCGCGCAAGTCCTGAAGGGATGGCTTTCAGAATCAAAGATGACTCAGGGAGGGATCATCGGATGCGTGTCACGGAGCCCGGCTACGTGCCTCCTTCGGAGGAGTACTGGATGGCCCTGATGACCCAGGGCGAGTTCGCCGCTTGCCCGGCTCCGGAAGCCGAGCCGGAGGAAATCTGGGAAGGTCTGGGAATGGGCCGCGGCCATCCGATCCCCATGCCCAGCCTGTGGGATCTGGAGAGCGGAGAGCCGGACTGGCGACAGGCGCGGGCGCTGATGGAATCCGGCCAGCCGCTTACCGTCACCGTGGTGGGCTATAACCGGGGCGGATTGATCGTTCAGGCCGAGGGATTGCCCAGAGGGTTCATCCCCGCCTCCCATCTCCTTCAGTTCCCGAACGCACTGAACGGCCCGTCCCGGAAGTCCGCGCTGGCCCGCTATGTGGGCCAGACCCTTCAGGCCCGGGTTATCGAAGTGGATGAGGTGGGCGGGCGTTTTGTGCTCTCCGAGCGGCTGGCCCATCAGGATGAGGCGCGCATTGAAGCGTTGCTCGCCGAGCTGCGGCCTGGAGAGGTTCGCCGGGGAACGGTAACGAAGGTGGCCCCCTTTGGCGCGTTCGTCGATCTGGGCGGCTTCGAGGGACTGCTCCATATTTCAGAGATGTCATGGAGCCGGGTGACGGATCCCGGAGCCATCGTCCAGGTCGGCCAGGAGCTGGAGGTCCTGATCCTGGATGTCCTCCCCGAGGAGCGTCGGGTTCAGCTCTCTCTCAAACGGCTGAAACCGGATCCATGGGAGACCGTGGCCCAGCGCTACCACGTGGGTCAGGTGGTGGAGGGGGTGGTGACCACGGTGACCCACTTCGGGGCCTTCGTTCGCCTGGAGGAAGGAGTGGAGGGGCTGTTGCATGTTTCCGAATTCGGTGACGCGGGAGGGGATCACCCCCGCGAAAGCGTGCGCGAGGGGGAGCCGATCCAGGTCCGCATCGTGAGCATCGATCCGGCGGCCCGACGGATCGGGCTCAGCCGGCGAGGGCTCCGTTAATTGGTGTTTCCCCCGGATTTCTCCAGCGCTCTGATCAGATGGGGAACGATGAAACGGCGTGTTCGAACGGTCCATGCCCGTCCGGCTCGCAGCGAGCCCGCCCGTACCGGGCCCAGCAGGCCTTCGGCGTCTTCCGGCCTCCCGGAGTGGATCCGACGTCTGGGTCCACCCCGATGGTATGGCACGCCGGCTTTCGGGCGGCGGGAGCGCCAGGTGATCGCCCTGGGGCTGATGGGCCTGGGCGTGTTTTCCGGCCTGGTGTTGCTGGGCCTCAGTCCGGGGCGGTGGAGCGATGCATGGGCCGGGTTGTTGCGAAGCCTCTTCGGATGGGGAAGCCTCCTGATCGCCGCGGGCTGGGCAGGGCTCGGGCTATGGATGTTCCTGCGGACGATGGGCCTGGCCCCGGCGCTGAACAGCTGGCGGCTCCTGGCCTTCGAGGGCGCTCTGCTGGGGCTTTTCGGCCTGGCCCACGGGCTGGCCCTGCTCTTCGTTGAGACCCCCTGGGAGATCATTGAGCGGGGGGAAGGGGGTGGAACACTGGGCTGGCTGATCTGGACCGCTGCATCTGCCCCACTGGGGCCTGGCGTGGGGGCGATCCTGCTGACGTTGATGGCGGGGATCGGGGGATGGTTTGCCCTGGCGCGCTGGGCTCCTCCCTCTCCTGCCCCCAGGGTGGCCCCGCCGGCCCCCGCACCGGCCCCGCCGGTCCGCCCGCCGCAGCCCCCGAAACCCACCCGGCCATCTCCACGACCGGCCTCTGGGGATCTGAAGATCGTGACGGCATCGCCTCCGCGTTCCGTCCGGGTCAAGCGGGATCGCCGCCTGCCGCCGCTGGATCTCCTGGAGGAAGAGGAGCCCCCGGCGGTCTCGTCGGAGGAGATCCGCCAGAAAGCAGCGATCATCGAGGAAACCCTCCGGCAGTTCGGGCTGGAGGCTCGGGTGGTGGAAGCCACCCAGGGCCCGGCGGTGACCCAGTTCGGATTGCTGCCGGGTTACATCGAGCGCCCCGGGCCGGAAGGAGAGGTGCGGCGTCAGAAGGTCCGGGTGGCTCAGATCGCCGCTCTGGCCAACGATCTGGCGCTGGCCCTGGCGGCCCCCTCGCTCCGGATCGAAGCCCCGGTCCCTGGCCGTGGCCTCATCGGCATCGAGGTTCCCAACCAGCGGATCCATATGGTCCGCCTGCGGGGTCTGCTGGCCTCCCCGGAGTTCCGGAAGGTCGGGTCGCCCCTGGCCATCGCCCTGGGCCGGGATGTGGCGGGCCGGCCGGTGGTGGCCGATCTGGCGTCCATGCCTCATCTGCTGATCGCCGGGACCACGGGCTCGGGGAAGTCCGTCTGCATCCATGCGCTGATCACATGCCTGGTTTATAACAACACCCCCGAGGAGCTCCGCCTGGTGCTGATCGACCCCAAGATGGTGGAGCTGGTGCGGTGGAACGGGCTGCCGCACCTCTATGGGAAGGTGGAATTCGAGATCGAGCGCATCGTGGGAGTTCTGCGCTGGCTCACCCGTCAGATGGAGGAGCGCTACCGGCAATTTGCGGCGGTAGGGGCGCGAAACCTCGCGGATTTCAACGCCCGGGCTGAGGAGGCCGGGGAAACCCGGTTGCCTTACATAGTGCTGTTCATCGATGAGCTGGCGGACCTGATGATGGCCGCGCCGGTGGATGTGGAGCGGACCATCACCCGGCTGGCGCAGATGGCGCGGGCGACGGGGATCCATCTGGTGATCGCCACCCAGCGCCCCAGCGTGGATGTGGTGACGGGGTTGATCAAGGCCAACTTCCCGGCCCGCATCGCCTTCGCGGTGGCCTCCTCGGTGGACTCCCGGGTGATCCTGGATATGCCGGGGGCGGAGACCCTGCTGGGCCGCGGGGATATGCTCTTCCTGCCGCCGGATCTGGGGAAACCCGTCCGGGTTCAGGGCGCATATGTTTCGGATGAGGAAGTGGAGCGGGTGGTGCGGTTCTGGCAGGAGCGTTATGCCGACGAGCGCCCGGAGCCGGCCCCCTGGGAGGGAATGGTGACCCCTCTGGAAGTGGGGAGCGGCCGTTCGGTGAGCCGTGGCGAGTTCGAGGAGGAGGATGAAGAGGCCCTTCTGCGGGAGGCGATCGAGATCATCAAGCGTCATCGCGGGGCGTCGACCTCTCTGCTTCAGCGGAAGCTGCGCATTGGCTACCCCAAGGCCGCTCGCCTGATCGATCGCCTGGAGGAATTGGGGATCATCGGCCCGCCGGAGCCCAGCGGCCGCCTGCGCCCGCTTCTCATCCCGGACAACTGGGAACCGCCGCCGGACTGGTTCCGGCGATAGAAGGCCGGCATCCCACGTGTGGGTTTTGGGCGAGGGCGCGCCGCCGGGCGGGTTTCTGGACCAGCGCCGCCACCCCGCTGACGTCCTCGTTTGTGCGACGCTCGTTTTGCCCATCTCTTTGTCCGCAGCAAGCTCCGGGGACAGGCCGCTCCATGGCCTGTGGGGGGTGCTGGCCCCTGGGAAGGGAACTGCCAGGGAGTCCTCTGGCTGGCCTATGGGTCTCTGCGAGGGCTGACCGTTCTGGACCGCCAGCTCTATTGGCTTTGGGAACGGTGTGAGGATGCGGCGCGGCGTCAGGAAGCCGGAGGGCGAGAGGTGGGCCTCCGGATCGATTTCCTTGACGTTTCAGGGGATTATGTTTAAAATGTAAAACAGAGTGGCTTGATGAATCTGTGCCTGGAGTTCGAGAGGGCAGGCGGGCTCTCCCGGGGTGCCTGTCAACTTTTCATGGCGGGTTTCATCGTCGGAGGATCCCTTGGGATGAACAGGGGCGCGATCAGGCGCCCCTGTGTTGTTCATATGGGGATATGAGGATGCGGAACAGGCTGCTGAAGGCAGTCTGTCGAGCTCCCTGAACCCGGGCAGGATCCACCGTGCTGTTCTGTGAATATGCAGGAAGAGGAGCGATCGAATGGCGAAGAGCGAGCTCCTGCTGGCCGTGAATCAGATCGCCGCCGAGCGGAACCTTCCCCGTGAGGTGGTCCTGGAGGTCCTGAAAGGGGCCCTGGCCACCGTGTTCCGCCGTATGACGGATGTGGGGGGCACCCAGGCCGTCGATGTGGAGATCGATCTCGAAAACGGCCAGGTCCGGATCTTCCTCCAGAAGACGGTGGTGGAAACCGTTAAGGATCCGCATCATGAGATCTCTCTGGAGGAAGCCCGACGGATCCGCCCCGACGTCCGGGTGGGGGAGACGATCCGGGTGGATGTCACGCCGGCGAATTTCGCGCAGCGGATCGCGGCGCAGAATGTGCGACAGATTATCCTGCAACGCATCCGCGAGGCGGAGCGGGAGTATCTTTATCGTTACTTCTCCGAACAGGAAGGCGAGATCGTCCACGGGGTGGTTCAGGCCGTCACCCCTCAGGGAGCGACCGTGCTGCTGGCCCAGGGGCGGGCGGAGGCGATTCTGCCCCGCAACCAGATGGTGCCGGGGGAGCGGCTCCAGCCCCACCAGCGGATCCGCGCCTATCTGGCGGAGGTCCGGCAGACGCCCCGGGGCCCGCAGCTGATTCTCTCTCGAACCCATAAGAACATGATCCGGCGCCTGCTGGAGACAGAGGTGCCGGAGATCTACAACGGCCTGGTGGAGATCAAGGCGATCGCGCGGGAGCCTGGCCAGCGCACCAAGGTGGCCGTGGCCGCCACCCAGCCCAATATCGATGCGGTGGGGGCATGCATCGGCCAGCGCGGCATGCGGATTCAGAACCTGGTCCACGAGCTGGGCGGCGAGAAAATCGATGTGATCGAGTGGCATCCGGACCCTGCGATCTTCATCGCGAAAGCCCTGAGCCCGGCCCGGGTGCTCACGGTGCATTTGTTTGAGGAGAAGCGCTCGGAGCGGACCGCCCAGGTGGTGGTGCCGGATGATCAGCTCTCCCTGGCCATCGGCCGGGAGGGCTTGAACGCCCGGCTGGCAGCGCGCCTGACGGGATGGCGGATCGACATCCACAGCCTGACGGAGGCGTTGGAGCAGTGGCTCCCCCGCGTGCAGGATTCTGAACTGCAGGAGCGAATGGGGGAGGCCGCCCGCCTGATCCCGGCCATGCAGGAGGCGCTGGCCCGTCATAAGAGCCAGCCCGGCCTGCCATGGAGCGCCGATGAGCTCCGGGATGCCCGGACGTTCCTGGAGGCAGCTTATCAGGCCTATATGGCGCGGCGGGAGGCCGAACGGGCCCGGCGTAAGGCGCAGAAAGCCGCGCGGGTGGAGGCCCCGGAGATCCCGGTGGAGCCGCCGGAGCCTGCTCCTCCAGTGACAGAGCCGACCCCGGCGGTGGAGGAAGTTCCCGCTCCCGAGCCGGTAGCGGCTGTGGAGCCGGCCCCATCGATTTCGGCAGCCGTTCTGGAGCCGGTTGCGTCGGAGGCCGTGGAGATGGAGAGCCCCCGGGGCGGGGAACCCCACCAGGAGGTTCAGGCTCCGGTAGAGGCTCCCCTTCCGGAGCCGACACGGGAGCCTCTGGAAGTTCCCCTCCCGATCCCGGAGCCGGAACCCGTGGGGATCGGGGAAACCGAAGACGAAGACGAGGAAGAGGAAGAGGAAGAAGAGGAGCTCCGACGGCGCAAGAAGGCGGGCAAGGGGAAGGAGCGCCGGCGGGTCCGTTATGAGATCGATTATGAGGACGAAACCTGGCTGCGACGGATGCGTGGCGGGCGGGTGCGCGACTGGCTGGAGGAATGAGGGCCATGCATGTGATGGTGGTGGATGAGCGGAAGGAGCCCATCCCGGGTCCGTATGTGGTGCGGATGGGGGGCTGGACGCTGGAGCGCTATCTGGCGGAGGCTCCCGAGAGCCCGGTCTGGGAGTTCGTGCGCGGGGAGGTCGTTATGCACTCGCCGGCCACCGCCGAACATCAAGATGTCGTGATCTTCCTCATACGGCTTCTGGGCGGGTATTGTGAAGCCCGGGGGTGGGGGAAAGTCCTGGCGGGCCCCGCAGCCCTTCAGGTGCTCCCGGATGTGGTGCGGGAGCCGGATCTCTTCGTAGTGCCGCCGGAGGAGGTCTCTCGGGCCCGGGGGATGCCCCTGACTGTGCGGCCTGTCCTGGTGGTGGAGGTGACCAGCCCCGCCACCCGGGGGATGGATCTGGGGGAGAAGGCACTGGAGTATCGCGAGGCGGGGATCCCGGAGTATTGGGTGGTGGACCTGGAGCGGGAGGAGATGGTCGTACACCGGATGGGGAGCGGAGAGGCAGAGGTGGTGCGGATGCGGGAAGGGCAGCTGGTCAGCCAGGGGGTGCCAGGGTTCTGGCTGGAGGTGGGATGGCTGTTCCAGAGGCCCCTGCCTCCGGTCGAACCGTGCCTGCGTCGCGTCCTGGGCATGACTTACGCAGTTCACGAGAAATGAGGCAGTTTTTGGCGTAGCGCAGGCTGTTCGCCTGCATCGTGCAGGCCCCCTCGCGGGGGCTCGGCGCGGCGTAGGGCAACTGCTCGCGGTTGCCCTACACTAAAAGGAGGGGGCCTGGACAGGGCATGACCTGTGGGGGGAGGAACGCATGGGAGCTCGAACCCGGGGAGGACGAGCGGTGGAGGTGGCGGAACTTTACCCTCCTCAGGGACAGTGGACGGAGGAGGACTTCTTTGCCCTGCCGGATCGGAATCGAATCGTCGAGCTCTCGGAGGGGAGGCTGCTGGTGCCGCCGCATCCCACCTGCACGCATCAGACGGCCCTTCAAAACCTGTTTCTGGCGCTTCACGCGTTTATCGAGCGGCACAAACTGGGGGTGGTTCGCTTTGCTCCTCTCCCCGTCCGCCTGTGGGCGGGCAAGATCCGCGAACCGGATATTTTCTTTATTGCCCGCGAGCATCTGGATCGCATTGGCGAGCGGGTATGCGGTGTTCCGGACCTCGTCGTTGAGGTCACCTCGCCGGATACCCGGAGGACAGATCGGGTCGAGAAGTTTGCGGAATATGCCCGGGCAGGGGTGCTGGAATACTGGATTGTTGATCCGGAAGCGCAAACGGTCGAGGTGTATGAGCTGAAGGGCGGAGCCTATGAGCTGATCGGCAAGTGGGGTATGGGCCAGACGGCCCATTCCGCGCTCCTCGTCGGTTTCACCGTGGAGGTGGACCGGATCTTCGGATGAAGGCTCGTCATCCGATTCGGCGTGGAGCGCGGGTTGCGCAGCGGGCTTCCTGGGGAACTTTTAAGACTGGGCCGTTCCCTACAGGATCCCGGGCGAATCGGGCCGTCCAGTCTACGAGATAAGTCCTGCGAGCATGGAACCCAGATGGCGCGGAAGCATATCCCTCAACGCACGTGCGTGGGCTGCCGGCAGGTGCAGGCGAAGCGGGAGATGATCCGCATCGTCCGCACGCCGGAGGGCCGGGTGGAGATTGATCCGACAGGGAAGAAGTCGGGTCGGGGGGCCTACCTGCATCCCCGGCGCTCCTGCTGGGAGCGGGCCCTGAAGGATGGACGCCTGGAATATGCCCTGCGGATCGAGGCGCTGCGGGAGGAGGACCGCATGGCGCTGGTGGCCTATGCCGCGACCCTGCCGGAGGATGAGGCGTGATGCGACCCTGAACGGGCTCGCGAAAACCCTTCTCCGGCCCGCGCAAGCGGGCTGGGGGAAACGCCTGGGAGATCCGCCGGCACGGTCGGCCTGGGCCGCCGTGCCGGTTTTTGTTGTTCAAAGACGGCCCTGTTCCCTGAACCATAAGCTTGAAGAAGGAGGCGCAGGATGCGACAAAACGGGCGGAAAGAAATCGAGATCCCGGCGAGCATTACGGTGCGCGAGCTGGCCGCGCTGATGTCGGTGAGCCCCATCGATGTCATCAAGGTCCTCATGCACAACGGCATTATGGCCAGCATCAACCAGCGCATCGATTATGAAACAGCGGCCCTGGTGGCCCATGAGTTCGGCTTCGAACCCCGGGAACAACGGCCGCCGGAGGCCGCGGAAGAGGAAGGCCCTTCGTTGCTCTGGGAGCGCCTCTATGCGGGAGAGGATCCTTCCAAGCTGAAGCCGCGGCCGCCCGTGGTGGTGGTCCTCGGCCATGTGGATCACGGGAAGACCACCCTGCTGGACGCCATCCGCCGCACGAACGTGGCGGCTCAGGAGGTAGGGCAGATCACCCAGCGGATCGGCGCCTATCAGGTGGAATACAACGGGCGCAAGATCACCTTCCTGGATACGCCGGGCCACGAGGCGTTCACCCAGATGCGGGCCCGGGGTGCTCAGGTCACCGATATTGCCGTCCTGGTGGTGGCGGCCGATGATGGGGTGATGCCCCAGACCCGCGAGGCGCTGGCCCACGCCCGGGCCGCCCGCCTGCCGGTGATCGTGGCCCTCAACAAGATCGACAAGCCCACCGCGAACGTCGAGCGCGTGATGAGCCAGCTCTCGGAGCTCGGCCTGGTTCCTCAGGAATACGGGGGTGACACCATCGTGGTCAAGGTCTCGGCCAAGCAGCGCATTGGCATCGAGGATCTCCTGGAGGCGATCCTGCTGGTGGCAGAGACCCGGGAGATCAAGGCCAATCCGGATCGCCCGGCGGTGGGCACGGTAATCGACGCGCGGGTGGATAAGCGCGGCCCGGTAGCCACTCTGCTCGTGCAGAACGGCACCCTCAAACAGGGAGACATCATCGTCGCCGGCGCCACCTACGGTCGGGTCCGCGCCATGTTCGACGACCGGGGTCGTCCACTGAAGAAAGCACCACCCTCCACGCCGGTGGAGGTCCTGGGGCTCTCGGATGTGCCGGAGGCGGGGGATCTCTTTGAGGTGGTGGAGAGCGAGCGCCAGGCCCGGGAGCTGGCGGAGCGGCGGGCGGCCGAGCGCCAGCGCCAGCGCCAGGTCCGGCGGATGAGCCTGGAAGACCTTTACCGCCGCATGCAGGCGGGCAAGGTTCGCGAGTTCAATGTCATCGTCAAGACGGATGTCCAGGGATCCATCGAGCCGATCATCGGCCTCCTGCAGCGGCTGGTGGAGAAGCACGCCGGGGATCAGCTCCAGCTGAACGTCCTGCATGCCGATGCGGGCGAGGTCAGCGTCTCGGACGTCACCCTGGCGGCGGCCTCCGATGCCATCATCATCGGGTTCAACGTCCCGGTGGATGCGGCGGCGAAGCGGCTGGCCGAGACCGAGGGGGTGGACATCCGGCTTTACAACGTGATCTATCACATTGAGGAGGATCTGGAGAAGGCCCTGAAGGGCATGCTGGCCCCCACGATCCAGGAGCGGATCCTGGGCCACGCGGAGGTCCGCCAGGTCTTCAAGGTGCGGGGCGGCCAGGTGGCGGGGTGTTACGTTCGGGATGGGGAGATCCGCCGCAACGCCATGGTGCGGGTCCTGCGGGGCGGCCAGAAGATCCACGAAGGCCGCATCGCCTCCCTGAAGCGGTATAAAGACGACGTCCCGGAGGTCCGCGCCGGCTATGAATGCGGGGTCGGGCTGGAGGGATTCCACGATTTCGTCGTGGGGGATATCCTGGAGTGCTTCGTCCGGGAGGAGGTGGCGGCCGCCTGAAGGCTCCACGCGGCTTTGCTCCTATTGGACTTCAGACTGTGGTCCTAAGACGGGGGCGTGCAGAGCTCGCTCCCCATATGGTCTGTATGGTCCGTCCATTTCACCAGGAGTCCATCGATAGGAGGGATCAGCATGGGACCCTTTATCGGGTGGGCCCTCATGGGAGCCGTGATCGGGTTCATTCTTGGAGTTATGCTGGGGGCTCTGCTCATGTTCCTCTGGCGGCGTCTCCAAGAGGTGGAGTTGCGCGCAGAGCTTCAGAGGCTCAAAGAACAGGTCGCGCCAGAGACCGTGAAGGAAAGCCTGCGGGCCTTCACCGGTGATGCCGTGCAGAACCTGCTTCAGATCGCCTACCAGCAGTTTGAGGGATTGACGAAGCCCCTGCGGGAGATGCAGGAGCGCCTGGAGCAGCGGCTTCGTGAGTTGGAGCGAAACCAGGCGCAAGAGCAGGGCTCCCTGAAGAAAGAACTTGATCAGCTCTCCCAGACCATTGTTGAGTTGCAGAAAAGCACCCTCGAATTGAGCGGGGCGTTGAAAGCCTCGGGCCCCCGGGGACAATGGGCGGAAATCCAGCTTCAGCGCTTGGTGGAACTGGCCGGGTTGCAGAAATACATCGACTTCGAGACTCAAGGGTCTGTGGGCGAAGGAGAACGGCCCGACATGATCATCCGTTTGCCCAACAAGAGATGCATTGTGGTGGACGCCAAGGCCCCCATGGATGCTTATTTCAGGGCACTGAAGGAAACGGATGAGCGGGAACGTCGAAAACACTTGGCAGCCCATGCCCGCTCCCTGAGGGAACGGATTCGAACGCTGGGTGGGAAGGAATATTGGCGAGCTCTAAGCAACTCCAGTCCCGAGCTCGTGGTGATGTATCTTCCGGGGGAAGCGATCCTGAGCGCGGCGTTTGAGGCGGACGGGGAGCTTCTCGAGTATGCCTTCCAGCAGCGGGTGCTGCCGGCCACTCCGATTATCCTCTTGGCGCTCCTCAAAGCAATTGCCTACGGATGGCAACAGCAGCAGACGCTGGAGAACGCCCAAGATATCATCCGCCAGAGCCATGAGCTCTCCAGGCGTATGTCTGTGTTTGTAGATCATCTTTCAGAGCTCGGAAAAGAATTGAAACAAACGGTCGAGAAATACAACAAAATAGTGGGCTCCTTTGAACACCGGGTGCGTCCAGCGCTCCGCCGGATTCAGGAGCTTCAGGGTCTTCCCGATGAGACACAGCCCCTGGAGCCGATTGGGGAGATGCCGCGGCTCCCGCATGCGCTGACTTCAGACGAGAGCGAGAAGCTGGAGGGAGATGAGCGCTGACCCTGGAATCCGGGTATTCTGTTTTTCCAACCGGGCTCCCCTCGCGATAGCCCATGGTGGGCTGGGACCTCTTCCTCACTTGTTGGGGCATCAGGGGCATGCTATAATGAAGAGGCACTGAAAGCCGATGGCCTCTTGCTTCGGTGCGGGATGGTCAGGTCTTGAGAACAGGGCGCCTCTGCAGGCGCTCTTTTTATTCGGCATGCGGATGTTGCCGCCGATCTTTCGCATTTTATGAGGAAACAATTCGTCATCCGAACCTGATTCCTGTGAGGATCTATGAGCGAGCAGCCGATCTATCTGACCCGTGAGGGTTATCAGAAACTCCTCGAAGAGCTGGAGTATCTCCGCACCGTCCGGCGCCAGGAGGTCGCGAAGCGGTTGAACCTGGCGATGGATGAAGGCAATTATGATGAAAACGCCGAATACGAGGCCGCCAAGATCGAACAGGCGTTTGTGGAAGGCCGTATCATGACGCTGGAGTCCATGCTTCGCCGGGCGGTGATCATCGAGGAAAGCGCCGGCCCCAAGACCTTCGTCACCCTGGGGAGCTGGGTGACCATCCAGGAGGAGGGCAGCTCCACGCCGGAGCGCTATCAGGTGGTCGGCTCGGCTGAGGCGGACCCGGTTCACGGTCGGATCTCCAATGAGTCCCCGCTGGGGCAGGCCCTTCTGGGGCGTCAGGTGGGCGATGTGATCACGGTGAACGCCCCGGACGGTGTCCTGCGTTTCCGCATCCTTCACATCGAATAGGTTCCAGCGATGGCCCTCTTTCGAGAGATCGTCCGCCGTCGTCTGGAAAAGGTCGCGCGCCTGCGCGCCCAGGGCGTCGATCCGTATCCACCGCGTTCCCGGCGCACCCACACCAGCGCGCAGGCGATTCAGGCGTTCCAGGCCGCCGAGGGCCGCGAGGAAACCGTGGAGGCAGTGGTCGCCGGGCGCCTGACGGCGATCCGTGGGATGGGGAAGGTGACCTTCGCAGACCTCCACGACGGTGACGGTCGTCTCCAGCTGTTCCTCCGCTATGATGACCTGGGCGAGGAGCGTTATCGTTTCTTCCAGGAGTTTTTTGACCTGGGCGATTTCATTGAAGCGGAAGGAACGATGATGCGCACCCGGACCGGGGAGATCTCCCTTCGGGTCCGGGATTTTCGGATGCTGGCCAAGGCGATCTACCCGCCCCCTTCCCGCTGGCACGGCCTGAAGGATGTGGAGACCCGTTACCGGCGTCGCTATCTGGATCTGATGATGAACCCGGAGGTTCGGGAGGTCTTCCGCACCCGCGCGGCCCTCGTCCGGGCCATCCGGGCCTTCCTGGACGAGCGGGGGTTCATCGAGGTGGAGACGCCGATCCTGCAGCCGATTTACGGCGGGGCCTCCGCTCGCCCCTTCGTGACCTATCACAACGAGCTGAAGCAGCAACTCTACCTGCGGATCAGCTTCGAGCTCTACCTCAAGCGTCTGCTGGTGGGGATGTTCGAACGGGTATATGAGATCGGCCGCGATTTCCGCAACGAGGGGATTTCCTTCAAGCACAATCCGGAATTCACGCAGATGGAATGCTACGTGGCCTACGCCGATTATCAGGAGATGATGCGGCTGACCGAGGAGCTGATCGCCTTCGCCGCCGATCGGGTGCTGGGGCGCCGTACCCTGGTTTACCAGGGCCATGAGATCGATCTCAATCCGCCATGGCGCCGTATCCCCCTCCGGGAGGCCATCCTGGAGTTCGCGGGAATCGATATCGCCCAGCATCCCACCCAGGAATCCCTGGCCACCGCGATGGCGGCCCGTGGGATCGAGGTTGACCCTCGCGCCAGCCGGGGCAAGCTGATCGATGACCTGATCTCGAAGTTCGTGGAGCCCCATCTCATCCAGCCGACTTTCGTTTATGATTATCCTCGGGAGATCTCGCCTCTGGCCAAGGCCCGCCCGGACGATCCGGGGACGGTGGAACGTTTCGAGGGATTCATCGGAGGCATGGAGATCTGCAATGCCTTCACAGAGCTGAACGACCCGCTGGATCAGGAGCAGCGGTTCCTGGAACAGGGGCGGGCACGAGAGGCCGGAGATGAAGAGGCGCATCCGATGGATGAGGACTATCTGGATGCGATGCGCTATGGAATGCCTCCGAACGGGGGCCTGGGGCTGGGGATCGATCGCCTGACCATGCTCTTCACCGACCGGCGCTCCATCCGGGAGGTGATCCTGTTCCCGCACCTTCGGCCCCGGGAGCGCCGTCAGGAGGAAGCCGAGCTGGAGGAGCTGGCGGAAGGTTAGCGCACCGGACGCCGTTTCCGGAGCTTGCTGTGATCCGCAGCATGCCTTGCGCCGTTGGCCCTGAATCCGGAAGGCGAGATGATTCCTGTCTAAAATCTCCCATGGGAGATCCACCGCGTAACTTCCTGGCAGGGCAGCAGCTCGTGTTGTCCTGCCTCACGATGGGTTTGTGGGGTAAGGGAAGAGGCTGGTCTGCCGCAAAGATGTGCCGCCGATCATGAGGGGGCCGCGATGACTCCGCTGGAGAACCATCGTTCCGCCCGCTTTGTGGCCGACACCATGCTCGGCCGCCTGGCGAAGTGGTTGCGGATTCTGGGTTACGATACCCACTACGATCCTTCCCTCGATGATGACGCCCTGCTGCGCATCGCCCGGGCCGAGGATCGCATCCTGCTGACCCGGGATCACGCCCTGGCTCGCCGGGGAGGGCCCCACGCTTTCCTGGTGGACCACGAGGACCTCATCCAGCAGCTGCGGGCCGTCCGGGAGCGCTTCGGGGAGCCTGCGGATGTCCCATTCTCCCGCTGCCCGGTATGTAACGCCCGCCTGACCCCTGTCCCGCGGGAAGCGGTGGCCTCCCATGTCCCCGCTTTCGTCTGGCGGCAGTATGAACGCTTCCACCGTTGCCCGGAGTGCGGCCGCATCTACTGGCCCGGCACGCATTTTGAGCGGATGCGGTCCGTGCTGAAGGCCCTGGAGATCCATGACCTTGGGCTCGATGATGGCCAGGGTCTCAGAGCCTGATTGAAGGTCTCCGATGCGGTCGGGCGAGCGCAGAGGATTCCCGTTCCTCCTCTTATTCGGCAAAGGGGAAGCCACGCTGATCCTGGCGGCAGCATGGATGGCCAGCGGCAGCCTACCCTCCGGATCCTGGCTGATGGGGGCGTGGCTGCTGGCGGAAGCCGGATGGCCGGCGCTGCGCTGGCTGTTGCTGGAGCTCCCCAGGGATGAGAGGTCTCCCTCTCCGGGGCTTCCTCCCTCGCTACCCCTGCCCTATCTTCAGTCCGACAGTCCAGCCGATGCCCTTCTTCGAGCTATCTGGCGGCTGGCCAGGGGGATCATCGCACGGGCCCGGGAGGCTCCGGAATTTCCAGGCGCCCTGGCGACGGCGCTCATCGCCCTGGGGTTGGGAATCGGGCTGATCGGCGGCATCGGGGTCTGGCTCACCCTTGGAGTCGGGGTAGCTCTCCTCCTGGGGCGGCGCCTGGCCCATCCGGGGATCGGGGAAGGGATCTGGCGGTGGGTCTCTGGTGCCTTTCCCTGGTGGTTGGGGCTCGCCGGAGGGGGATCCTCGGTGCCTGCTCTTCTGGCGGGGATCCCGATCGGTCTGGCCTGGGTGGGGTTTCAACACCCGGCGGTCGGATGGGTGGCCTGGCCCCTGTGGGTTGCCTGGGCTGTGGCCCTCGGCCATGGCCCTGGAGCCTATGGCCTGGCGCTGGTCGGCCTGCTGCTCCGGGAAAATCGAGGCTCTCGCTCCTGCCGCATGCAGGGGATCCTGTGGGCCCTCGCGCTGGTCCTCACCGCATGGATTTTGCGCACGTTTTCGGCTTAATACTCCAGCCGCATCGGGCCTTCCGGTGGGGCCACCACCCCACCTGGAGGCTCATTCAGAGCATCCAGAGTAGGCGCAGGGCAACTGCAAGCAGTTGCCCTACGGGGAACGGGGAGGCTCCGCTCAACGATCTGCGGTTGTCGTATCAGCGGGAATGGACGTGGATGTCGCCGCTGAAGCGGTTCCTGCCGGCTTACAATCGACCACCTGCCGAAAGCCGGTAGGAGGGAGGCTTCAGCCCCGACCGTTGTCGCCGCTCAAGCGGGTCCTGCGAGCGGCTCCCACGAGGGCCATTCACGGTTCTCTACATCGGTGGATGACGCAGATCTCAAATAAAGAGGCTGGACCGGATGGCCCGAGGCCACCGATCCAGCCCCGTGGAAGATGGGACGCCCCCTCGGCTCCCGGAGCTCCCCCTTCACTGTCCCGACCCGGAAGCCGGAGCCCCAGCCAGCTCCGGCACCTCCCGCTTGCTCTGCCAGACCACCCAGAGGAGCACCACGAGGAGCACCACCACGGCGGCGCCGATGGCCAGCAGGGTTCCCAGGGTGAGCACGCCCCGGAACTGAACGATGATCGGCGCGGCCAGCACAGAGACGAGGTTCACGGCCTTGATCATCGGGTTGATGGCCGGACCGGCGGTATCCTTCAACGGATCACCGACGGTGTCGCCGACCACGCTGGCCTTGTGGCGCTCACTTCCTTTGCCCAGGTTGCGGGCGGGATCCCGGGGCTCGTTCTCCACCCGCTTCTTGGCGTTATCCCATGCCGCCCCGGCGTTGGCCATAAAGACCGCCAGCAGCTGCCCGACCAGGATGGACCCCGCCAGGAAGGCGCCCAGGGCCTCCACCTGGAGCACCAGGCCCACCACCAGCGGGGTGGCGACCGACAGCAGCGCCAGGGAGAGGAGTTCCTTCTGGGCGGCCAGGGTGCAGATCGAAACCACCCGGGCGTAGTCCGGCTTGACCGTTCCCTCCAGAACCCCCGGGATGCGGAACTGGCGCCGCACTTCCTCCACGATCAGGGTGGCGGCACGGCTCACGGCCCGGATGGCGAAGGAGGAAAAGAGCCACGGCAGCGCCCCACCCAGCAGCAGGCCCACGAACACCAGCGGGTGGTCGATCCGGATCCCGACGTCCTGCAGGGTGGGCACCTGCCCGAGCTGGGCCTGAACCTTGCTCACATCCGTAAGGTAAGAGCCGAAGAGGGCCACGGCAGCGATCACGGCGGTCGCGATGGCCAGGCCCTTGGTGGTGGCCTTCGTGGTGTTGCCCACCGCATCCAGATCCGCCAGCACTTCCTGGGCTGATTCCTCCAGCCCGGCCATCTCCGCGATCCCCCCTGCGTTGTCGGTCACCGGCCCGTAGGAGTCCATCCCCACCACGTTGCCAGTGAGCATCAGCAGCCCGATGCCGGTGAGGGAGACCCCGTAAAGCACGTAAACCGGCGGCAGGCCCCAGTAGATCAGCGTGGAGGTGGCGATGGTGAGGGCGATGACCACGATGGCCCACACCGTGGATTCATAGCCCACGGCCAGGCCGCTGAGGATCGTGGTGGCCGGGCCGGCGCGGGTGGCCTTCTCGATCTCGCCCACCGGAGCCCGCTCCGTACTGGTGAAGTAATCGGTCAGCCGCTCAATGATAATGGAAAGGATCAGCCCCACGGTCGTCGAGGCCACGACCCGCCAGTCCTTCGCGTAGAGCAGGCCGATCGTCCCGAAGCCCAGGAAGGAGAGAACGGCCCCGATGAAGAAGCCCCGGCTGATGGCCCGCAGCGCGTCCCCCCGGCGGCCGGCCACGCCGCCCACGGTGTATGTGCTGAGGATCGAGGCGATCACCCCCACCGCCCGGGCCAGCAGCGGGAAGATGATCCAGACCATCGAGTGGTTCGGGTCGACCGCGCGGACCGCCAGGCCCAGGATCATGGCCGAGACCATGGTGACCTCATAGGACTCAAAGATGTCCGCGGCCATCCCGGCGCAGTCGCCCACGTTGTCGCCCACCAGATCGGCCACCACCGCCGCGTTGCGGGGGTCATCCTCCGGGACATCCATCTCCACCTTGCCGACCAGGTCCGCCCCCACATCGGCGGCTTTGGTGTAGATGCCACCGCCCACCCGCATGAACAGGGCCAGCAGCGTCCCGCCGAATCCAAAGCCCAGGAGGGCGTCCGGCGCGGCGATCCCGAAAATCAGGAAGATGATGGAGCCGCCCAGCAACCCCAGGCCGTTGGTCAGCATCCCGGTGATGGTGCCAGCCCGGTAGGCCAGGCGCAGGGCCGCTTCATACCCGCGGGTCCGCGCGGCCTCGGCCACCCGGATGTTCCCCTGGACCGCCATTCGCATCCCCAGCTGGCCGACCGCCAGGGAGAACCCGGCACCCAGAAGGAAAGCGACCGCCCGGCCCAGCCCCATCACCAGCCGCAGGGTGTTCTCATCCAGCTGCGGAAAGACCTCCCGCGCTTCCGGTGAGGGGGGAACGATGTAAACGCTGAGGAACAGCAACACACTCAGGAGGCCCATGAACGGCAGGATGCTCATGAGCTGCCGGCGCAGATAGGCCTCGGCTCCCTCCCGAATGGCCTCCCAGACCTCCTGCATCTTCGGCGTGCCCTTCGGGTGGCGCATGACCTCCGTCCGGAGGATCCAGGCGAAGATCAGGCTCACCACGGCCACCCCGAGCACGGCCAGCACCGCGTAGAACTCAAACGGCGTGAGCCCATGCCAGGTCATCCGCGCACCTCCCTAAGGGTTTCGGAAGAGTGGGGGAATGTGAGGAAAGACGCAAACTCATTCTACAGGATACCGGAAGGAAGGGTCAAGGGGAACAGGATGGGAGGGACGCCTATTTGGGGGTGCGGCACCTTGGTGCCGCTTTCGTCAGAGCGGCGTCGAGCCGCCGCCCATTTGGGAGTGCGGCACCTGGGTGCCGCTTTCATACCAGAGCGGCGTCGAGCCGCCGCCTATTTGGGGGTGCGGCGCCTGGGTGCCGCTTTCATACCAGAGCGGCGTCGAGCCGCCGCACTCCAAAAGCGTCGAGCCGCCGCACTCCAAAAGGAGGCCCCCATGATGGCTTGCTCTTCCGCCTATCTTCGCTATTTTTCGGAGCAAGGGCATGCAAGCCCGCGAAGGATGAAACGGCCTCGGACGGGAGCGGTTGGGGTCGCCCGGTTCCGCTATGATGGAGGGTGGGAGGGCGCTCCACCATTCGCGCCCAGGATCTCCTGCGCCGCCTGACGCCCGGCTTCGGTCACCCGGAGCAGATCGCCCTCCCGCACTACCCATCCCGCTCGTTCTGCCCGAACGATCACCCGCTCCGCGAAAGCGGGATCCCAGCGCAGATGCGCCGGCAGCGTCCGAATGCAATTCTCCTCCCGCTCCGCTTCGGTCCCCTCATGGCTCAGCAGGTGGATGACCAGCATCTGCTGGGCCAGCCGTTCCCGCTGCCGCGCGGCTTGGCGAGCCTGGGCAATGAGCCCATGGGCGGGCGCCCCCAGGAAGGCGAGGGCAAACAGGATTCCGCCAACGGTGGCCATGGAGCCCGCGATGGAGAGATCCAGGGCGTAGGCCAGGCCGTAACCGCCCAGAGCCATGAGGAGGCCCAGGAGGACCGATAGCCCCAGCATAGGGGCCAGACGATCGGTGAGAAGGGCGGCGGTTGCAGCAGGAACCACCAGCATCGCCACCACCAGCACCACGCCGACCACGTCGAAGGCGGCGACCACCGTCAGGGCGGTCATCCCCATCAACACGTTATGTAACACCGCCGGCTGAAAGCCGAAAATCGTTGCCAGGTCGGGATCGAACGCCGAGAGCATGAATTCTTTGTAGAAAGCGAGGATCAGAACCAGATTCAGGAGCAGTAACCCACCCATAACCCAGGCTCCCCGAGGCCCCAGGTCCCATCCACCCCAGGTCAGACGATCGAAGGGCGCAAACGCCAGTTCCCCCAGAAGCACGGCGTCGAGATCCAGGTGGATGTTGCCCACCCCCCGGGCGATCCCCACCACGCCCAGGCTGAACAGGGCGGGGAACACCAGCCCCAGGGCCGCGTCCTCTTTCACCCGGCCCGTCCGGCGCAAAGCATCCACCGCCACCGCGGTGAGCACCCCGGTCCCGGCCGCGCCGATCATCAGCCAGGGGGAGCGGAGATCCCGGACGATCAGGAAAGCGGCCACGATCCCGAACAGGATGGCATGGCTGATGGCATCCCCGACCAGGGACATCCGCCGCAGGAACAGGAAGACGCCGGGCAGCGCGCACGCCGCCCCCGCCAGGGCGGCGACCAGCATGATCTCAACCTGAGGGGCCAGCACGACGCTTCCCTCCGGGAGATTTCACGGTCCATGCCAGTCCACGGCGCGGTGCGAACAAAAGGGAAAACAGGGCGATCCCCGATGCGCACAGGGCGATCACCGGGCCGGTCGGAAGCCGGCCGATCCAGGTGCTCAGGAGGGTTCCCAGAACCCCCGCCAGGGCTCCGAACCCTCCGGCCAGGACCACCATCCGTTCCAGCCGGTTCGTCCATTGGCGGGCGGCGGCGGCCGGGGCGACCAGCACCGCGCTCGTCAGCACCACCCCCACCGCCTGGAGCCCCAGGGCGATCGCGAGAACGGTCAGCGTCGTGAGCAGGATATCCAGCGCCATCACCGGAAGGCCCATCGCAGCGGCGAAGGCCGGATCGAAGGCCAGGACCTTGAATTCCTTCCAGAACAGGAAGATCAGGAGAAAGATCAGGGCCGCCGTCCGCGCGATCCACTCGACATCCTGCGGAAGCATCAGGGCCGCCTGCCCGAACAGGAAACGCTCCAGACCGGCCTGCGCCGCCGTGGGCCGCCGCTGGGCCACGGTCAGGAGCGCCATCCCGATCCCGAAAAAGACCGAGAGCACCAGGCCCAGGGCGGCATCCGGCCGGATCCGGGAACGGTGGGTGATCAGAACCACGAGGAGCGCCCCCAGCCACGCGCTGAGGGAGGCCCCGACCAGCAGGAGGGGAAGATCCCGGCTCCCCGTCAGCAGGAAAGCCAGGACGATCCCGGGTAACGCCGCATGGCTCATGGCATCCCCCAGCAAGCTCTGGCGGCGGAGCAGCGCGAAGGTCCCCAGGACCCCCCCGACCGCTCCGATCAGGGCGGAGCCGGTTGCAACCAGACGGAAAGTTGGATCCATCAGGAAAACGAACCCCATCGGGTGGGATCTCCATGCTGAGAAAGATCAGCCGCCTGACCCATGTCCCGAACAGGCTCGGAGTTACGCCGATGGCTCTTCCCGGGGGAAGAGGCCATCCCGTCCCTCCATTCGAACCCGGCAGCGTAAAGCCCTATCCGGAGAGGATGCCGGCTCGCTCCCCGTAGGTCTGACGGAGATAATCGGCGGTGAATACGGTCGTCACCGGCCCCCATGCCACGCAGCGCACATTCAGAAGGGTCACCCAGTCGAAGTAGAGGGGGACGGTCTGGAGATCGTGATGCACGACGATCACGGTGCGCCCCGCAGCCTTCAGGCCCCGAAGCACCTCGATCAGGGCCTGCTCCGTGGTCGCATCCACTCCCGCAAAGGGTTCATCCATCAGGTAAAGCCACGCGTCCTGAGCCAGAGCCCGGGCCACAAAGACCCGTTGCTGCTGGCCCACGGAGAGCTGTCCGATCTGGCGATGGGCCAGGTGGACCATCCCCACCTGGGCGAGGGCCTCCAGTGCTCGCTCCCGATCCTGGGCCCCCGGACGACGCACCCAGCCCAGATGGCTATAGCGCCCCATCAGCACCACATCCAGCACCGTGGCCGGGAAATCCCAATCCACGGCGGTCCGCTGGGGAACGTAAGCGATCCACCGTCGGGCCTCCGCCGGCGGGCGTCCGAAAACCGTGATCGAGCCCGCAACGGGTCGGACCAGGCCCAGGATCGTCCGGAGCATGGTGGTCTTCCCGGCCCCGTTGGGGCCCACGACGGCCATCAACACCCCGGCGGGGACTTCCCAGTCCACATCCCAGAGCACCGGACGGTCCCCATACATCACAGTCAGGTCCGTCACCTTGATCACCGGTCCATCGCCGGGCGCTGGGGGTTCGTGGCGGGCAGACAGAAAGGTAGCCATCCTCTACTCTCCCTGCAGGGCCTGAACGATCGTTCGGACGTTGTAACGGATCATGCCGGTGTAGGTGCCTTCCGGAGAGTCCGGTTCGCCCAGGGCATCGGAGAAGAGCGGGCCGCTGACGCGCACCCTCCACCCCCGGGCGCGCGTGGCCTCCTGCACGGCCTCCAGGTATCGGGTGGGAACGCTGGTCTCCACGAAGATCGCCCGGATTCGCCGTTGGGCCAGGAAATCCGCCAGGGCCTGCACATCCGCCAGCCCGGCCTCCGAGGCCGTGCTGATCCCCAGCAGACCCCTGACCTCGAACCCGTAAGCCTGGCCGAAGTATCCAAAGGCGTCATGGGAAGTTACCAGCACCCGCTGTTCCGAAGGGATTCGCTGCACCTCCCTCCGGATCCAGGCATCCAGCGCATCCAGCTCCTGCTGGTAGGCGAGAAGACGGGCCTGATACAGGGGGGCGTGGGTCGGATCCAGACGGCTCAGCGCCTGAGCCACCGGCTCCGCCGCCCGTTTCCAGAGACGGACGTCGAACCAGATGTGGGGGTCCGGGATCTTCTCCCCGGGGGGATAACGAAGTTGTTCGGGGGGGATCGCCTCGCCCACCGCCACCACCGGGACCCAGCGGGCCATGCCGGCCAGCACATCGGCCATGCGAGCCTCCAGATGCAGGCCGTGATAGACGATGAGGTCCGCCCGCATCAGTTTCCAGACATCGCTCTCCCGGGCTTTATAAAGATGGGGATCCACGCCCGGCCCCATCAGGGAGGTCACTTCCACCCGATCGCCACCGATCTGGCGGACCAGGTCCGCCACCAGGGTGGTCGTGGCGGTCACCCGGATGCGGCGGTTCGCCAGCTCGGCCGCCTGAGCCCGCCGCTCCGTGGGCGCGCAGGAGCTCAGCCCCCACAGGGCGGCAGCGATCAGCAGGATCCGCCATCCCCATCCCCACCGGGTCCGATCGCGCACGGGCATCTCCTCAAAGGATAGCCTTACGAGCAGGTTGGGTTTATCCTCTCATAAATTTAGCCAAGCCTAAAAACGATGTCAAATCGTTAGCGGTTCTCCATGGGAGCTTTTGAGGCCGGCCTGGCGCTGGAGTCTGGAGCATTACAACTTACCCGGTTGGGCTCCGATATCAGGAAGGCGGGATGGCCCCCGGAAGAGGCCGGCTGCGCAACTCCTGAGGATATCTGGCTTCTCTCCCCTCATGATCGGGTCGCTGGCCGTGCTCCTCTCTGATCGCCGGGAGACAAAGCCGGATGGTTTTCGCGATTTCTCCTTCGAGGCAGATCCCCGGTTGCGTTAAAATGAGGCTGTGCAGATCACGCATCGATCCGGATCCTGAGAGGAGGGAAGGAGATGTCGAGCGTGCACGGAGGGCGGCTGGTCGCAAAGGCCCTGAAGGCCGCAGGGGTGGAGGTGGTTTTCACCCTGTGTGGCGGCCACATCTTGCCCATCTACGACGGGTGCCTCGATGAAGGGATCCGCATCATCGATGTCCGCCATGAGCAGGCTGCCGTTCACGCTGCCGATGCATGGGCTCGCCTGACCGGCCGGCCTGGGGTGGCGGTGGTGACCGCCGGCCCCGGGGTCACCGACAGCGTCACCGGGGTGGCCAACGCCTTCCGGGCCAGCAGCCCGGTGCTGGTCATCGGCGGCCAGGGGCCCTTCGCCCAGCTCGGCCGGGGCTCTCTGCAGGAGATGGATCATGTGGCGGTCATGCGGCCGATCACCAAGTGGGCCGGGGCCGTCTATGAGACCGAGCGGATCCCGGAGTTCATCGAGGTCGCCCTCCGCCATGCGCTAAGCGGCCGCCCCGGCCCCGTCTTCCTGGAGATCCCCCTGGATGTCCTCTTCCGGTTTGTCGATGAGCGCCATGTGGCTTTTCCGCGCTTCGAACGAAATGTCCCGCGGCCCGGCCCGGCGAAGCCGGCGCTGGAGCACGCGGCGGCCATGCTCTCCGAAGCCGAACGGCCGGTGGTGATGGCGGGAAGTGCCATCCGCTGGTGCAATGCCTATGGAGCCCTCGCCCGGTTTGTGGAGGAGCTGGATCTTCCTCTGTTTACAAATGGAATGGCCCGGGGAACCCTGCCGCCGGATTCGCCGCAGTTCTTCCAGCACGCCCGGCGCAAGGCTTTCGCTCAGACGGACCTCCTCATCCTGGTCGGTGGGGAGTTTGATTTCCGGCTGAAATTCGGGCAGGAGATCGCCTCAACGGCGCGGATCATCCACGTGGATCTGGAGCCCACGGTGATCGGGCACAACCGGCCGGTGGACCTGGGGCTGGTGGGGGATATCGGGATCATCCTGGAGGAGTGGCGGCAGGCGATGCAGGCCCGCCATCCGGGCCGGCGGTGGACGGCGTGGCGGGAGGCGCTGCGGGAGATCGAGGAAACCGAGGCGGCCTTCTGGGCCCAGGGGAAGGACGCCGCGGATATCCCCATCCATCCGCTGCGGTTGTGCCATGAGCTGGCCCATTTCATAGACGATCGGACCATCGTCATCGGCGACGGGGGAGATATCGTAGCGGCCGCTTCCCGTATCCTCCCCGTTTATCAGCCGGAGAACTGGATGGATCCCGGGCCCTTTGGATGTCTGGGGATCGGGGTTCCGTTCGCGATCGCGGCGCAGCTGGCGTATCCGGATCGGCGGGTCCTGGTGCTCTTCGGGGATGGGGCCTTCGGGTTTAACGGTTTTGAGTTCGATACGGCGGTACGCTTTCGCCTTCCCATCATGAGCGTGGTGGCCAATGATGCGGCCTGGAGCCAGATCCGTCGGCCCCAGATCGAAATGGTGGGGGAAGCTCGCGCTGTGGCGACCGCCCTGGCCCCTACCCGTTATGATCGGATCGTCGAAGCATTCGGGGGGTACGGGGAGCTGGTGGAGCGCCCGGAGGACATCCGGCCTGCCCTGGCCCGGATGGCCGCGGCGGGGCGACCGGCCTGCCTGAACGTCCGCACCCAGCCGCTGCCGCCGGGCATCCTGTCGGCCCGGTATTTTTAGGCCCGAGGCAGCCGCCGGCCCTCCCGGGCCAGCGAGGGAGAAGGGAGGAATCGTTCGGGAGTTGGAGGCCGCCGAAGGCAGTCTGCCCCTCTCGAAAAGGAACGAGCGCGATCGTGATCTTTCGTGGAGGAGGCGCGATGCGGGTGCTGCTCACCGGTGGGACCGGGATGCTGGGGCGAGCCGTTCTGGAAATCTGGAGCTCGCAGCATGAAGTGATCGCGCCACCCCATGCGGAGCTGGATCTCGCCCGGCCGCCCCAGATTTTCGAGGCGGTCCGGCAGATCCGTCCGCAGGTCATCCTCCACGCGGCCGCGATTGCGGACGTGGACCGTTGCGAGTCGGATCCGGATCTCGCGTTCCGGGTGAACACGGTGGGCACCGCCTGCCTGGCCGCGGCCGCTTATGAGATCGGAGCTACCATGATCTTCATCAGCACGGATTATGTGTTCGATGGCACCAAAGGAACCCCCTATACCGAATTCGACTCCCCCAACCCGATCAATATCTACGGGCGGAGCAAATGGATGGCTGAGGAGGCCGTGCGGACCCTCTGCCCGCGGCATTTCATCGTGCGGACGGCGTGGCTTTTCGCCCCATGGGGCCGTCATTTCGTGACCCAAACCGTGGAACGCATCCAGCGAGGGGAACCGGTGGGGGGGATTGCCCAGACCAGCTCGCCCACTTCCGTGCTGGACCTTGCCCGGGGCCTTCTGCGCCTTCTGGAGTATCCCGCCTATGGGGTCTATCACCTGGTGAATCACGGCGCGGCCTCTCGCTATGAGATGGCCCGGGTGATCCTGTCGATGCTGGGGCGGAACCCGGAGGAAGCCATCCGCCTGTCCGCGGTGTCCGGCCGGCGCGCCCCACGGCCGGACCGGACACCGCTGCGGAACTACGTGCTGGAGCTGCAGGGCCGTGACCCCATGCGACCCTGGACGGAGGCCCTGGCGGAGTGTCTGGAGCGGATGGGGCTGCCTGTCGTTCCTTGAGGGTCGGTGTTATGCCCCTTCGCTGGCTTCCTCCAGCTCCAGCTCCGCGATGGGCACGATCGCCTCACATTTCAGGCAGCGGGCGTTCTCCCGATCATCCTGCACCAGGATGCCGCCGCAGTGCGGGCAACGCACGGTCAATGGCCGCTTCCAGGTGGTGAAGTTGCACGTGGGCCAGTTGCTGCATCCGTAGAAGGTGCGGCCTCGCCGGCTCTTCTTTTCCAGGAGCTCGCCCCCGCACTGGGGACATGGGACGCCCAGCTTGTTGTAGAAGGGGCGGGTGTAACGGCACTCCGGGAAGCGCGTGCAGCCCACGAACTTCCCGAACCGGCCGTAGCGGATCTGCAACGGCGCGCCGCATTCCGGGCACTGCTCGTCCAGGATCTCGTGGTCCAGGGAGATCTTCTGGATCCCGGCTAAGGCGGCCTGGAGCCGTTGCTCGAAGGGCCCGTAGAACCCTCGCAGCACCTCCACCCAGTCCACCTCGCCGGCGGCGATGCGGTCCAGATCCTCCTCCATCCGCGCCGTGAAGTTCACATCCATGATGTCCGGGAAGTGCTGGACCAGGAGATCCGTCACCGTGATCCCCAGCGGGGTGGGCACCAGGCGTTTATCCACCCGTTCCACATACCCTCGCTGGAAGAGGGTGGAGATGATCGGGGCATACGTGCTGGGCCGGCCGATGCCGTATTCCTCCAGCGCCTTGATCAGCGAGGCCTCCGTGTAGCGCGGCGGCGGCTGGGTGAAGTGCTGTTCCGGGAGCACCTGCCAGAGCCGCAACCGCTCGTTGGGCTCCAGCGGCGGCAGAAGCCCGCCGCCTTCCTCTTCCTCTTCAGGCCGGACGTCTTCCTCCCGCGTCTCCTCGTAGACCACCAGGAAGCCCGGGAAGCGGATCGCGGAGCCGGTGGCCCGGAAGAGATAGCGCGGGTTCTCCAGGGCTTCCAGGGGGATCTCCCCGTTGGCGATCAGCGAACGGGGCACCGCCACGATCTCCACCGTCATGGTATCCAGGATGGCGGGGGCCATCTGGCTGGCTACGAACCGCTTCCAGATCAGCTCGTAGAGGCGATACTGATCGCGATCCAGGTAAGGCTTCACCGACTCCGGCGTCCGGAAGACCGAAGTGGGTCGGATGGCCTCGTGGGCCTCCTGGGCGATCCGGGCCCGGGTCTTGTAAACCGGAGGTTCTGGAGGGAGGAGCTGCTCTCCATAGGTCTGGGCGATGAAACGCCGGGCCTCTTCCTGGGCCAGCGGGGAGATGTTCGTGGAGTCCGTACGCATGTAGGTGATGAGCCCGACGGAGCCTTCCTCGCCCAGCGGCAAACCCTCGTAAAGCTGCTGGGCGACGGCCATAGTGCGCCGGGCCGTGAAGCCCAGGCGGCGGGAGGCCTCCTGCTGCATCGTGCTGGTGGTGAAGGGGGCGGCCGGCCGCCGCCGCCGCTCGCCTTTCTTGACGTTGATCACCACATAGAGAGCGTCCTCCAGCTCCTCCACCAGCGGGCGCACCTGCTCTTCGTTCTTGAGCTCGGGCTCGGCCCCCAGATAGCGAACCAGGCGGGCGCGGAAGGTCCGATCCTCATCGAGTTTGGAGAGCTCCACGGCGATGGTCCAGTATTCCTCCGGGACGAAGGCCTGGATCTCCCGCTCCCGCTCGACGATCAGGCGCAGGGCGACCGACTGCACCCGGCCGGCGGAAAGGCGCCCGCGCACCTTCTCCCAGAGCAGCGGGCTCAGCTTGTAGCCCACCAGGCGATCCAGGATGCGCCGGGCCTGCTGGGCGTTCACCAGTTGCATATCGATGCCTCGAGGGTGGGCGAAGGCCTCTTTGATCGCCGGCTCCGTGATCTCGTGGAAGACCACCCGACGCAGCTTCGAGGCCGGGATGTTCGCCACCTCGGTCAGATGCCAGGCGATGGCCTCTCCCTCGCGGTCGGGGTCGGTGGCCAGATAGACCTCTGCCGCCTCCTTCACGGCCTCCCGCAGCTCCCGCACCACCGCCTGCTTCTCCTTCGGCACCCGGTAGGTGGGCTTGAAGTCGTTCTCGATGTCCACCGCCAGCTGGGATTTCAGCAGGTCCCGCACGTGCCCGATGGACGCCTTCACCACGAAACCCCGACCCAGGATGCGGCCTACCGTGCGGGCCTTCGCAGGGGATTCCACAATGACCAGCCGTGTGCCTTTCTCCGGCATTTTCTTCCCTCCAGACATCATCCCTGCAGGTAAAGGGGATAGGGACTGTTCGTCCGGGCGGAACGCTACAGATACTCCTGCCGCCCCTCCCGCTTCAGGGTTTCCACCAGCAGACGGACATCCTGGGCGCGCTCGCGATGGCAGACCAGGAGGACATCTTCAGTGTCCACGATGATGAGATCCTGGATCCCCACGGTGGCCACCAGCCGGCCGTTCCCGAAGATCAATGACCCGGAGGTATCCAGGCCCAGGTGCTCAGCCCCCAGAACCACATTGCTCTGATCATCCGCGGCCAGGATGTCCAGCAGCGCCGCCCAGCTGCCGATATCGTTCCAGCCGAACTCCGCCGGGATCACGGCGACCTCCTGCGCCTTCTCCATCACCCCGTAATCGATGCTGGTGTTCGGCATCCCTGGCCATACCCGGCGCAGGGTCGTCGCCTCCTCGGGCGTCCCGAGGGCCGCCTCCAGCGCCCGAAGCCCGGCGGCGAGATCCGGCATATTCCGTTCGATCTCCTCCAGGATGCGATCCGCCCGCCAGATGAACATGCCGCTGTTCCAGGAATGGCGGCCGTCGGCCACAAAGCGTTCGGCGGTCGTCAGGTCCGGCTTCTCCCGGAAGGCCAGGACGCGGTAGGCTATGAAGCCACCGAAACGGCCCAGGGGCTCTCCGCGCTCGATGTAGCCAAACCCGGTGGCGGGGTAAGTGGGACGGATGCCCAGGGTGACCAGGAACCCTCTCTCCGCCACCTGGAAGGCGGCCCGGAGCACGGCCCGGAAGCGGGCTTCATCCCGGATGTAATGATCCGCGGGCAGGACGGCCATGAGGGCCTGCGGCGCCCGCCGGCGCAGATGCAGGGCGGCGAGGCCGATGGCGGGCGCTGTGTTGCGGCCCACGGGCTCCACCAGGAAGTTCTCCCGGGGGATCTCTGGAGCCTGCTGGATCAATTCCTCCGCGTGCTCCTGGCCGGTGACGACCAGGATCTGCTCCGGCCGGAACATCGGAAGCAGGCGATCCACCGTCAGTTGAAACATGGTCCGCTCCCCCAGCAGCCGGAGCATCTGCTTGGGGCGGCTCTGCCGGCTCAGCGGCCACAGGCGCGTCCCACTCCCTCCCGCCAGGATCACGGCGAAAGTCTCCCCGCCCATCGTCCCACCTCCCGGCCTCCGAGATCCCGCTTCCCGCTGCAACGGTCCTGGCGGAAAATAACGATACGCAGAACCCGTCGGTTTCGCAACTTCCAACGGACCGGGTGGACCTCCATCTGGCCGATCCACTTTCAATGCTCCGGGAGGTCGCTGATGAACATCCTGGTGTTGCATGGCCCGAACCTGAATCTGCTCGGAACCCGAGAGCCCCATATTTATGGGACGATGACCCTGGAGGAGATCAACGCCCGGATGGAAGAGTGGGCGGCAGCCCGCAATGTCACCCTGCGCATCATCCAGTCGAACCATGAGGGGGCTCTGATCGATGCCCTCCATGAGGCCCGGGGATGGGCGGATGGGATCCTCATTAATCCCGGCGCCCTGCACATCTACGGCTATGCCTTACGCGACGCCATCGCCGCGGTGAACCTGCCGGCTGTGGAGGTCCATCTCTCCAACACGCAGGCCCGGGAGGAATGGCGGCGCGTCTCGGTGATCGCTCCCGTTTGCCGTGGCGTGGTGCTGGGCTTCGGCTGGCGGAGCTATATCCTGGGGCTCGAGGGGCTTTATGCGCTGCTCCAGGAGGCGAAGGGCGGTTGATGGGAGGAATCGGCCCGGGGGAACGCCTCGCATGCCCTTCCCGGGAACGATTCGGACGGGCGGGCCGCCGGAGGGAGCCGGCCCGCCCTTAAGAACATGATGGGGGGAAGCATAACCGGTCCTTCGATATAATGGGAGCCGGGGTTGCGGAGGGAAGGGGCCCGGTGATGTTTTTCCCTTCCCCGCGCATCGCGCCGGTCCTGGCCGGTGGAAGTCACGCCGCCGGCCCCTTCGGGGGGCTTCCGGGGCAGCATGCCTTCTCAGATGGAAGTCCAGCAGTGGATGCCCTATCCTGAAACGCTGAGGGAACGATGGCGGAAACGCTACTGGCGGGACGATATCGCATCCTGGGCACGCTGGGGCGCAGCGGGTCCACCGTGGTTTATCGGGCGTTCGACACGGTTCTCCTGCGCACCGTGGCCATTAAGGTCCTCCGCAGCGATCGCCTGCAGGATCCGGCACTGCGCCAGCGGCTGGAGGCCGAGGCTCGCCTGCTGGCCAGCCTGTCCCATCCGAACCTGGTGACCGTCTATGATTTCGGCTGGGAGAACGACCAGCCTTACTTTGTGATGGAATATGTGGACGGGTGGGACCTGAAGACGCTGATCCGTCACGGTGCTCCTCTCCCGGTGAACCGGGCGCTGGAACTCTTCCTTCAGATCTGCGCCGGGGTAGGCTATGCTCACCGGAACAATATCGTGCATGGCAATCTCAAGCCCCAGAACGTCCTGGTATCCCGGTCCGGCGAGGTCAAGGTGGTGGACTTCGGCATCGCGGCCACCCTGTGGTCCCGGGATCCCGATCGCACCACCTGGGCCACCCCGCAGTATCTCTCTCCGGAGCAGGCCGCAGGCCAGCCGCCCACCCCGGCTTCCGATGTTTACAGCCTGGGCCTCATTCTTTATGAAATGTTCACCGGGCGTCTTCCTTTCGAGGCTTCTACTCCCGCGGAATGGCTTCAAGCCCATCGGACGCAGGTCCCGCCTTCCCCAAAGACCTTCCAGCCGTCGTTGCCGGACGATCTGGTCGAGATCCTTCTCACCTGTCTGGAGAAGGAGCCCGCCCGTCGTTATCGGAACGCGGATCAGCTGGCCCGGGTGCTGCTCCAGCATCATCCCATGCCGGCTTCCTCTGACCTCCCGGAATTATCCGTCGGGCCGACCACGCCGGCCGTTTCCACTCCTGCTCCGGCTCACCCATCGCCCTCGATATCCGCTCCCATCCCAGAAGAGCGCGACTGGATGGTCTGGCTCCTGGGGGCTCTGGCTGCCCTGGCCGTCCTGGGTCTGATCCCGCTCTGGCTGCTGGTCTACCGGGCATGGCTGGGCGGCCCGGCGGGCCTTCCGACCCCCACCCCGCCGCCGACCATCGCGCCAGCGATCCAGGTTCCGGATCTCCGGGGATTGCCCATTGTCGATGCGCAGGCGCGGGCGCTGGGACTGGGGCTGGGGCTCTCGGTTGTCCGCGAGGTGGAAGATCCCCAGCAGCCGGCCGGCGTGGTAATCGCTCAGGAACCCTCACCCGGAGCGACGCTGCATCCGGGCGAAACCATCCAGGTCACGGTCAACCGCGGCGCGCCGGCCTTCCCGGTCGTCAACGTCCTGGGATATACCCTGGATGAAAACATCCTGAACGGCCTGCGCTCGTATGGGTGGGATGTCCGGGTGGAACGGGTGTGGAGCCCGGAACCTCCCGGGCGGATCCTGGAGCAGATCCCTCCACCCGGGGCCCTTCTGGGCGTGGGCCAGCCTCTGACGCTGACAGTGAGTGCGGGGACGCGGGTTGAGATCGGGGCGAACTTCGCCAACTGGGTGGTGCTGGATGCGGTGGATCTGCCCCAGCGGGCTTTCCGGCCCGGGGAAACCATTGTCGCCACCCTGGAGTGGCGCTCCCTGCAGCGGGTGGATCAGCCGCTGGTGATCTTCGTCCATCTGATCGGTCCGAATGGCCAGCTGATCGCCCAGCGGGATGCGCAACCGAACCCGCCGATCCCGGCCTGGCAGCCCGGGCAGATCGTGCGGGATCCGCTGGCTCTGCCCATCCCGGGCGGAGCCCCACCCGGGATCTATCAGCTCCGAACCGGTCTGTATCCCGATGGGAATCCGGCCGCCCGGGTGGTCGTCCTGAGCCCCGGGTATTCCAGCGCCGTCAACAACAGTGTGCTGATCAGCGAGCTGACGGTGCGCCCGTGAAGTCAAAGAGGCGGAAATCCCGCTACGGACCTCCTCGCCCGGAGGCGGCGATGGGGCCCGCGTGGAGAGGGCAGGGCCGTTGCGGAGCTCTCCCCCTGCGGCCCTTCGGGTCGCGAAGGGGGAAGGCTGCGCTCGCCTTTCGGGTTGAAGCCCGGCTCATGGTCTGGCCAGTCGAAACGATGGAGGGAGCCCGGCGGGCCATGTTCTTATTCCCCCGTGCCCACCTTGAAGACGGCCTGCCAGGGCTGATAACGGGTGAACACCCGATCCTCATAGAGGATCTGCCCGTCTTTCTCCACCTTCCGTTTCACCAGCACATCGGCCCCATCGACTGCCCAATCCACCTGGACCACCTTTCCTTTCGGCAAGGTGGGATCTTCTTCATAGATGGGAGGGCCGTGGGGGACGATATTGGAAACGAAGGGGCCCTCCACAGTCACCTTTCGCCCATCGCTGGCGCCGTAGATCTTGAACGTCAGTGTCCCCGCTTCCGGATCGACTTCCGCAACGATGAGGATAGGTGTCTGGCGATCGTTCCGGAACTTGAAATCCGCATAAGGGGAGAAGATGGCGGCATCCAGCCCGGGCCCAAAGGTTCGCTCATACCATCCCACCCGATAAGCGTGGGGCCAGCGCTCCTCGATGGGGAAGCCTCCAAAGAAGGCTGCCCGGAACAGCGTGGTGGAAACCTGACAGAGCCCCCCGCCCACTCCTCGAACGGTCCGCCCATTGAAGATGATCAACGCCTCCTCGAACCCGGTGTCTACACTGACGTCGCCCAGGTGGGCGTTAAAGGAAAACACCTCTCCGGGCGGAACCACCACGCCGTGCATCCGGGAGGCCCCCAGGGTGATGTTCCGCACCCGTGGGGGCGGCGAGCCCTTGAAATTCGTGGTCGCCTGCGCGATGAGCCCGGTGATCCCCAGCGTCTCCGCCGTGGCCGTTTCCGGGTAGCGAGGGGGGATCAGCGTCAGGGCGATCGGGACCTCCCGGTTCGGCCTGGAAAGGCTTTCCCGGATACGGGCCACGGTGGTGGGGATCTCCACCCGATAGCCCCACCGGGAAGGCCCGATGGGGACCAGCCGCTGTTGCGTTTCATCAAAGATAAACCGGGCATCCACCGGGTCCGCCTGAAGCGTCCCGGTGATCGGGGTCAACCATTCCAGCAGGCGGGCTTCCTCCAGCCGGGCCTCCAGATGCGGCACCGGGGAATCCACCCGGACCACGGTGATCATCCGGGCCAGATCCAGGGGGGAGAGCTCCCAGGGACCGGCTTCGGGGAGGGAGAGGGGAACGGTGAGGGTTTCGGTGGGCACGATGAGGCGGATCGGCGCCTGGAGCCACTGGCTCAACTGCGTCCGCGCCGGCTCCACCTCGGTCACCGCGGGCGGCACGGTCTCCACCGGCAGGTCGATGGTCTGAGGCTGCAGGGTGGACAATGCCTCCAGCAGACGCGTCCGAAGCGCTGCCCGGTTCAGACGGGCTCCGGGCTCCGCCGGGTGAACGATCACCTGATCCCCCCGGATTTCCAGGGAGGCGTCCCGGGGAGCGCGATCGATGGCCGCCGCGATCGCATCGAGTCGCGCCTCCAGGAGCGCCGCATCGACTTCCACCCGCGGAGACACGGTCCGTCCGAACCACCAGATCCAGATCCGATCGAGCCCGTCGGCAATGCCCTTCCCGCGGCCGGCCTGCATGGCCTCATGAAGCGTCCCCGGGATGTCCACATGAGCCCCCAGGTCGGCCAGGGAAACCGTTTGCTCGAACCCCGATCCCCGAAGGGTGAAAAGGGGGCGCCGGGGATCGGGCAGCGCAGCCTCCCACCGGGCCCGGGCTTCCGCCTCGGTCAATCCCCCCACGTCCACGCCGCCGATGAAAACCCCCGGCCAGATCCGGTCGGCATAAATCCACTCCAGGGCGCCGGCCGTCAGAAGCCCAAGCCCGGCTATGAAGAGCAGGAGGGCCGGGATATAAGAGAGCGTCCATCGGGTGGAGCGGATCGAGGTCGCTTCGCCAGCCATTTATTGTCCTCCCAGGCGACGGGCGGCCCAGGTGAGGGCTACCATGCTCTTCGCATCCCGCAGGCGGCCTTCCTCGATCGCCTCCCAGATCTCCGACCAGGACATGATGGTCACGCTGAGCGCCTCGTCGAACTCCGGCCGTGCAGGGCCCGGCGTCAGATCGCGGGCGATAAAGAGAATGATCTCCTCCGTGCTGTAACCGGGCGTTGGCCAGATCGTCCCCAGCCGTTCCCAGCGGATCGCCTGATAGCCGGTTTCCTCCTCCAGCTCCCGGCGGGCACAGGCCAGGGGCTCTTCCCCGGGCTCCAGAGTGCCGGCCGGGATCTCCAGGGAGACCTGGCCGATGGCGTAGCGAAACTGGCGCACCAGCACCACCCGTCCATCCGCCAGGATGGGGACGATCGCCACGGCCCCGCGGTGCTCCACGATCTCCCGCAGCGCCGTCCCCCCAGAAGGCAGGCGAACCGTATCCACCCGCAGGTTCAGGATTCGGCCCTCGTAGACCCGCCGGCTCTCCAGCGGGATCTCTTCCATGACAGGGTCAGACATCAGGGCCTCGCTCCACCGGGATCACCAATGGGGTTTCGCTGCGGACAACGGATCGGCGGCCCGTGCAATCGCCTCTTCCCTCCAACGTTCCTCACGGGGGCTCAAAGCGTCTCGAGAGGAAAGCTGGGTAGTCCCCCATTCGGTCGGGATGCTTGTTCTGAAGACGCCTTCCCAGGGGACAGGCTACCGAAGGCGGCCCATCCCTCCGCGAAAACCATTTCCCTCATCTCAGGCAAAAGCGTCCGCTCGACTTATCAAAAGCGGTTGTCATGGACAGGCAAGGCCCCTCGTGTTCCATGGGATCACGGGCTCGGGATGATCAGACGCTGGCCCGGATAGATCGCGTTCGGGTTCGTGATCCCGTTGCGCGCTGCGATGACCGTCCAGAGCATGTTAAACTTCAAACCGATGCGGAACAGGTTGTCCCCGGGCTGCACGATGTAGATCCGCTCGCCGCCAGCAGGGGTTTCGGTGGGCGTCCCCGCGGTGGGGATCACCAGTCGTTGCCCGGGCACAATGAAGTCAGGGTTGATGAGGTTGTTCGCCTGGACGATGGCCTCCACCGTGGTCCCATAGCGGAGCGCGATGCGGAAGAGGGTTTCCCCGGGCTGGACCACGTGGGTGATCCCCGAAGGCGATGAGGGGGGCGGCGCGGAAGTCGGCGCCGGGGCCAGGGGGGGCATCGTCGGCGTTGGGAGCGGGGAGAAGAACGGCGTCGGCGTGGGGGCACCCTGTGGGGTCACCGGGAGCGGCGTCCAGGTGGGCGCAAGCAGCGAGGTCGGCGTCGGCTGACCCAGGAGCAATCCCTGGGGGGTTGCCGTCGGCGCAGGACCGGAGCGGGAGCGCGTGGGGCGACACCCTGTGAGGAGGATCAGGAAGATCAGGCCCAGCCAGGGCAGGGCATGGATCCAGCGATTACGAGCCATGAGCACCTCCTGCAAGGATCTGTCACAAGGGCAGCTGTTTTCTTTACATCCGAACAGGTAATCAAAGACTAACACAAGGAATGCCGGAGGGCAAGGGATTCCGATGCGGATGCCGCATGGCCTCCAGGGGTTCTGGAGATGAATCGACCCCAGCGGTCCCTTATGAGTTACGCCGTCAGGTTTCCATTCCGGAAGGCGACGAAGGTTCCTTCGCTCGATGTGGGGTTGTGGGGATGCTGAAGGCATCCCCGCAACGTCAAAAGCCTCCAGGAGGAGGCCAGCCGGGTAATTCTTATCTTTGTCACCAGGAGGTTGTCATGATCGCCGGCGTGGAGCTCAAGGAGCTCATCACTCACGTGGATGATCGGGGGTTCTTTCGGGAGATCCTGCGGGTCACCGATCCGATCTTCACCGAAGGGTTCGCGCAATGGAGCCACTCGCTGATGTATCCCGGCGTGATCAAGGCCTGGCATATTCACTGGAAGCAGACCGACTGGTGGTATGTGGCGATCGGGACGCTGAAGGTGGCCCTGCACGATCTCCGGCCGGATTCGCCGACGTATCGGCAGACGATGGAGCTCTACCTGGGCGATCATGCGCCACCACGGGTATTGAAGATCCCGCCCGGCGTGGCCCATGGATGCAAAGTGGTTAGCCCCACGCCGGTGCACCTGTTTTATATTACCTCCAGGACCTATGATCCCGCCGATGAGGGGCGCATCCCTCACAATGATCCGACGATCGGCTACGACTGGCTGGCGCCGCCGCCAATCCGATAGCCTCTTCCTGAAAGTCAGAGCTGAAGCTCCTCCAACCGGGTTGCCCTGCGGGGGTGCAGGCCGTAACCGGTAGGAGCCGCCTGTAGAGCCGCTTGAGCGGCGACAACGGTCGGGGCTGAAGCCCCTTCGATCGGGTGCTCCTATTCCTTATTAGATCAAAATCTCTCATGCCGCGACGGAACCTGGTGATTACCGGTTTTGTGGGAACCGGGAAAACGACGATTGGGCGACAGCTCGCGGCCCGACTGGGATGGCCGTTCCTGGACTTCGACGAGGAGATCGTCCGGCGGGCCGGGCGATCGATCCCGGAGATCTTTGAGCACGAGGGCGAGGAGGTGTTCCGGGCGATGGAAGCTGCCCTCTGTCAGGAATGGTCCCACCCCCGGGGATGGGTGCTGGCCACCGGCGGAGGCACCTGTGTGAGCCCGGCCAATCGGGCGGCCTTGCAGGCCGGAGGCTATCTGTTCTTCCTCTATGCGGATCTGGAGGAAATCGCCCGGCGGTTGACGGGAGCGGTGGATCGGCCGCTCCTCCGCCTTCATCCTGGGGAAACCCTCCTGGAACGCTTGAAGAGCCTCTGGCAGGCCCGGGAAGCCGCTTATCGGGAGATCCCTCACTGGATCGATACCACCGGACGATCCCTCGATGAGGTGATCGAAGAAATCCTCCGGCGCTACAGGTTGCTTGAAAGGGAAGCAGGGAACAAATGAGCTGTTCGGTGCGGTGGTTCGCCCCTCCGGCGGCCTGCGGCGCTTGCTCGCTCAACGCCAGCGGCAACCTCCGCCCGGGATAGGCCCATAAGGCCCGTTCCCCTCCCCTGGCGGCCCGGCCTCCTGCACCATCCGCCACAGCCCCCGGGCGAAGCCCCCCAGATCTCCAGCGGATGGCGTTTGCGCAGGGATTCCAGGGCCCGTCGTTCCATCCCCACCCACGTCGCTGTCTCGTCCGCTGCCGACGCCGTAAACGCCCGATTGGAGCATCTCTTCGCGCGGATGGAACAAGCGTGCGAGCAGAAGCGGACCGGCAGGTAGGCCACATCGTTGCTGAGGCCGGCCCTGATGCGTTACCTCCTCGATAAGAGTGTGGTGCGGCGCTGTCTGAGAGGCCTTAACGGTCCTCTATCCCGTGAAGTACACCAAACGCTGGGCGAGACGCCTGCGGGAGCTGGGATTTGGGTGAGAGGACGCAGCAGTGCCCACCTCCCAATTGTCACAACTCCTGACCAGATTCCCCTGTCGGATGACGGTTGAACGCAGAACGATGGACATTGAATTCGGCTCTTCCCTAACGGACAGATTTCATGGGAAGCGTGTGAATGGCTGGAAAGAGGTGGGCATCATGGGTATAATCTCCTTAGAGGAAAGGAATTTTATCACACAAGCTTACAGGGACATCGGAATGATCCGCGCCGAGAACCTGACCAAACGCTACGACGGCACGCTGGCCCTGGACGGGCTCACCTTCGAGGTCCACGAGGGGGAATTGCTCGCTCTCCTGGGTCCCAACGGTGCCGGCAAAACGACCACCCTCCGTCTCCTCATGGGTTTGATTTCTCCAACATCCGGGAGGGTCTGGATCGCGGGGGAGCCCATGACCCCTGAATCTCACGGGTTGCGCCGGCGGATCGGGTATCTACCGGAAACCCCGGGGTTCTGGGAGCGCCTCCCGGCGTGGAAGAACCTGGAGATCTATGCGCGCCTGTATGGAGTCCCGGCTCCTCGCTCCCGGGTTTGGGATCTTCTGGAGCAGTTCGGCCTGGCGGATCGAGCCCGGGATCCGGTGGCCACCTTTTCGAAAGGAATGCGTCAGCGCCTGGCCCTGGCGCGGGCCCTGATTCACGACCCGCCGATCCTCCTGCTGGATGAGCCCACCGCTGGTCTGGATCCGGAAGCGGCGCTGGAGGTCCGGGAACGCTTGCGCTCCCTGAAGGGCCAGGGGCGAACCATTCTGCTGTGCACCCACGATCTGGAGGAGGCCGAGCGCCTGGGGGATCGGGTGGCGATCCTGCGCACCCGTTTGCTGGCCCTGGACACCCCGGATCAGCTGCGGGCCCAGCGGTTTGGGGTGATGGTCGCCATTGAGATCGATGGAGATCCCGAGCCTTATCTGGCTGGGGTCCAGGAACAGCCTGGGGTGATCCAGGCGGCTCCCCGGAACGGTCGCCTGGAGATCCAGGTGGCGGACCTGCGAAGGGTAACCCCGGAGCTGGTCCGCCGCCTCGTGGAGGCGGGCGCGCCGATCCTGAGCGTGACGCCGGTGAAAGCCTCCCTGGAGGAGCTCTATTTGCAGATCATCCGGGAGGGCCACGGGCCTGCAGAATCCGGGTAGTAGAAGTTGCGCGCTGGTTTTTCCTTTGGGGGAACACCCCACAGCGGAATGCCCGGGAGAGAAAAGCGCTTCTTTGCTTGAGCCCAACCCTGCCGCACAGGTCATGTTGCTAAAGGAGAGATACGGATGAGCCCGCATCGAATCGCTGCGGTGATCGATAAAGAGATCCATGACGCCCTGCGGAACCGCTATATCGTGATGCTGATGATCATGCTGCCCATCGTCTTCGCAGCCATCCCGCTCATCAGCCTGTCCAGCATCCGTCAGATCCCGCCTTCTCGCGAGTCATCGGGAGAGCTGCCTCCGGCTCTGGCCCGCCGGCTGGCCGGACTGCCGCCTCAGGTCCAGCTGGAGGTATTCCTGGTCTCTCAGTTTATGCTGCTCTTCTGGATCGCCCCGCTGGCGATCCCCATGACGATCGCCACCTACAGCGTCGTGGGGGAGAAGCGGGAGAAGGCCCTGGAGCCCCTGCTGGCCACGCCGGTGACCACGGGGGAGCTGCTCACAGGGAAGGCGCTCGCCGCCGCATGCCCGGGGATCACTCTCAGCTGGGCGGCTTACCTCCTGGTGGTCGCCGCTGCCCACGGGATCCGTCTCTCCCCGCCCGCCCTGGAAACCCTATGGGGCCCCACCGCCTGGGTCCAGATCTTCGCTCTGGGTCCTCTGATCACCCTGCTGGCGACCCTCACCGGTCTGATCGTCTCCTCCCGGGTGAACGATCCCCGCCTGGCGGAGCAGATCGGCATGGTGGTGATCCTCCCGCTGCTCGGGCTCATCCTGGCTCAGAGCTTTGGGCTCCTCTGGCTAAGCGGCACGCTCCTCCTCCTCATCGCGCTCTTCCTGCTGGGGATGGATGTGCTCCTGATCGCCCTGGCCGTCACGCTCTTTGAGCGGGAGACGATTCTGACCCGGTGGCGATAGCCGGGCTATCGCGACGCGGGAAGAGGGAGGCCCCAGACACGCCTGAAGTCGCGCTGGGGATGTTTCACGTGAAACATCCCGGTCAGGGCCAGAAATCGTGGGGCCGGTCATCCATGGGGAGATCCTCCAGCCGGGCCCTCCGGAGGGTTTCGAAGCGGCGCTGGCACTCTTCCATCGTATCGCCCCCCAGCTTCTCCAGCAGGGCATCCGCCAGGACAAAGGCCATCATGGCCTCAACGATGGGGCAGGCGCGGGGAACCGGACAGAAATCGGAGCGTTCGTAGCGGGTCTCTGCGGGCTCGCCGGTTCGAAGATCCACGGAAGGCTGGGGGGTGAGGGTTGTCGCAATAGGTTTCAAGGCCACCCGGACCACGATGGGGGCCCCATTAGAGATCCCGCCCTCGATCCCGCCCGCCCGGTTGGTGCGCCGGATCAGGGCCCCGCCTTCCCGGAAGATCCCATCCTGCGCCTCGGTGCCCCGGCGGCGGGCGAGATCGAACCCTTCCCCGATCTCCACGCCTTTGACAGCCGGGATGCTCCCCAGGGCCATCATCAGCCGGGCGTTGAGCCGCCGATCCCAGTGCACATGGGAGCCCAGGCCGGGTGGCACCCCCAGGGCCACCCCTTCGATCACCCCGCCCAGGGTATCCTTTTCCCGGACGACCTGCTCAATCGCGGCCTGCATGCGGGCTGAGGCTTCCGGATCCGGGCACCGAACGGGATCTCCCTCGGCTCGCTCGAAGCGGAGCAGATAGGGAAGATCTTCGGGAAGCTCGGCGCGGACCGGCCCGATCTGTATAACGTAGCTGCCGACGGTGATCCCGAAGGCCTGCAGGAACTGCTTGCACAGAGCTCCCACCGCCACCCGGGCGGCCGTTTCCCGGGCGGAGGCCCGCTCCAGGCCGGGCCGGAGATCCCGGTAGCCGTATTTCAGCGCGGCCGCCAGGTCGACATGGCCGGGTCGGGGCACGGTCATGGGCTCTACCGCCCGACCCCGCCATTTGGCGTGGTCCCGGTTCTCGATCTGGAGAGCAATGGGGGCTCCCGTGGTGACCCCCTCCAGGACCCCGCTTAAAATCACCACCCGATCCGCTTCGATCCTCATCCGGGGTCCTGCTCCCAGACCCCGCTGGCGTCGGGCCAGGTCCCGATTCACAGCTTCCAGGTCCACCGGAAGCCCGGCTGGAAGGCCCTCCAGGATGGCTACGAGAGCCGGGCCATGGGATTCTCCAGCGGTCAGAAATCGCAACGGCATCGCTGGACGTCCCCTTTTCCTTGAAGGCTTTGCTGAACGCTTTCCGGGGAGTCATTACGCAGCGAACTGCTTCCGGATATGGGAGGGCGGGCGTTCTGGAAGCCCGCCCTCCCCACCCTTTACCCCTTGGCTACCCGAAGCACCCCCAGAAGGAGCGTCATGCCATCGATGGTTGCCCGTTCGATGGCCTCCACGGTGGGAGGTGGGGTCATGGCCAGGAGCTGCTCAGAGAGTGTTTCCGCCTGGATATAAGCGGCGTGGGCGGCGATCGCCTCCGCCAGCCCCGGATCCGCCTGGTAGTAGGTGACGATGCGATCGGCCACATCGAAATCCGCCCGCTTGCGCAGCTCCTGGATCCGCCGCACAACCTCCCGGGCCAGACCCTCCTTGCGCAGCTCGTCGGTGAGCTCCGTCCACACCGCCGCTACGTAGTCGTTTTCCTCCACGAAGACCCATCCGGGTTTCGGCCGGTAGCGGATCTCCACATCCTCCGGGCCAATCTCCACGATCTCCCCGTCCACCTGCACGGCGACGGTCTCCCCCCGGTGCAACGCCCGGATGATCGCCGCGACGGGAAGCCCGTGGAGGGCCTCCCGGACCAGAGGAAGCCGGGCCCCCAGACGCGGTCCCAGCCGTTCCGGCCGGAGATGGAGCTCCGGATCCGCGACCTCGGTGAGCTCCCGGATGAACGTCAAACGCTTGATGTTCAGCTCATCCAGGAGGATATCCGCGAGGCGTCGGACCGCTTCTTCCTCCTCCGGGCCGCGCACCCGGAAGGCAATCTGAGCCAGGGGCTGGCGGACCCGGATCCGGGCCGCGTTCCGGGCGGCCAGGCCCAGGCTGGCCAGCCGCATGGCCAGGCGCATCTCCTCCCGCAGCCGCTCATCGATCCGTGCGGGGTCCGGCTCCGGCCAGCGGGAGAGATGGACGCTCTCCGGAGCCTCCGGATCGACCCGGGCCACCAGGTTACGGTAAAGGGCCTCAGCGGTGAAGGGGATGAAGGGTGCCAGCAGGCGGCTCAGCGTGACCAGACATTCATACAGCGTATGATACACAGCCGCCTTGTCCGCGTCGTTCTCGTTCTTCCAGAACCGGCGCCGGCTGCGACGCACATACCAGTTCGACAGATCGTCCACAAAGGCAGCGATCCGCCGCCCTGCGGTCGTCGGATCGTAATCTTCCAGCGCCTCTGTGACCTCATGGATCAGCGCGTGAAGCTCCGCCAGGATCCAGCGGTCCAGCGGCGGGCGCTCTGCTACCGGAGGTGCCGGGATTGTCCGAGGATCGAAGCCGTCCAGGCGGGCGTAGGTGACGAAAAACCGATAGGTGTTCCACAGGGTCAGGAGGAAGGTGCGCACCACATCCCCGACCAGGTTCACCGAAATGCGCCGCTCCTGGCCTGGGGGAGAGACGGTATAGAAATACCAGCGAAGGGCATCCGCCCCGTGGACGTTGATGACTTCCCAGGGATCCACCACATTGCCCCGGGATTTGGACATCTTCTGGCCCTTCTCATCCAGGACCAGCCCCAGGGAGATCACGTTCTTGAAGGCCACCGAATCGAAGAGCAGCGTGGCGATGGCATGCAGGGAATAGAACCAGCCCCGGGTCTGGTCCACCCCTTCGCAGATGAAGTCCGCCGGGAACTGTTCCCGGAAGAGCTCCTGGTTCTCAAAGGGATAATGCCACTGGGCCACCGGCATCGCCCCGGAATCGAACCAGACGTCGACGACCTCCGGCACCCGCTGCATCCAGTCGCCGCATCGCTCGCAGCGATAACGCACCTCATCCACATACGGCTTGTGCGGATCCCAGGGGTCCGGCCATCGGAGGCCTGCAGCCTCCACTTTCTGTCGTAGCTCGGCGTAGGATCCGATGCACTCCCGGTGGCCACAGCGCCCACACTCCCAGATGGGCAACGGGATCCCCCAGTAGCGCTCCCGGCTGAGGGCCCAGTCCACGTTGTTCTCCAGCCAGTTACCGAAGCGTCCCTCGCCGATCTGCGGCGGATACCAGTGGATGGTTTTGTTGAGCGCCACCAGCCGGTCCTTGAAGCGGGTGGTCTCGATGAACCAGGAGGCGCGGGCGTAGTAGAGGAGAGGTGTTCCGCAGCGCCAGCAGAACGGATAGGTATGCAAATACGTGCCGGCGAAATACAGCAGCCCGCGTCGTCGGAGATCCTCAATGATCAGGGGATCCGCGTCCTTTACGAACATCCCGCGCCACGGCGTCACTTCATCCACAAAACGCCCCCGCGGATCCACGGTCACCAGGATCGGGAGATCGTGTTCCCGGCCGAGCTGCATATCTTCCGCGCCGAAGGCGGGGGCGATGTGCACAATGCCCGTCCCCTCGTCCAGGCTGACGAAGGGCGCGGTGACCACGTAGTGCGCTTCCTTCTCCAGGGGCAGGAACGTATAGAGCGGCCGGTAACGCAATCCGGCCAGCTCCCGTCCGGGCATCCGGGCCACCACCCGGTATTCTCCTTTCAGCGCCTTCTCCAGGAGGGCCTCCGCCAGGATCAGGCGTTCGGTCGTTCCATCAAGCTCCTGTTCCACCATCACATAGGTCGCCTCCGGATGGACGGCCAGGGCAGCGTTCCCGGGCAATGTCCAGGGCGTGGTGGTCCAGACCAGGAAGTAGGTCCCTTCCTCATCCCGAAGGGGGAACTTCACATACACCGATGGGTCCTCGGTGTCCTCCCGGTAGCCCAGGGCGACCTCATGATCGGAGAGGGGCGTGCCGCAGCGAGGGCAGTAGGGCACCACCTTGTAGCTTTGATAGAGCAAGCCCCGGTCCCAGAACTGACGCAGGATCCACCACACCGACTCGATGTATTCATTGCTCAACGTGATGTAAGCGTTCTGCAGGTCGATCCAGAACGCGATCCGCTCGGTCAGGGTTTCCCATTCCTTCACATAACGGAACACGCTTTCCCGACAGCGACGGTTGAACTCCGCGACCCCGTAGCGCTCGATATCGGCTTTGGAGGTGAAGCCCAGCTCCTTTTCCACCTCCAGCTCCACCGGGAGCCCGTGGGTGTCCCATCCGCCTCGCCGGAGGCAGTAATATCCCCGCATGGTCTTGTAACGGGGGAACAGATCCTTGAACGCGCGGGCCAGGACGTGATGGATGCCCGGCAGGCCGTTGGCCGTCGGCGGCCCCTCATAGAACACATAGCGGGGCCCTCCCTTCGTCTGCTCCATGGAGCGCTCAAAGATCCGTCGTTCTTTCCAGAACTTCAAAATTTCTTCTTCCAGCTGTGGGAAATTGACCCGTGCAGGAACCGGTTCAAACATGGTCGCCTCCTTATCCGGTTCATGAACTTCGCTTCCCCTCGCGGATAGGGTTCCAGGGGTGAGGGGCGGCGTTCCGGGTCCTGCCTCCCAGAAGCCCCCAGGAAGGGGCCAGCGGCGTAGCGCCTATCCGTCCGAGAGCGCGATCTCGATCCGCTTATTGATCCGTCCTTTGCTCTTGTAATCGACGATGCGGATCCGGCCGACCTCACGGGTGTTCGCCACGTGTGTGCCGCCGTCGGCCTGAAGATCCAGCCCCTCGATCTCCACCACCCGGACCACCCGGATATCCGGCGGGAGGAGATTGACCTTGGTGCGGATCAGATCGGGATGGCGATCGGCCTCCTCGCGGGGGAGGAAGTGGACGCGCACCGGGCGGGCGGCCGCGACCTCCGCGTTGATCTTCTCCTCGATCTCCCGCACCAGCTCCCCCCGCAGGGTCTCAAACTCGAAATCCATGCGCCCTCGCAGGGGTTCCATGTTTCCTCCGGTCACCTTGGCCCCGTAATCCCGCCAGACCACCCCGCACAAAATGTGCAGGGCGGTGTGGGTGCGCATCAGGGCGTAGCGACGCTCCCAGTCGATCTCCCCCTGCACCCGCTGTCCCGGTGCAGGAGGCTCTCCTTCCACTTCATGCCAGACCAGGGGCCCCTGGCGGCGAACGGCGATCACCCGCCACGTGCGCACGCCATCCGTGAGCCATCCCAGGTCGTGGGGTTGTCCCCCGCCGCCGGGGTAGAAGGCCGTCGCATCCAGCGCCACCGCTCGCCCTTCCACCGCCACCACCGTCGCCTCAAAGCTCCGCCGGTAGGCATCGGTCTGATACAGCAGTTCGGTCTCCATGATCGATGCTCCCTCCATATGGCGCTATGACCGGATTTCCAGGTGTCCGGCTAAAAAAATCGGCTCTCGCCCCAGAGGGACGAGAGCCGATCGCTCCCGCGGTACCACCCTGCTTCCCGGTTCAACCGGGCCACTCCTCACGGGGACAGGAACCTGGCCCGGCGGATCCGAGCCCGGAATGGGTTCGGGCCGCCTCTTCCGATCCCCGCGCCCTGGATAACGGGAGGGCGAATCCCGGGTGAGCCTACTGGCCCGTTCAGAAGGGGCGTTCGGTCACCGGCTCGGGAGGGATCTTCAGCCCGACGTCGGCATCCGGCTTCCACCATACCCGGACTCGCTGGGCGCGACGGCTCGGGCCTACTCGTCTCCGTCATCGCCGTTCCGGAATGATTCGGTTTGGCTTTAATACGACAACCGCAGATCATTCCCCGTAGGGCAACCGCTTGCAGTTGCCCTACGCATGGCCTGAAGGACTACTGTTAATAAAAACTATAGCGAAGCCTTCCCCGGGTGTCAACTGGCCTGTCGCACCCCGGTTTCCGGGTGAGGGGCAGGCACTGCCCACCTGCCCCATCTCCATGGCTTTCCTCGGGCGCTATTCCGTCTTGCTGAACAGCCACACCGCCGGGATCAGGAACAGCATCCAGAAGGCGATCAGGGCGATCAGGTTGACTTCCAGCGGGTGAAGGATCAGCGCTTTAAGGATCGGCTCGGGGATCATCCCGCGCAGCGCCGTCTGGCGCATGGCGTCTACCCCGTAGGTCACCGGATCCACCCGGGCCAGCCATTCCATCCAGAGGGGCACATTCCGGAGCGGGAAGAAGGCGCCGCTCACGAAGAACATGGGCATCAGCAGGAAGTTCATCATCATATGGAAACCTTCCATCGACCGCATGCGGGCGGCGATGAGGATCCCGAACGAAGTCATGGTCGCCGCCACCAGGATCATCATCACGATCAGCGTAAGGATCTGGGGGACGCTGAATCGCACGCCCACCAGAGGGGCCAGGATCATGATCAGAAGGCCCTGGATCAGCGCGGTGGTGCTGCCGCCCGCCACCTTCCCCAGGGCGACCGCCGCTCGCGAGACGGGGGCCACCAGCACTTCCTTCAGAAATCCGAATTCCCGGTCCCAGACGATGGAAACGGCGGAGAAAACTGCCGTAAAGAGCACCGCCATGCTCAGGATCCCCGGGAACAGAAAGGTGCGGAAATCCACCCCGCCCATCCCGGCGGCTACCGCCGGAGCCAGCCCGTTCCCGAACACCACCAGGAAGAGCAGGGGCTGGCCCAGGGAGCTGAAGATCCGGGTGCGATCCCGCAGAAAGCGCAGCAGATCCCGATACCAGATGGTGTACACCGTCTTCAGGAATGCCATGCTGTTCACCTCCGGCTCCATAGTCGATGGCGCAGACGCATCATGTCCAGGGGGGAGGCTTCCTCCTCCCGGATGGCGCGGCCGGTCAGTTTGATGAACACATCTTCCAGGCTGGGCCGCCGCAGGCTGATGCGGTGAACGGTCAACGGGGGCTCCAGGCCGTTCTGCAGGACCCCCAGCAGACGGGGGATGAGCTGATCGCCCCGCGCGGCTTCGATGAGCAACCCTTCTTCGGTCAGACGGGGTTCCAGCGCCAGTGCCTCGCGCAACCGCTCAGCCGCGCGCGCATCATCCGTGGTCTGCATCAGGATCACATCCCCGCCGATCATGGCTTTCAGGTTGTCCGGGGTATCCAGGGCGATAATGCGCCCGTGGTCGATGATCGCGATGCGATCCGCCCGTTCCGCCTCATCCATGTAATGGGTGGTGAAGAAGACCGTGGTTCCCTCGGTATCGCGCAGGCGCATGATGTAGTCCCAGATGTGACGTCGCGTTTGAGGGTCCAGCCCCAGGGTGGGTTCGTCCAGGAAGAGGACCCGGGGCTGGTGGAGCAGGCCGCGGGCGAGCTCCAGCCGGCGCTTCATCCCGCCGGAGAAGGTGCGCACCTCCTGGTGGGCGTGGTCCAGGAGATCCACCAGCTCCAGCAGGCGCTTCGCCCGTTCCTCGAAGGCCCGACGGGGGACATCATACAGCCGGGCGTGGAACTGGAGATTCTGCCACGCCGTCAGCCGATCATCCAGACTGGGATCCTGGAACACCAGCCCGATGCGCCGGCGCACTTCATGGGGCTCCTTTACGATATCGTGCCCCCCCACCCGGGCCGTGCCGGACGTCGGCCGCAGCAGCGTGCAGAGCATATTGATGGTCGTCGTCTTGCCGGCCCCGTTGGGGCCCAGGAAGGCAAAGAGCTCCCCTTCTCGCACCGTAAAAGAAACCTCTCGAACCGCCACGAAGTCGCCAAACCGCCGGGTCAGGCGCTCCGCCTCAATGGCGTTCATGCTTTCCTCCTCCGGATCCATAGTCCCTCTGAGAAGCGAGAGTGATCGATATGACTTTATGAAAGCAGGCTGCCTCCGGCGGCCCGCACTCCACGAAAGCTCCGCCGGAGATGGAGGGATGCCGAGCACAGATCATCGGGTCGAAGGAGGCCCCGGGCCGCTCCCCAGCGTTCGCTGCAGGAGATCCATCGCCCGGGCCAGAACCATGCGTTCCTCCGGGTTGAGGGAGGCCAGCCGCCGTCCCAGACGGGCGGCTGCCCGCAGCTGAAGCCGGCGCAGCGTCCTTCGCCCCTTTGGGGTGATCCGGATCCACACGCGCCGTCGGTCTGCGGGATCCCGTTCCACCGCCACCCATCCCTGAACGGAAAGGGAACGAATGGCCCGGGAAACCGTGGAGGGACGCACCGCCTGCGCGCGGGCCAGCTCCGTCAGGGTGTACGAACGCTGCGCCAGCATCCCCAGGAGCCGATAGGATTGCGCCGGAAACCCTTCCCGATGATCCCCCTTCACCTCCGCCCAGATCTTCCGCATCACCAGGTGAAGGGTTTCCAGGATCCGGTGGGCCAGGACGCGTTCGGAGATCCAATCCCGGGACTCCATCTGGATTTTTGCCTATGCTAAAATTTAGCATGGCGCATTATATTCGGCTCGCCCTCCTCTGTCAAAAAATGGCTCGCGCGTGGATGGGACTTGGGGGCGTGGAGCGGGCCACTTCGTTCCTTCGTCCCCCTATCCTCTCCGATCCTCCTTCCCCCGGCGCGGGGGGCACAGGGGTATCGAACGGCGCGCATCGCCCGGATCTGGTTCTGATGGACGCTGAGTCTGCCCGCGTAATCAAAAAATAGACCAGCGAGTCCAGAAAATAACTCAAAAATGAAGATCGGCCTTGACAATTTGAGTAAGTGGGTTCATCATTAATAAGAATTTCCACGGCTGCTTTCCCTCCGGAGGCTTTGGAGCGCGGGGTATCGAAGGCGCCCCGCGTGCCTCCTGATCGTCAGGGCCTATGGGATGGGACTCTGGATGGGGAGCGTAGGGGTCCCCCTTCTCCTTTGTTTCTCTTCCTGTGGCCCAAAGGGGCGCGGAAAAGCGGAAATGAAGAAGGCTCGCTGGAGCCGGCCCCCGAACCCCAGGAGGAGACGGGTTGCGGAATTCCTGATCTTGAAACCATGGAGGCAGGTGAATGGCGCGAATACGAGGCGCGGCCCGGGGATGGGCCAGGTGGGGAGCAGTGGGACTTCTGATCCCAGGCGTCTGGCTCACGGGATGTGCCGCCCAGAGCCCTTCCATCCTGGCCCCGGTGTCCCCTAAGGGGCGGGCGGAAGCGGAGCTGTTCTGGTTCATCTTCCTGATCACCGCCGGGGTCTTCGTCCTGGTGGAGACCCTTCTTCTATATGCGGTCCTCCGGTTCCGAGCCCGGGATCCCCATACGGTGCCCCCGCAGATCCATGGGAACAACGCCCTGGAGATCTCCTGGACCACGGCGACGGCGCTGGGGCTGGCGGTGATCTTCGCGATGACGTGGCGGACCATGGCGGCGACGTCCGCCCCTCCCGCCGATGCGATGCCGGTGAAGGTGACCGGTCATCAGTGGTGGTGGGAATTTGAATACCCCACCCTGGGGATCACCACGGCGAACGAACTGGTCATCCCGGTCGGCCGGCCCGTCCGATTGACGGTGACGTCGGCAGATGTGATCCACAGCTTCTGGGTGCCCCAGCTGGGTGGGAAAATGGATGCGATCCCGGGACGGGAGAACACGCTCTGGCTTCAGGCGGATGTGGAGGGCGTCTATCACGGACAGTGTGCGGAGCTGTGTGGCGTTTCCCACGCGAACATGCGCCTGCGGGTCCGTGTGGTGTCGGATGCGGATTTCCAGCGATGGGTGGAAGCCCAGCGGGCGCCTGCGGCTCAGCCCGTGGAACCCCTCGCGCAGCAGGGCTATCAGGTTTTCATGAGCAAGGCCTGCGTGGGCTGCCACACCATCAACGGCACGCCGGCCCAGGGGAAGGTAGGGCCGAACCTCACCCACGTGGGGAGCCGGACGACGATTGCGGCGGGCCTGCTGGAGAACACCCCGGAGAACCTGGCCCGCTGGCTGGATAACCCTCCGGCGATCAAGCCGGGCTCGCTGATGCCCCGCCTGGGCCTGACCCCCGAAGAAATCCAGGCCCTGGTGGCTTATCTTTCTTCCCTGAAGTGAAGGGAGGCAGCGATGGCCAGTTCGGCGGTTGCACTCCCCCGCGTGTATGAAGAGCGGGGGCTTCTCTCCTGGTTGACCACGGTGGACCATAAGCGGATCGGCATCCTGTATATCCTGGGCGCCGGGTTCTTCGCCCTGATCGGCGGCCTGGAGGCCCTGTTCATCCGGACGCAGCTGGCGGTCCCCAACAACCAGGTGCTGGTAGGAGAAGCTTATAACCAGGTCCTGACCATGCACGGCACTACCATGGTCTTCCTGGTGGTGATGCCGGTGCTGGCCGGGCTGGGGAACTACGTGGTCCCCCTGATGATCGGCGCCCGGGATATGGCCTACCCTCGCCTCAACGCCTTTGGGGTGTGGATGTTCCTGCTGGGCGGGCTCTTCCTGAACCTGAGCTTCCTGCTGGGCGGGGCGCCCGACGCGGGATGGTTCGGCTACGCGCCGTTGACGGCGAAAACTTTCTCCAAAGGCACGGGCATCGATTTCTGGATCCTGGGCCTGCAGCTGCTGGGGATCTCTTCGATCACCTCCTCCATCAACTTCGTGTCCACGATCCTGCTGTTGCGGGCGCCTGGCCTCACCCTGAATCGCCTGCCGCTCTTCGCCTGGACCACACTGGTGACCGCCTTCCTCATTCTCTTTGCGATGCCCAGCATCTCGGCAGCCCTGTTCCTCCTGTTCCTGGATCGCCATCTGGGGACGCACTTCTTCAACCCGGCGGCGGGCGGGGATCCCCTGCTCTGGCAGCACCTCTTCTGGTTCTTCGGGCACCCGGAGGTTTACATCATGATCCTGCCGGCCATGGGGATCGTCTCGGAGGTGCTGCCGGTCTTCTCCCGCAAGCCGCTCTTCGGCTACACGGCGGTGGCCTATTCCAGCGTGGCCATCGGCTTCATCGGGTTCACCGTGTGGGCCCACCACATGTTCGCGGTGGGGCTGCCGGATGTGGTCAACGCGTTCTTCTCCGCCGCCAGCATGCTGGTGGCCGTGCCCACCGCGATCAAGGTCTTCAACTGGATCGCCACCATCTGGGGCGGTGCGGTGCGGTATCGCACGCCCTTCCTCTTCGCCGCGGCCTTCGTTGCCCTCTTCGTCATCGGGGGGCTGAGCGGCCTGTTCCTGGCCGCCGTCCCGGTGGACTGGCAGGTGACGGACACCTATTTCGTGGTCGCGCACTTCCATTACACGCTCTTCGGCGGCTCGATGTTCGCCATCGTGGCCGGGATCTACTACTGGTTCCCCAAGATCACCGGCCGTTTCCTGGACGAGCGGCTGGGCCGTCTGCATTTCGCCCTCCAGTTCATCGGCTTCAACCTGACGTTCTTCCCGATGCACTTCCTGGGCCTGATGGGGATGCCCCGGCGGATCTACACCTATGCCCCCGGCCTGGGCTGGGAAAGCCTGAACCTCCTGGCGACCATCGGCGCTTTCATCCTGGCCCTGGGCTTCGTGGTCTTCTTTGCCAACATCGCCCGCAGCCTGGTCGCCGGGGAGCGCGCCCCCGACGATCCGTGGGATGGGCACACCCTGGAGTGGCTGACCTCATCGCCTCCGCCCCCCTACAATTTCGCGCGCATCCCGGTGGTTCACAGCCGCCGGCCGGCCTGGGATCGGAAATATACGGGGAACCCGCACGCGCGGCCGGTCGCGGAGATCGCCGGGGAGAACGATCGACAGGAAGGGGAGGATGCACCGGAGAAGCCCATCCATCTGCCCGCGCCCAGCATATGGCCGCTGGTCATCGCCGCCGGATTGACCGTCTTCGCCCTGGGGCTGGTCACCCACTGGCTCTTCATCCCGATCGGTATCCTTCTGTTTGCCGTGGGGCTGGCCCGTTGGGCGACCCAGCCGCTCTTCCCGGAAGCGGCCTCTCACTCCTAAGGCTTTACCATGCCGGGTGCAGGCTCGATGATGTTCGTTGAGGTTTGGGGCCGGGCGAGGCGTCTCCAGCGCCCTGCCCGGCTCTAAAATGTCTTTATCCCTATCCCGGTAAAAGGAGAGAATGGTGAAACACGTCTCCTGGATTCTATAAAGGAGAGGAGTGAGCCCGATGGCGAGCCACCATCCCGTTGCCAGCGCTGAAATCGCTGTGGATAGCCGCAAACTGGGGGTCTGGGTCTTCCTGGCTTCGGAGGTGATCTTCTTCGCCTCCCTGATCGTCTCCTATCTGGTGTTGCACAATCGGGTGACCAGCGGCCCCACCGCCCATGAGGCCCTCACCCTGACGATCCCCACCATCAACACGATGATCCTGCTCACCAGCAGCGTGGCCATGGTGCTGGCCCTGGCCCACCTGCGGGACGGCAACCGCCGGGCCTCCATCGCCTGGCTGCTCACCACCGCTTGGCTGGGGATCTGCTTCCTGATCCTCAAGGCGGTGGAATACAGCCAGCATCTCCATGAGGGCCTTACGCCCAGCGTCAACGTCTTCGGCTCCGCCTACTACACGGTCACCGGCTTCCACGCCGCTCACGTGGCGGTAGGGGTGATCTGGATCCTGAGCGTGGCCCTGGGGCTCCGCCGCCGCCTCTCACCCCAGAACGACGTCCTGGTGGAGACGGTGGGGCTTTACTGGCACTTTGTGGATCTGGTGTGGGTGGCGATCTTCATGGTGGTGTATCTTTTGCGCTGAGGGCCAGACCCTCGATTTTGGAAATAAATCCTGAGCCTGTTTTCCCTCCCCAAGGAGGAACGCGATGGAGGCGAAAGCGCACAAACATCCCAATTACGTCCTGGTGGGGATCGTGCTGATCGTCCTCACCATCCTGGAGGTGAGCGTGATCTCCCTGCCGGTGCCCCAGTTGCCCTTCCTGCTGGGGTTCGCCATCGCCAAGGCCCTCCTCATCCTGATGTATTTCATGCATCTGAAATTCGACTCCCGGCTCTATGCCGTGCTCTTCGCTTATCCATGGCCGCTGGCGCTTCTGCTGGTGGGGATGCTGATCTGGGTGTATTTCGGGTTCCGAGCGTAAAGGAGGGTAAAAAAGCGGGGGCGCCCGATGGGCGCCCCCGCTTTTTTGTGGATACGATAGGGCCTTACTCCCCGCCCCCGCCGGCCGGAGCCGGGCGCGCCGGGGCCGCGCGCCAGCGGTTGAAGGCAACCCACCCTTCATAGCCGATAAAGGCAGCGGCGATGAAGAGCAGGGCGGCGAAGATCAGCATCACGATGGAACCCACGATCGCCACCGGCTGGTTGTTGGCGATGGAGGTCTGGAGGGCGAGGCGCTGGTTCCACAGGGTCACCAGAATCGCCGCCATGGTCGTGATATACATAAAGACCCCGGGCACCCCCGCATACCAGGCCGGCCGACGCTCTGAGACCAGCCAGACAGTGACAATGAGCAGGGCCAGGCCGGCCATCAGCTGGTTGGCCGCGCCGAACAGCTGCCAGAGGTAGATCCACGTTCCGGTGAGCACCAGGAAGGCCGCCAGGGCCATGGAGATCAGGCTGGCCACGTGCGGGTTCTTGAAGACCGGCTGGGCCTCCCCGACCCACTCGCCCAGGGTCACCCGCATCAGCCGGAAGACCAGCTGGACCACGGTGATGACGATGACCACGAAGGCCGCAAAGCCCAGGGCGGTTCCGTAAGGCAGGAAGGCGGATCCGAAGAGCTGGGAGAGCAGCGTGCCCACGCCGCTGGCGAAGGCGGCTGCCCCCGCTCCCTTCCCCGGGATGGAGATCGCGATGAGGGAGAGGAGCCCCAGGGTGTTCTCGCCGAAGAGCATGGCCCCGCCGCCGACCGGGAGGGCATCCGTCTCATACTCCAGCTGCCGGGCCGTGCCCACCGAGCCGAAAAGCGCATGCCAGCCGGAGATCGCCCCGCAGGCAATGGTCACGAAGAGCATCGGCCAGAGCGGTTGCAGATCCACGCGGTTGGGAGCCACGAAGCCGGTGAAGGCGGGGAGCTTGAACGACACCGCGCTGGGGTTCGTGAAGAATCCGACGATGCCGCCCAGATAGGAAAGCACAATCACGATCGCCGTGATCCAGAACCCCAGATAGTTGACCGGCTGTGCGAAGCGCCAGATCGGAAGGTTGGCTCCGAGATAGCAGAAAACGAAAGTGAACAGCATCCAGAAGATATAAGCCGGGGTCACGCTGGCCGTGCCGCCTTTGAACTGCTGGGCCGTCGGATCAAAATATTGATAAAGCGGCTGCTCGCCGATGGCGGCGTTCAGGCTGGCGAACAGCTGGCCCACCGGTCCTTGCTGCGTGATCCTGCCCCCCTCTCCTACCACGGCCCCCCACGGACCTAACCCGATGGCGATCAGGGTGATGATCAGCGTGATGGCGGTGACCACAATCAGATCCATCTTCCACCGGTAAAGCATCTGACCCATCAACAACCCCATCACCGCCAGGGTGATAATGCCCAGCGGGACGCGGGGATCCATCAAAACGCCAGCGATCAGGTTCACGAAGGCCCCAGCGATCAGCAGCAGGTAGAAGAAGATGAATACGAAGAGGAGGGTGCGGGTGCGGGGGCTGATCAGACGATAGGCGACGGCGCTGAGGGAGTTACCGTCATTGCGCACGGAGAGCATGATGGCGCTGTAGTCGCTGGCCCACCCGATGAAGGAGACCCCCAGGATCAGCCAGAGGAGGGAGGGCAGCCAGCCCCAGAGCACCCCCGCCGTGATCGGCCCCACGATCGGGCCTGCCGCGGCGATAGATTTGAAGTGATAGCCGATGAGGATGTTGCGGCTGGTGGGGACGAAATCGACGCCATCCATATACATCCGGGCCGGGGTCGCCCGCTTCGGATCCGACTGGATGATCTCCCGGTCGATCCGCTTGGCGTAGAGGTTCCAGATCAACAACTGGACGAGGATACCGATGATAATAACCCAGAAGGCGCTCATGGCTTTCCCTCCAGGATGAGATCAGAAGGTGATGAACCTCGCCCGCGAGCACGCGCTGGAGAGCGCGGCGATCCAGGACCCGCGTGTCGAAATTGTCTCGCCCTTTTCGGTTCACCTCCTTTCTATGAGGGGAAGTTTGGGGCAATGCGGTGCGCCGATCGCTCCCCGAAAAAAACAGGCGACAGCCGGCATCTCAGGCTGTCGCCTGGGGGACTCCCAATCGCTGGGCGATGGCCGCCTCAGCCGCCGCGAAATCGCCGCCGGTGAACACCTGACCATCCACGATCACGGCCGGATAGCGGCGGGCACCATACCGAAGGGATTTCCACCAGCCTTCCATCGAGACGGCATCGATCACCTTCACCGCGATCCGGTCACAGTAAGTCGCCAGCAGCCGGGCGATCCAGGCCGCGAGATCCTGATAAGCCTTCTGGAGATCCTCCGGCAGGCCGGAGGCAAGCTGTTCCGCATGCAGGGCCTGACCGACGCCAGCCTGCTGCCAGACCAGTTCGCAGTGGAGACAATGATAGAAGGCGGTGGGCGCGTAAGCGATGATCTCAATCTGTAAGGGCCGCTTCATCGAAGGCCCTCCATACCTCCAGGTATGCGCCTCATCCGGAAAGGTGAATCTAAAGGGGATGCGCGCCCACAAAACACTTCAGGAGACCCACACGGATGGAACGATAATCGATTCCATTATAACATCTCTACTGTCCATGTCAAGCTTTTCCGCCCTGAAATCTTGTTCCTAATGGCACTATATTGTTATTTTTGTCACAACATGACGGAAGGCGGCTTTTCTCCTGCCGCTCACCTCCCCACCGCTGTAGATCTCTCCCTGGGGGCCTTGAGCGCCGGACAAGGGGAGAAGCGCCCCCAGCCTCCGAAGGATGGGTTCTCCTCCTTCCCGGTGGCTCCAAAGGCCATGGGGAGGGGAAATCGGGCTGTTGCCTGCCTGGGGATGATCATACAAGGAGGGAACGTCCAAGCAGTGACCTTGACGTCCTCGTCTCTCCTCCGTAAGATAGAGGCGAAAGCTCCCCTCTCCATCCCCTGGATTTCGAGTAAACACGTAGCGAAGGAGAAACCTATGTCGGATTTCCTGTTTCGGGGTTCGCTGGCGGAAGTGGATCCGGATGTGGCCGCCCTGATCCGCTATGAGCATGAACGCCAGATCCGTAAGCTGATCCTCATCCCCTCGGAATCCTACGCCCCGGCGGCCGTCCGCGAAGCGCTGGGCTCCGTGTTCCAGAACATCTATGCCGAAGGCTACCCCCATGAACGCACCCGAACCCAGACGGAAGCTGAGCTGCTGGATTATGAGGACCAGCTGGGGTTCTACCGGCGATACAGCGATCAGCGGTATTACAAGGGCGTGGAATACGCAGACATCGTGGAGGCTCTGGCCCGGCGCCGCTGCGCTGAGGCCTTCGCCACCCCGGAGATCCCCCCTGAGCGCATCTTCGTCAACGTCCAGCCCCTTTCCGGCGCCCCCGCGAATAACGCGGTCTACGAGGCGCTGCTTCAGCCCGGCGACACGGTGATGGGCATGTCCCTGGTCCACGGCGGCCATCTGACCCACGGCTCGCCGGTCAACCGCTCGGGCAAGCATTATCGCATTGTCTGGTATACGGTCGATCCTCAGACGGAGCTCCTGGATTACGATCAGATCCGTGAGCTGGCCCGACAGCACCGGCCGAAGATGATCATCGCCGGCTACACCTCGTATCCGTGGGCGCCCGACTGGAAGCGTTTCCGGGAGATTGCGGATGAGGTGGGGGCCTATCTCCTGGCCGACATCGCTCACACCGCCGGGATGGTGATCGCGGGCGCTTATCCCAACCCCCTGGGCTACGCTCATGTCGTCACCTTTACCACCCATAAGACCATCATGGGCCCGCGCGGGGCCTGCATCCTCACCACGGATCCCGATCTGGCGAAGAAGATCGATCGGGCGGTGTTCCCCGGCGAACAGGGCGGGCCGCACGTGAACGTCTTCGCGGCCCTGGCGGTGGCCTTCAAGCTGGCCCGCACGGAGGCGTTCCGCGAGTTGCAGCATCAGATCGTGCGCAACGCCCAGGCCATGGCCCGACGCCTGGCCGAGCGCGGCCTGCGGATCCCTTATGGGGGCACCAACACCCACCTGCTCCTGGTAGACTGCAAGTCGGTGCGCGGTCCGGATGGAACGCCCCTCATGGGCGATCCGGCCGCCCGGGTGCTGGATCTGGCCGGGATCGTGGTGAACCGCAACACGATCCCTGGGGATACGGGTGCCGGGGCGGCCAGCGGGATCCGCCTGGGAACCCCATGGATCACCCAGCGCGGGTTCCGGGAGCCGGAGGTGGAAGCCCTGGCGGACATCATTGCCGATGTGCTGTGGGCCTGCAAGCCGCACCGCTACTATGTGGGCCGCGACCTGGTCTACCGGACCAAGGTGGAGTTTGACGTCCTGGAGGAAGCGAAACTCCGGGTGGCGGAGCTGGCCGCCCGGGCGGGCATCGATGTGGAGCTGCCGAAGAGCGGCTATCCCCATTACTGGTTCATCACCGATCGCCTCCCCGCGGCGGAAGGGAAGGCCGTGCTGGAGATCCGGGGGGATCGGGCGGCGGAGTTCCTGGACGCCGCCCTGACGCAGCGGGCGGTGGGCTTGAAGATCGGCGAGGGGGCTCCCACGTTCGTGCTGGAAGCGGACGGCCGGATCATGAGCCCGGCCTATGTGATCCGGGATGGCCCGGACGCCTTCCGGCTGGTGATCCCCGAAGAGCGGGCGGGGCGGGTCGCCGCATGGCTGCGGGATCTCTCGGATGGTTACGTGCGTTTCGATGAGGATATCTGGGCGAAGCTCCCCGGCCCGTTGCGGGTGCGGGAGATCCCCGCGGAGGATCCGCGGGCGGCCTCGGCGCGCTCGCAGGCGCGCTTCCCGAAGGATCTGGTCGACCCGGCCGCCGTGGCGCCCCACAAGCCCTTCTTCGTCGGCTATCGGGCGGTGGACCGGGTGCACCGTGACCGCCTGCCATCATTGCCGGTTTTCTCCTATTCGGAGCCGGAGGGCGCGCCCCTCAAGCGCACGTCTCTCTATGAGCTGCACCGGGAGCTGGGGGCGAAGATGATCCCCTTCGCCGGCTGGGAGATGCCGGTCTGGTATACCAGCGTGAGCGAGGAACACCGGGCGGTGCGCACCGCCGCTGGCCTCTTCGACGTCTCCCATATGGGCGTCCTGGAGATCAGCGGGCCCGGCGCCCGTGCGTTCCTGGAGCGGGTGACCACCAACGACGTGATGGCGCTTCGGGTCGGGGAATCCCAGTATACGTATCTCCTGGATCCCGAGGGGCATGTGCTGGACGACCTGATCATCTACGCCCTGGCGCCGGACCGCTACATGCTGGTGGTCAACGCGGCCAACAACGACCGGGACTGGGCCTGGCTGACCGCGGTGGCCCGGGGCGAGGTCCAGATCGACCGGGATCGCCCGTGGGCGATGCTCACCGATGAGGTGGTCCTGCGGGATCTGCGGGATCGCCGCTGGGGGGATGATTGCCGGGTCGACCTCGCTTTGCAGGGCCCTCAGGCGTTGAAGATCCTTCAGAGCCTGGCGGATGGTTCGGTCAGGGATCAGCTGGCCGCCCTTCAGCGGGGTCAGGTGATGCGCGCGGAGATCCAGGGCTTCGACCTGATCATCTCCCGCACCGGCTACACCGGCGAGCGCATCGGTTATGAGCTCTTCGTTCACCCGGATCGGGCCCCTGCGCTGTTCGAGCTGCTGCTGGATGCCGGGAAGCCCTTCGGGCTCAGGCCATGCGGCCTGGGCGCTCGCGACAGCACCCGCACCGAGGCAGGGCTTCCGCTTTATGGTCACGAGCTGGCCGGACCTTTCGATCTCACCCCGGGCGACGCCGGCTTCGCTTCCTTCGTGAAGCTCTACAAGCCGTTCTTCATCGGGCGGAAGGCTTACATGGCCCGCGAGGCGAAGCGAACGATGGAAATCGTTCGCTTCCGGATCGTTGAGAAAGGAGTGCGGCTGCCCAAACTGGGGGACGCGGTGGTGGATCGCCGGGGGCGGGTGATCGGCTACGTCACCAGCTGCGCGATGGATACAGAGGGGCTCCTCACCGGCATGGCCTGGATCGAGCGGGCATATCAGGCGGAGGGGACGCCCATCGGGATCGTGGTGGGAAGCGGAAGCCTGCCGGAGCGACCGAAGGTCGGCGATCGGCTGACCGTGCCGATCCCCGCCGAGGTGGTAAGCCGCTTCATGAGCCGCTGAAGGAGCCGGGGATGCCCTCGCCGTTTCCCGGGATGGATCCATATCTGGAACACCCCGCCCTGTGGCCCGGGCTTCACAGCCGGCTGATCGTCGGGCTGGCGGATCATCTGGGGCCACTCCTGCGCCCCCGCTACTACGTGGAGGTGGAAGAGCGGGTGTATCTTCTCTCCCCCGAGGGGATCTTTCCCTTCCCGGCCCGTCCTGATGTGATGGTTGCGACTGCCCCGGGCGTCGGACCTTCCGCCCGCGCGCTCTCGATCCCGGCCGGCGGCGTGCGCATCGTGGAGATCCCCATCCCGGAGGAGGTCCGGGAACGCTATCTGGTGGTGCGGGAGGCGGGGACCCACCAGGTGGTGACCTGGCTGGAGATCCTCTCCCCGGCGAACAAGATCCCCGGGGAAGGCCGGCAAGCATATCTCCGGAAGCGAGAGGAGGTGCTGCGGAGCCGGGTGCATCTGGTGGAGATCGATCTGCTGCGGGCGGGGGAGCCCATGCCGGTGCTGGGGGACGGGCGGGATGGGCATTACCGGATCCTGATCAGCCGCTGGGAGCAGCGCCCCCGGGCTTTGCTCTATGTCTTCACGGTGCGCGATCCCATTCCCACCTTTCGTCTTCCCCTCCTGCCTGGGGATGAGGAGCCGGAGGTGGATCTGGGGCGCCTGCTTCAAACGGTTTATGAACGGGCGGCTTACGATCTTCGGGTTCGCTATGAGGAGGATCCGGTTCCGCCCCTGGAGCCCCCCTTCGCTGAATGGGCCGCCGCCCTGCTCCGGGAAAGGGGGTTGCGATCGGGCTAAGGAAAGGAGAGCATTCAAACCGAAAGGGAGCTGGAGATGCCCTCGCCGTTTCCCGGGATGGATCCATATCTGGAACATCCGGCTCTGTGGCCGGATGTGCATAACAGCCTGATCGCGGCCCTGCGGGATGAGCTGGCCCCGCGGCTGCGCCCGCGCTACATCGTGGCCATCGAGGAGCGCGTCTACCTGATTACCCTGGAGGGGGCCGGATGGCCGATCCGGGCTGACCTCGCCGTCACCCTCACGCCGGAGGCCCTTCCCGAGACCGGTCGGCCGGCTTCCCCCGCCTGGGGGGCGCGCGTGGTGGAAGTGCCCATCCCGGAGAGTCTCCGGGAGACCTATCTGGAGGTGCGGGCTGCCGGCACAGGGGAGGTCATTACGGTCGTGGAGATCCTCTCGCCGACCAACAAGCGGCCGGGAGAGGCGCGCCGGCTCTACGAGCAGAAACGGACCCTGCTGCTGGGCAGCCGGGTGCATCTGGTGGAGATCGACCTGTTGCGGGCGGGGGAGCCCATGCCGGTGCTGGGGGACGGGCGGGATGGGCATTACCGGATCCTGATCAGCCGCTGGGAGCAGCGCCCCCGGGCTTTGCTCTATGTCTTCACGGTGCGCGATCCCATTCC
>JAEVEX010000063.1 GCA_016842085.1 Candidatus Thermoflexus tengchongensis | reverse complement strand
TGATCAGCTCATCGGTGTCCTTCGGGGGCTCCTTGACCAGGTCTTTATTGTAAAGCAACATCAGGTGGTTGCCGTAGTTGTCGGGCACCCCCCAGATCTCCCCTTTCACCCGGGTGGCATTCAGAGCCTCCGGGATGAACTGATCCAGGAAGGCCTTGTCGAAGACATCAGTGGCTTTGGCGATGATCCCCAGGGCGCTGAAGGGGCCGGCGAAGTCGTTGGGGACCCGCACCAGCTCGGGGGCGGCCCCGGCCAGGCTGGCCGCCTGGAACTGGTCGCGGAGCTCCTCGTTCCCGTAGTGCACGCGCTCAACGGTGATGTTGGGATGGGCCTTCATGAACCCGGCCACCAGTTCATCCAGGAAGGCATCCACCTCCTCGTTTTCCTGCTCCCAGTAGGTGATCTTCACCCTGGGCGCCGCGGTGGGGGTGGGAGCGGGCGCCTGGGTCGGCTGAGGGGGCTGGGTGGGGGCAGGCGCCTGAGTCGGCGTGGGCGTTGCGGCCGGCGCGCAAGCCGCCAGCAGCAGGCCCAGCAAGGCCAGAACTGCGATCACCGTATGGAACCGTCGCGGAACCATCTTCCACCTCCTGCAGGTTAAAAGTCTCCGCCACAGGGGCGCCTTGGGGCGCCGCCTGGAGCACGCGGGTTTGGGATTGCCTTCACGGCTGCCAATTGTCGGTGAAGGACGCCGAGCCAGAGCAAGGGAGCGTGCGCATGTGGTTAGAACCACCCTCCCAGATCACCGAGCCATCCGGGTTCTTGACGATGTATTTGTATTGGATGGTGGCGCACTTGCTGTAGTCTGTGAAATAGACATCGCCGGACCACGTGTTCGAGTTCACCCACGAGAGCGGCCGGGCCTTGGCCGGATCCCAGAAGCCGAGCTCCGGGGCGTCCCCCACCACGAAGATGTTCTGCCCATAAGCGGTCACGAATCCCTGGACGGTGAAGGTGACCTTCACATCGTTGGCCGTCCCGGCAACCAAGATGGTCCCTCCCGTGGCCGGGACGGGCACGGCCACTGCACCGCCGGAGATGACATACTGCCCACCGTTCCACAAGTCCGTGACACGAGTCCCATTGCTCAGGTAGCCCGAGGCGGGGAGGCTCAAGGTGCGAGCGGAGCCGCTGTTGTTCAAGGCGACCATCAAGCGGTGGGTGCTGTTCCAGCGCCGGTAGCCATAGACTCCGCTGGCGTCGTCGAGGGGGACCCCATGAGCGATGCTTCCCGTGCGCAGGGCGGCGTAGACAGAGCGGATGCGGATCAGCCGCTTCACATCGGCCCGCAGGGCGTTGTCCTCTTGGCCCCAGGGGTAGGTGCGCCGGTTGTCGGGATCATTGGCCCCAGTCAGCCCCACCTCGTCCCCGTAGTAAATCGTCGGCGCCCCGGGATAGGTCATCAGGAAGAGATAGGCCAGGCGCAGACGGTTCTTATCGCCCCCGGCATCGTAGAGGAAGCGGGCCGTGTCATGGGAACCCAGGAGGTTCATCAGAGCATACCAGGCCTGGGGTGGATAATCCTCCTGAATGGCCAGCAACCGGTTGTGGAAAGCGCTGGGCGGAATGGCGCGCTTGGCAATGAAATCCGTGAGGGCGAACTTCAACCGGTAGTTCATCACGCTGTCCATCTCGCGCCCAGTGAGGTACTCGCTGGCATCCCCCCATACCTCCCCGATCACCGGGGCGTCGGCCTTGGTCGCCTTCACCGCCGCCCGGAAGCCCTGCCAGAAGCTGTGGCTCACCTCATCGGCCACATCCAACCGCCAGCCGTCGGCCCCCTGGTTCAGCCAGTAGCGGGCCACCGAAGTCGAGCTGTTATACACGTAATCCCGCACTGCCTGGATCTCCGTCCACTCCGGCAGCGTGGCAAAGCCCCACCAGCTGGCATAATCCGGCGAGCCCAGGATCCCCTGCAAAGGGCTATCCCAGTTCACCTGGGGCTCGCCCGCATCCCAGATGTGGTTACGGTTGACATCGTCGAACCAGCGGATGGGATAGCGGTAAACGGTATACCAGGACCAGTAGGGGGAAGCTGAGCCGCGGGCCACCACATCCTGGAAGAAGGGATGGGCTACGCTGGTGTGGTTGAAAACCCCATCCAGAATGAGGCGGATGCCCCGGTTGTGGGCCGCGGCCGCCAGGTTCTGGAAGATCGTGAGGTCCCCGAAGTGGGGATCGATCTGCTTGTGGTCGACCGCGTCGTATTTGTGGTTCGACGGAGCTTTAAAAATGGGGTTCAGATAAATGGCCGTCACCCCGAGATCCTGCAGGACCCCCAGCTTGGCCTGCACCCCCTGGAGGTCCCCGCCATAGAAGTCCCGCCCCCGGGGCGGGTTCTCAGGCAGGTCGAACCAGTTGGTGTGGAAGAGGACATTGTCCCCGTAGACTTTCTCACTGGAAGTTGGATCATTGGCCGTCGTGCCATTGTAGAAGCGATCAGGGAAGATCTGATAAATGACCGCGTTCTTCAGCCAGTCCGGGGTGGTGAAGGTGGGGTCGTACACCGTGATGTTGTAATCATTGGCCTGGGCGTCGGACTCGGAGCCATAGGCGGCACCCCAACCCCCATCGCGGGCGCCGTCGTCGGCATAGTAAGCCACGGCGTTGCCATCATAGATGCGGAAATGATACCAGAGCACGGTAGGGACGCTCTGGGCGGGGATCGTCGCCTCCCAGTAGTCGTAGGTCGCGTCGTTGGTCACCCAAGACATGGAATAAAGCTCCTCGCGGCCGGCAGCGCTGTTCCATACCCGGATGGTGGCTCCAGTGATATCGTAGCGGTAAACCCGCAAGCGTAGCCGCACGGCCTGGCCAGTGGGCACGGCCATGGAGGGATTGCGGTAGAAGGAATCGCGGCTGTTGTGCCCTAGCCCATACCATTCTACATTGTTATCGTTGGTGGCCGCGCGAGCCCGCCAAGGAGCCTGGGCGGCCATGACAAGAGCCACGAGCAACCAGAAAGCCGCCGCCTTCCGCATCCATCTTTCCTGAAGCAGGCTGTGGAAAGCACCCATGGCTCCCTCCCGGTTGGAAGTTTGGAAGGGTTCCCTCCGATGTCCTCGGCCTCATTCAGCCCACCGATGGGGCCGACCCCGTCGAGCCCCGCACCACCAGCCGCGCAGGGATGAGAGTATGAGCGGGCGGGGCTTCCGGCTCCTGCAACCGGCGGGCCAGGGCCCCGGCCGCCGCCTCCGCAATCCGCTCCACATACAGGTTGATCGTGGTCAATGGGGGATCCGCCAGCGCAGCCAGCGGGGAATCCGAACACCCAATCACTGAGACATCCTCCGGGACCTGCAGCCCCCACTCCCGGAGCGTGCGCAGCACGGTGAGGGCCGGGATGTCATGGGTGATGATCGCCGTGATCGAACGCCCTTTGGACCAGAGCGCTTCCAGCGCCCGCACCGTCCCCGCCTCGGTCCCATCGGTCTCCGCCACCAAATCGGCGTTCTCCTCCAAGCCGTATTCCTTCAGGCAGGCCAGATACGCCCGAAGACGGATCGCGGAATAGCCGAACTCCAGCGGCTCCGCCAGATAGGCGATCCGCCGGTGCCCCAGGGCCAGCAGATGCTCCAGCGCCAGCCGGGCCGTCTGCTCAAAATCCGTATCCACCACATCCACCTCTTCCATCTCATCCGGCCGGCCGATCGAGACGAAGGGAACGCCCATCTCCTTCAAGAGGGCGATGCGCTCATCCTGTCGGCGAACCATCATCAGCAACCAGCCGTCACAGATGCCCATGGAAGCAAAGCGCTCAAAGGATTCCAGATTGTGGCTGATGTGAAGAAGGAAATTAAAGCCGGAGCGGCTGACGGCCTGGGCAATGGCGCCGAAATACTGGAGGTTCAGGGGATCGAAGGACTCCGGAGTCAGCAAGGCGGAGAGGGCCAACGTGTTCGTTCGACGGGCGGCCAGGCTTCTGGCGGCGAAATTGGGGCGATACTTGAGGCGCTCCACCGCCTCCAGCACCCGCGCCACGGTCTCCGGCTTGAACCGGCCTTTGTTGTTCAGAATGTTGGAGACCGTGGTGATGGAAACGCCCGCTTCCCGCGCAATGTCGTAAATCGTGGGCATGCCCTTCCTGCCTGAAGGAGACTCCACGCCGGAGCACCGCCTCAACGCCCGAAGGGGAATTCCTCAGCCGATTGCTAAAGCGCTTTACAAAAGCGCTTTTATTTTATCGAGATCCTGAGCATTTGTCAAGCGGTGTCCTTTCCCGGTTTTTCGGGGAGGCCAGAGGGCCCTTCCTCTCTCCTCGCGGCCCGGGGACCATGGGGGCAGAGGCCGGCCCGGGAACTGGAGCCCCTTTCATTCGGACCCATCAGCGAGAAGGAGGAGCCCGGATGTCCGCGGGCGGATTTGTCGGGCGGCTGTGGATCGCGTATACTCAGGAGGAGGATTTCTCGAGAGGAAAAATCGCAATGGCCGAAGAATCCCTCCAGAAAGGACGCAGGGGACGTCGGCGGACCAATCCGCTGGAGCGCTACGCCGCCGATGTCATCGCCAAGCAGCTTTTCCTGGAAGATCTGGCGGTGGCGGCCATCGATTTCGATACCCTGGCCGCTTACTATCCGGAGCTCACACCGGAACAGCTGCGCGGCCGTCTGGGCATCGCCACCAAACGGGCTTTGCTGGAAGATGTGGCGGACATCATTCTGGAGCCCCCGGATGAAGGGGAAGGTCCGGAGCAAATGCGTCTGAACATCCTGGACCTGGACCGCTTCGCCGAGATCGTCCACGAGGAGATGACGGTCGAGGTGATGTGAACCGCCGGAGAACAATCTCCACGGAGAGGGAACGCGAGGGGAGGGACGAATGAATGGTCCCTCCCCTGTTTTTTCGTGGGATGCGGGCTGCCCTCAGCGCCCGCATCCGCGAGGCTCCACGATCGAGCGGAGAGACCCCCGAGGTCGCAACCCGATTATGGGAGCGTGATCTGAACAGAAGTGATCTGGGTCAGATCGTTGTGCTGATACTGGATGTTGATCACCACTCCTTCTTTCTGGAAAAGCAGATTGCCAACCTGGCCATATTGAGCCGGGGCTCCCAGCACCTGCCAGCCCTGCTCTCGCATCCGGGTGTTGTAAAATTCCACCAGCTCCTGAACGCTCATCTTCGTGTCGAAGGCGATGCGGGCAGCGGTCACATCCAGATTAAAGGCATCGGGGGGAAGCGGGAGATCCGGCCGGATGGTCGGCGTCGGCCGGAGAGGAGCTGCTGGAGAAGCCGGCGAGGGGGTCGGCGAAGGGGGGCGGGCACAGGCCAGAACCAGTATGGACCACCCGATGAGAAACCTTCCCAGGACATAAAAGCGCATGGCCTCTCCTCCTGATTGTAGCTTCACCGATGAATTTAAAGGAACTCGAAGATCCGTGTCAATAGCCGACAAGTTTGCATCGTGAGCATTCCCAAGGTGAGGCGATATACCTTCGTCCTGGAGGGATCCCTATGGGCATCCTGCTCATCCTTCACAGCCTATGGCGCTGGGCGGTTCTTCTGACCGCCCTGGGCGCGCTCTACGGGTTAATCCGGGAGGGTCAGGGAGGTGCCCTTCCCCTGCTGTTGAAGCGGTCCATCCGCTTCTACCCGGTGATCCTGGATATCCAGATCGCACTGGGCATCCTGCTCTGGCTGGCCCAGCGTCTCGAGGGCGGGCCGCTAACCCCTGTTCAGGTGATCCACCCGGTCTGGGGCCTGCTGGCAGCCGGGGCCGCCCACGCCGCGGCCGCCTTCCGGGAACGGGAGAATCCGATCCGCACCCGCGGGATGCTGATCGCTTACACCCTTTCCCTGGCCCTGATCCTGAGCGCTCTGGCCAGCGTAGGGGCCTTCCCCTTCGGACGACGTTAGCCGGAGAGAAGGGCACGATGCGCGTCCTGATTCAGCGGGTTCGCCAGGGAGCTGTTCATGTGGGGGGAGAAACCGTGGCCCGTATCGGCCCCGGGGTGGTGTTGCTGGTGGGGGTTACCCATACAGACACCCCCGCGGAGGCCGACTGGCTGGCGAAAAAAGTGGCCCACCTTCGGATCTTCGAGGATGAGGCCGGAAAGATGAACCGCTCATTAAAAGAGGTGGGTGGGGAAGCCCTGGTGGTCTCTCAGTTCACGCTGTATGCGGATCCTTACGAAGGGCGACGCCCCAGCCTGATCCACGCCGCCCCGCCTGAGCACGCCCGGCCTCTCATCGAACGCTTCGCCGAGTCCCTGCGGGCGGAAGGCATCCCGGTCCAGATGGGAGTTTTCGGGGCCCATATGCTGGTGGAGATCCACAATGACGGCCCGGTCACCATCTGGCTGGAGCGCTCCGCGCCGCCTCGCGGCGAGGGAAGCGGGTAAAAGTAAATGGGGGATGGGAGGGGTGAGCTCGGCTACCCACCCCACCACCCCCAAACCCCGAAGCAGGGGGGAAAGACATCCGTGAGCCCGCTTCGCATGATTGCCCGAGCCGCCACATTGTTGATGGCCGCGTATCTGGTCAACGGCCTGCTCGGCCTGCTCCGCCAGATCCTGATCTACGGGGCTTTCGGCACCAGCCCGGAGCTGGATGCGTATTGGGCCGCTTTTCGGATCCCCGACCTGCTGTTCACCTTGATGGCCGGGGGTGCGCTGATCTCCGCCTTCCTGCCGGTCTTCGCCACGCATCTGGCCCGAGGGGAGGAAACGCCGGCCTGGCGGCTTGCCAGCGCGGTCCTGAGCACGGTAGCCCTCGGGGTGGGGGGATCCTCCCTCCTGGCCAGCCTGGCGGCCCCCTGGCTGGTGAAGCTTCTTCTGGCCCCCCAGGTTCCTCCTCCCCAGCAACAGCTCACCGCTTCCCTGATGCGGATTATGCTGATCACGCCCACCGTGTTTGGCATCAGCGGGATCGTGATGGGGATCCTCCAGGCCCACCAGCGGTTCCTCTGGACCGCCCTGGCCCCGATCATGTATAACCTGGGGATCATCATGGGGGTCCTGTTTCTGGCGCCCCGGGGAGGCGTGCACGGGCTGGCCTGGGGGGTTGTCCTGGGGGCTTTTCTCCACCTCCTCATCCAGACTCCGGGCTGGCGGCAGGTCCATGGACGTTACAGCCCTCGCCTGGGATGGCGCGACCCGGATGTCCGGGAGGTGGTCGCTCTGATGATCCCCCGGATGCTGGGCCTGGCCGCGATCCAGATCAATTTCCTGGTCAACACCCGCCTGGTCTCCGGCCTGGGCCCCGGATATCTGGCGGCGCTGAATCTCGCCTGGCAATTGATGCTGCAACCCCAGATCGTGCTGGCGCAGGCGGTGGCCACCGCCGCTTTCCCGACCCTCTCCACGCTGGCCGCCCGGGAAGAGCGCGGAGCGCTCCGCCGGACCCTGGGGGAAACCCTGGCGATCCTGCTGGGGATCACCTTTCCGATCGCCGCAGGGATGATCCTGCTGCGCCGGCCCCTGATCGCGGCCCTCTTCCAGCGGGGTGCCTTCGACGCGGCTTCCACGGAGTGGACCGCCCAGGCCCTCCAGTTTTATGCCCTGGGCCTGCCGGCCCACGCCGGCGTGGAGCTGCTGGCCCGGACATTCTACGCGCTCCACGATACCCGGACTCCGGTAGGGGTGGGAGTGGGCGCGATGACGCTGAATATCGCCCTCAGCCTGGCCTGGATCGGACCGATGGGTCACGGCGGGGTCGCCCTGGCCAACACGGTGGCGACCACTCTGGAAGGGGTCCTCCTGCTGGGGTTGCTGGCCCGGCGTCTGGAGGGGCTGGACGTTGCGCAGTGGGGGCGGACGGTGGGGCAGGCCAGCGTGGCCACGCTGGCGATGAGTCTGGCCCTGGGGCCGATGGTGCCATGGGCGACCGATCATGGGTGGCCCGGATTGTTGCTGGCCATCCTCCTCGGCGCAGGGATCTACGGGCTGGCCCTTCAATGTCTGGGGGTTTCCTGGATCCGCTGGGCGATCCGCAGGATTTTACCCTGAGGACCATCACGGCGACCTCGCCCGATCCGACGGGACGCTTCCTCCGGCGGAGCTTCCGCCGCATCCAGACCGGCCGAAGGCAGCCCGCACCCGGTGAAAATCGTCGGAGCGACATAAGACCGCCGGGCTTACCCCCGGGGGGAACGACCCGCACGGCCAGTTGCGTTATGATTAGAAGCTGCGCGGCCGGGCGCGGATCGGGAGGACAAACCGCCTCCTCCGCACCCTTCCGGAGCTGCGGGGGCGCTCACAACCCGGCGCTCCACAAATCTCTATGGGAGAGAAATGGGGGATGGGAGGGACCATACGGATCATCCTTCCCGCCCCCTGAAGATCCCTCATCCCATTCCAGGAGGTTCAACCGTGGCCGACCGCAAAGTACGTGTCGCCATCATCGGCGTGGGGAACTGCGCCTCCGCTCTGGTGCAGGGGGTGTGGTATTACCGCGATGTCCCCGACGACGCCTTCGTCCCCGGCCTGATGCACGTGCGGCTGGGCCCCTATCACGTGCGGGACATCGAGTTCACGGCCGCCTTTGACATCGATGTAAACAAAGTCGGCAAAGACCTGGCTGAAGCCATCTTCACCCCGCCCAACAACACCCTGAAGTTTGCGGATGTCCCGAAGCTGGGGGTGAAAGTCTACCGGGGCATGACCCATGATGGGATCGGCCGTTATCTCTCGGGCATCATCCGCAAAGCTCCCGGCCCTACCGACAACATCGTGCGGATCCTGAGAGACACGGGCACCGATGTGGTGGTGAATTTCCTCCCCGTGGGCAGTGAAGAAGCCACCAAATGGTATGTGGAACAGGTGCTGGATGCTGGTTGTGCCTTCGTCAACGGGATCCCGGTCTTCATCGCCCGGGAGCCCTACTGGCAGCAACGGTTCGAGGAAGCTGGCCTCCCCGTCATCGGGGATGATGTGAAATCCCAGGTGGGCGCCACCATCCTGCACCGGGTGCTCACGCAATTGTTCATCGAGCGGGGTGTGAAAGTCGAGCGAACCTATCAGCTGAACTTCGGGGGGAACACGGATTTCCTGAACATGCTCGAGCGGGAGCGTCTGGAATCCAAGAAGATCTCCAAGACCAGCGCGGTGACCAGCCTGATCCCTTACGAGCTGCCGCCGGAGAACATCCACATCGGCCCCAGCGACTACGTGCCCTGGCTCCAGGATCGCAAGTGGTGCTACATTCGAATCGAAGGGACCACCTTCGGCGGGGCGCCGATCCACCTGGAGGCGAAGCTGGAGGTATGGGACAGCCCGAACTCGGCCGGGGTGGTGATCGACGCGGTGCGCTGCGCGAAGATCGCCCTGGACCGCGGGCTGAAGGGTGCCCTGATCGGTCCCTCTGCCTACTTTATGAAATCGCCGCCCAGGCAATTCCCGGATCACATCGCGCGGCAAATGGTGGAGGATTTCATTGCCGGACGTGGGGTCTGAAGCCCTCGCCTGGATCGTCTATGGGCTTTTCCGGGGTCTCGGGGCGGTGGCGCAGGCGCTGCCGCCCCGAACCGCTCATGATCTGGCGCTCCGTCTGGCGGACTTCTGGTATCCCCTCCTTCCCTCCGCCGCCGGGCTGCGGGACAACCTGGCCCATGTCCTGGGCACTTCCTCCGAGGATCCCGTGGCGCACCAGGCGGCCCGCAGGGCCTTCCGGCTGCTCTGGCAAAATTATGTGGACCTCTTTCAAGCCCCCCGCCGCCATCCCTCCCAGTGGTTCCCCCACATCCAGGTTGAAGGATGGGAATACCTGGAAGGGACCCGGAAAGCCGGAAGGGGCGTGATCGCGGTCAGCGCCCATTACGGCCACGTGGAATGGGGCCTGCAATTTTTGGGGGCCAGCGGGCTCCCGGCCCTGGCGGTTGCGGAGCCCGTGCGTCCTCCGGCGATGTTCCGGTATCTCTGTCGCCTGCGCGGCGCCCATGGGCTCCGCCTGATCCCCGCCGATGGGGCGCTGCGGGAAGTGTTTCGCACCCTGCAACAGGGCGGGATCGTCGCGCTGGCCATCGATCGGGATACCACCGGGAGCGGTCGGGTGTATTCTTTTTTAGGGGAAGCGGCGTGGCTGCCCGACGGATACGCGGAGCTGGCCATCCGCCGGGGGGTCCCGGTGCTCCCCGCCTTTGCCCGGCGGGAGGAAGGGGGAGTTCGCCTGCAGATCTGGCCCCCTCTTCACCCGGCCGGGAAGTCGGAGCAAGACCGAGACAGGCTGGTCGCTCAGGTCCTGGAAATCTTCGCCCGGGTCCTTCGGGAGGCCCCGGACCAGTGGGTGCTGACCACGCCGATCTGGAGGATCCCTTCTCGGAGATAACCCGGGGCGTTTGCCCTTCATCCTACAGCCGCACCCGGCCTTCCAGTGGGGCCACCACCACACCTGGAGGCTCGTGAAGTGGGGCAACTGCAAGCAGTTGCCCCACAGCGAATAGGTTGTCGTATTAAGGGGCCGGGCGGGGGATGGCGGGCCGCCCCTCATGGGCCTTCGGTCAGGAGGTCAGCCTTCACGGACCTCCGGAGGATGGGGGCGGAAGCCCTCCGGGTCGCTGGCCGGATTCCCTCAGAACCTTACCGGTGGTTCGGCGAGGACTTTTTGCCGATGCGCATCGCCCTGGTATCCCCCTACGATTTCGCGGTGCCCGGCGGGGTGAACAATCACATCGCCCATCTGGCCCGGAGCCTGCAGCGCCTGGGCCATGAAGCCCATATTATCGCTCCAGCGTCGGATGGGCGAACCAGTGGGGACGGATTCATCAACGCCTCGGCCTCCGTGATCGCCTTTCCCTTCGCCGGCTCCATCGCCCGGATCACCCTCTCCCCACGGCTCTACCGCCGGATCAAAGCGATCCTCCAATCCGGTGCCTACGATGTGCTTCACCTCCACGAACCCCTGACCCCGGCGCTCCCGCTCGCGGTGCTGCGACACCGGGATCTGGTGCCGCAAGCCATCGCGGTGGGAACCTTCCATGCCTATCGGGAGGTCAGCCGGACGTATTACTATGGGAAGCCATTGTTGCGACGCTTTTTCAAGCGGCTGGACGGATGCATCGCCGTCTCCGAGGCCGCGCGCCAGTATCATATGCGCTACTTCCCGGCGAATTATGTGGTGATCCCGAACGGCATCGATTACGCCCGATTTGCGGACCCGGAGCTCCGCCCCCCGGAACCGCTCGCCGACGGCCGTCCGACGGTCCTCTTTGTGGGTCGGCTGGAGCGGCGCAAGGGGTTGCGGTATCTCCTGGAAGCCTTCGCCCGGGTGCAGGCCCGGTGCCCGGAGGCCCGCCTGCTGGTGGTGGGTGCCTTCGGCCGGGCGGAGAAGGCCCCTTACATCGCCCAGGCCTGGGCCCTGCGTCTGCGCAACGTCCGCTTTATCGGCTATGTCCCCGATGAGGAGCTGCCCCGTTATTATCGGGCCGCCACCGTGTTCTGCGCGCCCTCCATCGGCATGGAGAGCTTCGGCATCGTGCTCCTGGAGGCGATGGCTGCTGGCGTCCCGGTTGTGGCCACGGATATCCCGGGCTACAACGAGGTGGTCGAAAACGGCGTTCAGGGCTTTCTGGTCCCCCCGGAGGATCCAGAGGCGCTGGCGGACGCCCTCTTACGGGTGCTGCGGGATCCAGCCCTTCGGGCATCGATGGGGGAAGCAGGCCGCCGTCGGGCCCGACAATATGACTGGGATGAGATCGCCCGTCGGGTGGTGGACTTTTACCAGGAAGTGCAGGAGCAGGTGCGGCACGGGGTCAGGGGCGTGTGAGCGCTTTCGAGCAAGGCGACCGGGCCAGCCGCTGGAAGAAACCAGCGGTGACGGAATCATGAGAGAAAAAACGGGAGGGTTGGATGGGAACCTGGGGGTGGGTGGAATACGATCCAGAAACCGACACGCTGCGTTTGCGCTGGAAGGGAATGCCCGATGGATCCATCCGGATGGAGGTCCACGGGGAGGAGGGGGTGCTCACCATCGCCCCGCTGCGGAAATGGCGTCCGCTTCTGGAAGCCCTGGGGCTCCCCCCGGAGGTGGGGCGTCTTCCTTCGGGATGGATCGGCGTGGATTCCAGCATGATCAGCGCGGTTCGTTACGACGCGGAGCGAGGCATCCTGGAGGTCGCCTTTAACAAAGGGGTGTATCTCTATTTTGGGGTTCCCCAGGAGGTCTTCGAGGATCTTCTGCGAGCGGACTCAAAGGGGCGCTACATGCGCCAGCACATTATCGATCGCTATCCATGGATCAAGAAGAGCCGGCTGCGCCTTTCCACCACCTCCGCTCCCGATTAGCCCTCTTTTCCTTCGAAGGCCCTGTGCCGTAAACTGGGAACAGAAGCGGCAGTGGGGTGGCCTCGCGGCCTCCTGCCTTTCCCTTTCAGCCGGGGACCCTGAAGCATAAGGTGGACGTGATCCGTTCCCGGAGCCCTGCGATGCTGAACGGATGGATCGATTTACGCAGCGATACGGTCACTCATCCCACGCCGGCCATGCGGGAGGCGATGGCCCGGGCAGAGGTGGGGGATGATGTATTCGAGGAGGATCCCACGGTGCGGCGCCTGGAGGAAGCCGCCGCCGAACGGATGGGGAAGGAGGCCGCGCTCTTCGTGGCCAGCGGCACCATGGCCAACCTGGTCTCCCTCCTCACCCACTGCGGGCGGGGCGATGAGGTGATCGTGGGCGACCAGGCCCATACCTTCCTCTCCGAGGTCGGGGGGATGGCCGCTCTCGGTGGGATTCATCCCCGCCCGATCCCCAACCAGCCCGACGGCACCCTGCGCCTGGAAGACATCGAGGCGGCCATCCGAACGGAGGATGTGCACCATCCCCGCACGCGGTTGATCGCCCTAGAGAACACCCACAACCGATGCATGGGTGCCGCGCTGTCGCCAGAATATATGGCCCGGGTCCGCGCCCTGGCCGATCGCCACGGCCTGAAGGTGCATGTGGATGGCGCGCGGATCTTCAACGCCGCCGTCGCCCTGGGCGTCCCAGCGGCGGAACTGGCCCGCCATGCGGACACCGTGACGTTTTGTTTGAGCAAAGGACTATGCGCCCCCGTTGGCTCCCTGATCTGTGGCCCCCGGGATTTCATCCGGGAAGCCCGTCGGGTCCGCAAAATGGTCGGCGGGGGGATGCGACAGGCCGGCGTGCTCGCCGCCGCCGGGCTGGTGGCCCTGGAGACGATGGTGGATCGGCTGGCCGAGGACCACCGGCGGGCCCGATGGCTCGCCGAGGGGCTGGCGGAGATCCCCGGAATCCGGATCGAGGTCCATCGGGTGCAAACCAACATCGTGATTTTCGAGCTGGACCCCCGCCTTCCGCTGGAGGATGAAGCGTTCCTGGCCGCGCTGGCGGACCATCGCGTTCGGATCCTGCGCTGGGGTCCCCGGCGCTTTCGAGCGGTGACCCACTACTGGGTCGATGACACTGATATCGATCGCGCGCTGCAGGCGGTCGCGGAAGTGATCGGCAACGTATCCACGCGTATGCCGATGTAGAGGCATCCCCATGGCGATCGCTTTCGTCTGGCCAGGTCCCCAGCGAATGGACCCGGCGACGCCGGAGTCGCTCCGGGGGGCCATCGCGCAGGCCGATGGGTTCCTCTGGCTGGATGTCTGTCCGCCGGAAGAGGCCGAGCGGCAACTGCTCCGGGAGGCTCTGGGTTTCCACCCCCTGGCGCTGGAGGACGCTTTCCGGGCCCGGGAGCGGCCGAAGCTGGATGTCTACCCGGATTATTACTTCATGGTTTTCTACAGGGTAGACTATGATCCGGACAATGGGCTGTCGCTCCAGCCGGTTCATCTTTTCATCGGTGCCCACTACCTGGTCACAGTGCACCCGCAGCGGATCCCCGAGGTAGAGGCCACCATGGCCCGCTGGAGCGGCCCGGAGTTCCCCCGCCCCATCGCCCCCGGGAGCCTCGTTTATGATCTCCTGGACGCCATCCTGGATCGCTATTTCCCGGTCCTGGATCGGATCGCCGAGGAGGTGGAGACCATCGAGGAGCGATTGTTCGAGGGATCCGATGGGCGCCTGATCGAGGCGGTTTTCCAGATGCGGAAAGCGCTGCTGGAGCTACGCCGGGTGGTGGCCCCGGAACGGGAAGTCATCAACCTCCTGCTCCGACGGGAGCTGCCGATCTTCCGGCCGGAGGACATAGCTTACTTTCAGGATCTTTATGATCGGCTGGTGCGACTGACGGAGAGCATCGACCTTTACCGGGATATGCTCTCGGGCGCTCTGGAAAGCTATCTCTCCATCCAGTCCAACCGATTGAATGAGATCGTGAAGGTTCTGACCATTGCCTCGATCATCCTGATGGCGAACGCCCTCATCGCGGGGATTTATGGGATGAACTTCAAGTATATGCCGGAGCTGGAATGGCCCTGGGGGTATCCCATGGCGCTCCTGATGATGGCCGCGGTCAGCGTGGGGCTGGCCTTCTTTTTCCGGCGAAGGGGATGGCTGTGAGATGGAAAGCGGCACCGAGGTGCCATACTCCAAAAAGGCTTCCCGGAGCACCCGTGCGAAAGCCAGGAGAGCTTCCTGAGATGGAAAGCGGCACCGAGGTGCCGCACTCCAAAAAGGCTTCCCGGAGCACCCGTGCGAAAGCCAGGAGAGCTTCCTGAGATGGAAAGCGGCACCGAGGTGCCGCACTCCAAAAAGTTCAGAGAGGCTCGGCGGCTTCCCGGAGCGCCCGTGCGAAAGTTAGGAGGGCTTCCTGAGCGAAGCCAGAAGCCTCCGCATGCTGGATGAGCGCACTGCCGACAACCAACCCATCGGCCTCCGGGGCCAGCGCCCGGACATGCTCCGGTCGGGAGATCCCGAAGCCCAGAGCCACCGGCACGCCGTTCGCAGCCCGGCGAGCTCGTCGCAGATGAGCGACCACATCGACGGGCAAACGATCCCGCGCCCCCGTGATCCCGGTCACGGAAACCAGATAAAGGAAGCCCGTGGCGGTCGCAGCGATCCGGGCCAGCCGCTCGTCCGGGGTGGTGGGGGCCGCCAGGGGCACCCAGGCCAGACCCGCCGCGCCGGCCGCGACCTGGAGCTCCTCCGCTTCCTCAAGCGGGAGATCGGGCACGATCAGCCCCTGGACCCCCGCCTGAACCGCCTCCGTGAGAAAACGCGAGATCCCCCAGGCCATGACCGGATTGATGTAGGTCATCAGGCATAGGGGCAGCCTGATCCCCATGGCCCGCAGCCGGGCGGCCGCCTCCAGGATGTGGGGGGTGCGTACTCCGCGCTCCAGCGCGCGCTGCGTGGCCCGCTGGATCACCGGGCCATCGGCCAGGGGGTCGGAGAACGGCAGGCCCAGTTCGATGAGATCGGCACCGGCCCGCGCCAGGGCCGCCACAATCCGAATCGAGGCCTCGAGGTCCGGATAGCCCACCGGCCAGTAAAAGATCAGCGCCGGGCGCCCCTGCGCCCGGGCCTGGCGGAACGCTTCCCGCACCGCTTCGATTCCATTCATGCCCGTCTTTCTCCTTTGCGGGCTTCACCCTGAGCGCTCGGGGTTCTCCAGTGCTTCCCCACTTCCCAGCGCCTTCGCCACGGTCTCCAGGTCCTTATCCCCTCGCCCGGAGAGGTTCACCAGGAGCCAGAGGCCCGGCCGTGCTCGGGCAAGGTGCATGGCCTCCGCCACGGCATGGGCGGATTCCAGGGCGGGCAGGATCCCCTCCAGCCGGGCCAGCGCCTGAAACGCATCCAGAGCCTCTGCATCCGTGACCGCCGTATATCGGACCCGATGGCGATCCCGCAACCAGGCATGCTCCGGGCCGACCGCTGGATAATCCAGGCCGGCGGAGATCGAGTGGGTATCCAGGATCTGGCCCCACGGATCCTGGAGGACAAAGGTGCGGGCACCGTGTAGAACGCCCACCCGCCCCCGTTCGCGATCCGCAAAGCGAGCGGCGTGGCGGCCGCTCGGGATCCCTTCCCCGCCGGCCTCCACCCCGACCAGCTCCACCGGGTCCTCCAGGAAAGCGGCGAAGAGGCCGATGGCGTTGCTGCCCCCGCCCACGCATGCCACCGCTACATCGGGCAGCCGCCCGAAGTGCTGCAGCATCTGGGCGCGGGCTTCGACCCCGATCACGGATTGAAAGGTGCGGACGATCAGCGGATACGGATGGGGCCCCATGGCGGAACCCAGCAGATAATGGGTGGTGCGCACGTTCGTCACCCAGTCCCGGATGGCTTCATTGATCGCATCTTTCAGCGTTCGCGAGCCGGCATCCACCGGGCGCACCTCCGCGCCGAGCAATTGCATCCGGAACACATTCGGCCGCTGGCGGGCCATATCGGCTGTTCCCATGTAGATCACACACTCCAGGCCGAGGAGAGCACAGGCCGTGGCCGTGGCCACCCCATGCTGACCCGCCCCGGTCTCCGCCACCACCCGCCGCTTGCCCAGTCGCTTCGCCAGCAGGACCTGGCCCAGGGCGTTGTTGATTTTATGGGCCCCCGTGTGAGCCAGGTCCTCACGCTTAAGGAAGATCCGGGCGCCCACCGCCTCGCCGAGACGCCGGGCCTCCGTCAGCGGCGTGGGACGGCCGACATAGGTGCGCAGAAGATTGTCAAATTCCCTCTGGAACTCCGGGTCCTCCACGGCCTCACGGAATGCGGCCTCCAGTTCCTCGAGGGCGGGGATCAGCGTCTCCGGAACATATCGTCCGCCGTAAGGCCCGAAATAACCCCGGCGCTCCTGAACAGGGGGGAGAACCCATGGAACCCTCACGCTCTCTGTGAAAGCCATCCTCACTCCCCTCAGTACTGGATAGGATGGAACGTCCAGGTGGATCCAGCCAGCGCATCAACGGCCACCAGGGAACACCCCCTGGAAGGCCTCACGGGCGCGGGTTACAAAGGCCCATACTTTCCCCGGATCCTTCCGCCCCGGTTCCCGTTCCACACCGGATGATACATCCACCCCCCATGGCCGGACCTGAAAGATCGCATCCGCGACATTCTCAGGGGTCAACCCCCCACTGAGCAACAACCGATGGGTCCGCGCCCATGCCGCCGCAACCTCCCAGTCCGCCCGCTGACCGGTTCCTCCATACGCCGTCGGGTGCCACGCATCTACCCCCAGCGTCGGCCCGTCGGGCAGCCGACTCCGATAGCGTTCCGGATCCGGGAGATCCATCGGGATCCCATCGGCAGTCCGAACCCGCAGGCGCAGGACCTTATAGGCGCGATCGGCCAGGGCGGCCACGATCTCAGGAGGCTCCTCCCCATGGAGCTGGGCCCAATCCAGACCGATGCACGCCATCAGCGCTCGCACCCGGGAGATCGGCTCGTTGACGAACACTCCCACCAGCCGGATATGGGGGGCTTCCCGGCGGACGGAAGCGGCGATCGCAGCCGCCCGCTCTGGAGGGATGAAGCGGGGGCTCTTCGGGTAAAGGACGAAGCCCAGGGCATCCGCCCCTGCCTCGATCGCCATCCGCGCATCCTCCAGACCCGTGATCCCGCAGATCTTCACGAACCCCATCCGCAGCTCCTTCGGTTCGCAGAACAATGGCTTGCGGAGGAAGGCGGGGACGCGATTCCTCATCCGATCAGCCATCGCACATGCCGGGCCACCGCCTCGAAATCGAAACCGTTCGAACTTACGCCCGCTTCCACCAGCGCTTCGCCGATCAGCACGGCATCGTAGCCCAGGGCGGCCATCTCCCGGACGTCCTTCGGAGACCGCAGCCCGCTTTCGGCAACGGTCCGGATCCCGGAGGGAATCCGGGGCCGTAATCGAGCGGATACGGTTCGATCCACCTGAAGGGTGTGCAGATCGCGATGATTGATCCCGATCACCCGGGCCCCTGCTTTCAGGGCCCGTTCCAGCTCCTCCTCCCGATGGACTTCCACCAGGGCCGTCATGCCCAGGGTGGTCGTCAGAGCGATCAGATCGGCCAGCTGTGCAGGCTCCAGCGCGGCTACAATCAGGAGGACTGCATCCGCCCCGGCTGCCCGGGCCTCATAAACGTGATACGGGTCCAGGGTGAAGTCCTTGCGCAGGATGGGAACTTCGGGGAGCGCGCGGCGGATCGCCTGCAGGTGGGTCAGGTCCCCGTGGAAGAACCGCGCGTCCGTGAGCACCGAGAGGGCGGAAGCCCCGGCCTGGATATAAACCCGGGCCAGGGTCGCCGGATCAACCGTCGGGGCAATGAGCCCCCGGGAGGGAGAGGCCCGCTTGATCTCCGCGATCAGGGCCGGTCGATCCCCGCGCCGGATGAGGGCCGCGGTGAAATCCCGGGCCGGCGGGGCTGCTTCCGCCTCGGCCCGCACGGTCGCCAGCGGTCGCCTCCGCATCCGCTCGGCCAGCTCCTCCCGTTTCCAGGCCAGGATCCTCTCCAGCTCGGACATCTCAATTCTCCTGAGCGAGCCTCCGGGTGTAAGCGACATATTCCTCCAGAACCGCCAGAGCCCTTCCGCTCACCAGCGCCTGCTCCGCCCGCGCCAGGCCTTCGCAGATATCCTCGACCTGATCCGCGGCCCGCAAGGCGAAGGCGGCGTTCAGCAGGATCGCAACGCGGAGCGGTCCGTTCTCCTGGCCCTGGAACAGGGCTCGCAACCGCCGGGCGTTCTCCTCCGGAGTGGCCCCGCGGAGAGCCTCCAGAGGCGCCCGGGGGATATCGTAATCCGCGGGATCGAAGATCCAGGTGCGGACCTGCCCGTTTACATATTCCGCCACGCGGGTTGGGCCGGAGGGCGTCACCTCATCGACGTTGCCCACGCCACAGACCACGAGGGCATGCCGGCTCCCCAGGGCACCCAGCACCTCCGCCAGGGGCTCCAGCAGATGAGGATCGAACACGCCCATCACCTGGTAAGGCACTTCCGCCGGATTGCACAGCGGACCCAGGATGTTGAAAATGGTGCGGACGCCGATCTCCCGACGGGGGCCGATGGCGTGCTTCATCGCCGGGTGAAAGGCGGGGGCGAACAGGAAGGCGAACCCAATCTCCTGCAACGCCCGCGCCGCATGTTCCGGGGTCAGGGTCAGCTCGGCGCCCAGAGCCATCAGGAGATCCGCGCTGCCGCTGGGGCTGGAAACGGCGCGGTTGCCATGTTTGGCCACCGGCACACCGGCCCCTGCCACCACAAAAGCGGCGGCGGTGGAGAGGTTGAAAGTCCGGGCGCCATCCCCCCCTGTGCCGCAGGTATCCACCGCAAGGCCTTCATAGGGCACCCGCTGCATCGCCCGGCGCATCGCCCGGGCGCATCCGACGATCTCCGGGATCGTCTCCCCCTTCATCCGCAGGGCGATCAGGAACGCGCCGATCTGAGCGGGGGTCGCTTCCCCGCTCATGATCGCCCCCATTGCGGCTTCGGCTTCCTCCGCGGTCAGATTCTCGTGTTTAACCAGCCTGGCGATCGCGTCCCGGATCATCTTCCACCTCCCGAATGAAACAGAATCAGGTGCCTGCCAGACCGATGCCTGGCCAGCAGGAATCCATCGCGGGGATCCCCCGTTTATGGCCCCGCACGGCCTGATTGAAATCCACCCACGGCGAGGAAATTCCGTAACAGGCGCAACCCCTCCGGGGTAAGGACGGATTCCGGATGGAACTGCACCCCGAAAGTCGGGTGAACACGATGCCGCAGGGCCATGATTTCCCCTTCCGGCGTGCGGGCGGCCACCTCCAGGACCTCGGGGAGCGGCTCTGCGACCAGGAGGGAGTGATAACGGCCCGCCATAAAGGGGTTCGGCAGCCCGGCAAAGAGATCCCGTCCGTCGTGCAGGATCGGTGAAGCTTTGCCATGCATCAACCGCCCGGCCCGAACCACCCGGCCGCCGAAGGCGGCGGCGATCGCCTGATGTCCCAGGCAGACCCCCAGGATCGGGACCTGACCGCTCAGGGCGCGGATCACCGGGATCGTCACGCCGGCATCCTCCGGCCGCCCTGGACCCGGCGAGATCACAATAGCGGAAGGTCGCAGCTCGGCCACCTCCTCGACATCCATCGCATCGTTCCGGATCACCCGGAGCGGCACATCTGCGTGCCCGATCTCCCGAAGCAGCTGGCCCAGGATCTGAACCAGGTTATAGGTGAACGAGTCATAGTTATCGATGACCAGGAGCATCCCCCCTCCCTGTCTCACAGGATCTGTGCCGCTGAGCCGGGACTGGGAAGGCGGGATAATCCCTTCCCTCACGGCCCAAAATGCGTAAACCCCGTCTCCATTACGAAGGAAGGGCGAGGGCTTCGTGGGCTTCGTCGACCGCCAGTTGCATCGCCCGCGCCTTGTTTCGGGTCTCCTCCTCTTCCCGTTCGGGGATCGAATCGGCCACGATCCCGGCCCCTGCCTGGACAATCGCCGTGTCTCCCTGCACCATCACGGTGCGGATGGTGATGCACCAGTCGGCGTTCCCCCGGGGATCGAAATACCCCACGCCGCCGGCGTAAGGCCCTCGCGCCGCTCCCTCCAGCTCCGCGATGATCTCCATCGCCCGCACCTTGGGAGCCCCCGAGACGGTTCCCGCCGGGAAGGCGGCGGCCAGGGCATCGAAGGCATCCCGATCGGAGCGCAACCGCCCGCGGACTGTGGACACCAGGTGCATCACGTGGGAATAGCGCTCCACGGTCATGAACTCCTCTACCCGCACGGTCCCGTAAGCGCAGACCCGCCCGAGGTCGTTGCGGCCGAGATCCACCAGCATCACGTGCTCCGCCTGCTCCTTGGGGTCCGCCCGGAGCTCCCCTTCCAGCCGCCGATCTTCCTCCGCGGTTCGACCCCGGGGGCGCGTTCCGGCGATGGGGCGGATCGTCGCCTCACCGTCCTCCACCCGCACGAGCATCTCCGGCGATGCGCCGATCAACGCCAGGTCCTCGCCGTTCCGCCCCAGGCCCGGCAGGTGGAGGAAAAACAGATATGGGGAAGGGTTCAGGCGACGCAACGCCCGATAGATCCCGAAGGGCGAGACCGTGATCGGCCGGCTCCAGCGTCGGGCCAGGACGATCTGAAAGGCATCCCCCGCAGCGATGTATCCCTTAGCCGCCCGCACCATCGCGCCGAAGCGTTCCGCATCCGTGTGCGCCCGCCAGGAGGCCGCCTCGTTCCCTGAACGAGGGGGCACGAAATCCGGCTGGGGAGGATCCTCCAGGCGCCGCTGAAGTTCCGCCAGGCGATCTTCCGCCTCTCGTTCCTCCCCGGGCTTCGCCAGGCTGAAGAGCGAGAGGGTCTGGGTCACATGGTCGAAGACCAGCAAAGTTTCCACCTGCATCAGGATGGCGTCCGGGAACGCCAGATCCATGCCGGGCGCCCGGGGCACCCGATCGAAGAAGGTGGCCATCTCATAACCCAGGTAACCGGCCAGCCCGCCGATGAAGCGAGGCCAGCCTTCCGTGTGGCGCTCCGGGACCATAGCAGCCAGGGCCTCCCTCCAGACAGCGAAGGGATGGATCCGGCGCAGATCATAGACGCGATCCCCCTGCGTCCCGATCTCCTCCATCCGATCCCCATCCACCCGATAGATCACCCGAGGCATGAGGCCGATGAACGAATATCGGGCCAGGTAAGCGCCGCCCTCCACGCTTTCGAACAGGAACGAAGGCCCCCGCGGACGCAGCGCCTGATACAGGCGGATGGGCGTCCACAGATCGGCGGGCATCGTCCGGCGGATCACGCGCATCGGGCCCGTAAGAACCCCCTCTTTCGGCATGAGATCCCCCTGTCGAGATGGCCCTCTGCCTTACAGGAAGGCCAGGCGCGCCAGCTGGTTCTATCCTCGGCACAAGGCCTATAAAAAAAAGCGCCCGTCCCCCGGTGAGGGACGGGCGCCGTTGTGGCCCCGTGGTGCCACCCTCATGAGGCGGGTCAGCGTCCCTCTTCTGGAAGCAAAACACCCCCGTCCGTGAGACGAGGGTGCGAACGCTGGCCAGCCTCACTCTTTCGCGGGGACGGGATGGCTTTCCATCCGATCCCCTCCGCCCCGATAACGGTGGCGACTCCGGCCAGGACTACTGCGGGCGAGATCCGCCCGGTTCGTCCGGCGACTCCCGGGCCCATTCAGCCCCGGCGTGCGCAGCGGGCTTCCACCTTCCCCCGCCTCTCTGGGCGCCGGCCCGAGGCCTACTCCTCCCGTTCACCGTCTTTCGAAGAGGTCATATTTTGCATATAACTATACGCCCTTCCCTTCATCCTGTCAATGGGGGGGCGTGCCCGTGGGCCGGGGCGAGGGGGTGGACGGGCCGGCGCCCCCGGGCTGGATCCGATAATCGAACCCCCCCGGCGTGGGGGTGGGGGCCATTCCCGCCCCCGCCAGGCGGATCGTTCCGAGGGGCTCCTTCGCCCACCCCGGACCCTCCCAGTTCAGAAAGAGGCTGGATTCGTAGGCCGGCCCCTGGGCGTATTCCACCGTGATGGAGATCAGCCCACGGGGGAGGCTCCTCTCCACGATCTCATCCCGGGGGCCGTGAACGATCCAGGATGCCCAGGACTCCGAAACGTATTCGTTGTTCAGGAGGAGCCGGCCGCCGTCATCCAGCCGGTCGAAGAAGAAGCGATAGGTGTCCGAGAAGGGGAGGAGGAGCCAGCCGGTGAAGCGGGCGCTCCAGAACGTGCCCCGGAGGCCGGGGACCGGCTGGTTCGGAGCGGCGTGGGTGTCAAAGGCGATGAGGTCCCAGGTTCGGGTGGCGACCGGGGGCGGGGTGAAGGTCTGCCAGGTGATGGGCCCGTTGAGCGTCCACCGGCCGTCGTCCTGGTCCTGGAAGAAGGTGGCAGCCCAGCCCGGAGGGCAGAGGCCGCGGGGGATGGGGACGACCGTGGGATCGTTGGCCAGGAAGATCTGCAGGCGGGCCATCGGGCAGGCAGCCTCCCCGGGGCGGTCGGGGCGGCGTTCGACCCATTTCATCCAGAACTCGTAGATGCCCGCGCCCATCCGAAACCCGGGCTGCGTGGAGATCGCCCAGATGCCGTTCTGGCTGGGGCCGTTGAGGTCGTCGGCGAGGATGTCCCAGGGCTCAGGGGCGTCATCGTAAAGATCCCACAGGGCCGCCGCCACCGCCCACTCGTTGTCCCCATTATCCTGGCCATCAATCCACGGATCCACCTGGGGGAAACGCGGATGCGCATTCGGATCCTCCAGGGGCCATCCCCTGTGCTCGGGCGTTTGAAGGAGGGCGGCGGCCAGGAAGGAGGCCCAGCCCTCGCTCCAGGCGCAGGAAACGCTCGTGTGCTGCTCGAAGGAATGCGCGAATCCGGGGCAGGCGAAAACGATGGGCCCATCCCCATGGAACCGGCTGAGCACGAAGTGGGCAAACTCGTGCAGGATGAGCGCCGCATCCGTGCCGTCCGCCTCGGCGAGCCGGATGGCCCCGCCGTGATAACAGGAGCCCCCGAAGAGCCACCATATACAGGCGCTGGGCCAGTAAACGTCCACCGCCCGGTCCGGAGCCCACCCCACCCGCCGCATCAGCTCCTCCCACCCCCACCGCGTCAGCGTGTCATAGATGAAAAAAGCCGTGCGGTTATCCCCATCCTCAATCACAACATCCAGACGATGCACCCCGGGACTCAGCTCCACCGGTTCGGTCTTGTGAACATAGGGTCCCCGGCTGGGATCCTGAACCGCGACCCGCCGATCGTCCCGGGCGTAAACCCGCAGAACAAGGCGAAGAGGAAAGGCGGTGGGAACGCTGAACGAATAGGAGCCGTCCTCACCCGTGTAGGTGACGCCCAGCCGGGCGCGCCGGCACGCCAGGGGCGGAGTCGGGGGCGGCACGCGGGGCGGTCGGGGAGTGGGTCTGGGCTGTCCCGCGCAGGGACGGGGGGAGGGCTCCGGCTCGTTCCACAGCTCCACCCGCACCCCTCGAGCCGGCAGCAGGACGCCGGTGAGGGGATCCCGGTAATGGATCCGACCGGAGAGGTCCAGCCATCGGGCCGGAGCGGCAGGCGAAGGAGGGGAGGAAGCCGGCGGAGAAACCGGAGGGGGAGACTCCTCCGGCTGGAGGTCCTCCGGAGAGACCTCCGGCAGGCCATAATCCGTGCATGTGCCGGGACGACCATAGGAAGAACAGAAGGTGGTGGGGCGCTCCCGCAGGGAGTGGCCCGGCGCCTCCGGCGGCACCCCCAGGGCAAACCGATAGGGATCATAGGGAAAGCGGATGGTGCAGGGGCGAACGCCGCCGCATTGCTGGCTCTTCAGGTTCCACGCCCGCATGAAGGCGGTGTCGTAATCGGTCCAGTGGGCTTGAGCTTCGGTGCTCCAGCCCAGGAGCGCCGATTGGGAAGTGTAGGTTTTGATTTCCACCGACCCCCCAACTCCCTGGATCTTCACGGGCGTGAGGAGGATGCCGCGGAATTGCCACTCCCCCGCCTCCTTCACCCGAACCCCCACGCGGATGATCTCCCCAAGCGTCTCCTCGCCGGGGAAGCGGGGATGCCGGATCTTCCCCGCAGGCGCATGCCCCAGATCCACCGTGATTCGGGTCCCCATCACAGTAAAAGTTTCAGAAGAAAGCTCCCCCGGATCCACCAAAGGGATCGGCACATCCCGCTCAATCTGATACGCCCGCGGAGTGTCCAGGGAGAGCACCTCCAGCGAAGAAGCGCCAAGGAGGGTGAGGGTGACAGGGGGTGCATCCGGGGTGTTCCCGTGGAGCAGATAGAGGAGGATGGTGAAGGGTTGCCCAACCCGAGGATCGCCTTCCAGGGTGAGACAGAGCCGGTAGTCGGTGCTGCAGAAGATGGAGGAAGAGGGAGACAGAGAGGCGCCAGGCATACAGGCCAGAAGCAGCCCCAGGCCGCCCACCAGAAGCCCCCAACGCAAGCGGGAAGGAAACCGCAATCCCTCCATCGCCACCCCCCTAAAAAGACAGGTTTTCCCCTTCTATTATGGCCTTGAGCGCTGCAGGTCCAGCCATCAAGAAGGGGCCCTCAAGATGGGCACGGAACGACCATGACTTTAGAACTACCTCATAACACCTGGAAGGCCGTTAGGATAGAGTGGATCCAGGGCCCTGAACGTCCTGCGCGGCCTCATGAAGCCTTTACAAGGAGGCTTTACAGGTCCCTTGAAAATCGCGATGGGTCGACAGGCGGGTGCTCTCTCACAGGAATCCGTATGGTGAAGCCTCAGCATGTTGACCTGTCTGGATCGAACGGTAATATATCCGGTGGGCTTCTTCCCGGGGATTTCAGGCTTCGAGGAGAGATCCTCCCCCTTCTCCGGGTTGGAGCTCACTGGCAGGTGTTTCGGGAACTTATGCGGTCGATCCCCCGGGGGGACTCATGCTTTCTCTTTCAGCGATCGGGTTATTGCTGATCCTGATCCTGATGGCCGGCCTGATGATCAGCGGGGCGCTGCGGCCGGATCTGGCGGCCCTCATTCTGGTTCTGGGGCTCTCCTTCAGCGGACTGCTTTCCCCTCAGGAGGCCTTCAGCGGGTTCAGCCGTTCCGCTGTCATCGCCCTCATCGCCCTCTTCATCCTCACCGCGGGCCTGAACCGGACAGGGGTTTCCCGCATCCTGGGCGAACGGTTGAGTCGATGGGCCGGGAATTCCCCGCAACGGCTCGTAGCGGGGATGACGTTGCTGACCGCCATGCTCTCGCTGACCATGAACTCGGTGACGGCCGCCGCCGTGACGATGCCCCTGGCCGTTCAGGCGGCTCGACGGATCGGTTTAGCCCCCTCCCGGATCCTGATCCCCATTGCGTATGGCGCGCTGCTCGGGGGAATGCCCACCCTCTTCACCACCGCCAACCTGCTTCTCAGCGGGCTCGTCCGGGAGAGCCAGGGGCGCTCTCTCACCATGCTGGATTTCTTCGTGGTCGGCTTTTTCCCAGCCCTCCTCGGTCTGCTGTGGGTGATCCTGGTCACGTGGCGAAACCTTCCAGAACGTTCTCCCGCCGGTCAATTGATGCGCCTCCACCGATTGAACCGGGAGCTGGCGGAGATCTACGGTCTGAAAAATGGTCTGGTGGAACTCCTGATCGAACCGGCCTCACCGCTATCCGGCGTTTCGCTCGGTGAGAGCGAGCTCGCTTCCCGATATCAGCTCATGGTGGTGGGGATCCGGAGGGGCGGACGGCTGATCCTCTCCCCAACCAGCTCGGAAACGTTCCAGCCCGGGGATGTGCTCCTGGTCGCCGCCGGATCCCCGGGGGAGGCCAACCTGGAGGAAGCCGCACGGACCCTGAAGCTTCGCCAGCTCCCTCGTCCGACAGCCCCGGAGGTCCTGGAGGCCGGGGAAGCCGGGCTGATCGAAATCCTTCTCTCCCCTCACACCACTCTGATCGGCAAGACCCTGCGGGAGCTCCGGTTCCGGGAACGATACGGCCTTCAGGTTCTGGCCATCTGGCGGGAAGGACGCCCCATCCGGGCCGGGCTGGCGGATGAGCGCCTGCGCTTCGGGGATGCCCTCCTGGTCTACGGCCCATGGGAACGCATCCGCATCCTCCAGGGCGACCCGGAGTTCATCGTCCTGCAGACCAACGGGGAGCCCATGCGGCCCTCCCGTCGGATCCCGGCGATGGGGATCATGGTGGGGGTGATCCTGGCCTCCATCCTGACGTCCCGGTCGGTGGCCGAGGTCACCATGGCGGGGGCCGTGCTGATGATCCTGGCCGGTTGCCTGACCATGGAGGAGGCCTATCGGGCCATCGAATGGCCCACGGTGTTCATGGTCGCCGGGCTGCTGCCCCTCTCCATCGCGATCTCCCGAACAGGAGCCGCGGAGGGGCTGGGGGCGCTGTTGCTTCATGAGATCGGCGGGGCCTCACCCTGGATCGGGATCTTCGTGTTCACCGGGATCTCCGCCGCTTTGACCCAGGTGCTCTCCGCTTCCGTCACCGCCGTCGTCTGGGGACCCATTGCGCTGCGCGCGGCTCCGGTCCTGGGGATCCCGCCCCACTGGATGGGGATAGCGGTGGCCCTGTCCACCTCAGCGGCCTTCCTCACCCCGATGGCCCATCCCGCCAACGCCCTGGTGATGGGCGCGGGCGGCTATCGGCCCAAAGATTTCCTCCAGGCGGGGCTCCCCCTCTGGGTTCTCACCATAGGGGCCATCACGCTGTCGACGGTCTGGTTCGGGCGGTGGCTTCCCCATTAGGGGAGGACAGGCGCATCGAAAGGCGCGTCCACCCACCCTCCAAGGGGAATCCGGATGGGGTTCGAAAAGAGGCTCGACTCCCCCTGGATGCTGGCTGTCTGGACAAAGCCCGCGTTAGCGAGGAGCTTCCAGAGGCGTGTAATAGGGCTCTCCCGCACACGCCCGGCACAGCACCTGGCCGTTCTGGATCACCTCTCGCCCATCGTTAATCCCCTCGCCGCAACGGGCGCAGAAAACCCGCCGGAGGGGATGGCCGGGCAGATCCTCCGGTGGGATCGCCACCTGGACCCGGTGGATCCGGAACAGATCCTCATCGGACATGATCCGATAGGCATGGCGCTGGGCAGCGGCTTTGCTCAGGCCAGGCGGGGCCAGATGAAGGGCGGTCTCCCGCGCGTCATCCCGGGCCACGATCCGCACCGCCTGACCGGTCCGGGTGTCCACGAAGGTCGCCGCCGCCTTCCCGTAATCGATGTGCTTCAGGGTCCGCCGTCCCAACCGGCATCCCGTCACCGTGGCGATGGCATCCGTCAGGCACCGATCGATCTCCACATAGACAATTAACCGGCGTCGATCCGCGGGATCCTCCGGGTTCAATCCCAGCAGCCGGCATCCCAGAAGCGCCATACGAACGCCCAGGATCTGACCGGGGCAGAGGTGCCCATGGAAAGCCGCGGCCTCTTCCAGCCACTCTTCCAGTGTGCGCATTCCAGATCCCGTGGCCATCGGATCCGGCTCAGGAGGGTTTATCCGGCTTCGTCCCCGGTTTCTCCTCCTCCGAGGTCAGGCCCCGACGGAATTCCCGAATGCTCTGCCCGAGCTCGCGGGCCAGATTGCTCAGGCGACCGGGCCCGAAGAGCAAAAGGGCGATCAGCAGGATGATCACCAGCTCAGTCGGCCCAAGACGGAAAGGCATCGCAGCCTCCATATGTGCAAGAGATCCATCGCTTCTCTTCCACCCGGCCCCCATTTCGTGAAGGGAATCACAGACAGGGGATGCGCTTTCATGATACTTCCTTTGAGGGAGAACAACAACTGATACGCTCACCGGGTTCATCCCAGCGATGGCCCCCTCTCCCACCGTCCTCCGGCCGTAGGGGAAAAATCCTCAGGTGGGGAGAATATCCGCACCGAAGGTTACTGTTCCGTGTAATACGCCAGCCCCAGCACGCCCGGTCCGGCGTAGAGGCCCATCACCGGTGAGAAAACGGTGAGATAACACTCCCGACAATCGAACCGCTCGAGGAGCTGCTGCCGCAGGGCCTCGGCCTCCTCCGGCGCAGCCGCATGGAAGACCGAGGCATGGACCGGCCGATCCCCCACATCCTGGGCCATTCGCTCCAGCATGGCTTCGATCGCCCGGCGTCGTGTGCGAACTTTCGCCAGCACCTCGATGCGGCCGTTCTGCAGGGTCAGGATCGGCTTGATCTGCAATACGTCCACCGCCAGGGAGGCCAGGGCAGGAGCTCGCCCGCTTCGGATGAGATAGGCCACCGTCTCCAGGACGGCGAAGAAACGAAGGCGCGGGCGGAGGGCCTCGACCCGGGCGACGATCTCCTCCAGCGATGCGCCGGCTTCGGCGGCCCGGGCCGCTTCCAGAACGAGGAACCCCTGAGCCATGGTGGCGGCCTGGCTGTCGATGACTCGAATGGGCACCTCGGGGACCATCTGAGCGGCCAGGAGGGCAGCGTTGTAGGTTCCCGTCATGGCCGCTGAAACATGAATGGAAACAATCCCCTCGGCCTCTTTCGCCAGCTCCCGGTAGGTCTCCAGGAAATCCCCAACGGAGGGCTGGGAAGAGGTCGCCATGAGCCCGGCGCGCTGCCACTCGTAAATCTGCTCGGCGGTCACATCGACGCCATCCCGGAACACTCGCTCCCCCAGGATAATGCGAACGGGGACCACGCGGATGCGATGGGCTTCCACCAGTTCGGGGGGCAGGCACGCCACGCTATCGGTGACCACTGCGATCTTCGCCATGGCACTTCTCCCTGCAGGCGAATGCATGGGGAGGTTTGACCGGATCTCTCCGCGCGACCCCTGCGTTCGCGGCGGGCAGGCAAGCGAGCCCCTCTCTCTTGAGGGATGAGTCCTCTCTGTTCCTCGGGAACCTTTGTGAAAGAGCCCTTCCCCGCCTGCTTACGGAATCGGCTCACCCGCCGGATGAGGACGAACGCGCCCGGATCCCGCGAGGGGCCCGCGCGGATTCATATCCGGGCATCCGGAGCGCTCACCCGGCAGGCATTCGACGCCGGTCGCCCGGATGACGGAACATCCAGGCCTCCCAGGAAGCCGTATCCCGGTCCAGCCAGAGGCGTCGCCAGAGCACCTGCCGACGCTCCACCGGATCCTGGGGAAGGGGTTCCCGGTTGGCCTCCAGGCGCTTGATCACCGTGATCCCCAGCATGGCCAGCCCGCCCAGCGCCACCTCCGGCGGCCCGCCGGCCAGCCATACCAGGGCGGGCAATCCGGCGATAGCCAGCAGGGCGATGATCGCGGTGGCGCGCAACAGGCGCCCAATGGCCAGCGCGCCGAGGAGCCATAGGGCCCCGGCCGGGAAGGTCACGGCCAGCATCCCCAGGAACGGGCCGATGCCACGCCCCCCATGGAAGCCCAGCCAGACCGGCCAGTTATGGCCGAGGACAGCGGCCAGCCCCGCTGCCACGGCCACGCCTCGAGGACGAGCAAAGGACAGCGCCCCGAGGGTGGGGATGACCGCTTTGAGGACATCGAAGAGGCCGACCGGGAAGAGGGCCCAGCGGGCTACGTGGTAATACACCGCGGTTCCGCTAACCGTGCGGCTGCCCCAGTGCCGCAAATCCACCCCACGCAGGAGACGACCCGCCAGGTAAGCTGTGGGGATCGAACCGAGGAGATAACCGAGCAAAATAAATCCGAGATCCAGCATCATGACCCTCCTGCCTTCCAGAAATCGAGGGCCAGCACCCCTCTAAGCATAACGCGGAAGTGCGGAGGAATACAACCGGTGGGGGGAAGATCTTCACACAGAGGCACGGAGAACACCGTGTTCCCCATGCCTCTGTGTGAGCCATGGTTCGTCCGCTTTATGGCAGGGGCAGGGGAAGGGTAGGCGAGAGGGGGAGCTCCGGTGTGGAAACCGGCGTCGGCGTGGGAAGGAAAAGCTCCGGCGTCGGGCTGGGGGTCACGGTCGGGATCGGCGTGGGGGTGGGCACGATCCCATTGTCCACATACGTCCGAACTTCCCCCACAAACGCCTGTCCGGAACGATTGAAAGCCGTCACCCGCAGGGCATACCATCCGGTGGGAAGGTGGGAGGCATCCCAGATCGTGATCTGGCCATCCCGCACCGGCGCGAGATGCGGTCCGCTTAGCCACTGCCAGGACACGCCATCCGGCCCCACGATCCCCCATTCCACGTTGTAATACGCGAAATCGGGGATCCACACCGTCCCCAGCACCGGGACCATCCCGCGCACCACGGTGCTTTCATTCGGCCAGCGGATGATGACCTCAGGGATGGCGACCGCGCAGACCTCGGTCGGAGGCTGGGGGATCTGATGCTGTTCCGCCCACCAGCGCCCCTCCTCCGGGACCACGTAGAAGACCCGTTCGATCGGCGGGCCGGGGCAGCCTTCGGTGTAGAGCAGCCCGGTGGCTCCATCGATCACCACTTTCTTCCAGAGATCATGCTCCGGCCCGGGCGGAGGCTGATCGGCCGCGAAGATCTCGATCCGCCGTCGATCCGGCGGGCAATAGGGCGAGGGCTGGGTGCCGGAATCCAGGCAGATCTCCATCTCGATGATCCCCGGGGGCCGATGGAATTCCCGGGGGGGCAAGTTCAGGATGCGATGGGCTTCTTCCATCACGTCGTGCCATACCGGGGCCGCGCCGGTGATACCGGTGACCCCTTTCATCTCGGAGTTATCGGTGTTTCCCACCCAGACCCCGACCACCAGATCCGGCGTATAGCCCAGCGTCCAGTTGTCCCGGAAATCGTTGGTCGTCCCGGTCTTGGCCGCAGCGGGCCGGGAGAGCTTCAGCGGGCTGTTGGGCCCGAAGGCCGCCCGGCGAGCCTCGTTGTCGGAGAGAATATGGGTGATCAGGTAAGCATGCTCTGGCCGCATCACCGGCTGGCCAGGCGGCGGCGTGTAGGTGTAGAGCACGTTGCCGAAGGCATCGGTGATCCTCCGAACCGGGACCGGCGGGATGCGGCGGCCTTCGTTGGCGAACGCTGCATAAAGGCCGACCATCTCCAGAAGCGGCACCTCCCCGCCGCCCAGGGTGAGGGAGAGACCGTAATCCGGACGGGTCAGGGTGGTGATGCCCAGGTCGCGGGCCCGCTGGAGGAAGGCCGGAAGCCCGATGAAGGCCAGCGCCTTCACGGCGGGGATGTTGTAAGAGTTCCCCAGGGCATAGCGAACGGTCACCGGGCCGTGGAAGCGCCGGTCATAGTTGACCGGCTCGTAGAACCGACCCGGGCCATCCGGGAAGCGGGCAGGCACATCCCAGATCAGCGTGGCGGGGGTCCAGCCCTTCTCGAAGGCCACCAGATAGGTCAGCGGCTTGATCGAGGAACCGGGCTGGCGGGGGACGATGGCCATATTGATCTGGCCGCCATGTTCGGCGTCGTTGTAATCCGGGCTCCCCACCATAGCCAGGATCTCACCAGTGTGGGGATCCAGGATCACCACCGCGCCGTTATGCACGTTTTTGTCTTTCAGCTTTTCCAGATGCGCCCGCAGGACCTGCGTGGCCATCCGCTGGAGGCGGAGATCCAGAGTGGTCTCCACCCGCAGGCCGCCCCGATGGAGAGCCTGGGCGTTGAGGCCGAAGGTCTGCTCCAGCCATTGCTGCACATAAAGGGCGAAGTGAGGGGCCTCGGGCGCGGGCGAGGTCATCGGGGGTTTCTCGAAAACGCGGGCGGCCATCTCCCGCGCGGCCGCTTCCGCCTGTTCCGGCGTGATGAACCCTGCTTCGACCATCAGGCGCAGGACGTCCCGCTGGCGCCGCAGGGCGCGCTCCCGCCCCTCCGGCGTGAAGGGATCATAGAGCGCCGGGGCCTGGGGGAGGCCAGCCAGGAACGATGCTTCCGCCAGGTTCAGGTCCTTCGCCGATTTCCCGAAATAGGTGCGGGCAGCGGCCTCCACGCCGTAGGCCAGGTTCCCGTAATAAATCGTGTTGAGATAAATCTCCAGGATCTGTTCCCGCGGGTAACGTCGGGTGATCTCCGCGGCCAGCACCGCCTCTTTGATCTTCCGCCGCAGGGTGCGCTCGGGGGAGATCAGCAGGTTCCGCACCAGCTGCTGCGGGATGGTGCTGGCACCGCTCACCACCTCCCCTTCCCGGATGGCCTGATAGATCGCTCGCGCGATCGCGATCGGATCGAACCCGGGGTGCTGCCAGAACCGGGGATCCTCCGTGGCCACCGTAGCCTGGATCAGCCACGGCGAGATGTCTGAAAGGCGGACCAGCTGCCGGCGGCCGCTCTGGGGGTCGGCGATCTCCCCCAGCAATTCCCCGTTGCGATCCACCAGCACCAGGGAAGTTGAAAGGTTCAGCGCCCGCTCCTGAAGGGTTTCCGGGGGCGGTAGCTGCATGGCCACGTAGACATAACCCGCCAGACCCACCACGCCACCCGCCATTCCCAGGAGCACCAGGATCAGCAGAGCGGAAAGCGCGATCCGCCCCCAGGCATGACGCCGCGGTGCAGCGGAAGGCTGCGGGGGACGCGGCGGAATCCGGGGTGGTCCTCCCGCTGGCGGCTGCGGAGGAACGCGGCGGGGGCGATCCCGTCCGGGCACCCACCAGCCTGTGGTCTCGCTCATATCTCCAGCGGAATGAGGCCAGCGTTCACCCATGGTGTTCGATCTCCAGCGGGGTGCGCTGAGACTGCACCCCTGCTTTAAATCAAGACGTATGCCGTCAGGCGCAAGTTCCGGGAGGCAGGATGGCCCCCGAAGAGGAGGCCAGCCGCGTAACTCCATGGAAAAGCCCTGATCCCCACGCGGTGCCCTTATACCCGGCGCCCGAGAGGATCGGCCATTCCCTCATCTTGCAAAACCCGCCTGGCGAGCGTCCAGATCTCATCGAACATCTCCGGTGTGAGCCGCCCGGTCTGGGTGTTCTGGCGGCTGGGATGGTAGGACGTGATCAGGGTGGGCCACCCGGCGCCCAGCGGATAGAACCCCCCGTGGCGGAAGACCGGGCGGGGCCCATCGTAACCCAGGGTGCGAAGGGCGGCCAGAAAGCCTTCGGTGGCGATCTGCCCCAGGGTGACCACCACCTGGATCCGGGGGAGAGCCTGGAGCTCGCGGATCAGGTAGGGCCGGCAGTTCGCCTGCTCCTCCCGGGATGGCCGGTTGTCCGGGGGCGCGCATCGCACCACGGCCGTGAGATACACATCCCGCAGAACCAGCCCGTCCTCCCGATGAGTGGAGGTAGGCTGATTGGCAAAGCCCGCCCGATAAAGGGCGGCGATCAGGAAATCCCCCGAGCCATCCCCGGTGAACATCCGTCCGGTCCGGTTCGCTCCATGGGCGGCGGGTGCCAGCCCGACCACCAGCAGGCGGGCCTGGGGATCCCCGAACCCGGGGACCGGGCGGCCCCAGTAGTCCCAATCCTGGAACTGCCGCCGTTTCGTCCGGGCGATGGCCTCCCGATAGGCGACCAGGCGGGGGCACCGGCGGCACTGAATCACATCCCGGGCGATCTGATCCAGAGATTCCGGCATCGGAAGGCCCCTTTTAAGGATTAACTCCACAGGGAAGCTTACCGCGTAATCCTTGATGTGACCGGCCAGATCACCGAAAAGCCCCATCCCCAGGGCCTGTAGAACGACAGGAGCGATCGATGTTAAACTGGAAGCAATCGCCGGCGTCGTGACGCGGGTCGCCTCCTGCTGGATTCTGGAGCTGGGCAGGCTTGAGCCTGTATTCCCCGCCCTGAGGGATAGCGAGCGCCCGCGCATGGATTCTAATCCAGAACATCGAAAGGGGGTTGCGATGGAGACCCTCGTCTCATTGCTTTTACTCCTGGTATGTGGTGGCCTGATCCTGGTGGCCCTCCTCGGCTCCATGATCCGGATCGTCCCGGAATACCAGCGGCTGGTGGTGTTCCGCCTGGGGAAGGTGATCGGGGCCAAGGGGCCGGGGCTGGTGTTATTGATCCCCATCGTCGATCGGGCGATCACCGTGGATCTGCGGGAACAGTTCCGGGAGATCCCTCAGCAGACCTCCATCACGAAAGACAACGCCCCCATTGGCATTGACTTCCTGATCTACTGGCGGGTGGTGGATCCGGTCCAGAGCGTGGTGCAGGTGCGGGATTTCGTCTCCGCTGCCGTGGGGATCGCCACCACCACCCTGCGGGCGGTCATCGGTGACATCCTGCTGGACGATGTGCTGGCCAAGCGGGAGTATATCAACCAGGCCCTGCGGGTGAAACTGGACGAAGTGACCGAGCGCTGGGGGGTGAAGGTCACCGCGGTGGAGATCCGCGAGATCCAGCCCCCGCGGGATGTGCTGGAGGCGATGACCCGGCAGATGTCCGCGGAGCGCAACCGCCGCGCCCTGGTGACCGAGGCCGACGGCAAGCGGGAGGCGGCGGTGAAGGTGGCGGAGGGCGAGAAGCAGGCCGCCATCCTGAAGGCGGAGGGGGAGAAGGAGGCCGCCATCCTCCGGGCGGAGGGCGAGCGCCAGGCCCAGATCCTGCGCGCCGAGGGCTTCGCGATGGCGCTGGAGCGTATCTTCAGCGTCGCCCGCACCCTCGATGCCAACACCATGACCCTGCAATACCTGGAAGCGCTCAAGGCGCTGGGGGCCAGCCCGGCCACCAAGTTCGTCTTCCCCATGGAATTCACCCGGTTGATCACGCCGCTCTCGAACCTGGTGGGGAACGCCGGCTCCCGGCCCTCCCCGGAGGGAAACGAGCCCCCGCGCTGAGGGCTCAGGGCTTACGCCGTTCAACGCCAATGAGGATGGCCAGACAGCCCCCTCCCTCGATCTCTCCTCTTCTTCGGGCCACAGAGAAAATGAAGAGGCTGGGGGGTCGCCGAAGCGATCCCCCAGCGCTCAAAGCCCTCAAAAGGAGGATCGGATTGTGGCGGCGCGCATCCTGGATGGGCGGGCCATGGCGGCCCGATGGCGGGAATGGGTGAAAGCCCAGGTGGAAGCGTTCCGGGCCCGCACGGGGCAGGTTCCCGGCCTGGCTACCATCCTCATCGGCGATCACCCAGCCTCCCAGACCTATGTGCAGGCGAAACAGAACGCCTGCGCCGCAGTGGGCATCCGCACCTTCCGTTACAATCTGCCGGCGGATGTGGAACGGGAAACCGTCCTGGAACTGCTGGGAACCCTGGCCCGCAGCCTGGAGGTCCACGGGATCCTGGTGCAGTTGCCGCTGCCGTCCCATCTGGACGAGGAGGAGATCCTGAGCGCGATCCCGCTGGAGAAGGATGTGGATGGCTTTCATCCGCTGAACATCGGCCGTCTGGGATTGAAGGGGCGGGATCCCTACTTCATCCCCTGCACGCCGCTGGGGATCCTGGCCATGCTTCAGGAGGCCGGGATCCCCATCGCAGGCCGCCGGGCAGTGATCCTGGGGCGCAGCCGGATCGTGGGGCTTCCCATGGCCCTCCTGCTCCTCCGCCTGGACGCCACGGTGACGATCTGTCACTCCCGGACGCCCGATCTGGCCGCGCTGACACGTCAGGCCGACCTTCTGATCGCCGCGGTCGGGCGCCCGGCCCTCATCCGGGGGGAGATGGTGCGGCCCGGCGCGGTGGTGATCGATGTGGGAATCAACCGGATCGCGGATCCGCAGGCCCCGCGAGGTTACCGGCTGGTCGGCGATGTGGCCTTTGAGGAGGTGGCCGCTGTCGCCGGCGCCATCACCCCCGTCCCGGGAGGAGTAGGACCGATGACCGTGGCGATGCTGCTGGTGAACACCCTGAAGGCAGCCCAGCGTCAGGTGGAAGGATTCGCATCGCCATGGCTGGAGCCCATAAAGCTCTGATCGGCCCGGGGGTCACTTCACCCCGATCACGCCTTCTTCCGCGATCCAGCCTTCGCCGCCGCGGCTTTCCCGGTTTTCGCCCTCTTCTCCTCGGTATAGAGGTCCAGCAAACGCTCAATGGCCAGACGAATACGGCGCTGGATCCGCTCGCGATCGTGCTCGGGAACCGGGAAGTAACCCATAAATTCATTCACAAGAGGGCCCAGCTCAACTTTCCGACGGCTCCCCGCCAGGGTCTTCACCCGTTTGAGCAGGGTCTTGAGGTAATGGAGGATGGGGGAGACCCCCTCCGGCTCCACCAGCGGGCCTCGCCCAGGCACGATATGGTGAGCCACGCGCCCAGCCCGCAGCTGCTGAAGCTGTTCCAGCCAGCGCTCCAGATCCGCTTCGCTCAGGTTCGGGTGAGCATTCAGCGTCACCGTATCCCCAACGAACACCACATCATGCTCCGGGATGCGAACCCAGATCTGACCCGGAGAGGCCCCATCCATATGCTCGAGGATCAGCATCGGTGACCCGAAGTGCAGGATCAGGCGATCCGCGAAGGTGAGGTTCGGCAGCACCAGCGGGGTTCGAGTTAAAAGCTCCGCGGATTCGCTCTGGCCCATGTTGATCAGCCAGTCCATCACCTGCTGTCGTCCCATCTCCCCGTGGCTTTTGATCCGATCGAAGGTCTGATGATGGGCGATGACCAGTCCGGGGCGATCCTCCAGAAGGATCGCGGTGCTCAGGACCCGATCCCGATTTGCATCGGTATAGATCACCGCCAGGACCGGAAGAGGGGCGATGGCCTTCAGGGTCTGCCGCCACCAGATCGCATGCGACGGATCGGCCGGCGTATCGATGCAGACCCATCCCTGATCGGTGCGCACCGCCCCCACGGTGGAGAAATGCAATCGGTCTTCGATGAATATCCGGGAATCCAGCGAAAGGGGAGGCTTCTCCTCCAGTCCCATGGTCAATATCCCATCCGTTTCAGGGTATCCGAGCTCTGGCCCATTCCGATCCTGCGCCGCTCCGCAGCCCGGGAGGGAGAAAGATGGGCGCGGGACAGAAACAGAACAAGATGATTCAAGGACCCTGGTCGAAGGCGGCCTGCACCCTGCGAAAGCTCTACTCCCGGATAGGTCATCGCCCCCGGGTTAATCCCTCCATCCGCGGGGATAAGGGGCATGGGATACAACGCGCCCTTCGCCCTTATCCCATCCTTCCCACCAGCCGGGGTTTAATGTTAGCGCAAATGCCCCGGAGGCTCAAGGCCTGTGACGATACCCGGGGCTTCTCCGTGTTCTCGGGATATCCGCCGGGCTCGAATCCGGCAGGCGGTCGTTTCCCGCACGCTCGAATTCGATCTCCCCTGCGCCGCTCATGGAGCGCTGGATCATTGCCCATTTCAGGAGCGTCCGCTATAATCCCGGCCAGACCGGCCGGATTCCGGAGCGTGACCGCCCATGCCGTTCGCCCTCTACCGCAAGTGGCGCCCCCGACGCTTCGAAGAAGTGGTCGGCCAGGAGCATGTGACCCGCACCCTGCGCAACGCCCTGCGCCTGGGTCGCATCGCTCACGCGTATCTCTTCGCGGGCCCCCGGGGGACCGGCAAGACGACCACGGCGCGTCTCCTGGCCAAGGCAGTCAATTGCCTGGCGGAGTCCGTCGAGGAGCGCCCCTGCGATCGCTGCCGGATCTGCCAGGCCGTCAACGAGGGCCGCCTCATCGACCTCATCGAGATCGATGCCGCCTCCAATCGGGGCATCGATGAGATCCGGGATCTCCGGGAGAGGGTTCGGTTCTCCCCCAGCGAGGCCCGCTACAAAGTTTACGTTATCGATGAGGCCCATATGCTCACCACCGAGGCGTTCAACGCGCTCCTCAAGACCCTGGAGGAGCCTCCGCCGCATGTGATCTTCGTCCTGGCGACGACGGAACCCCACCGGATCCCGGCCACGATCCTCTCGCGCTGTCAGCGATTCGATTTCCGCCGGCTGAGCACCGCGGAGATCGCCGGGCGCCTGGAGGAGATTGTGGTGGCCGAAGGGCTGAGGGCGGAACCCGAAGCCCTGACCTGGATCGCCCGCCAGGCCACCGGCAGCCTTCGGGACGCGGTCACCCTGCTGGATCAGCTGGCGGCCGATGAGGAGCCGATCACAGTGGAACGGGTCCAGCGCGCCCTGGGAGCCGGGCGCTGGGATCTGGTTAGCCAGATGATCGAAGCCCTGGGAGAAAGCGAGACGGCCCGGGGCTTAATGCTGATCGCCCGGGCGGTGGAGGAAGGTGCCCACCCGCAGCAGCTGGCCCGACAGCTGGTGGAACATCTGCGGGCCGTGATGTGGATCCAGTGGGGGAACGCCGGGACCCTGGATCTCCCCGCTGAGCAGATCGCGGCAGCGCAACGGCATGCGCAGGCGTTACCCCCGGAGGTCCTCCCCCGTCTCATCCGTTTGTTCACGGCGGCGGCATCGGATATGCGCACCGCATGGCAGCCCCAGCTGGCCCTGGAACTGGCCTTCGTCGAGGCGGCGCTGGCCTGCCAGCAAGCCCGGGCCGCCCGGACGGTTCCGGCTCCAGCCCCTGTGCTGACTCCCTCCGTCGCACCCTCCCCTCCGGTCGCTGGAGCACCATCCCCGCCGCCCTCCCCCGCTGCCCCTGCAGCTGGATCAGGGGCCGGGAGCCTGACCCTGGAGGCACTTCGGGAACGCTGGGCCAGCATCCTGAAAGCGGTTCGAGCCCAGAGCCTTCCCACGGAAGCATTGCTGAAGTCATGTGCCCTTCACAGTGTGGAAGGGAACACCGTGGTGCTGGCCTGGCCCTCCGAACTGCTGCGGGACAAATTCCAGGATCCCCGGGCCAAGGCCCAGGCCCTGGTGGAAGATATCCTGAGCCACACGTTCGGGTTCCCGGTGCGCATTCAAAACATTGTGGCGCGGAAAACCCGCCGGGGACGCCCCGCCCTGGAGGATCCGCTGATCCGGCGGGCGGTGGAAGACCTCGGGGCGCAGGTCGAGGAAGAGTAAGGGGAGAACCAAGGGGTCCAGGTTTTCGAGAATTGTGCCCAACGGCGTCCGTTCCATGAACTCACCCTTCATCCCTTCTTCAGGAGTCCTCCCATGGCGAAAGGACGTTTGCCTGGTCATCCGATGCAACTCCTCCAGCAGATCCAGCGGCTTCAGGAGGAGATGGTGAAAACGAAGGAAGCGCTGGCTCAGGAGACGCTGACTGTGACCGCTGGCGGTGGAGCGATCACCGTGGTGATCACAGGGGATCAGCGCGTCCGTTCCATCACGATCGATCCGGCGCTTCTTTCCTCTGGAGATATCGAGATGCTGCAGGATCTGCTGGTCGCCGCCATCAATCAGGCGATCGAGCAGTCCCAGACCTATGCGGCGGAACGGCTGAACGCCCTCGCCGGCCAGATGGGTCTGGGCGGGCTGCTGTAGAGCGGGCACAACCCGTTGTAACCGGGGTCAGAGTAGTGAGGGTAGCAGGGGGTTTTCTCCGCCGCTTTTCACGCTGATGGAAACGAGGAACCCGGAGTATCCGTATGCGCCTGGAGACCCTGGCCGTCCATGCAGGAGCTCGCCCTGATCCAGCCACCGGGGCGATCGCGCCGCCGCTGTATCTTTCCACGACCTTCGAGCGGGCGGCTGATGGAAGCTATCCCCGCGGCTACATCTACACCCGTCATGGGAATCCCAACCGCGAGGCCCTGGAGGAGGCGATGGCCGCCCTGGAGGGCGGCGCGGTGGCGATGGCTTTCGCCTCCGGCTCCGCAGCGGCTTTTGCGGTTCTGCAGGCCCTCTCCCCCGGGGATCACGTGATCGCCCCCAGGGATCTCTATCACGGCCTCGCCCGCCTGTTCCGGGAAATCGCCACCGGCTGGGGGCTTTCCATCTCATTTGTGGATCTGACGGATCCTGTCGCTGTAGAAGCCGCCATCCGGTCAAACACGCGCGTGATCTGGGTGGAAACGCCCTCCAACCCCATGCTGCGCATCACCGATATCGCCCGGGTGGCCACCATGGCCCGTCAGGTCGGCGCCCTCTGCATCTGCGATAACACCCTGGCCACCCCGGTCCTTCAGCGCCCCCTGGCCCTTGGAGCGGACGGCGTGGTGCACTCGGCCACCAAATACCTGGGCGGACATGGCGATGCGATGGGGGGGATCGTGGTGCTGAAAGAGGATGGGGCTTTCGCTCGACGCCTGCGGGAAATCCAGATCACCGGCGGCGCGGTTCTCTCCCCCTTTGAGAGCTGGCTGATCCTGCGCAGCCTGCGCACGTTGCCTTATCGGATGCGGGCGCACTCCGAGAACGCAATGCGCGTCGCCGCCTTCCTGAGCCAGCATCCCGCGGTGGAGGCCGTGCATTATCCGGGCCTGCCCGAACATCCCGGCCATGCGGTGGCCGCCCGTCAGATGTCCATGTTCGGCGGCATGGTTTCCTTTCAGGTCCGGGGAGGACGGGACGCGGCTTTTCAGGTGGCAGCCCGGGTGCGATGGTTCGCCCGGGCCACCAGCTTCGGCGGCCCGGAAAGCCTTATCGAGCATCGGGCCTCCATCGAAGGCCCCGGGACCACCACCCCGGACAATCTTCTTCGTCTCGCCATCGGTCTGGAACACCCGGATGATCTCATCGAGGATCTGGATCAGGCCCTGCGAGGGCTTCTATAAACCTGCCGCCGGTTCTGAGGCTCCATAAAATTGAGGAAAAGAGGTTTAGAGGTGGCGGCTTCGCGGCCACCCCTGAGCCCCTTTCTCTGGAGGGAGGAGGAAGGTGGATCGTCACGGCTGTGCTATGATGAGAGTTGCGTAACTCCTGAACAGGTGAAGTCGTATGCGCCCGTTAACCACGATTACTCCTCCTCCCATCGCACGCCTGATCGAGGCTCTGGTGAAACTTCCCGGGATCGGGCCGAAGACAGCCTCCCGTCTGGCCTTTTACCTGCTGCGGGCGCCGGACGAGGAGGTGATGGCCCTGGCGGAGGCGTTGCGGGAGCTGAAGCAGCAGACCCGCCTGTGTGAGATCTGTTTCCATATTACGGATGAGAGCCCATGCGCGATCTGCCGGGATGAACGCCGCGACCACGGGTTGATCTGCGTGGTGGAGGAGCCCCTGGATGTGCTGGCCATCGAGCGCACCGGGGAATACACGGGGGTCTACCACGTGCTCCATGGGGTGATCTCCCCCATGGATGGCATCGGGCCGGAGCACCTTCGGATCCGGGAGCTGGTGGAACGGGTGCAGCGCGAAGCCCCGCGGGAGGTGATCCTGGCCACCAACCCCAGCCTGGAGGGCGAGAACACGGCGGTCTATATCCATCGATTGCTGGCCCCAATGGGGGTGCGCATCACCCGCCTGGCCCGGGGCCTGCCGGTGGGGGGCGACCTGGAATACGCCGACGAGATCACCCTGGTCCGCGCCCTCCAGGGCCGTCAGGAGATGGGATAACCTTCCTGCGGGCCGTGGAGAGGGAGAGGAAACCCCCGCCTTCCTGAGAGGATACGCTGGAGGGATTCTGAATGACGGCGCCGATTATGCGGATCGAGCGGATCGCAGAATATGTGGGGCAGGAGGTCACCGTTCAGGGCTGGCTCTATAACAAGACCGACAAGGGCCGCCTTTACTTCCTGCTGGTGCGGGATGGAACCGGCATCGCCCAGTGCGTGGTGTCCATGCGGGATGTTCCCCCGGAAACCTTCGAGGCCGCCCGCCGCGTGACCCAGGAGTCCTCCCTCATCGTCACCGGCATCGTCCGCCAGGACGCCCGGGCGCCGGGGATTCCTGGAGGCTATGAGATCGCCGTCCGGGAGATCCAGATCGTCCACCTGGCGCAGGATTATCCCATCGGCCCCAAGGAACACGGGGTGGAGTTCCTGCTGGACCACCGGCATTTATGGCTCCGTTCCTCTCGCCAGTGGGCGATCCAGCGCATCCGCGCGACGGTGATCCGGGCCATCCGGGACTGGCTGGATGGGCACGGATTTCTGAACGTGGACACGCCGCTGCTCACCGCGACGGCGGCGGAAGGAACCACCACCCTCTTTCCGGTGGATTACTTCGGGGAGCGGCTGTATCTGGCTCAGACCGGGCAGCTTTATAACGAAGCCAATATCTTCGCCTTCGGCCGTGTCTACTGCTTCGGGCCTGCCTTCCGGGCGGAGCGCTCCAAGACCCGGCGGCATCTGCTGGAGTTCTGGATGGTGGAGCCGGAGATGGCCTTCTGCACGTTTGAGGAGATGCTGGAGATCGCCGAGCAGCTGGTCTCGTATGTGGTCGCCCGCGTGCTGGAAGAGCGCCGCAACGAGCTCCGGGTGCTGGAGCGCGACACTGCGCCCCTGGAGAAAGTGACGCCGCCATTCCCGCGCATCCCATATGATGAGGCGGTCCGTCTGCTGAATGAATGGGCGGAGGAGGAAGCGGATCCGGAGCGGAAAGCCGCCCTGCGGATCGAATGGGGGGAGGATTTCGGGGCTCCCCACGAGACCGCCCTCTCCCTTCATTTCGAGAAGCCGGTCTTCGTCACCCATTACCCCGCGGCCATCAAAGCCTTTTACATGCAACCGGATCCCCAGCGGCCGGAGGTGGTGCGCTGCGCGGATCTGCTGGCTCCGGAAGGTTATGGGGAGATCATCGGAGGCAGCGAGCGGATCGCCGATTATGACCTCCTGCTGCAGCGGATCCGGGAACATAACCTTCCGCTGGAGGAATACCAGTGGTATCTGGATCTCCGGCGCTACGGGTCCGTGCCCCACAGCGGCTTCGGTCTGGGGATCGAACGGACGGTCGCCTGGATCTGCCATCTCGATCACATTCGCGAAGCGATCGCTTTCCCGCGGATGCTTTACCGGTATCGACCGTAACCATTCGGAGCGAACGGTCCACCCATGGGCAACCGGGCGATGGATCGGTTCCGACAGGCGGAGCGGGATCTGGAGCAGGCGGAGGATTCGCGCCGGGCCGGACGGCATGAATGGGCGTGCTTCGCTGCCCAGCAGGCGGCGGAGAAGGCGGTGAAAGCGCTGCATCTCGCTTACGGGCAGGAAGCCTGGGGGCATGTGATCGCCCGCCTGCTCCAGGAGCTTCCAGAGGCCATTTCCGTTCCCCCGGATCTGATCGAGAAGGCGCGGGTGCTGGACAATTTCTATATCCCCCCGCGCTATCCGAACAGTCATCCGGCGGGTGCGCCCTTCGAACATTACGGCCCCCTTCAAAGCGAGGAAGCGATCCGCTATGCCCGTGAAATCCTTGCGTTCGTCCGTGCTCAAATGGCCGGGGCGGGAAGCGGTGGATCAGGCGGTGCGGGAGTGGGCGCGACAGATCGCCCAGGAGCGCCCTGAGGTGGTCCGCATCGGCTATTTCGGCTCCTACGCCCGGGGGGATTGGGGCGTGGGCAGCGATGTGGATCTCATTGTGATCGTCCGCTCCTCCCCGGTCCCTTTCGAACGACGCGCTGCCGATTGGGACACCTCGCGCATCCCCGTCCCGGCGGATTTGTTGATTTACACGCAGGAGGAATGGGAGGCGCTGGATCGGGGAGGGCGGTTTTATCAGACCCTTATGAAAGAAGCCATCTGGGTCTACGAGCGCCCGGAGCCGCAGACAGACGCGTGCTAACGCGACCGGGTGGGCGTGGGCGCCGGCACGAGGGATACCTGGATGTTCGGCGGGATCAGCGTCCATGAGAGATTGGCCACGGTAGCGCTGAGGGTGACCGTGGGCGTGAGGGTATAGGTTCCTCGCTCCAGATTTCCCACGTCGATCCACACCCGCAGCTCATCCGGCCGGAGGTTCTCCACATACGGCAGCGGCCCCCGGAGGATGACATCCACCGTCTCGGGCGAGAGGCGGGCGATCACCCCCGGCCGAAGGCCTTCCACGACGATCGGAACCTGCTGGAAGACCTGGGTGCTGAGGATCGGTTCCACCTGAAGACGGACCTCCACCATGGTGGGGCTGCCCACCAGGGCCACCCCGGCGGGGAGGACCAGGGGGACCTCCGCGATGAGCTCTCCGCGGGCCTCTGAGAGGTCGATGGGTTCGGTCGAGATGAAGCTCCCGATCTCCTCCAGCCGCCGTGGATCCCCGGTGAGGGTCACCGTCGGCGGATCCACGGAGATCTCGGTGAGCTGATAGCCGCGGGCGGGGCGCCCCTGCAGCGCCACGCGGACCGGCAGCTCGCGGAAGCCCAGGCGCTGCTCCACCGGAACCGTGACCGTGATTTGCTCCGGCTCGACTTTCAACTCTGGAAGCAGCGCCCCCTGCGGGTCCACCGCGACCAGCCGGACCTGGGTTTCCACCGACTGCCGCACGCCGTCGATCTGGATCCTCCCCACGGCCATGGCCGCCACCGCCACCCGCGAGCGCGGGCCGCTCACCCGCACCTCGGAGAGCGCCGGAAGAGGGATCCCGGCCTGATAGCCGATGGCCGGTTGCCCCAGGACCTGAATGGACACCGGAACCTCCCGGCTCTCCACACGCTCCAGACGGAAGCGAACCCGCGGGGGATCCACGCTCAGGATCTGAACTCCTCGCCGACGGATCTGGATCTGGACCGGCCGTTCATAAGCGCCTTCTCCAAGCCCCTGGACATCGACGAAGGCCTCGACATCCTGGGAGGAGATGCTGCCTTCGATCGCGCGCGGCACCCGGAGGCGAAGGCGGATCCGCTCCGCCGAGACCTCGAAAACTACCTGATCTGACCCCAGCCCGTGGAACATCAGGGGCAGATCCGTCAATGTCCGCTCCACGGGCGGGTTCTCTTCCCACACCGCGGCGGCCCAGAGGGCAAAGGCCAGTCCGAAGGCCAGCAAGGCCAGACCCAGATTCTCCCGTATCCATCGGGTTCCCCGCATCTCCTTCACCGGATGAGGGCTCGGTTATCTCGATATGGCTGCAAGTTCAGCCTATCCTCGACTTCCCTGATGGGGAAAGAAGAGGACCCATGCCCGTCGCCCGAGCTCCCGCAACTCCTGGAACCACCGCTGGGTCCGCTCGACCTCCGGCGGGGGACTGTAAAAGTTCCGCAGCACCAGTTCCAGGCGCCGCGCGTCCAGGCGGCGCACCATCCGTCCGTTCAGGGCCACCGAGATCGTCCCCCGCTCCTCCGAGATCACGATCGCCAGGGCATCGCTCACTTCCGTGATCCCAATGGCCGCGCGATGGCGCAGACCCAGCTGGGGATCCCCCACCCATCCGGTGGTGAGCGGCAAAATACAACCCGCGGCCACCACCCGCCCATCCCGGATGATCACGGCGCCGTCATGCAGAATGGTGTTCGGCGCGAAGATCGTCATCAATAGCTCGGGGGTCACCCGGGCATCCAGCCGGATCCCGGTTTCGATATAATTCTCAAGGCCCGTGGTGCGCTCCAGAACGATCAGGGCGCCGTGCCGGCGCTCCGCCAGGCGCGGGCATGCCTGCACCAGGGCCCCGATCACCTCGTCGACCCGCGCCTCCTGGGGGTCCCGCTGCAACCAGAGCCCCAGGCGCCCCAACCGCTCCAGGGCCCGGCGGAGTTCCGGCTGGAAAATGATCGGGATAGCGATCAGGAGGGCCGGCAGGGTCCGCTCCAGGAGCCAGCGCATGGCCCGAAGGGAGCTCAAAGGCCCGCTCAGGATCAGGACCAGCAGGATCAGGATGAACAGGCCCCGGATCAACGTAACGGCTGGTGTCCCTTTCAGGGAATACAGGATCCCGAAAAAAAGCAGCGCTACCAGCCCGATATCGATCAGGCTGATCCAGTTCAGCTGATCCAGAAGATAGACCAGATCCCGCACGAAAGCTCACCTGTCGGATGGATCTGCGTCCTGTCTACCTCACCGGACATTCAGCGCTCAGGACATCCGCCGCCCCCCAACCCTTGCCGCAGGGGGAGCGCTGTCAGCCGATCAACGCCCGGTAATGCACAGCGCGGTCCGGGTTCAGCTGGATCAGGGATTGATAAATCGCCCGGGCATCGTTCAGGCGCCCCTGCTGAAGATAGTGCTCACCGATCCGCTCCAGGTGCGGGATCGCCGATTGGGTCTGGCCGAGCTCCAAATAAACCTGAGCAGCCATCTGCCGCAGGCCCGGCTCTTCCGGAAAGAGGGCGATCAGCTCCTCCAGGTTCGACGCCGCCTCCGCCAGCCGGCCGGCCGCGCGCGCATGATTCAGCAGGTCGCGCACCTCCTCCAGCGCCGGCTCCATCCGGTGGACGCGCATGTAAGCCTCGGCCAGGCCCCAGCGGATCTCGAGATCCTTCGGATCGATCGTCCGGAGTCGTTCCAGGTGCTCGACCGCCCGGGGCCAATCCAGGCGCTGAACGGCGATCTCCACCAGCCGGAGCAGGAGAGGCCGGAGCGCCATGCCGGAAAGCCCCCGCCGTGAAGCCCACTCCAGCCCTTCCTGACAGATCCGCTCCGCCTGCTCCAGGTTCGCCATCTGCAAATATGCGTCCGCCATGCCCGTGAACGCCTGGATGGTTCGGGAGGGATCCCCGAGCTCCTGAGAAAGCCGAAGCCATCGCTGCAGGACGGGCAGGTCGAGGGGGGCGAGCTGAAGGGCCTGCTCAAAGGCCGCCATCGCCATGTAGGGATCTTCCATAAATAGAAAATACTCGCCCAGAGCCCGGAATTTCCCCACCGCCGCCTGACTGCGATGGCCCCACACCAGCAGCCGGCCCAGGGCCAGATGGGCCAGCGGCGCAAAGGGCATCTCCGCCACGATCCGCATCGCCTCCTCCAGCGCGCTGTAGAACAGACCGTGCTGAGCCCAGGTGTATGCCTGCCCCAGCTCGATCAGGAGGCGCTCCCCCTCCGGAACCATCAGCGCATCCGCCAGGGTGAGCCGGAACGGCGCCCCCGCCGTCCACTGATCCAGGGCCCGTCGGATCAGGGTCACGCGATCCAGCCAGGTAGGGCTTTCCAGGATCTGCTGGGCTTCCTTTCGGAGGGTTGCTTGCTGCTCGGGATGTCGCTGGATCCAGGCCCGCAGGAAGCGATAGCGCTCGCGCAACCCCTCCGCCGGACCCTTATGAAGCAGCTCCCGATCGATATGCTCCAGGGCTTCCAGATAGCGCTCCGCCGCCCGCTCCGGGGTTCCATGGCGCTCTTCACAGCGGGCCAGCAGGAGCAGGCTGGCCAGATAATAAGCCGGGGAGGCCATCGCTTGTTGAAGCCGCGAGGCGGCCTCATCGCAGCGTTTCAATTCCGTCAGGATGGCCCCGGTGGCGAACATCAGGGCGGGGTGCTCCAATCCAGCCGCCAGGACCTGTTCGTAAAGGGCCAGGGCCTCCCGCCACTGGCCCCGGGAATGCGCATCCACCGCCCGCCCCAATCCCGCGTGGATCCGGAACCACTCTTCTTCGGAGAACGTTCCGCGATCCTCCGAGAACACCAGATCCGCCAGCGTTTGAAGAGCCTGGGAAAGCGCTCGACGGATCAGATCGGTGGGGACTTCCGCCTCCTCCGGAGGCAGCGTCCAGAAGGCTTCCGCCCGGGCCTGTTCGGCCTCCGCTTCCGCTCTTCGGGCGGGAAGAGCGGGCAACGGGCCGGTGCCGGTTCGACGGGCCAGCTGAGCCCGCAGCCAGTCGCGCGCCTGCAGCGCCTGAGGATGATCGGGATCCAGGGCCAGCGCGGCGCTGACCGCTTCCAGCGCCCGCTGCAGATCCCCCTGCTGAACCCAGGCGCGGGCCCGGGCGAGATCGACCCGGATCGCCGCTTCCGGCTGATGAAGCCGCCGATACGCCTGGGCCAGCGCTTCCAGGGTCTCCAACCGCCCGGGCTCCAGTCGGATCGCCTGAACCCATGCCTGGATCGCCCGGCGGAGATCGGCCTGCTCCGCGAACAACTGGCCGGCCTGGTGGTAATGGGATGCGGCCTCCGCGACACGGCCGGCGCGCTGGTAAACCTCCGCGAGGCGGAGCACCGGCGTGGGATCGCCCGGGCGCAGGTCCATCAGCTGCCGGAAAGCCGCGATGGCCTCTTCGTAATGGCCGGCCTCCATGCACGCCAGGCCCAATCCCGTCAGGGCCTCCGGCTGATCCGGAAGGGCTTCCAGCGCCTCCCGATAGGCCGCGATCGCCGCCGCCCATCGCTTTTGCCAGAGGGCCTCGTGCCCACGTCGTAATGCCTGTTCGTAACGCAGGCGATCCCCTTCCATAGACCGATCCCCCGCCTGTTGGATACCTCAAAGTGCAAGTATAACATTAAACGATGAAGGCGGATGGGATCCCTGGGAGCTGCCTTCCCCAATCGATCCGGATCGGCTTGAAAGGCCTCTCCAGCGTGGCTACAATAACTTTCACCGGTGGGCCTGGCATAAAGGGGTCGCTATTCTATCCGAGGGGAAACAGGAGGCCGGACGATGGGTCGGATCACGCCGCGCCATGAGGATTACAGCCAGTGGTATCTGGACGTCATCCGGGAAGCGGAGCTCGCCGATTACGCCCCGGTCCGGGGGTGCATCGTCTTCCGACCTTACGGTTATGCGATCTGGGAGAACATCCAGGCGGCTGTGGATCGGCGGTTTAAAGCTCATGGGTATCGGAACGCTTATTTCCCCATCTTCATCCCCTACTCGTTCATCCAGAAGGAAAAGGAGCACGTGAGCGGCTTCTCCCCGGAGCTGGCGGTGGTGACGATTGGAGGCGGGGAGACCCTGGAGGAGCCGCTGGTCGTGCGCCCCACCTCGGAGACCATTATCGGCTACATGTATGCTCAGTGGATCCAGTCCTATCGGGATCTGCCGCTGCGGATCAATCAGTGGTGCAACGTGGTGCGCTGGGAGAAGCGGACCCGTCCCTTCCTGCGGACGCTGGAGTTCCTCTGGCAGGAGGCCCATTCCGTCTTCGCCACCTACGAGGAAGCCGAAGAGGAAGCCCTGCGGGTGCTCGATCTCTACACGGACTTCGCTGTGGAGGACGCGGCCATCCCGGTGATCCAGGGCCGCAAAAGCGAATCAGAGAAATTCGCCGGGGCGCTGCGCAGTTATACCATCGAGGCGATGATGGGCGATGGGCGCGCGCTGCAATCCGCCACCTCCCATAATCTGGGTCAGAACTTCTCCCGGGCTTTTGAGATCCGGTTCCTGGACGCCCGGAACCAGATGCAATATGCATGGACCACCTCCCATGGCCTCTCCACGCGGATGGTGGGGGCGGTGATCATGGTGCACGGGGATGACCGGGGGTTGATCCTGCCGCCCCGCCTGGCGCCCATCCAGGTGATCGTGGTGCCCATCTGGAAGAGCGAGGAGGAGCGCTCCCGGGTGCTGGAGGCCTGCGAGCAGGTGCGGCGGATGCTGGAGCCGGAGATCCGGGTGGAGGTGGATGCCCGGGAGGAATACACACCGGGCTGGAAGTTCAACGAATGGGAGCTGCGCGGAGTTCCCCTGCGGATCGAGATCGGCCCCCGGGACGTGGCGGAGCGACAGGTGGTGCTGGCCCGTCGGGATCAGCCGGGCCCTCAGGGGAAGCAAACCGTTCCGATGGAAGGGCTTCTGAGCGCGGTGCACGAAGCTCTGAGCACGATCCAGGCGGATCTCTATCAGCGAGCCCTGTCTTTCCATAAGGCCCACACCCATTACCCCGAGACCTACGATCAGCTTCGAGAAGCTGTCGCCGATGGGTTCGCGTGGGCCTGGTGGTGTGGGAGCCCGGAGTGTGAGGCGAAGGTCAAAGCGGATACGACGGCGACCAACCGCTGCATCCCCCTGGAGCAACCGGGCGGACGCGGTCGATGCATTGTGTGCGGCGAGCCCGCTGCGGAAATGGCGGTCTTCGCCAGGGCTTATTAACCTCTGGGCGAGGGTTGGCAACAGTTGCCCATTTTGCTATCTTGTATTACAACTCTTGATCATCCCCCCGGCATGAAATCCAGCGGGCGCTGGAGGCCATCGGATGCGAGGAACTCAGGCCTTCCGGTTCGAGCTGAATCCGAACGGGGCGCAGCGCGTGTCGCTGGCCAAACACGTGGGGGCCGCTCGCTTTGCCTATAACTGGGGCCTGGCGCGTTGCCTAGAAGCGATCGAACGAGGGGAGCCGATCCCCTCGGCCCTTCGGCTCCACAAGGAGTGGAACATCTGGAAGCGGCAAAATGCTCCCTGGTGGACGGAAGTGTCCAAATGCGCTCCCCAGGAGGCCTTCCGGGATCTGGAGCGGGCTTTTCGCAACTGGAGGCAGGGTCGGGCGGGAAGGCCCCGGTTCAAGCGCAAGAAAAGCCTGGAGGACAACAAGGCCCGTCTGACGGGCTCCATCCGGGTGACTCCCCGCCACGTGCAGCTTCCCCGCATTGGAAAGGTGCGAACCAAAGAACGAACGGACAAGCTCCTGGAACTCCTTCAAGCAAAGAGAGCCCGCATCCTCTCGGCCACGATCTCCCGGGAGGCCGATCGCTGGTTTGTGAGCCTCACCTGCGAGGTGGAGCGGCCCGATCCTCCCCAGCGGGAAGGAGAAATCGTGGGCGTGGATCTGGGGCTCATGTCCTTCCTGGCGCTGTCCGATGGCACGCGCATCGAAGCCCCGAAGCCGCTGTCCAGAGGGATGCGGCTATTGAAGCGTCGCTCCAAGCAACTTTCCCGCAAGCAGAAAGGCTCCCGCAACCACCGAAAAGCTTCTCTTCGGCTGGCCCGGTTGCATCGGCGGATTCGGAACATCCGGCGGGACTTTCTTCACCAGGTCACCACGGCGCTGGCGAAAACCAAGTCGGCGATCGTGGTGGAGGATCTTTCCGTGAAGGCTTTGGCTCGCGGACGTCTTTCCCGTTCTGTTGCGGACGTGGGCTGGGGGATGTTCCGCCGGATGCTGGCATATAAATGCCAGTGGTATGGAGCGCGGCTTATCATCGCGCCGCGGGATTTCCCGTCCACTCAGCTCTGCTCGCGCTGCGGGCATCGGGATGGGAGACTCCCCTTAAGCCAGCGGGTTTTCCGTTGTGCGGCCTGCGGACTGGAGATGGATCGGGATCTCAACGCGGCCATCAACCTTCGCAACTATGGGTTGGCCGCCCTCAAAGGCCCTACCGGGAGTTCCCCGGGAAGTGACGCCTGTGGAGATCCCTCTGGTGGCGGAACGGGAGAGTTGGAGTGCGGTGCCTAGGCACCGCACTCCAGGCACCGCACTCCCGGTCTACGAGCCACGGGTCGAGGAAGCAGGAAGTGGCCGGTCATTTGTTTCACCCGGCGGGGTGAAATAAATGATTATGCGCCACAGAACGGTTTTTCCTCCGCCGGGGAGTTAGGGGGCCACCTCCGGTGGCCCCCCGCCCCGAAAACCCCCGGGCGGATCCCGGGCAAAACTCGGATTGTGGAGGAGGGGACAATGGATTTTGTCATCATCGGGCAGGCGGACACCCCGGGGCTTCGATGGTTCCGGGATGGGCTATGGCAAACCCTGCGGGCCCACGGACATGTCTTCCAGGAGGAACCCACCCCCAACATCCGCCTGGTTCTCAATTTCACCGAGCCATCCCGACCCCGCCCCTTCCGGCGCAAATCCCAGGGAACTTTCGTCGCTTCCATTGTGGAACTGCCGGAGCCTCCCGCCGATTTCCTGAAGACCTGTTATCCCATCCTGGTCCGCGCCCTTTCCAATCTTCTCATCGTGCTGATCCCGGGAACCCGTCCTGCTCCATCCAACGGGAGGCGCTGGGAGGCGCACTTCGTCACCCTGGAGCTCGGCCACTATGTGGAGGCATGTGGAGAGGATGAGGCGGACTTTTTCGAGCGGATCTACCGGCGGCTGGCCCCCCCGGCCCAGGCCCGCCTGGTGATCAACAATGAGTTCCATCCCGATCTGCCGCCAGAGCTCTGGAACGGCAACGAGCGGACCGAGAAATTAAAAGAGGCGGGCCGCTTCCTGGCCTCCCTGAATCTGCTGCCCGCGCCGTTCCCGCTGGAGGAAATCCTCCCACCCCGGGATTTCCAGCACGTGAAGCGGCTGTATGGGCTGGGCGGCCTGAGCTACGGCAACCTCAGCGTGCGGGAGGATGCCGAACGCTTCTGGATGAGCGCCAGCGGGGTGGACAAAGGGAACCTGCAGGTGATCGGCCGGGACATCCTCCTGGTGAAAGGCTACGACGCGGAGCGCAATGTGATCCTCCTGAGCGTCCCGCCTCACATCGAGCCCCGCCGGGTCTCCGTGGACGCCATCGAGCACTGGATGATCTACCGGGAACATCCCCAGGTGGGGGCGATCATCCATGTGCATGCCTGGATGGAGGGCATCCCGGTGACGACGGTGAACTATCCCTGCGGGACGTGGGAGCTGGCGGCGGAGGTGGCCGAACTCGTGCGCCGCTCCCCTAATCCCGCCCGGGCCGTGATCGGGCTGCGCAATCACGGGATCACGGTGACCGGTCGCGACCTGGACGACATTATGGAGCGCCTGCGCGGTCGGGTGATCCCCCAGGTTCCTATGGAATAAAAAATGAACCGATTTTCCCGATTCCCTGCATATGCTATGCTCGGGGCGATGCTCCTTGTGCTGGGAGTTCTCGGGGGACGACATGCCCAGGGAACGGGAGAACGGTTTTTCCCGGAGACCGGCCATACGGTCCGGGAGCCTTTCCTGGGGTTCTTTGAAGCCTACGGCGGTGTGAACTTCTTCGGTTACCCGATCACCCCGGCCATCCCGGAGCCTCCTTATGATATCCAGTGCTTCCAGTATGCCTGTTTGCGCCGGGATCCCCTGGCGCCTCCAGACCAGGCGGTTCAGTTGCTTCCCATCGCCGAAGCCTTAGGCCTGGGAACCCCACCGATCCCCCCTCAGCGGATCCCTCTGGGCCGGCCTTTCCGGCGATATATCCCGGAGACCGGGCACACGGTGAGCGGGATGTTCCTGGCCTTCTGGTTGCGCCACGGCGGCGCAAAGGTCATCGGCCATCCGATCACGGAACCTTTCATCGAAAACGGGCGGATCGTTCAGGTTTTCCAGGGGATGAAAGTAGAGTGGGATCCGGCGGCCCAGGCCGTGCGGCCGATGAATCTGGGGGAATCCTATGCGCAGATCCGGGGGTTAAACCCCCGGGTTCCCGCGCGCATCCTCCAGACGCTTTCCGTTCTCCGAATTCAGATCGCCGTGCACCGCCCGGTCCTGGCATCTGGAGATCTGCAGACCATCACCGTGTTCGTGACCGACGAAACCGGCCAGCCCGCCCCCCGGGCCCGGGTCCGCATCCGCATCCCCGGGCAGGATCCATGGCTTCTGGAGACGGATGAAACCGGCAAGGCGGTGGGGAATTTCATCGTGGGATCCTTCCCCTCCGGATCGCTGGTGGAGCTCCATGTAACCGCCTCCGATGGCCTTCGGCAGGCGGAGACCTTTTCATCCTTCCGGATCTGGCCCTAAGGCGCCGGGGTCCGTTCGCCGATCAAGGATTTTCTCTTCGCTGAAAAGCCCGGTGGACGGATTGACAGCCCTTCTTTCAGATGGGTATAATGAGGGTGAACTTCACACACGGAAAGGGGGTGGGAACATTGGCCCGCGTGATCATTGAGGAAGGGGAGTCCTTCGAGTCGGCCCTCAAGCGGTTCAACAAGCAGATCCAGGCCGACAAGCTGCTTTCGGAGCTGCGGCGCCGGCGCTACTATGAGCCGCCCAGCGTGATCCGCAAGCGCAAGAAGGCAGCCAAGCTGCGCAAAAGCCGGCGCACAACCTTGAAGGCCCTGCGAGCGGCCGGTTTGCTATAAGCATAGCCCTGCGGTAGACCAGCAAAAGGGTGGGCACAAGCCCACCCTTTTGTTTTGCCCATCCAGAGGTCATCGCCCCCGCGGGACGGATAGGGAAACTGGAGATGCCGGGGGCAGACAGGGCCACCCGGAGCCGTCCGGGCACCTCCCGGATGCGCTCAGGGGAGCATCTCCGTTTTCAGCACCGCATCCAGCACGATCATCGCCGCCAGCGCAAGGGGCACCACGGTGCCCACATGATAGAGCCATCCGTATTTCGCGGGCGGGATCGCATAGAGGGCCAGGACACACAGCTCCAGCGCGATCCCGATGATGAGACCCCCGATGACGACAGCAACCCGTTTGGCCAGCATCCCCGATCTCCTCCTGCCCTTGTGTTCTCCCGTTCAGCAATCGCGCAGTTCCCTGGATGGATTTGCCCCGCAACACCGTGAATTCTAACCACTGCAATACGGCTCGTCAATGCAACCTGTGAAAATTGAGAGTCAGCAGGAGAAAAATGATTCGAGAGGCCCGCGGCGTGGTTCCTGCAGGCTCAGAACCATCCCATCAGGAGCGCCCGGAGGAACTGGCCGGCCAGTTCGATCAGCAGGATCGCCACCAGGGGGCTGAAATCCAGCCCCCCCACGGGAGGGAGATAGCGCCGCAGGGGATTCAACACGGGTTCCACGGCACCCGCCAGGAGACGTCGGGCCGGATGCCATGGATCGAGGCCGATCCAGGAGGTGAACACATAAAACACGATCAGAAGAACATAGAGATTGACCAGGGCGTCGATCAGGGAAATCAGCATTCCCGGCATATCGCTTTCCTCAAACAACGATGGTTTCAGCCTTTCAGGTCCTCTATGGGAAGAGCAACGAACTCCATCACGCCGGTCGCTCGCCGAAGATCGCCCGCCCCAGGCGGATCATGGTTGCGCCCTCCTCGATGGCCACTTCGAAATCGTCCGTCATGCCCATGGAGAGGTGCACCCAGGAACCATGAGGAAACCGCGCCGCCAGGGCATCCCGCAGCGCCCGGAGCCGGCGAAACACCGGTCGGACCGCTTCAGGATCCGGGGCGATGGGGGCTACGGTCATCAACCCGATGACCTCCAGGCCGGGCTGACTCAGGATCCGGGCGACCGCCTCGAAAAAAGCCTCCCGCTGGGCTGCATCGTCCTCCCAGCGGTCCAGGGGGAAGCCATATTTGCTGGCTTCGCCGGAGACATTGCACTCCAGAAGGATCCTCGCCGGCTGTCCCCTCTCTACCGCCAGCCGGCTGAGCTTCTCCGCCAGCGGCACCGAATCGACGGAATGGATCACTTCGAACAGGCTCAAAGCCCGCCGGGCCTTTCGCCGTTGCAGATGGCCGACCATATGCCACTGGATCGCCGCCTCGCGGCCCAGCAAGGCCTGCACCTGAGGGATTTTCTCTTCCGCTTCCTCCACCCGGTTCTCCCCGAAGATCCGCAGCCCGCAGGCATATGCTTCCAGGATCTGCTCCGGCGACACCGTCTTGGTCACGGCCACTACAGTGATCTCCCCTGGATCCCGGCCGGCCCGACGGGCCGCGCGGGCGATCCGTTCCTGAACCTGTTCCCAGCGCTCCGCGATGGAAGCGTTCATTCTCAAGAAGCAGCCTTTACGGGTTTAGAACTTGAGTGGTTAAGCTCAAGGCACCCAGAAAGCCCCTCATGAGAAGGCCGATGAGAGGTGGGCGGGTCACCTTCCGCAACCCGCCCACCCTTCCAGAGCCCCTGGATCTCATCCCTTGATCACCGCGATCGGCCGCAGCCGCGCCACCTTCCTGGCGATCCCCGCGTGATGGACCACCTCGACCACGCGGCTGACGTCCTTGTAAGCTCGCGGGGCCTCTTCAGCCAGCCCGGCCATGGAGCCGGCGCGGACCACGATGCCCTGGCTCTCGAGCTCGGCCTTCAGCTTCTCGCCCCGGATCTCCCGCTTGGCCTGAGCCCGGCTCATCACCCGGCCCGCCCCATGGCAGGTGCTCCCAAACGTCTGCGCCATCGACCCGGGGGTCCCCAGCAGCACATAGGACGCCGTACCCATGGAGCCGGGGATGAGGACCGGCTGTCCGATGTCGGTGTATTTCTTCGGCAAGCCTGGGGAGCCCGGGCCCCAGGCGCGGGTGGCCCCCTTCCGATGGACGCACACGGTCATCCGCTGGCCGTCGATCTCGTGGGTTTCGATCTTGCCCATATTGTGGGCGATGTCGTAAACCTGCCAGACGTCGTGGGCGATGCCCTTCGGCTTGAGGACCTCCTCGAAGCTCTTGCGGATATAGTGCGCCAGGATCTGGCGATTGCAGAAGGCAAAGTTCGCCGCACAGGCCATCGCCTTCAGGTAATCCTGTCCCTCCGGGCTATCGATGGGTGCACACATCAGTTCCTTGTCGGGCAGCTTGATGCCGTATTTATGGATCACCCGCTCGAAGCGTTGCAGGTAATCGGTGCAGATCTGATGCCCGAAGCCCCGCGAGCCACAATGAATCTGCACCGCCACCTGCCCCTCGAAGAGGCCCATCCGCTCCGCACCCACCGGATCGAAGATCTCATCCACCACATCCACTTCGATGAAATGATTCCCGGCGCCCAGGGTGCCCAGCTGATCCTTCCCCCGCTCCTTGGCTTTAGGGGTCGCCTTATCCGGATCCGCGTTGGGCATGCAGCCGAACTCCTCGGTGTGCTCCAGGTCCTCCGGCCGGGCGTAGCCGTGGCGGAGCGCCCAGCGGGCCCCTTCCGCGAGCACCTCATCCAGCTGCTTCGCCGTCAGGGGCACGTGGCCCTCGGAGCCCACCCCGCTGGGACAGTTGTAATAGATCCGCGACGCCAGCTCCGCAAGATGCGGCGCGATCTGCTCGTAGGTCAGATTGGTCGCCAGCAGCCGAACGCCACAGTTGATATCATACCCGATCGCCCCCGGTGAGATGATCCCGCCCGGAACTCGGCTGGCCATCACCCCTCCAATGGGGAAGCCATAGCCCATATGCACATCGGGCATGACAACGACGGCTCCCACCAGGCCGGGCAACGAGGCCGCATTCACCGCCTGATGCACCGACAGATCCCCCAGCGCGTCCTCCAGCAGCTCCTCGTCCGCATAAATTCGGACGGGGACGTTCATCCGCGGGTCGAACGAAGTGGGCAGTTCCCAGAGATACTCATGGATCCGTCGGAAATCCTGTTTCCGAATCTCCCGCGCCATGATCTCCCTCCTCACACATCGAACACCAGCTCCACCCAGTAATATCCATCATCCTGCTGGATGGCCACATTGTGATAGGTCACCGCCTTAATATATTTTCGCATCTCCCGGGTCCGTTCTCCATAAGCAGTCGCGCGAAGGCGACCGATGGAATCCGGATCCCCGGGATCGGGCAGGCGGAGTTCATGGATCTCGAACCGCCTGAAAGCCAGGTGCTCCCGTTCCGTGTGGTAGACCAGTTCGTTCAGCCAGGCCACCAGCAAACCTTCGGGGCTGGCCGCCTCCACCTCGACCTCCCGCCGCTCCGATTCCCCCAGGGCATCCAGATCGACCAGCAGGCTATACATCCCCATCGCCGCGTTGGCGAACAGCTCCGGCAGCGTCCGCCCATAGGCCCGGATGGCCCAGTCCGCCGTGTGAGGGATCTCCTCAAAGGGCTGCGCAGGGCTGGACATGCTCTCTCCTCCGTCCCTCCCGGAGTCCATTTCCCGGAGAACGTGACGCCGCGCCCGGGATGAGGATCCCCTCTTCGATCCCCATCAGGCGCTACGCCATTGACCTCCTGCAGGGGATTCCTGGGGTGGGGCCAGCTCCTGAATCAGGGCATCACCCGGATCTCCGGCTTTCCCCCGAACTGTCCGATCTCCCGGGCGAACTCGCCCGCCTCCGCCATCCGGGCGCAGAAGGCCTCCGCATCCGCCGGGGCGAAGGCCAGCAACAATCCTCCAGAGGTCTGGGGGTCGTAAAGCAAGGCCTCCGCGACCTCATCTATCGACGGTTCCAGACGCACGTGCGGTCGGTAGAACTCCCGGTTCCGCCAGAGCCCTCCGGCGAACGCCTCGGCCTCCGCACAACGCCGGGCACCCTGCATCCAGGGGAGCCGGTGGATCTCCAGAGTCAGCCCCACCCCAGAGGCCTCCACCATCTCCCAGGCATGGCCCAGCAGCCCGAACCCGGTCACATCTGTGGCGGCATGGGCGTTGCATTTCACCGCCAGCCGGGCGGCCGTCTTGTTCAGCCGCATCATCCAGGCCATCGCCTCCTCGACCTCCTCCGGATGGGCCAGATCCCGCTTCAGGGCGGTGGTGATCACCCCGCTCCCCAGCGGCTTCGTCAGGATCAGGACATCCCCGGGCCGGGCGCCGGATTTCCGCAGGATCCGTTGAGGATGCACCACGCCTGTGACCACCAGCCCGAACTTCGGTTCGCGGTCTGTGACCGTATGACCGCCGAGCACAACCCCGCCCGCCTCGGCGACTTTATCCGCTGCCCCCTTCAGGATCCGAACCATGATCTCCAGATCCAGGCTCTCCGGAAACGCCACCAGATTGAGGGCGAAACGGACCTCCCCGCCCATGGCGTAGATATCGCTCATCGCGTTGGCCGCCGCGATGGCGCCGTAGGCATAAGGATCATCCACCACCGGCGGGAAAAAGTCCGTGCTCTGGACGAGGGCGGTCTCCTCGTCCAGCTGATAGACCGCCGCATCATCCGGCGCCTCGATCCCGATCAGGGCCGCCGGATGGGGCAGGGGTGGGATTTCCTCGTGAAGCCGGCGCAGCACGTGCGCCAGGGCCTCCGGGGCCATTTTGCTGGCTCAACCGGCGCACGAAGCCAGCGCCGTCAGGCGGATCGTCTTGTTATCCACGGTCTGACTCCTGCAGGATCCTTACGAAGGTAGAAAGGGAGCCCGCGGACGCCGCCCTGAACAGGGACAGGACCTGCGCAACAGGGCTTCCATCGGAAAGGGAGAGTTCCCCTCCCCCTCGCCGTAGCCCTGTGGACCACGGGGAAGGGGAAAATCTTCGGGGTCAGGCCGGCCGACGGCGTAGCTCCTATCCAAGTATAAACCGGATTCGGACGATCCCTCCGCCTGGTTTTTACATCCATGTGATCCGGGTTCCCCGAATGCGCGAGGGATCCCGCAAGGCGTCCCGAAGCGCCCCCGGACGGCGCCCGGAGAAGATCCAGACCTCAAGCGTTGGATCCCGCTCCACCCAGCGCAGGGCCATTTCCAGCTTGGCGCGCATCCCCCCTGTGACATCGATCCCCCGGGATCCTCCGACCGCGTTCTGGATCTCCCGAAACCGTTCCGGGGTCAGATGGGGGATCACCTGACGTCCATCCGGCCCATCCGCCAGGACACCTGCCACCTCCCCGACCAGCAAGATGCGGGTCGGCCGCAGGGGTTCCAGGAGGGCATCGAAAACCCCCTCGGTGGAAAGGATCGTCGCGCCCCGTTCCCGGTCGAAGACGACATCCCCTCCGGTCAGGGGGATCAGGCCGACCTCCCAGGCCCGCTGGAAGGCCCGGATTTCGAAGGCGACCGGAAATCCTCCGGCCGCCTCTGCGACGGCGGAGGGCGGGATGCTGAGGGTGGGCAAGCCCGCCTCATGGAAGGCCCGACGGACCTGCATATGGAGCTCGGCCGCCGCGAAAGCCACCTCGGCAAACCCCCACCAGTCCTCCGGCCGGGAGATCCCCTGATGGATCCGGGTGCGGGCGGCCGCGGCGTGACCGAAGGAACCGCTGCCGTGGCCCACCAGGATCCGCAGCTCAGGGCGCTCCCTCAGGGCCTCCCGGATCTCCTGAGCCAGCCGGCGGATCACCCGGAGGCGAGCCCGCCGCTCCCGCCGTTTATCCGTGATCAGCGAGCCGCCCAGCTTGACGAAAATCCGTTCACCGGAATCCCGCATCGCCGTTTCCCAACCAGAACAGGGTTTTCAGGATCGTGCTCGCTTACTCCAGTCGATGGAGACGGCGCACATTCGCGATGAGCCCTTCCACGGAAGGCTCATCGGCACGTGGGGGAGGACCAAGGGGATCCACGACATCCTCTTCGCCCAGCCAGAGGCGGAAGGCGGCCAGGACCCCGTAAGCCAGGGCATCCCGATGGTATCCTCCCTCCAGCACGAAGACGAGGCGCCCCTGGCAGAGGATGTCGGCCAGCTCGGTGAGCCGTCGGGTCAGGGCCGCGAACCCGGAAACGGTCATCGTCAATCCCCCCAGGGGATCCCCCCAGTGAGGATCGTAGCCAGCGGAGACCAGCAGGATCTCCGGCTCGAAGCGGCGGGCGGCCGGGGCGATCACCGCCTCGAAAATGCGTTCGAACCCCCGATCCCCCACGCCCATTGGCAAAGGGAGGTTGATCGTCCTCCCCTCCCCGGGTCCGGCGCCGATCTCCCGCCAGTGTCCGGTTCCCGGGTAGATCCCCCATTGATGGGTGGACAGGTAGAGAACCGAGGGATCCGTGTAAAAGATCGCCTGGGTGCCGTTACCGTGGTGGAGATCGAAATCCACGATCATCACCCGGCGAGCGCCCAGCTCCTCCCGGGCGAAACGGGCTCCCAGGGCGATGTTGTTAAAAATACAGAAGCCCTCGCCGTGATCCGGGAAGGCGTGATGGCCCGGCGGGCGGACCAGGGCGAAGGCCCGGCGGGCCCGGCCTTCCCAGACGGCGGCGACGGCCGCCTCGACGGCTCCAGCCGCTCGCAGAGCGGCCTCAAAGGAATGGGGAGTCACATAGGTTTCATCGCCCGGGAAATTCAGGCCGCCCCCGCCGCGTTCCGCCAGACGGCGCACCCGCTCCACATAGTTGGCCTGATGCACGCGGGCGAGCCGCTCCAGGGGGATCGGTTCCACTGGAAGCGCCATCGCCCGATCCAGAACGCCGTGGGCCCGCAGGACATCGAGGATCCGCTCCAGGCGATCGCGGCGCTCGATATGCTGAGGATCATCGTGCTCCAGGAAGATCGGATCGAAGGCATAGGCCACGGTCATCGCGCCCTCCGGCATACGGGCTTCTCGGAGAGGAGTTTAGCGGGGATCCGGCGGAGAGGCCATTCCAGCGCAGGAGCGTAGGAGGGGCTTCAGCCCCGACCGGTCGCTGCTAAAGGTCGCCGCTAAAGCGGCTCCTACCGATGGCTCCTGCTCCCAGGGATCGGCTCTGCCCTCGCCCGGCTGGCTATCATTTCTATGAGTGAATCCCTTCGGATTCGGAGACCTCAATCATGCGGACCCGCTATATCCCACCGGGTATCCCCCGAAGCCGAACCCTGGGGGCTCTGGCTCTGGCGTTCGCCGGGCTGCTGGCCCTCTGGTTGCAGATCCGGCTCTATCCGGCGCCCACCCGCTCGCCTTCGCAGCTCCAGTCCGAAGACCTCGCCGGATATATCCGGGTGCAGGGCGCGGTCATGGAGCCGCCCCGCTGGGATCCCGAGGGGCCCCGCCTCCTCTTCCAGCTGAGCGATGGGATGGCGGACCTCCTGGTCCTCGCTTCCGGCCCGGTCGCCACGGCGCTGCAGGGCCAGGGGCGCATCCCTCGAACTGCGGATATCGTGACCGTGGAGGGACGGGTGCGGGAGGGTTCGGATCCCCGAATGCTGGAGATCCTCTCGCCCGAGGCCCTGGTCATCGAACGGCCGGAGCCGCTTGCCCTTTCTCTGGGATCGCTTTCGAACGCCTCCATCGGAACGCGAGTTCGGGTCGCTGGCCAGATCCGAAGCGTGCGCCGCCCCTATGCGAACCTGACCCTGGTTCGGCTCCAGGATGAGACCGGGGTGGTGGAGGTGGCCTGGTATGAAGCCCTGGCCGGACGGCCGGAGCTCCCCCTGGGAGCCGGGCTTCAGATCACGGGCGCGCTGGGGCTTTACCGGGACACGCTCCAGGTGGTGCTGGATGACCCGGAGGGATGGGCCCTTATCCCCTGGTCGCCCACCCCCCGGCCGATCGCCCAGGCGATTGACCTCCCGGATGGCGCCTGGGTGGGGATCGCCGGCTTTCTGCTCCAGCGCTCCGAAAGCCGATGGACCGTCCAGGATGATACGGGAACGATCGAGATCGGGCTCTCCCGGGAACTTCAGATGGCCCTCACCGCCACACCCCCGGTGGGCGCCCAGCTTCACGCATGGGGAAGACTGCGGCGGGTCCGCGGGGAAACGGTGCTCTTCCCGGAGCTCTCGCTGGATCTGCGCTGGGAACCTCCGGTTACAATGCCCACGCCTTCCCCCTCCCCCATGCCCACTCCGCTTCCCACCCCCTCTCCCTCGCCCACGCCTTCCCTAACTCCTCGTCCGCGGCCGACCGCCACGCCCTTCCCGCTTCACGAGCTTTCCACCCAATCTCCAGGAGCCCGCCTCACGGTTGAGGGGAAGGTGACGGACCTCCAGGGTTTCTCCGCGGGATGGGCGGTGGTCCTGGAACAGAACGGACACCGCCTCCGCCTGTTCATCCCGAACCGGCAGATGGCGGAGGTGCCGGGGCGGGAGGGGATCTACCCGGGGGCGACCATCCGGGCCACGGGGGTGCTGACGCTGTATCGCGGGGAGCTGGAGTTGCTTCCCCAGCGGGGTCGTGACATCATAGTGCGGAAAGGGATACGTCCGGATGCGCCCCTCCGTTCCATCGGAAGCCTGAGGCCCGATGACCGGGGCGCGCGGGTGCAGATCCGCGGAGAAATCGTGGAGGCGGGGGGCTTCTCCGCCGGCCTGCGCCTGATCGTGCGCGATGAAAGCGGGGCGCTCCCGGTGATCCTGTGGGAGAATGTCGCCGCCATGGTTCCGGAGCGATTGAAAGAAAAAGGGGCAAAAGTGGAGGTTATCGGGCAGGTCCGCCTCTATCGGGGAGAGCTTCAGCTCATCCCCACCGTGCCGTGGGAGGTCCGATCCCCATGACTGCGCTTCCCTCCTGGCTGTCCTCTCGATCCTCTTCACCGGAGCGGCCGATCCTCCGGTGGGCCCTGCGGCCGCGGGCGCGGGGTCTCCTTCTGCTGACCGTTATCGTTAGCCTGGCGGCGATGATCACCGGTCGCTCGATCCTGTATAACCTCACCTATCTGCTCCTCGCCCTGCTCATCCTCTCCTTCGTCTGGGCCTGGAGCGCCGTGCGGGATCTGGAGATCCAGCGGATCCCTCGTTCCCGGCGCAACGCGGTGGGAGGATTCTTTGAGGAAACCCTCGTCCTCCGGAACACCGGCTTCTTCCCCAAGATCTGGCTGGAGGTGCGGGATGGCTCCACGCTTCCTGGCCACCGGGCCAGCTTTGTGCTGGATAACCTGGGGCGAGGGGGGGAACGCCTGTGGACGGTGCGGACGCGCTGCCGCCGACGGGGGCTCTACCGCCTCGGGCCTCTGACCCTGATTGGAACGGATCCGTTCGGCCTCTTCGAGGCCACCCTGCAGCTCGTGGAAACGGATGAGGTGCTGATCTATCCGCCGATCCTGCCGATCCGGCGGCTGGGCCTGCCGGCCGGGTTCTGGCGGGGGACGGAAGCCGCGCGGCAGCGGACTCCTGAGGTGACCCCCAACGCCGGAGGGGTGCGGGAGTATCAGCCGGGGGACGCCTTCCATCGGATCCACTGGCCCTCCACAGCCCGGCGGGATCGCTTGATGGTGAAGGAATTCGATCAGGAGCCCGCCGCGGATGTATGGATTGTCCTCGATATGATGGCCGATGTTCACATCCATCAGCCGGATCGGGATGAGGAGGAATGGCTGGCCGGGAGGCCCCGGCTTCTTCCCCTCTCGACGGAAGAATATGCGATCGCCCTCGCGGCCTCACTGGCCGCCTACCTCTTGCGACGTGAGCGGATGGTGGGGATCCTGGCTTACGGTTCCCGGCGGCTCCTCCTGCCGCCCCATCGGGGGGAAGGCCAGCTGGAACGCCTCCTCGAGGGACTGGCGCTTCTGCGAGCTCATGGCGAGATCCCCTTCCACCAGGTGCTGCAATCCCACGCCCTCCGCATGGCCCGTGGCTCCATCCTCATCCTGATCACCCCCTCCGGCGATCCGCGATGGGCCATGGCCGCTCGAAGCCTGGATTCCCATGGGATCCGCGTGGCCGCGATGGTGCTGGAAGCTGCCTCCTTCGGCGGGCCGGAGATCAGCCCTCACGTTCTCCCTCTACTGGAAAGCGCCGGCATCCCGGTCACCGTGATCCGGGCTGGAGAACCCTTCGCCTCCGCTCTGGAACGACCGGGTTCCGCCTGATGGTCATCTCCAGAGCCGCTCGCTTCACACCTCCTCCGCAAAGCGTGGGCTCAGCCGGCGGAACAGCGCGTAACCCAGGAACAGCACCAGCCCGGCGGTCACCAGGGTTCGTATGAGGAACTCCGGCGCCGTGTAAGTCCCGTAGTAGAGGAGATCGTGATAAGAGGCGATGATCGATGCCATGGGGTTCAGGCGCCGGGTCCATAGCCAGACGTCTATGGAGATCCCCAGGAACGAGGCGTTGCGGGGCAGAACCGATATCGGATAGAAGATCGGAGTCAGGAAGAACCAGGCCAGCAACAACACCTGCAGGATATGCCCGGTGTCCCGGTAGAACACATTCAAAGCCGAGACGGCCAGGGCCACACCCGCGGTGAACATCCCATGGGCCAGCAGCGTCAGCGGCAGCAGCAGCAGCCAGGGTGTCGGCCGGATCCCCGAGAGCCATGCGATGACGAAATAGATGGGCAGGGAGATCAGGAAATTCAGCATATTCGAAAGGACAACCGAGAGGGGGAGGACCTCGCGGGGAAAATAGACTTTACGAACCAGGGGGGCGCTGGCGGTGATGCTCTCCGCAGCACCCTGCACAGAGATGGCGAAGGCATTCCAGGCCAGGATGCCGACCAGAACGAAGGCGTGAAAGTGCGGAAGGCTGGCCGGCCCCCGGTTCATCACCGTGAAGACCACCGTGAACACCGTCATCATCAGCAGGGGGTTCATCCATGACCAGGCCACCCCCAGGACCGAATTCCGATACCGGACTTTGAGATCCCGCAGGGTGAGCAACCAGAGCAGGTCCCGATAACGCCACAATTCAATGACCGCACGGAGCATCCCGTTTCCGCCTCGTTGAAGCAGGCTTGACGCGGGGGATTCGGAGGATCCAAAATGCCCTCTCCCCCCTGCGCCGCGATGCGGCACAGGGAGCCCCCTTACATTTTCTGGAGACGGACAGAGCTATCCCGGGTGGCCCTGTCCGCCCTCTCAGTTGCCGACTCGAAGGCGACCGGAGTTTTCGCTTCTCTCCGGGCCACCCCCCTGGTCCATACGGAAGGGCGCACACCCTGTCGAACCGCCTGATAGATCCCCAGCAGCGTCTGCCCGGCGGCCCTCCAGCTGTAATGCGCCACCGCCCGGGCCCGAAGCCGTCGGCCACGCTCCACGGATTCCTCCGGATGATGGAGGGCATAGAGAATCCACTCCGCCAGGCTCTCCGCATCCCCGAATCGGGCATAATAGCCGTCCCGGCCCATAAACTCCCGGCTGACCGGGGTATCGAAGGCCACCACCGGAAGGCCGGTGGCCATATAGTTTAACAGCTTCCCGCTCCCCTCCGTGGCCGACATTTTGGGCGCCACCGCCAGTTCGCCTAACCGAAGGTAAACCGGGGCGTGCTCATAGGGCAGCTTACCCGTAAACGTCACGTGATCCGAAATCCCCAGAGCAGCGGCCCGGGCCATGTAGTGGGCCTCCCCAGGGAACCCCATAATCAGGAAGTGAACCTCAGGATTCAGACGGACCACGCGGGTGGCCGCTTCCAGTAGCAGATCCGTGCCCTGATAGGGAGCCAGCAGCCCCAGGTAGACCACCAGACGGCGCCCCGGGGGAATCCTCCATTCGCCCCGCAGGCGCTGGAGCTCCGGGATCTCCCCGGGAAGCGGGGGACGAAAGACCTCGGTGTTGACCGCATCCGGGAATGGGATCACCCGCTCCGGAAGCACCCCGAAAGCCTCGATCAGCAGGCGAGCCCCGTGCATCGTGCTGGTGAGGATCACATCGGGCTGCTGATCGATCCAGACCTCCAGCCGCCGCATCAGGGGATACCAGGGCCCATCCGGGTTCAGGAAGCGGTGATCGATCATCTCCCCGGTCAGGCTGCCCTGAAAATCGAAAATCAGGGGAACCCGCAACAGCGTCCGGAGAGCGATCCCGATGAGCGCGCCTTCGTGAAGATGCGCATGCAACAGATGCGGACGCCAGCGCAGCGCCGTGGCCAGCGCCGTTACGGAGAGATAGAGATCAAACGCGATCTTATGTCGTGAGGATCCGACCTCATAGAGGGAACGCCACGGCAGGGGAGGAGTGCGGACAATACCCAGGCCCGGGATATCGCGGCCCTTGTAGTAGGTCACAATCTTCACCTGGAGCCCAAGAGACTGGAGGACTCTGGCCTCCTCCAGAATGCGCACATGACACCCGTAGTCATTGAAGAACGAAGTCGGCGCGATCATTAACACCCGCATCCGATGAGTCCCCCAGAAGGATCGCCTTCAGGTCCCAAGCTGGGTGCTCAGGATGCCTGGCTCAGGACCTGAGCGTTCAGGCGGTTTGAGACAGGATGAACACCGTTCAGCTCGAATCGGGAAGAGATCTTCCCTCTCCATTTGTCCCTTTTTTCTCCCGCTTGCGGGAAAGTAAGGAAGAAAGAGAGATTTGGGGGCGGCGGCGAAGCTGCCGTCCTTAAACCTCCTTTCGCTTCCGGGGAGAGCGGAGGTGGTGGAGCCCCAGCATGGTTTCCAGAAGGCCGGGCTGATCCGCCGGGGTTGGCAACGCTTGTAGGCTCTCGTTCCGGGACTTCAACCAGGCTTCCCGGGTCTGGCGGGCCACACGGAAAAAGTCCTCCAGAGCCGCCTCGTTCCCTGCGTCCGTCAGCGCCTCCCGCAAACGCCCCAGGGTTTCCAGCAGGCGATCCAGCCAGTAGAGAAGGGATTCTCGATTGGCGATCGCCGCCAGGCGTCCGCTGGGCGCATCCGGGAGATCCGCGGTCATCCGGGCAAAGCGGCTCCCGATCGCCTGAGGCATCTCCCGTCGGGCCGGGGCGGCGGACCACACCGACAGGAGGGCGGCGCCGAGCAGAGATGGCAACTGCTCCAGGGCGGCCATCCAGCCATCATGCTCAATGGGATCGATGAAGAAAGGATGGGCACCAATCCGATGGGCCAGCCCGGCGGCAGCCTCCACGGCCCAGGCAGGCACATGGGCGGGCGGAGTCAGGCAGAACAGAGCATCCCGGAACAGATCCGGGCCAGGCTCCTCCCCCGCGTCTGGACGAAGGATGGGATGGCCGCCAATGAATGGGACGGAGGAGGGAAAATAGGCCTGCGCCCATGTCATGACCGGCGCCTTGAGCTCTGCCGTGTCCAGCACCAGCGTTCCTTCTTTCAGGACAGGAGCAATCGCCCGGAAAGTGGACTCCATCTCCCCCAGGGGCAGTGTCAACAGGATCAGATCCGCTTCCTCACATGCCCCTGGAAGGTTCCAGCTGGTCCGATCCACCGCTTTCCAGCGGAGCGCCTCCCGGGCCCGCTCCGGGCTCGGATCATGCCCCACCAGCCGGGCTTCCGGCAACGCTCGCCGGAGCGCCAGCCCCAGGGAGATCCCCAGGGTTCCCAATCCCAGAATCGTGATCCGCATAAAGTCCTCCACCTCCTCCCCATCCAGCACCCGTTCCACCGCACCACCGGGCTACTGGAACGCGCTTCTTCGTAAGTAGAAAGCCATCTCATCTCTCCACATCCTGTGACGGCTTTCCCCGGGAATGATCAGAGCAACATGATGCCGTTGAGTTCAAACCAGAAAGGCGAGATAGCCTCTCCTCCCTCCCGTGACCAGAGGACCGCGGGAAGAGAGATATCTTTGGGACTGGGCGAAGCACCGAAGGCGCCCCACCCAGCCCCAAATCCCCTCAGGGGACAATCTGGCGGATCGCGTGTTCAGTATATCACAGGCAGGGAGGCGAGGGGAAGCAGGACCCCAGGTCAGAAGGGGCGCGCGTCATTCGGCGCCCATCCGGGGGGCGGATGTCCCTTCCTGAAAAAATAAAAACCGGGCGGGGGAAATCCCCCCGCCCGGCGATCTGGACCCCATAGGATCAACGTTCGATATCGAACTCCTCGATGTTCCACATCTCGGAGTTCGCCGTCGGGTCCACGATGAAGTTCTTCACCTTCGGCGAGGCCACCGCGATCTTCAGCCGGACGAAGAGCGGCAGCGCCGGCAGGTCCTCGCTGAAGATCCGCTGGGCCTCCGCATGCCACTTCTTCTTCTCATCGGGATCCAGCGTGCCCAGGGCGCGGTTGCAGGCCTCATCGTAGGCGGGGTTGCTGTAGCCGGTGTTGTTCTGGCCGCCGGGGTTCTCATCCGACGGGATCTGATCGGTCTTGTAGAGCTCGCACGGCGGCTCCACGCCAGTCACCCAGGCGTATTCCGCCAGATCGAACTTACGCCCGAACACCGGACCATCCGGCCAGTCGGCGAAGAACTCCCGGGCCGGCTTGTAGTAAAGGTTCACCTCGATCTGGCAGTTCTCCTTGAGCTGCTGCTGGATGATCTGGGTGACCTGCTCCCGCAGCCGGTTGCCGGCTGTCGTGCCATAGGTCACGCTGAACTTCCGGCCGCCCTTATCCCGGATCCCATCGCCATCCGTGTCCTTCCACCCAGCCTCCTCCAGGAGGGCGCGGCCCTTCTCGGGGTTGAACTCATAGACCGTGACCACATCCTTGGCATAGAGCGGGTGGATGGAGGGCATGTAGACCGCCGGGGCCTCACTGCGGCCGAACAGCACCCGGTCGATGATCGCCTTGCGGTCGATGCAGTAAGCGAAAGCCTGGCGCACCCGCTTGTCCTGGAACACATCGTTGCCGGCTGCGATCTGATACCCCGGCGCCGGCTGGATGTTGAAGTCCAGGTGCTCAAAGGAAGTACCCAGGACGAATTGCGGCTTCAGCAGCCCCTCGGCTTCCGCCTGCTTCAGGAACTCCGCCTGGGCATCGAAGGCGGCATCCTGAGTGCCGATGTCGCAATCGCCGGAGAGCAGCTGGGCCAGCAGCTGGTTGGTGTCCTGCACAATGCGGAAGATCACCGTGTCGATCCGCGGCAGGCCTTCCCCGGCGCGCCAGTAATTCGGGTTCTTCACCACGGTGATGTGGTCGCCCGCCACCCACTCCTTCATCATAAAGGCGCCCCAGCCCAGCGGATTGCGATTGACATCGGGATCCTCGTTCATCTGGGCCGGCGTCAGGTTGCCATACTTATGCTTGGGCAGCGGGGTCCAGAAGTTGATGAAATAGGTCGCATCGATCCAGCCGGGGATCCCCACCCACTGCACCGTGCGGGCGTCCAGGGCTTTGTATTCCGCGGTCCGTTCCACGGTGAACTTGGAGACCTTGGTCTCGGGGGCCTTGGCCACCTCGAAGGAGAAGACCGAGTCCTCGGCCGTCACCGGCTGGCCATCGGACCACTTGATGCCGTCCTTGATCTTGAACGTCACCTTCATCACGGGGAGCTTGATGGAGCCGCCCTCAAAGGTCCGATCCTCGGTCTTCCCGGTGGCGGGATCCGTCAGGACCTTCACCTTGACGCCCTTGGTGAGGGTCACCACATTGCCGGCCGCATCCGCAATCGGATAGGTCCCCTCGGAGACCTCCACCTCCTCAACCACAGCATCCCCGTCCTTAATGCTGGGCAGCTTCTCCAGGATCACCGGTTGATAGGCGAAGGTGCGGCTGTCGATGGGACCATCCATGATCGCCTCATGAGTTTTGACAGTCAAGATCGGTAAAGGCATACTCGGGTCATCACGCATGAAAGGAGCGAAAGATGGCCCGACGTAGAACAGTGACATTGACGGAAGAGGAACGCCAACAATTGATTAACCATCGAGATCACGATCCTCGTCCCTATGTGCGGGAACGCTGTGCTGCCATTCTGAAGGTTGCCGATGGGAAGGCCGCCTACTGGGTGGCGAAACACGGCTTGTTAAAGGAACGGGATCC
>JAEVEX010000084.1 GCA_016842085.1 Candidatus Thermoflexus tengchongensis | reverse complement strand
TCACCGTCCCGGTGGGGGCGGAGGCCAGGGACCTCCTGCTGGTTCTTCGTAAGCTTTTCACGGACCAGGCGGTCTGGCGGCTGGGACCATGAGGGAAGGTGAGACGATGCAAGCCGTGATGCGCTCGCTGGCGGCCTTGACCTTCCAGGTGATGCACCGGCTAATGGTCTTTGCCATCCAGCTGCTTCGCTGGTGGTGGAGGACTTTCCGCCGGCAGAGCCCCAGGGGACGGATCTGGTTTGCCGGGGGCACTCTGCTGGTCCTATGTGGCCTGTGCAGTATCCCGTCGGGCCTGATAGCCCCTTCCCGCGCCCCCTCTCCGGAGCCCGCGCCTGCCGGGTTGAGATTCTCAACGCCTGCTTTCGCCACGACGCTTCCCCCAACCTTTACGCCTTCGCCCACGATTTGGACGACGAACACGCTGATCCCGACCGCCGCCCCGATCCTTACGCCCTCCCTTTCCCCGAAGCCCACCCGCGCCGCGACCGTCCCCCGGACCCCCACCCCCAGTCGGACCCCCCGGCCGACGGCCACGCCAACGTCGGAGATCCGATCGGAGGCGTTGCGAGCCATCCCGGGCGCCGAATGTCTCCCGCCCGATCGCCCGGTGGAATCGGCCCGTCTGATCCGGGTGATCGATGGGGACACCATCGAGGTGGCCCTCGGGGGACAAACCTTCCGCGTCCGCTACATCGGGATGAACGCCCCGGAGCGGGGCCAGCCCTTCTACGCCGAGGCCGCTGAGGCGAACCGGCGCCTGGTGGCAGGGAAGCCGCTCCTTCTGGTGCCGGACGTTTCGGGGACCGACAAATACGGGCGGCTGCTGCGCCACGTGATCGCGGGGGACGTCTTCGTGAACCTGGCGCTGGTGCGGGAGGGCTATGCTCAGACGATGACGGTGCCGCCGGATGTCTCCTGTGCGGATGCCCTCCGCCAGCCGAGAGCGGATCGAGGGGAAGGTCATTCCTTAGCCCAGGAGGATGAGCCATGATTAGCCCAATCATTTATCAGATTCTTCACCGTCTCTTCAATTTGGTCAACCAGAACAACGGGGTTCCTTATTTCAATAACTTGTTTCTCCGATCCATACTGCAACAACTTCAACAAATCCCCCCTACCTCTCATTGCATAGATCTCGGACAATTCTATTCCCTCCGCCCTCTGGAGGCCGTCCGGATCCTGGGCGCATTGCGTCAGCGGTTCGGACCTTTGGAGCAGGGGAGTGAGCTGGTGGGCCGGGTTCGGGCGGAGGTTCGGGAGCGCCTGGCTCCTGAACGGAACATCGCTCCGAAGGATATTGCTCAGCGGGATCCTTGGCTAGGGGAGCTGGCTGCTATTGGTGGGCATCCTTCTTATTCGGAATTTCAAATCGCGGGATGGGAGGCGGCTCGACGCGCGCTAAATCGGGCCGCCGGTGGCCAGCCTGCCGGGCTGATCCTGACCGCTCCTACGGGCGGTGGGAAGACGGAAGCTTTCCTTCTCCCCCTGGTCTACTACGTCGCGTCGACCCTGGCCCAACCATTCCCCCAGGAGGAGGTCCCCCGATTTATGTTCCTGTATCCGCGCAAGGCGCTGGTTCAGGATCAAATCCGCCGGGTCTTTCGTTATGTCCGACAGGCCGAGAGACGTTTTCAGCTCTCCCAACATCGAATCGTCGTTGGTCTCCAGCTGGGAGGAATCTGGTCGAGGCTGAGTAACACGCTTCAGGACGAAGGGGTTTTTGAAAATCAAACCGAGTTTAAGCTTATCGATGAATGTCCGTGGTGCGGACAATCGTCCCGGCTGAAGCACCGCTCGATCCAGATGCAATCGCAGCTGTACTGTTCCAGCTGTCAGGAGAATATATGTGTTTCCCTTTCCAAGGAAGATCATGGGCGGCTCCGGCCGCATTTCATGCTAACCACGGCGGAAGCCCTGGATCGAATGTTCTTCGATGCCGATTTCCGGGACTATTTGCCCTCGCTGCATGGCGTGGTTCTGGATGAGGCTCATCTTTATCACGGACTATATGGAGCGCACATTGCCCATCTGCTGAATCGCCTCCGGGAGGAGGTTCGGAGCCAAGGCCAGCGAGAGCTGATGATGATCATCTCCAGCGCCACGATACCTGATCCTACAGAGTTCGCAGGAAAACTGCTTTTCCGAGGAAATCCACCGCCCGATGCTCTCATCAGCGTTGAAGCCGATCAGTATCCGATGAGCTTGTGGGGGCTGGAAATTTTCTGCTTCCTTCAGGCTCCCCGGGCATTTCGCGAGCGGGCTCTGTCCACCATGATCCAGGCTGCCATGGCCATGGGCCACGCCGTGCTGGGCGGGGGAGATCGGATGCTGATTTTCGTCGACTCCCTGGATGCGGCGGGCCGCCTTCATCGGAAGCTGAAGGATGCGGAGCAAAACCAGAGGCTCTGGAGCTTCCGGGTGGTGGTTCCGCAGATTTGGTTCAATAACAATAGCTGCCCTCATTCGAACCCCAGCACCTGCAGCGCCATTTATTGGGAAGGCGAGTGCTGGCGGGGAGTTCGCGGGGGTTCTCAATGCCACACTTCTCCAGACATACGGGCAAGCCCGCTTTCCATCCAGCAGATCACGGGGAGAACGATGGGCTCTCGCGCCCTGATGGCGGACATCGTGATCGGCACCTCGGCGCTGGAGGTGGGGATTGATGATCCAACCATCCAGGCCACGCTTCACTATCGTCCGCCGCGGACGGTGTTCGAGTTTATCCAGCGCCGGGGCCGGGCCGGACGCTCGGTGGGCAGCCTGGCCTATACGGTGGTGGTGCTGGGCCAGGAGCCATCGGACCACTTCTACCTCTTTCGGCGCCACCGGTTGATCGATGGCCGTTATGAGTTGCCCCTTAACCCGGATAATGAGGTGGTTCGGGAGATCCATCGGATCCTGGACGAGGCTCGCCAGGGGCTGATAGCCTGGTTCGATCGGCTGGGAAGGGAACCTGAAGCGCTCTGGCATTGGACTGTGGAGCGCCTGGCAGCATGTCCATACCTGGTGGAACGCTACGAAGGCCGCCTCCGGGCTTGCCAGGCGCTGAACCAGGAAGCGGGCTGGAACCAGCTGAAAGAGTGGGTCGGGGCTGAGCGGCGACATTGGGAGGATCAGATGGGAATCATGTGGCGGCTCCCGGAACTGCGCTGGCAGTTTCGGACTCCAGAGGCCCGGGAGCGGTTTGAGGAGCTCTACGAGGCGGTCAACGCATGGCTGAAGGGAGACATAGAGGACGAGCAGATAAAGGAGCGGTTGCATGGATTTCGGGAGTGGGGAGGGGAATTTATGAAACGCGCGATGTCCGTGGAATCCGGTTATGGATCCGAGGTTGTTAAGGATGTGCAAACTCTTATTCGGGCATCCCGTGAGGTGGAAGATTGGATTCGAGCGGGTCGCGAGGGTGCTGTTCATAAGCTGGAGGAAGCTCGAACCTGGCACGATTTCTTTGAGGAGCTCCAGCATCTCTTCGATAGTCCTCAAACCCGATATGTCCCGGCGGATGTCGTTCGCATCATCTGCCGGGCGATGTATTTCCTTCACGAAGGCCATGACCATCATGGGTGTCCTTCCGATGTTTCGGTCTACGTCCCCGACGCATACTTCGAAAGCATCCGCCCGATTCGAGTCGAGGCGGTCAACCGCGCTGGAGAGCGAGAGATCCAGATGGAGCCGCAAACTTACCTGGCCTCCCTCTTTGCCCCCTATCGCACTTCCTATCGCTATGCGGAGAACCTTTCCGTCCTGGACGGTCGGACCATTCCACAATCTCGTCGGCGGGGACGGTGGGGGGGGTCGATCGCCTTCCGGGCTTACGTGGAGGGCCCGGAGATTCCGGATCCTTCTGATAAAAGGCGCCGGGCCATTTGGGTTCGACGTCTTTCCGTCCGGGAGATTTCCAGCAACGATCGGGATGAGGTCGGCCTCTGCGTTCAATGCTACCAGATTCACGATTGGGAGCTGACAGGTGGAAGCTGCGGGAATTGCGGTGGTCAGGGAACGATTCGCCCCGGGACCATCTATGTGAAAGGTGTTTATGTGGATCACGGCCTCCGCGAGATTAAGGGCTCCGTTCGGGTTGGCCATGGGTTTGAAGGGCTTCCATCCATTCGGGTGTGGTCCTGCGTCCGGGGTTCTCATGTTTTCTTCCGTGAAACGGCCTCTAAGCAGGAGCATGCCTTCTATGTGTGGCTCAGTCATCCTCTCTATTTCGAATTGCGAACCCGCGGGATCCGATGGCAGGTCCCAGGGCTGCCCGATGCCCAGACGGAGCGCCTGCAGGCGCTGCACACCGCGGCCCATCTGCTGCTGCGGGTGATGGCCGCCGTGACCGGCGTTCGGGAGGATCAATTGGGCTACACCCTGGATCCGGAAGCGGGCGCGGTGGTAATCTGGGAAAAGTTCGAGGGCGGAGCCGGGCTCAGCGAGGTCTTCCTTGAGGTCCTCCAGCGGGATCCGCTAACGGTTTACCGGGAGATGGTGGCGGTTGCCGCCTGCCCCATCTATTGGGCAGAGCAGAAAAACAAGCTGTGGAGCACCGATAAGGAGTTGAGGGATCTCCTCTCCCGAATCTTCCATCTGTCCCCGGATGACCCGGTGATCCGGGATATCGCCCAGGAAGCCATGGCAGAGTCGGCGCGGGGCGAAGGCCAGCCCACCTGTTCCCAGGAGGACGGATGCCCGGTTTGTGTGGAGACGCTGGAGTGCGCGAGTCGAGGGGACAACGAGGAGGCGCCGAAGGCCTCCCGGACGATGGCCGAACGGCTGGTGGCTTCCCTGGTCCGGCGTATCCCTTCTTCCGATTGGGGGCAGGAGGGGATCCCCGGTCCGGTGATCTGGGCGGATGAGGAACGAGGGGAGCATGTCGTCCTGGTCCTCTAAGGCGCTGCCCTGGCTGATCCCCTCCCTGCTGCTCACCGCCTCCCCTCACAGCCTGGTGATCCTGGTCAGCCCGTGGGCGGAGGATGTCCCCCTGCAGGTTTACACCTGGGTGGGGCGGAGCGGACGGCTGGTGGGGGAACAGCCCCTTTCGGCGGTGTGCCGCTGGCTGGCCGCCGAGCGGAAGCTGCGCTTCCTGCTGGTTCTGCGGGACCTGGACAGACGGGCGCAGGCGCTGAGGGCGGCCGCGGGCGGCTGCCTGGAGCTTCGGATCCTCCCGGATCTGCACGCGAAGCTCATCATCACCGACCGCCTGGTGCTGCGGACCTCGGCGAATCTGCTGGCCCGCAGCCTCGAACGGAACATTGAGACCCTGGACCTCGCGCCGAATCTCCGGGGGGATGCGATCGGGTTCCTTCGCGAGGAGCTGGGACGCTTCGGGATCCGACTTTAGCCCCTTGACAGAGGGAGGGATTTCGGATACGATCGGGCCGGATCGGGCAGACCGTCCGGAGGCCGCCGATGAGACCGGAGCCCGTCTTCTACCCGGTTGTCTGCCTCATCACCGGCTCCACGCCCCGGGGGGGCGGGGTGTGGAAGGACATCCTGCATGGCCATCCCCGGGGTCTGCTGCGCCGGGATCCTCCCCTTCCCCTGATGACCTCGGCGCTCCACTTCCTGGACTTTCAGGTCAGCCCGCCCGCGCTGCGCCGATGGCGGGAGAAGCCGCTGCGCCAGCACTATGCCTTTTCGGAAGACGGCCGGCCTCCCCCCCGATGGGCCGGAGAGCTTTTCGTCGACTCCGGCGGCTTCGCCCTCATCCTGGATCCGGACCTGGACCTCTCCCCTTATGGGATCCCCAGCCGCCGCCTGGCGGAGGGGATTCTTCAGCTGCAGCTGGATTTGGGGGCGGATCGGATTGCCTCGCTGGACTGGCCCATCCCCCCCGGGCTGGCGCCGGAGGAGGCCCGGCGGCGGATGCGGCGAACCTTAGAGGCGGCGGTCCGGACCGGTTGGGCGCTGGCGGAGCTTCCTCCCCATCGGCGCCCGCGCTGGATGGTCCCCATCCACGGCCCCTCCCCGGAGGCGGCGGCCGACTTCGCCCGGAGTGTTCTCCAGCAGCTGGAGGCGGAAGGCCTTCTCCCCCTGGTCTCCGGGCTGGCGGTGGGCTCGATGGTGCCCCGGCGTCGGAACGGATGGGTCGGGGAGATCCTGGCCTTCGTTCGGGCCGTCCGGCGCGCCGCCCCGGACGGGATGCCGCTGCACGTCTTTGGGATGACCGGATCCATCATCCCGTTCCTGGTGCGAGAGGGGGCGACCTCTTTTGATTCCGCTGGCTACATCCAGAACGCCCGGCATCTCCAGTATGTGGATCCGGAAACCCGGCGCCTGCGGACCTTGCAGGAGCTGGCGGAGGAGAGGCGATATCCCTGTGACTGCCCAATCTGTCAGGGACGGGATCCCCGAGCGGACTGGGCCGTGCTGCGGGGGAAGCGGCCGGGGAGGAAAAGCGCCGTCTACGCCGCCCTGGCCCTCCACAACCTGGAGATGGATCTCCGGCTCTTCCGGGAGGCCCTGGAGGCGCTGCGGGCGGGAAGCCTGGATGCTTTCCTTCAGGATCTGCCCCGACGCTTTCCCACCCTGCGCTGGCCGGAGGTGGACCGGAAGGCCCCGAAAGGCTTCCCCATCGTGCGCCCTCATACTCCTGATGACTTCGATCTCCGGAAGCGGGAGTGGCGGCCGGCCCCGGGGAAGGAAATCCTGCTCATCCTCCCCTGCAGCAAAGAGAAGCCCTACACGGCCTCCCGCTCCTTCCGGCGGCTGTGGAAGAAGGTGGAGGAGGAATTGCGGGGGCAGGAAAAGCGGATCCAGGTGGTTTTCCTCTCCGGCCTCTACGGGCCGGTTCCCCTGGAGATGGCGGAGGAGGAAGCGGTGACGACCTATGATTTCCGCCTGCACCCGGCGGATGCGGAGGGGATCGCCCGGGCCGCCGGGCGGCTGGAGGCGATGCTCCATCGGGTTGGAAGCGGCTTCCGGGGGATGGCCGCCTTCATGCCATCGCCGGCTTATCGGGAGGCGGCCCGCCGGGCGGCCCGATCCTTCCCGGAGCTGGTGATTTTCGGATCCCGGAAGGAGTTACCGGAGCTGCTGCGGTGGCTGCATCAGCAGGTCAAGGAGGCAAGATGAGGACGATCTCCCCATCCTTCCCGCTTATGGCGCTGATGGGCCTGTTTGTGGCCGGCCTGGTGATCTCCAACATCATCGCCGTCAAGCTCGTCGCCCTGGGGCCTTTCATCCTGCCCGCCGCCGTCGTCGTCTTCCCGATCACCTACATCATCGGCGATGTGGTGACGGAGGTCTATGGCTACGCGGCGACACGGCGGATGATCTGGGTCGGCTTTCTGGGCAACCTGTTCGCCGTGCTGGCGGCGTGGGTAGGGGGACTGCTGCCTCCGGCTCCCTTCTGGACGGAGCAGCCGGCCTACCAGGCGATCCTGGGATTCGCTCCCCGGCTGCTTTTCGCCTCTTTTATCGCCTATCTGGTGGGGGAATTCGCCAACGCGGTGGTCCTGGCCCGGATGAAAGTGCGCACCCGGGGGCGGTGGATGCTGCCCCGGTTCTGGATCAGCACGGTGGTGGGGGAGACGCTGGACAGCGCAGTCTTCCTCACCCTGGCCTTCTGGGGAGCCATCCCGCCCGCTGTCCTGGCGGGGCTGATTCCAACCCACGCCGGCGCGAAGATCCTTTATGAGATTCTGATATCCCCGCTTTCGGGAGCTCTGGCGGTGGCCCTCAAGCGAATGGAAGGGGTGGATGTGTTCGACGAGGCCACCCGATGGAATCCCTTCCTGGTGACAGAGGGCTGAGGGGTGCCCGTCAGGCGATCCTGACCATCCGATCATCGCCCCGCCGCCGGATCCGGATGGTGGAGAGATCCCCTGCCGGAACTTCCCGGCGGGTCCTCATCGAACCGATAGAGGCCGGGATGGGATCGGATGCGAGGAGTGAAGCGTGAGGACGCTTGTCGGCAACCCTCATCCGGCGCTATCATGGCCCTGAAAACAAAAACGCCTCGCCGGTCCCTCCCACGGCGAGGCGATGGCGCGGGGCGGTCGCGGCGCCCCGGCGGGGAATAGTTTAGCACAGCGCGCCCGCCGCGGGCAAGAAGGGCCCCGGCGGGCGTGTGCGTTTCTATATTCTACGGGAGATAGACAATGGGCAAAAAAGCCGGCCTAACCAGGGCTCGATCTCGAACGCGTCTGGATGGAGCCACGTGGCTTCGGTATTCCATCAGCGTCTGGAATGACATCAAGAAATCCCGAGAGGAGGAGGAACTGGGCCATCCAGCCATCTATCCGGCCTCGCTGGTCCAGCGCCTTCTGGCATGTTATTTCTTCGAGGATTGGGGGATTGTCCTGGATCCATTCCTGGGATCCGGATCCACGCTGGTAGCCGCCCAGGAGGCCGGGCTTTCCGGCATAGGCCTGGAAGTTGTGCCGGAGATTGCCCATATGGCCTTTCGCCGATTGCGAAGCCGGATGCCCCTGACGCTCCATGCGGAAGGCGCCCCGGCTTTCCTGGAGTATGAGATTGAGCTCGTGGAGGAGCCGGAAGGGCGGCTCTCCCTTCCCCAGAGCCGGCGCTTCCTGATCGTGGTTCGCGCGGATGCGCGAAGGATCCGCGAGCTTTTGCCTCCGGAATCCGTGGACATCGTCATTACCTCCCCTCCCTACTGGACCATTCACACGCGAGAGCGCTCGGTGGATCGAAAGCCCAGTCGTCCTTACTCCGGTCGTCCGGATGATCTGGGAAACATCGAGGATTACGGGCTTTTCCTGGATGCGTTGACAGAAGTGTTCCGCGGGGTTTACGAGGCGCTGAAACCGGGCTCCTTCTGCATCGTAAATGTGATGGATCTCCGATACGGCTCCACCTTCATCCCCTATCACGCGGATTTGATCTTCAGGCTGACGGCCATTGGCTTATCTCTGGAAGACATCATCATCTGGGATCGAAGGCATGAATACAACAACCTGCGGCCCATCGGATATCCGTATCGTTTCATTGCCAACAAGGTCCACGAGTATCTGCTGATATTCCGGAAGGCGGAGGCGGAATGATGAAGGTTGTGGATTATCTGGATCACGATGTCGCCTATCTGTTAGGCCTCATCGTTGGGCGAGGGGAGATGGCCATTCGTGAGGAGAATTTCTATCTCGTCCTCCCCTTTCGATTCGTGAGCCCGGATCTGGCCGGACTGGACCAGTTTTCCGGGTTTGTGGCGGGCGTGGCGGGCCAGGTAATGGTTCGCCTCCAACGTCTTCTGGGGCTCCACGTGGGCTTCGACATCTCAGACAGTCAGCAGGAGGTGCGCCTGACCATCCGGTTGCCCAGGGATCATCTGGTGGTGCGCAACATCCTATTGATCCTGGCGGGCAATCCTCATGCTTCCCCTCCCCATTACTCCGACCTTGAAGTTCCCAGGCTCATTCAAGAGGCCGACGCAGATTTGAAAAAGGAATTCCTTCGCGGCTTCGCCGACATCTCCGGCAACATTCGCCCTTCCAATCGGGACCGGACAGGTTTCCACCGCGTGTATCTGGATGTCCTGAATTCGAATTGGAAGCTCCCGGTTCAGATCTGCGCCCTTCTCCAAGATTCCCTGGAGATCCCTGTGGCGAACATCCTGTGGGGGCATCCCAACCTCCGGGACCCCCAGGCTTCGGACAAACACGGGGGGCTGCGGGAGCACCAGATTCGAATTTACGCCCATCGCTTCCTGCCCCTGGGCTTTTATATCGATCATAAGCAGCAAGCGCTAAAGCGGCTGGCCGAAGAGAATCACCGTTTGATGGAAGAGCGCCGATCGCGTGATCCCGCCCGGCGATGCCCGGGCTACAGCGCCAGGCGGTCCACGAAGGACCCCCATCCGATGGAAAAATCCGACCGGCTCCCGGAACCCGTCCGCAGGCACTTTGATGCCTATTGGGAGATCTGCGCTGCCATGGGCTGCCCCTATGCCCAGCGCGCCCTGACCCAGCCATCATTCCCTGGAGGGGAAGATGTCGAGGAGGATTAGGAGGAGGATTATGGAGAAAGACCTATATTCGGATATCGCTGGGTGGCTGAGGAGGTTCCTAAGGGAAAGACATAAGGGATGGCAGGTTCTGGCTGAGGACACCTCCCGGATCTCGCTGGGGGAGTTTCTGGGCCGCCATCGCCTGAATCAACGCCTTAAATGGGCGGAGATTCTGGACATCAAGGTGGACGTGGCCGGGGTGGCATGGCCGAAATCCGGCGCCGAGATCTGCCTGGCCATCGTGGAGGTGAAGAAGGGGCCCATTCGTTTACGGGACCTCTCTCAGGCCCTTGGATATTCACGGGTGGCACAACCCACTTATGCCTTCCTCATCTCTCCTGCCGGATGGTCCGGAAACATCGATCGACTGATCCGTCATTTTAGGCGCGTGGATGTTTTGGAATACGACAAGGGACGATATTTGGTGATTGCTCGATGGGATAAGGAAAGCAAACAGGTTCGGCCCGGGGATGCCCTTCTGTCCAACCTGTTCCCCGCCTGGTGAGCTTCCGCCGCAAGCCTGTTGGCGGCCGCGGGCCTGCCGGATGATCCGTTCCTGCCTCCGGATCTGAATCCCCGGGGCGCATGGAACAGTCGTTGCGGGAGATCATCCATGCCCACCGGCTTCAGAAACCGGAAGAGGCGACCGGCCCCTTCGCCGGAAAAGAATAGTCCCCCGAAGCGCGCGGGAAGGCGCTCCGGGCCCTGCCGCGGGCCTATCCGGCCCGGGGAAGGAGGGAGGATTGTATGGAGGCGCGCTCGCTGCTCTACCGACGTGAGATCTCCTGGGAGGCTGTCGAGCAATTCCTCTCCCTCCGGGAGGAGGAGCGGGAGTGGCTGGAATACAAGCGGGAGGTCTCGGATGAGGCCGTGAAGGCCATTGCCGCCATGGCCAATACGAATGGCGGCCTGATCCTGATCGGGGTGGAGGAGAGCAGGGAGGGAAGAGGGTCAACCGGGCGCCCGGGACGGGTCGTGGGGGTCCCCCCGGAGGCCCGGATGCGCCTGGAACACCAATGCCGGGACCTCCTGGACCCGCCCTTTATCCCGGAGATCCGGATGGTGGAAGTCCCGGCGGGAGCCCTGGGGGAGGGGCATGAGCCTGAGCCGGGGAGTCCCCGCTATCTCCTGGTCGTGCGCGTGGATCCGGAGCGAGCCCCCGGCCGACCGGTGATCTTCCGGACAGGACAGGCGGGGAAAGTTCTGATCCGGCGCGGCGCTTCCAGCGTGGAGGCGGACCCCCGGACCCTGCGAAGCCTCTTCGCCGCGCCTCCCCA
>JAEVEX010000044.1 GCA_016842085.1 Candidatus Thermoflexus tengchongensis | reverse complement strand
GTTGGAGGGAGGCCGGAGCTGAACTCCTGGAGGGGCTTTTCCGCCCACAGCGATGGCGTTCTTCCGGCCTCCTCCCCTCAGGCCAATCTGATCCATCCTGATACATAGCACGAATCCTTATAGGAGGTGATCCCATGCGTGTGTTCCTGCGTGCGGCCTTCTGACTCTCCCTCCTTGGAATCATGACGCTGCTGGGCCTCACAAACGACCGGAAACAGGTCCAGCAGATCTATATCCTTGACGATGCGGTCTACGGCGACCTGGAGCCCGGGATCGAGCTGGGGGTGTGGGAAGCCGTTGAGGTGTTGCAGCAGGCCCTGGAGCGGCGCGCCCCGGCCTGGGCGCAGTATCGCGTGGAAATGTTCCCGAACCCCGTTCACCCCCTCCAGAACTCCCTGGCCAATTACATCTGGAACTATGCCCACGCCCCGCTCACCCTGGTCAACCCCCGGGTGCTGCTGGTCACCGCCGGCGTGGCCCTGGACTGGAAGGTCCCCCGGGACCGCCCCCTGCCCGATGCGATCAGTGAGATCGGGGGCCAACTATGGGAGCATTATTTGGCTTTTAGCTTTAACCCCAAGGTGCGCGCGCAGCACCCGGAGGTGGCCAACGCCGCCTCCTACGCCCTCTACGCCTTCTTCGGCTACGACCGGGAGAAACTCCAGGTCTGGGCGGCGGAATACGATGCCCTGTTCGGTCACCTGCAACCCCGCATCACCCCCAGCGGGTGTCACATGAGCGGACAAAGGCCGTAAGCAAACCCGGAAGCGAAATACCCACACGGAGGTTGCTCATGGCTCGCCAGGCAATGCTCATGTTGGTTGTGCTGCTAATCACCGCCTGCACCGCCCAACCGGTGCCGCCCACGGCCACCCGGACGTCCACGCCTGCACCGACGGCCACCTCCACGGCCACCCGGACGCCCACGCCGGTGCCCACGGCCACCCCCACGGCCCCGCCGACCCTCACCCCCTCGCCTGCGCCGCTGCCCACCTGCACCCCCGTGCCGGAAGGGGTCGTCTACGTCATTGACGGCACGGTTTACCGGGACCTGGAGCCCGGGATTGAGCTGGGGGTGTGGGAAGCCGTTGAGGTGTTGCAGCAGGCCCTGGAGCGGCGCGCCCCGGCCTGGGCGCAGTATCGCGTGGAAACGGTCTCAAATCCCGTCCATCCCCTCCAGGGCTCCCTGGCCGATTACATCTGGAACCAGGCCGGAGCCCCGCTCACCCTGGTCAACCCCGGGTGCTGCTGGTCACCGCCGGCGTGGCCCTGGACTGGCAGGTTCCCCAGGATCGCCCCCTCCCCGACGCCATCAGCGAGATCGGGGGCCAACTATGGGAGCATTATTTGGCTTTTAGCTTTAACCCCAAGGTGCGCGCGCAGCACCCGGAGGTGGCCAACGCCGCCTCCTACGCCCTTTACGCCTTCTTCGGCTACGACCGGGGGAAAGTGCGCCTCTGGGAGCAAACGTATCAGGAGCTCTTCGGCCCCCACACGTTGCGGGTCGCCGCCACGCCGACTCCTAACGCCACGCCCCGGCCGTTCATGGCGCGCCCCTTCCGGCAGCCGCCTGTGCCGACGCCCTTTTACACCCTCAACTCCTTCCTGGACCACGACGCCCCATACGCATACGACGAAGGCACCCTCACCCGCTTTGACGGCCGGGTGTTGCCGGGAGACAGAAATGAATGCGATCTGGGCAAAAGCTGCTACAGCGGCCACGAAGGGCTCGACTACGACACCGGGCGGGATTATCCGGACATCCGGCCGCCCGTTTACGCTGTGGCGGATGGGCGAGTAAGCGTTGTAATGCCGGAATGCGGGCAGGTCGAGATTCTCCACGAAGCCCAGCAGGTGACCAGCGTCTACATGCACATGGAGGACATTCAGGTTACCCAGAACCAAACCGTGACTCAGGGGACGCTTCTGGGCTACACCGGCAACGTGGCCACCAACAGGCCCGGAAAGTGCTCCAGTTCCGGAGCCCATCTCCACTTCCACGTTCGTTTCCAGCACGATCAGGAAGCGTTCATTGAACCCTTTGGATGGTGGGGGGAATCTTCCGATCCACTGGAGACATACATGCCCGATGGATGGAGCGGCAGCTGGTGGCTGTGGCAGGGAGATGAGGCCGGGGATGGATCCCTCGTCGTGGACGACCGGGAGTCGCAAGCCCAGCTGTTTCACCCTGTTCACGATCGTGAAAGCGGCCAGACATGGGGGCATGATCCCGGCGGTTACAACGGCGGCGCCTGGTGGACCTACAGCGTCACCGATGAACGCATGAGCACCAACTGGGGCATCTGGGGGGTGGAGATCCCGCAGCCCGGCGTGTATTGCATTTCGGCTTACTGGCCTCAACATCCGGATAACACCGATACGGCCCGGTACCAGATCTTCTCCCAAGCCCAGGGCCTGCTGGATACGGTGGTGGTCAGCCAGCGAGCGCAGGGGGGCACCTGGGTTCCTCTGGGGGAATACACCTTCTCGCCCGGCCCTGCGGTGGTGATCCTCACCGACTTCGCAGGCGCGGGAGGCGAAGCATCCAGGCGGGTCTATTTTGACGCCGTGAAATGGGAAGCGGGCCCCTGTGGGGTGACCAGGGTGCAGGTCCAGATCGCCTCCGGCCCTGAGGATGCCGGGCCGGAGCCTTCGGCCTGCGCCTATGCCACATCCTGGAACGAGATCTACTTCGGGGAATGCGCCAACGGCTCCCTCATCACCAGCGGGTTCCGCTTTGGGAACGTGCCCGTGCCGCAAAATGCGCAAATCGTGGAGGCCTACATGGAATTCACCGTAGACGGCCCCTACGATGTGCCCCTGCAGGTGCGCATCTACGGGGAAGCCTCCGGAGACGCGCAGCCCTTCAGCGACACCGACCGCCCGGAGAACCGCCCCCGCACCCAGGCTTCGGTGCTGTGGACGATTCCGGCCACCGATCACTGGGAACTGGGGATGACCCGGCGCACGCCGGACCTGACGGCGCTGGTGCGGGAGATCGTCTCGCGCCCCGACTGGCAGGCGTATCACGGCATGGGTTTTATCTTCGAGACCGTTTCCTCGGCCTCCGGGCAGCATCGGCGGGTCATCGGCTATGAGCGGCCGGTGTGGTATCCGGGGAGCGAACACGCAGCCCGGCTGGTCATCCGGTATGTGGGGACGATCCCACCTGCACCGACGCCAACGCCCATCCCGACCCCAGGGCCTTGTGTGCTGCAAGCCATGCAGGCCCAGATACCTGGCCTGCAAGACCTGGAGCTGTTCTACCGGGCGCGGAACAAGCTGACCCAGACCCCGGCCGGGCAGCGCTATGTGGAGCTCTACTATCGTTACAGTCCAGCGCTGATCCGGCTGCTACAGGAGGATGAGGAGGTGCGGCGGGCCTTTGGGGAAGCCTTGCAGCTCTGGCAACCCGCCTTGCAGGCCTGGGTTCAGGGGAAGGAGGCACGCCTTCATCGTGGACAGATCGTGGCGTTGCAGCGCTTTCTGAGGTTATTGGCGGAACGCGGCGAGCCATCGTTGCGGGCGGCGGTGGTGCAGGAGATGGGGCGAATTCCGTGGGGGCGGCTGGCGGGGATGCGGGTGAGCGAAGTGGAGGTTCTGCTTCTGGGGGCTGGCGAAGCCCCGCAAGGGATGCCTGTGCCCACGGGCACGCCGCGGCCGTGAGCGAAAAATCATATAGGGGAAGAGCGTGGCCCGCACGGCACCCACCCGCCAGGGCCCGATCCGTGAACGATTCGGGCCCTCAGGGCCAGGGAGTGGTCCAGATGCCAACCGGAGCTGGCCAAATGGGGATTGACCGGAGACAATCAGGCCCTTAACCTCGAGATGGAACGCTCTTCCGGCAAAGGAGGCGAGAATGGGACGGGGGTTCTCCCGAAGGGTGAAGAAGGGGATGGGGTTTCTGGGGATCGGGGTCCTGCTGGGCCTGGGGATCCTGGGGTTGCGGGAGGGGGTGCCGGCGGCCCTGACGCCCTCCCCGGCCCACGCGGCGGCGCTGCCCCAGGAGCCCTTCATCGCCTTCGTGGGTCCCCTCCCCTTCGCCCGGGGGCTGCTCACGACGGAGACGCTTCGAGCCGAAGGCGTGGCGCAGTTTTCGGGCTGGGTGCCGCTGCGATTGGCGGCGATGGGGCGGCCGCTGGATGGGGTGATCGTGGATGGGGAGGCGCTGGGGTGGATGCGCCCGGAGGATCAGAAGTGGCTGCAGGCCCGGTTCCGGGAGGGGGTGGTGATCGTGGTGCTGGGGGTGGATCAGGACGAGGTGGCACCGGTGCTGGGGTTGAAGCGGCTGCGGGATCCGCAGGAGGGGGTGGTGCGGATGGGGCCGCTGGAATACGTGCTGGTTTACTCGCAGGTGCTGGGGGAGGAGGCGGATCGGGCGCAACTGGGGGACTGGCTGGGGCGGCTGATCGAGCGGGGGGACAGCTACACGCCGGGCATCCGGCGCCCGCTGTTCGCATCCTTCCGGAAGGCCATCGGGCGCCTGGACTCGGAGCGGGAGGTGCGGTTGCTGTTCCGGCGGCTGCATACCACCATTGAGGGGGCATATGATTTGCGGGCGCAGTTTGAGGAGGCGCGGCGGCAGTTTGAGCGATCCCCATGGGTGGGAGGGGAGCCGTGAGGAAGGCGGTGAGGCGGATCATCGGTGGGGTGCTGATCCTGGGGCTGGGGCTGGCCGGATGGCGCGTTCTTTCCTCCCGTCTTTCTTCCCCGGTGGCCTGGGCTCACGACTGTCCGCCGCCGAACTGTGAGGACCGCCATGGTCTGTATGTGCCGGGGGCGGGCTATGTAGCGAACGCCGGGACCTATGGCTACTGGTCTGGTGGGGTTCTGGAGGGTTGGGGGTGGTCTTCCTCCTCCCGGGCCCTGTATTACATCTTCGTGGGCTCGCGTATCTGGCATTGTGAGAGCGGATGGGGTTCATGTAGCATTCAACGACAGTTCCTCGATCAGTGCTTTTACTGCACTAGCAGGGGAACCGCCCCCATCAGTTCGGGCGTGTATGATGCGTATATCAACACGCGATCGGCCTATCGGGCGAGTCCGAATCCCAGCGATCCTCCAGGGGTGGAGTATTACACTTCGGTGTGGCCGGCGGGGGTGATGTCCTGCGCACGCTACTGGTGGTCGGGCCAGCGCTGCTGACGGGCGATCTGGAGGATCAAGGGATGCGGGGAGAACGATCGGTGGCGCGATATCGGTTTCGGGGAGTGCGAGGAGGATTATTCTTCCTCCTTCTCTTCGGGTTGATGATCACAGTCGCGGCTTTTCGCCCGGGCCTGCCGGAATGGCTACGCCGGATTCATGGGGGGGCGACCACGCCGGCCCCGGCCTCCACCCCGCCTGTCATGTCCTCGTCCCCCACGATGGTCCCTCCGGGCGCTTCGCCTCCGGCTTTTCTCCGGCCGCCTCCGGAAAGTCCGGGCCGTCTCCTCGCCTGGGTGTTTCGCCGGCGTTCCTTCGATCCATCTGCACCGGACCCGGCCAATGGCCAGGAGATCCGGGGCGAGGTCTTCCTGGAGGTCGGAAACGATGGGAAGCCGGCTCGCCTGCATGGACGCTTCTGGCTTCCAGACGATCGTCTATATGCAGAGATCTGGCGCACGGCGGCTGTGGGGTGGGAAGCCCGCTTTATGGATCCGGGAGGACCGGTCTGTTTTCAGGAGCCCTCCTCTCCGGAGGCGATGCGGTGGGCCTTCCCGCCCTTCGTGGATCCGGGGAAACTGCGGGCGGCGGGCTGGGAGCCGACATCAGAAGAAAGGACCGGCTTCGATCTACCGGCTCCGCGTAGCCTGGAGGGAGCGGCGCCGGAGCGGATTTGGGGAGAGGGGCCCGTGACCTGGTGGACGCGGACGGTGCGGTGGGAAGGGGGATGGGTCGAGCGGGCCTGGATGGCGATCAGCGGAGACGGGCAGTTGCGCGCGGTGCGCCAGGAGCGACGGGAGGCCGGGGGTCAGCGGCATTCCGATGAAGAACGGGTATATGGGCCTGTTTGGGTCCTCCGGCCGGACCCTCGCTGGGAGCTCCTGCTCCAGCCCAGCCCCGAGATGACCCGGATCTGCGGAAGCGAAAAAGGGAAAGCGGGAGGAACCCCATGAGGCCCCGGCTTATAGCGGCTGTGATAAGTGCTTCCGCTTTAACCTTGATTCTTATTCCCAGTGCTCACGCTCAATCGGGATGGAGTTCCTGGTCGTGTCAGTGGACAGTGAGCAATGTTCCAGTTCCCGGGGGCGTATTGAGCGGTCGTGGATGCGCACAATGGTGGACAGCTTCAGGGCCACCCAGCTGGAGAATCTGGGGAGATACTTATGCACCTTATAGTGCGGAGATCCGAACACGAGTTCGTGGATATGATGGATGTGGGTATAATGAACCAACTACATTCCGCATGGAAGGATACGCGGTTTTCTACAATACAACATATGGGACGAGTGGAAATCCAGCGCAAGGTTCTGCTTATAATTGCACCACTGGCCCTCATCGATATAAGGTGGAAGGATATCACACGATCACGACACCTCCTCCCCCTTCGAATGCTGGGGCCTGGGGAGTCGTGTACTGGTAAAAAGCTAAGTGATGCATCCTTTCTTCCTGGAACTGCGAGGCGAGGAGACCGATCAGACGAGGGACTCCTGGTGGGGTGGAGGAGGCGATGAGATGATCAGGCATGTGTTCTCGGGGGGGATGAAGAGAGGGGTGGGGTTTCTGTTTGTGGGGGTCCTGCTGGGTCTGGGGGTCCTGGGGTTGCGGGAGGGGGTGCCGGCGGCGCTGACGCCCTCGCCGGCCCACGCGGCGGCGCTGCCCCAGGAGCCCTTCATCGCCTTCGTGGGTCCCCTCCCCTTCGCCCGGGGGCTGCTCACGACGGAGACGCTTCGAGCCGAAGGGGTGGCGCAGTTTTCGGGCTGGGTGCCGCTGCGATTGGCGGCGATGGGACGGCCGCTGGATGGGGTGATCGTGGATGGGGAGGCGCTGGGGTGGATGCGCCCGGAGGATCAGAAGTGGCTGCAGGCCCGGTTCCGGGAGGGGGTGGTGATCGTGGTGCTGGGGGTGGATCAGGACGAGGTGGCGCCGGTGCTGGGGTTGAAACGGCTGCGGCTCCCGGAGGAGGGGGTGATCCCCATGGGATCGCTGGAGTATGTCATGGTCTATGAGGTGATGGAGGGGGATCCCCGGGACATCGCGATCGTGCGGGAGGCAGGGCGGTTCTGGGAATCGCGGGAATTCCGGGCGCCCGCCGGCATGGCTCGTCCACTGTATCACGGAGGTGGAAAGTCGATTGGCCACCTGGATTCGGAAGGGGAGCTGCGGCTGCTATTCCATCGGCTTCGGATGGCGATTCAAGGCGTTTACGAGATCCGGGCCCAGTATCAGGAAGCCCTCCGGACTTTCGAAGGGAGGTAGAGGATGCGATCCACGAGCCTTCGACGGTTGACAGGAATCGGGGTGGCCTTCCTGATTGCCAGGATGATATCCGGAACGGCGAGAGTGGAGATGCGGTGGTAGGTTTACGCCCCAGGGATCGGCGATGTCGGCAAAGCGGGAACCACCGGTTGGGATGATGGCATTCTGCATGCTTACGGCATTGGGGATCGATGAGCGCTCCACTTTTGAAGGCGTCTCCTTCCACCGAGTTCAGATGGAGATTGTGGGTCAGAGCCTGTGGGATTGCCTCTGCTGGGAATGGGAAAGAGCCTCCAGGGCCAGGAGCAGGGCGGGCGCCGGGACGGGCCCTTCGGGGGTGGCCTTCAGCAGCCCCCAGGCCCATGCCCGGGCCACGACAGCCTCCGAGCCCTCGGCCATGAACTTCTCCTCCAGCCGCTGTGCGGCCCGTCGAGCGCCCTCCCGGCTCATCCCCCAGCGGGCGGCTCGCGCCTTCCAGGGCAAGGGACGGGCCAGGTCGGCAAGCCGCCAGGCTTCCTCTGGCTTCAGCCTTCGGAGACTGTCTCCAACGGCGGCCTCGAAGCGATCCGCCCGGGCGCGCAGGTCAGGGGGCCACGCCTCCTGACCGGCACGGAAGGCCTGCAGCCAGCGGAGGTTCTCCGCCCAGGAGGCCGCACAGTCCAGATATCCGGCGAACCCGAGGAGGCGAGCAACCCATAGATAGAGATCTGACGGGGAAGGACTCCAGAGCAGGACGCGATGGCCGGCGGCGCTCTGGAGCAGCTTCCCGCCCAGCTCCAGGCCGCATCGGCCGGGCAGTTCGGCGGCGATCAAGAAATCGCCGGGGACGGCGGGGACCGGTTGGGAAGGGTTCAGATAGTGAACCGGCTCCCCAAGGGCGGCGGCGAGGGCCTGGGCCAGAAGAGGGCCCCGGGTCGGATCCTCGATCAGGAAGAGGGGTCGATCCATCCCGCCCGACCGCAGCATCTTCCCCCTCCGTTCGTGTGGATCACCTCCTGCTCATCATGAGCTACCCGGGAAAGCCCAAAACGGTGGGGGGCGGGATACGCGACGGTTTCACCGCCCCCTCCATGGGTTAACGGATCACCCCCAGCTCCCGCCCCACTTTGGCGAAGGCCTCGAGGCCCCGGTCCAGGTCCTCCCGGCGGTGGGCAGCGGAGATCATCACCCGGATGCGGGCCTTGCCCCGCGGCACCGTGGGGTAGCCGATGGCCTGGGCGAAGACGCCCTCCTCAAACAGGCGGCGGCTGAAGGTCTGGGCCAGATGGGCGTCCCCCAGCATCACCGGCGTGATGGGGGTCACGCTCGCGCCCAGGTCGAAGCCCAGACGGCGCATCTCCTCCTTGAAGTAGCGGGTGTTCTCCCACAGCCGGTCCACCAGCTCGGTGGATTCCTCCAGGATCTCCACGGCGGCGATGCAGGCGGCGGTGTCCGCGGCGGTCATGGCGCTGGAGAACAGGAAGGGACGCCCGCGCTGGCGCAGCCATTCCACGATCTCCCGACGCCCGGCCACGTAGCCGCCCACCACCCCAAAGGCCTTCGAGAGAGTCCCCACCTCGATGTCCACCCGGCCGTGGAGCCCGAAGTGGTCTACAATCCCCCGGCCGCCCCGGCCCAGGACGCCCTCCCCATGGGCGTCGTCGACCATCAGCATCAGGTGGTAGCGCTCCGCGATCTCCACGATCTCCGGCAGGGGGGCGATGTCGCCATCCATCGAGAAGACGCCGTCGGTGACGATCAGGCCCCGCCGGAAGCTCCCCAGGTTCTCCTGGATTTTGGCCTCCAGGTCGCGGGGGTCGTTATGGGCATAGCGGACGATGCGGGCGCGGGAGAGGCGGCAGCCGTCGATGATGCTGGCGTGGTTGAGTTCATCGGAGAAGATGGCGTCGCCCTCCCCCACCAGGGCCGGGATCGTGGCCAGGTTGGCGTTAAAGCCCGACTGGAAGGAGATGGCCGCCTCCACGCCCTTGAAGCGCGCCAGCTTCTCCTCCAGGATCAGGTGGAGATCCAGGGTGCCGGCGATGGTGCGCACCGCGGCGGGGCCCACGCCGTATCGCTCAATCGCCTGGCGGGCCGCCTCCCGCATGCGCGGATGATTGGCCAGCCCGAGGTAGTTGTTGGAGCAGAAGTTCAGCACCTGCCGGCCATCCACGATCAGCCATGGACCCTGGGCCGACTGGATGGTGCGGATGTGAATGTAGAGGCCCTGATCCCGCAGGGCCTGGAGCTCCTCCCGGATCCACGATAGCTTATCTACGGTTGTCGGTTGCATGGTCATGGTTGAACCTCCCGCTGGCGCTATGGGATCAGCATCACCTTGCCGCTCTGGCCGCTGGCCATGGTGGCGAAGGCCTGATCGAATTCCTCCAGGCGGAAGCGATGGGTGACCACCGGGCGCAGATCGACGGCGCCGGAGTTGAGCAACCCCCGGATCTCATACCAGGTCTCCCACAGGCGCCGCCCGACGATGCCGTGGACGGTCACGCCTTTGAAGATCACCAGGTTCGCGAGGTCGAATTCAATAGGGCCGGGCGGGAGGCCCAGCAGGGCAGCCTGGCCGCCCGGCTTGAGCACGGCGAAACCCTCCCGGATGGCGGAGGGGGCGCCGGACATCTCCAGCAACACGTCGACCTCCCCGCCGGCCAGATCCCGGATCGCCTCCGCGACGTTGACCTCCCGGGGGTTGAGGACGTGATCCGCCCCCATCCGCCGGGCCAGCTCGAGACGGTAGGGGCTGATGTCGGTGGCGATGACCATCCGGGCGCCGATGGCCCGGGCCACCGCGATGGTCATCAGGCCCACCGGTCCGCAGCCGGTCACCAGCACCTTGCGCGCCCGCAGATCCACGGCGAAGGCAGTGTGCACGGCGTTGCCGAAGTTCTCCAGGAGGACGGCCACTTCGAGGGGGAGATCCGGGGGATTAACCCAGGCGTTCTCCGCGGGGATGACGATGAAGTCCGCGAAGGCGCCGTCGCGATCCACCCCCAGGATGCGGGTGTTGCGACAGAGGTGGCCCTTCCCGGTGCGACACATATCGCAGCGACCGCAGATCACATGGCTTTCGGCGGAGATGAAATCCCCGACGCGGATCCCGTCGACCTCCGGCCCCAGCTCCACCACCTCCCCGCAGAATTCGTGGCCGATGATCAGGGGCGGTTGAATCCGCCCCTGCGCCCATGGATCCCAGCGGTAGATGTGGAGATCGGTTCCGCAGATGGAGGCCGCCTTCACCTTCACCAGGATCTCCCCGGGGCCCGGGGTGGGGATCGGATAGCGGGCCAGGGTCAGGCCCGGCTCGGGTGCCGCTTTGATCACAGCCCGCATGGTCTCGGTCATCGGTATCCGCCTCCCGATTCGGAGTCGGGGTCCATCCTCCGCTCACCGGGGGCTGGATCCCTTATTATTATGGCCCGGCTTCCCGGAATGAGGGACAGGGGGAAATGGAACGCAGCGGGCAGCGAAGCCGCCTGCCCCGCTCCTCTCCTTTACGGCCCGGGCGGCGCTCGCCCGATGAAAGGCAGATACAGCCGCCAGGGCCGCGCCCATGCCCAGCCCTCCACCTCATAAACTCCCCCGAACGCATCCTCCGCCCGCAGGGTCAGGCGATCCAGCTGATCCCTCAGGGTTCGCGGGCTCCCCGTGCCGATCCAGCGCAGGGTATCTCCTGCCGCCAGAACCCCACTCCACGTTCCCACCCCCGGGAAGGGTTGCCGGGAGACTCCCACAGTCGCGGTGAACGCAGTGTCCTGCCAGGACAGCGGGAAGGTGGCCGTGAGCACCAGAGGGAGAGACACGGCGCTTTCGTTGTGCACCTCCCAGGGGACCGTGAGGGGAACTCCCGAGGGGGCATTCCGGCTCAAGATCACCGGGAAGAGGGAGGGGGCGGGAACCCCAAAACCCACCGGCTCCACCCATCGCAACGGCCAGACCCCATCCGTCCCTTCCAGGATCAGGGGAACCCAGCCCGGAGGTCCCTCCAGGGTCATCGCGGCGGTCAGAATCCGGGGCGCGCGGAGGATCCCCCGCCACCCCGGCAGCGCCGGGTCGAAGGCCCACTCCGGCGAGCTTTCCGGCTCCCGGATGGTCCAGGTGGTGGGGACAGTCAGCTGGAGGGAGACGGTGGCGGGGACGGATTCCCCAAGCCGCAGGACATTCACATCCACAGTAACCATCCACCGACCTTCCCTGGATTCCACCTGCAGGGCGGTTTTCCCCAGAGGGCCGAGATCGGAGAGGATCCGACGCATGGCCTCCTCCTGCAACGGCTCCGGCAGGCCCTCCAGGCCCAGAGTGGAGAAGAAAACCCGGCCGGGGCCTTCTGAACGGGCCACGGCGATCGGCCGGCCATGTTCCCCGCGCCAGACTGGCGTCGCATCGGCGGTCGGCTCCAGCGCATCGGTCCAGTTGGTGTAAGGCAGCCGGCTCGTCCAGCGAGGGAATCCCCGACCGATGGGGGAGAGGGGGCTGGGGAGCCCGAAGGTGGCGGTGAGCCCCTCATCGTGGGCGCGCACGCCCAGGATGCTGGCGAACGTCCAGGGACGGTCATACGTCAGCAACGTATACAGGTAATCCTGGGAGAAGAGCGCCAGACGCCCTCCGCGCTGCAGGAAGCGGAGCAACCGTGTTTCCTCTTCTTCGGACAGTGGATCGAACCAGTCGTAGCCAGTGAACCAGATCACCCCCTCATAGCGGGCGAGATCCGCTTCCGATGGAGAGCCCATCCCGTGAAGCCCGGTGACCCGCCAGCGATCGAAGGAAAGCCCGGAAGCTGACAGCGCCCGACGATAGGGTTCGCTGACATCGAACCATCGATCGTCCTCGACCAGCAGGAGAACGGCCGGCGTCTTCAGACGCCAGATCGCCGGAACGGCCAGGGATGGGGAGAGGGTCGAGCGGGCTGTGAGGGTGATGACCGTCCGGGCATCCCGGGGCAGCCCCTCGGGGACGCTCACCGTCAGCGTGACCGTCCCCCGGGCGCATGGGCTCAGGGTCATGGCAGCCGGTGTGATCGCCGCCGGCCAGCTGTTCCCTTCGAGCTGAAGCTGGATCGTATCCGTGGCGACTTCGCTCAGGTTCTGGAGGGTGGCGGTGAAGATCACCTGGGTAGCAGTCGGAACCACCCGCTCCGTGAGGGAAGGATCCCATCGCAGGCCCCAGGGGCGCGGAGGCGCTTGAAGGGCCTGAAGGGCTCGCTCCAGGAGCTCCCCGCGGATCCGGCGATCCGGGATCCCTTCCAGCCCGAAGGCGAAGACCACCCCGCGATAGGGCCGGCAGAGCCCCACCGCCGTCGCCGCTCCCCCATCGCTCAGGTAAACCAGGGGTTGGTCCACCAGGGGATCGGCGGGAGCGATCTCGTCGGGGGCGAACTGATTCCCGGCGCCTCCCTCCCCGCGGATCGCGGCCTGGATCCCGGCGAAGGGCCCGTCCAGCGCCCCGGTGACCGTGAAGATCCCGGTGGAATCCCGGACATACCGGGTTCCCAGGAGCTCTCGCAGATACGGCGCATAGAAAAACCAGTTCCCCCCATCGTCCCAGAAGGCGACATCCTGGCCGCTCACCAGCAGGCGTCCGCCCCGCCGCAGGAAGAGAGCCAGCGCTCGATCCGCCCCGATGTAGCCCGGGGAATCGAAGGGGGAGGACCACACCACCGCATCGTAAGCCAGCAGGGTGGAAGTGGGCGGCGGGGCGGGCGGATAGACCACCCGGTATTCATCGTAAGACCAGGCAGCCGCATCCAGGGCCTGACGGTAGAAGGTGATGGCGGATTCGTTATACCAGACCCCCGAATCGACCAGCAGGACCCGGGGCATGCGGGGCATGGTGAGCGTGAGGGAAGCCGTCACGCCGGCCTGCACCTCGACGGTGGCGCTCACCACGCGATGGCCCAGCGCCCGCAGGCGCAGCATGTAGGAGCCCACCGGGACCGAGAGGGTGAACGGAAAGCCGGGCTGGGTGAGGGAAACCGGCGTCCCGATGAGGGTCAGGGTCGGGGAAAGCACCGGCCCTCCCTGCTCATCCGTCGCCTGCACGATCAGAGACCCCCGGGGTAGCGGGTCCAGCTGGAAGTTCAGCGTGCGGGTGGCCCCGGTCGTGATGAGGATCCCGAAGGCCTGCCGGGTGGTGTAGCCGAAGGCGGTGACGGTGAGGTCATAGGTGTTCGCTCGCAGAAAGAAACGATAACGGCCCTGAGCATCGCTCTCGCGGGAAACCCGAAGGGTTCCATCCCGGGAAACCGCCGTCAGGGTGGCTCCGGCGATAGGAGCGCCGCTTGTGTCCTGCACCGTCCCTTTCAGGATGCCGCTTTCCAGGGCGGTGCTGAGGGCTTCCATTGCATCCACCAGGCCCCACCCGCTTTCGTTGTTGGGGATCGTGGTCGTCAGGGGCGTGGCGGTGCGCGTCAGGATCTCCGCGATCTGCAGCGGGGAGAGCTCCGGCCGCGCGGATTTCAGCAGGGCCGCCACGCCCGCCGCGTGGGGGGCCGCCATGGAGGTCCCACTGAGCTCTCCGTAAGTCCCTCCGGGCAACGTCGAGCGGACATGGACGCCGGGGGCCACCACGTGGGGACGGATCTCCCCCCATGGGGAGGGGCCCCGGCTGGAGAACCATGCGACCTGTCCCTCGGCGTCCACGGCGCCGACCGCAAAGGCCCCCGGGAGGCTGGCGGGCGAGCTCACGGAGCCCGATCCTGGCCCGCTGTTCCCTGCGCTGAAGACCGCGAAAATCCCGGCGGCCTGCAGGGCCGTTAGCTCCTCCGAGAAGGTCGTGTCCCAGCCGTTCGGATTCCCCCATGAGTTGTTGAGGATATCGGGGGCCAGGGCGGGGTTTCCATCCGGAGCCAGGATCCATTCGAAAGCGGCGTGGATCCAGGAATCCAGAGCATAGCCCTGGGCGTCGAAGGCCCGGACGGCGATCCAGCGGGCACCGGGGGCCACTCCCACTTCCTGGCCGACCATCAGGCCCATGGTGTGGGTGCCATGGCCGTTGCCATCCACAGGGTAGACCGCGCCCATGCCGGTGGCATCGAACCAGTTGCCGGCGTGGCGGTGAAACCCCCGCGGATCGTAACCCCGATAGGCCCGTTGCAGGGCCGGGTGCTGCCAGTCCACTCCGGTGTCGATGTTCGCCACCACCACGCCGGTCCCGGTGATCCCGAAGGCGGCCCAGGCTTCGGGGGCATGGATCATCGTGAGATTCCACGGGGTGGAAAGGGGATCTTCCGGCTCCGCCGCCGGCGGAGAATCGATCCATCGTCGGAGGCGATCCTCCTGGATCCGGCGGATGCCGGGCACCTGGCTCAGGGCGAGGACCTCCCGGGGAGCGGCCCGGGCGGCGATCTGATTGGAGAGCCAGAGCGGGCGGATCGCTTCGATAGCTCCCCGTCGGGCGGCTTCCTGGAGCCGCTGGAGGAGGACGGCCTGGGCGGCTTCCGTGCGGGCGCGCAGGCGCGCGACCAGGCGGGCCCGTCGCTCGGGGGGCGGCCGGCGATCCTCCATTTCCGCCGCTGCGATCTCCCCGGGGGAGGGCCCTTCCATCTGGATCAGGATCGGGATCCGCTCATCGGGACGGGCCTGCAGAAGACGTTTGACCAGCGCCGGATGGAGCGTGGGGGGAAAGGGAGTGGAGAAGGGATCAAGCTCCCGGGCCACCACGGGATATCGAGGGCGGAGGAGCAGGAGCAGGGCGGGGAGGAGGAAACCGAGGACCCTCAGCGCGTTCCGGAACGCCCGGCCAGGGCCTGCAGGCGTCGGAAGACGTCTCGCCACTGGATCTCGGAGAGACCCAGCTTCCGGCGCAGGGTCTCCGGATCCATCCCCTGGAGGAAATCCTGCAGCGCGCACGTCCATCGGAGGGTCTCAAAAGAGAGATGATCAAGGCCTGCCCGTCGGGCCACATCTTCCAGCACATATTCTAAATTCCGTGGCGTCCAGGGGAAAACGCGGCTCTCGATGCGATACTGATGAAGATATTCCCGGAACAGCTCCGGCCACTCCGCCGGGAGCGGTAGCTTCCGCTCTTTATGGCGATAGCGAGGATGCGCGTAGCGGATCCAGACGGCGGGCTCCTGCAAATCGAAGTGGTCCCGGCGAAGGGCGACCACCTCGCTTTTCTTCAGGCCGGTATGGAGCACCAGGGTGAGGAGGGTGAGGGGACGGACATCCCCTTCCCGCCGGAACCCTGCCGCCGCCTCCAGCGCCCTCTGGATCTGCTCCGGCGTCAGGACCTCCGGGAGAGGTTCGGACGCTTCCGGGTAGACCAGTTCCGCTGCAGGGTTCTGGGGAAGGACCCCGAGGTCCTCATGTAGCCACCGGAAGAACGCCTTCACCGAGGTGATCCGCCGCCGGAGGGATTTGGGCGTGCATGGAACCCCGCGCCGGTAGCGGAGCCAGTCCACAAAATCCTGGAGATCCCGCAGCCCAATCGTTCCCACCGGACGCTCCTCTCCCAAACACTGCCCCAGCAGGCGGAGATCGTGGGTGAAGAAATACACCGTGTGCCGGGAGTAATCCCCGGTCTTCAGGTGCTCGGCAAAGGCCTGCCGGGCCCGGGCGAGAGGGGTTTCCGGTGTGAGCTCCGATCGGGATGGGGATTCAAACAGGCTGAGCTGACGCGCCATCGGCCTCACCGGTGGACCAGGGGATGGGTTTTCTCCCGCCGTTCCGCGATCCATGAAGCCAGCCCGCTGACCGTGAGGACGATCAGGACAACGGCCAGCGAGAGGGCCGGCGGGATGTGGAGGAAATCCGAGAGCAGCATCTTGGCGCCGATGTAGCTGAGGATCACGGAGAGTCCATAATGGAGGTAACGCAGGCGCTGGATCAGCCCGGCCAGGACGAAGTAAAGGGCCCGCAACCCCAGGATGGCGAAGATGTTCGAGGTGTAAGCGATGAACAGCTCGGGGGTGATGGCCAGCACGGCCGGCACGGAATCCAGGGCGAACATGAGATCGGTGCTCTCCACCACCAGCAGGGTCAGCAGCAGCGGTGTGGCCAGCCACCGGCGTCCCTGCCGGATCAGGAAGCGCTGCCCGTGGAAGGCGGGGGTGATGGGCAGGAAGCGGCAGGCCAGGCGGAGGATCGGGTTGCGCTCCGGGCGTACTTCCTCTTCTTCACTGCGCAGGGCCAGGCGGATTCCGGTGTAGACCAGGAAGGCGCCGAAGAGATAGATGGCCGGGTGGAAGGCCTTCAGCAGCTGGACGCCGGCGAAGATGAAGGCCGCCCGCATCAGAACCGCCCCCAGGATCCCCCAGAAGAGCACCCGGTGCTGATAGACCGGAGGGATACCGAAATAGGCGAAGATCACCGCGAAGACGAAGAGGTTATCGGCGCTGAGGGATTTCTCCACCAGATAGGCGGTGAGGAAATGAAGGGCCGGCTCATGGCCCCAGGCCAGCAGGATCAGGGCGTTAAAGGCCAGGGCCACGGCGATCCAGACCACGCTCCAGATCATCGCCTCTTTGAGCTTCACCTCATGGGCGTTCCGGTGGAACACCCCGAGGTCCAGGGCCAGCATGACGACCACGATCAGATGGAAAAGGATCCAGGCCCAGAGCGGGAACTCCATGGATTCGCCTCATCCATTCAAGTTCAGATGTTACGTATCACGTCACGGCTTCGCCGATCAAGAGGGTTCGGTGGTTGCTTCAACAGATGGTGTTGCCAGGACCACCTCAAATTGGACCTTATCTCCCAACATCTCTGAAGCATCCAATACCTCGATTCCTATCAATTTTCCATCGCGGCTGAAATCAGCATACACACCCGGAACCACGATCTCCGTCCGGGCTGCCTTCTCCCCGGGAGCGCCAAACCAGATGTAAAGCAAATCTCGAGCCGGATCGTATTCGATCTTCATTTATTCCTCCCTCCTCAGGAAGCCCTTGCCATATCTGGCGATCGCCGTCAGAAGCACAATAGCCCAAAACAGTCGGCCGGTCGCCGATATCCAGCCGATGAAAGTCGGACTATCCAGCGTGTCATAGCCACGTCCATCATCGCCTCGCCGGTTTCCATCCGGAACTCATCATCCTGGCTCAGCCGGCGATCCTTGCCCAACCATGCCAAGGTGCGTTCGACGATCCAGCGATATGGGAGAACACATAGAACCCCTCACAGCCAGGACCAGGCCCAGGGGGTCGACTCGCAAAGGCCGCTTCCGTCCTTTCACCTTCTGGCCGGCATCATCACCTCGAGACCCTCTTTTTCCGTCGTCTTCATCGACCGGCTATCCAGAAGGGCCACCTCCGGCTCTCCCTTGCGACCCGACGCCGCTCGAACTGGACGACCTCAGGAGCCGGGCAGGCGACCGCCCGGCCTCCGGCGGGCCAGCGCCCTCATGGCCAGCCCCATGGGGATTATCGCCCCGATGAGGAAAAGGGTCGAAATGAGAAGGAGCGGATGAGGGGCCAGAAGCATGCCCGCTGTAGTCTGCAACGTGGCCCGTATGGCCGCGCCCAGCGCGGTCAACCCGCTGAAGGGAAGGAGGGGCATCCCGCTCATCCCGGCCGGGATAGCGATCCCGCTGCGGAGACCAGGGATCAGGTGGGCAAAAAGGAGGACGGGGGCTCCATAGCGTCGGAAGAGCTGGAGCGAGCGATCCATTCCAGCCTCCCGGATCCCCAGCCAGTGCCCATACCGGCGGATCCATCTGCGGGCAATGGGCTCGCCCGCCACCCGCGCCAGAGTGTAAAGAATGAGGGCTCCCGCTACTGTGCCCCCCGTGGCGGCAAGCACAACTCCCTCCGGCTTCAGGACGCCGGCGGCAGCTGCCACCCCTGCCGCCGGAATCAGAAGGTCCGAGGGCAATGGGGGGAAAACCACTTCCACTACAGCGGCCAGGAAGATGCCACCATATCCCAGCTCGGCCATCACGGACTCGATGAACGTCCGGATTTCTTCCATTTCTCTTCCCCCATTTGCGGAGGATCACCCGTTAGCCATCGATCGCCCCCAGCAGCCCGCGGCGCTCGATCCATTTCACCAGCTCCAGCACCGGCACCACCGTGGCAGCCGCCGCGAGGATGATCGCCCAGTCGATCCACGGCAGGCTGTAGATCCCGAACAGATCCCGCAGGAAAGGCACGTAGAGGAGCAACAGCAACATCGTGGCTTCCCACAGGATCGCCCGGTTCAGCCAGCGGTTGGCGAAAGGCTGCCGCAGGACCGAGTGGCGGTCCGACCGGAAGTTGTAAGCCTTGAAGAACTGGATCAGCACCAGGGACACGAAGGCCATCGTCATGGCCTCCGCCAGGCTCCGGCCGGAGGAGAGGGCCCAGGTGAACAGGGAGAGGTTGACCAGGGCGGACCACAGGCCTCCGGCCAGCATCAGCAGGATCACCGGCCGGGTGAAGAGGCCGACCCGAGGGTTACGAGGCGGCCGACGCATCAGGTCCGGCTCCGGCGGGTCCACCCCGAGGGCCAGCGCGGGCAGCCCATCGGTGGCCAGGTTCACATACAGGATCTGGGCCGCGCTGAGGGGCGGGGGAAGCCCGGCCAGGGAGGCCATGGCCATCAGGAGGATCTCCCCCACATTGGAGGAGAGCAGATACATCAGGTATTTCTTGATGTTGGAGAAGATCGCCCGGCCTTCCTCCACCGCCGCCACGATGGAAGCGAAGTTGTCGTCCAGCAGCACCATTGCCGCGGCTTCCTTGGAGACGTCCGTGCCGGTGATCCCCATGGCGATGCCGATATCTGCCTTCTTCAAAGCCGGGGCGTCGTTCACCCCATCCCCGGTCATGGCCACAATGTGGCCTTTCTTCTGGAGGGCGGTAACTACCCGGAACTTGTGGGCCGGAGACACCCGGGCATAGACATCGATCTCCTCTACCTGCTGTTCGAACTCCTCATCGCTCATGGCGTCCAGCTCCGCCCCGGTGATCACCCGGCCGTTCTGCAGCAGGCCCAGCTCCCGGGCGATGGCCTGGGCGGTCAACGGATGATCCCCGGTGATCATCACCACCCGGATGCCGGCCTCCCGACAGATCTGGATGGCCGCTTTGGCCTCGGGGCGTGGCGGATCGATCATCCCCACCAGGCCCAGGAAGGTCATCCCTTCCTCCGCGTCCTCGAGGCGGGTGGACGCCTTATCCGCCACCGCCAGCACCCGCAGCGCCTCCCCGGCCATCGTCCGGGCCGCCTCCAGGATCCGCTCCCGCTCCGCCAGGGTGAGGGGGCGCTCGCCCTCGTCGGTCAGGAGAAAGCGACAGCTTTCCAGGATCACCTCGGGGGCCCCCTTGGAAGCAGCGAACAGGCCCTCCGGGCCCTGATGCAGGGTGGTCATCCGCTTCCGCTCCGAGGTGAACGGGATCTCGTGCACGCGCGGGTAGCGGCCGTTCAGCGCCTCCGGCTGCAGCCCGGCCTTTATGGCGGCAACCAGAAGGGCCAGCTCTGTTGGATCTCCCTGCCCCTGCCAGCGGCCATCGGATTCCTGGCGAAGTCGGGCATCCGAGGCCAGAGCGGCCGCCCGGAGCACCCGCCGCAGGGTCTCCGGTGGCTCCACAGGCTGTCCATTCAGCCGGAACTCCCCGGAGGGCTCATACCCGCTCCCGGTGACCTCCCAGAACTGCCCGCAGACGAAAAGGCGGCGCACGGTCATCTCGTTCCGGGTGAGGGTCCCGGTCTTATCGGTGCAGATCACATCGGTGCTCCCCAGGGTCTCCACCGCCGGCAGCCGGCGGATCAGGGCGTTGCGCCGGACCATCCGCTGGACCCCCAGGGCCAGGGAGATCGTCACGACCGCCGGCAGGGCCTCCGGGACAACCGCCACAGCCAGGGCCAGGCCGAAGATCAGCATCTCGAGCCAGGGCCGGCCGCGCAGCAGGCCGAGGGCCACGATCAGAGCGACCACCCCCAGGGCCGCCCGGGCCAGGGCCTTCCCCATCCGATCCAGGTTCTCCTGAAGCGGCGTCCGCTCTTCCTCGATGGTTTGAAGCATTCGGGCGATGGCCCCGAACTCCGTGCGCATCCCGGTGGCGACCACGAGGCCCCGCCCCCGTCCATACGTCACCACCGTCCCGGCGTAGGCCATGTTCCTTCGGTCCCCCAACGGGATGGCAGGGTCCGGGATCGCCGCCGTGTGCTTCTCCACCGGGACCGACTCGCCGGTTAGCACCGCCTCGTCGATCTGGAGGTTGACCGCCTCGATCAACCGCAGATCCGCGGGCACCCGGTCTCCAGCGTGAAGAACGACCACATCTCCGGGCACCAGCTCCCGGGCGGGGATTCGCGCCTCGATCCCTTCCCGAAGCACCGTGGCCATCGGGGCAGCCATTCGTCGAAGCGCCTCCAGGGCGCGCTCCGCCCGGTATTCCTGGAGGAATCCCAGCAGGACGGAGAAGAGCACGATGATGATAATGACCACCGCTTCCGTCCCGTGGCCCAGGAGGATCGAGAGGGCGGTGGCGGCCAGGAGGATCAGCACCAGGACGTTCCGGAACTGGGAAAGGAGGATGGCCAGGGGGGAGATCCGCCGGGGCGGCTCCAGCTCATTGGGGCCCCACTCCTGGAGCCGGCGGGCCGCCTCGGCGCGGCTCAGGCCCGCCGGCTCCGCGCTTAGCTGGCGGAAGCATTCTTCTACAGGGAGGGTATGCCATAGGGTCTGGGATTCAGAGGATCCCCGCATTTCATTCCTCCGAACGCCGCATGCCCATGGCGAGGAAGGCGTAGTAGGCCAGGGTGGAGAGGGCCTGGGCCAGAGCGGCCACGTAGGTCAGCGCCGCCGCCCTCAGCACCTCCCGCGCCCCCGCCCGCTCCTCCACCGTCCCCAGCAACCCGCTCCCCTCCAGCAACCGCAACGCCCGCCGGCTGGCATCCAGCTCCACCGGCAGCGTCACCAGCGCAAACACCGCCGCCCCCGCAAAGAACAGCACCCCCACCCACACCAGCTCCGGACTCCGCAGCAAAAAGCCCACCAGAAACAGCACCGGCCCCAGCCACGACCCAAAGTTCACCGCCGGCACCAGCGCCGCCCGCGCCCGCAGCCCCCAGTAGCCCTCCGCATCCTGCAGCGCATGCCCGATCTCGTGCGCCGCCACCGCCAGCGAGGCCACCGAGGCCACCCCCGCCACACCCGGGGAAAGCCGCAGCGTCTTCGTGGTCGGATCATAGTGATCCGTCAGATGCCCGGGGGTCCCCTCCAGACGCACCTCATACAGCCCCGCCGCCTGCAACAGCCGCCGGGCCGCCTCCAGCCCCGTCAGACGGGCCGGAACCCGCAGCCAGCGGCTATAGGCCGCCTGCACCTTCGCCTGGGCATACAGCCCCAGCACCAGCGCCGGAAGCGCAAACACCAAATACAGCGGATCCCACCAGAACAGCATGGTCCGACCTCCTGATGGAGTGATCGCGCCTTACGCAGGAATATCGAAAGGGAAGCCTCCTCGCTTCTCCGTCCATACCCGGCTGCATCCGCCCTAAAAAAAAGACCTTCGGCCGATGTCGAACTCCATTTCCCGGGAAATGGGATCGGACATCAACCGAAGGTCTTGCCAGGCCCGGAGGGCCGACGGGACCGGGGATCGGACCAGGCGATCTCCCGTGCTGACGATCCCGTCATCGGGCGAAGGGCCCGATGGCTACTCCCCTTCCGGCATTTACAAGCTTATCTGGACTCGGATGACCTGTCAAGATCCGAGGTCCGGGGGCTGGGCGAGCCTCTCCGAAACCTCCCCCCGGGATGGATCGCCCGCGCTGGCGAGGGTGCCTGGAGTGCGCCCCCTCCAGCCGGATGGGTTCACCCGCATGACGAAAATCATACCGGGATCCCGGGATTGCGGGAGGATAGAAAGCGGAAATCCGCTGGCCCCCTGTGAGGACGCCATGGCTCAGGAACTGGATGATCGACCGCTGCCGGATCCTTTTCCGGATTACGTGACCTGCCCGGTCTGTGGAGAGCCCGATATCGAGCTCTGGTGCTATGAGGCGAGCGGCCGCTGCCCCAATTGCGGCGCGGAAATCACCCACGGCCCGTTCCCATGCTGGGAAAACTGTCCCCGGCGCCCCCTTCCCTCGCCCACGCCCTCCTCGGGAGCCGAAAGCCACTGAATGGAGGAGGATGAAGGGGCCAGGCCGCCTTGCCCATGAAGGCCTTCCTCACCCCTTCCATTGGGCCTGTGGTGACAAATGTCACGCCAAAACAATGACTTTTATTACCACAAAAGCGGCCCCTTTTATGACGGAGATCATACCCTTTCCTGCCAGTTCCGGGCATGATGAGATGCGAATATCCCCTACAAAGATCCAGGTAGCCGCGCGCGTGTTCGGCTGTGCAAGCCTGACCTTGAAAGGAGGGTTCCATGATCCGATGGAAGGCGTTGACGGTGGTTCCGCTGCTGCTCGCGCTGCTGGTGGCGGCCTGTGCCCGGAGGGCGGCAACCCCGGTGGCAGGCCTGCCGGCGGAGGCCCAGACGGTGATCAAGGAACGCGGCCTCTCCCCGGATGATATCGTCGCCGCGCTGCGGGCCTATGTGCCGGGGGGCAAGTATGACGAATACGTGATGTTCGCCTCCGGCGGGCACTCGGGCCAGGTCCTGGTGATCGGCATCCCCTCGATGCGGCTGCTCAAGGTGATCGGCGTCTTCACGCCGGAGCCATGGCAGGGCTACGGGTTCGGGGAGAAAGGTACCCTGGAGGTGCTGGAAGGCGGCTTCGCGCGGGGCAAGCCCATCCTCTGGGGGGATACGCATCACCCGGCCCTTTCCGAGACAGAAGGGGACTACGATGGCCAGTTCCTGTTCATTAACGACAAAGCCAACGCCCGCCTGGCGGTGATCGATCTGCGGGACTTTGAGACCAAGCAGATCGTCAAGAACCCCAATGCCATCTCCGACCACGGTGGCGGCTTCGTCACTCCCAACACCGAATACGTCGTTGAGGGTCCCCAGTATGCGGCCCCCATCGGCTGGGAGTATGCCCCGCTGGATCAATACAGGGACAAATACCGGGGGCTGCTGACCTTCTGGGCCTTCGACCGCCAGAAGGGGCGGGTGGATCCGGACCGCTCCTTCCAGATCGAGCTGCCGCCCTACTGGCAGGATCTGTGCGACGCGGGCAAGAAGGTCTCTTACGGCTGGGTGTTCTGCAACTCCATCAACACCGAGATGGCCACCGGCGGCATCGAGGAGGGCAACCCGCCCTTCGAGGCCGGCACGGCCAGGAACGAGATGGACTACCTCCACATCATCAACTGGAAGAAGGCGGAGGAGCTGATCCAGGCCGGCAAGTATGAGGTCATCAACGGGATCAAGGTGATCCGCCTCCAGACGGCGGCCCAGGAGGGGGTGCTCTTCTTCGCCCCGGAGCCCAAGAGCCCTCACGGGGTGGATGTGGCGCCGGGCGGCGAGTATATCGTGGTCGGCGGCAAGCTGGATCCCCACGTGACGATTTACTCTTTTGAGAAGATCCAGAAGGCCATCGCCGCCGGCAACTTCGAGCGCGATCCCTTCGGAGTGCCGGTGCTGAAGTTCGAGGACGTTAAGGAAGCCCAGGTGGAGCTCGGCCTCGGCCCGCTGCACACGGTGTTCGACGACAAGGGCTACGCCTACACCTCTCTCTTCCTGGACAGCGCCGTGGCCCGGTGGTCCCTGGGCGGTCCCTACCGCAAGGACGGCGCGGAGCCCTGGAAGCTGGTGGAGAAGCTCCCGGTCCACTACAACATCGGCCACATCGCGGCAACAGAGGGCGATACGGTCTCGCCGGACGGCAAATACGTGGTGGCGCTCAACAAGTGGTCGGTGGATCGCTTCCTGCCGGTGGGCCCGCTGCACCCGCAGAACTTCCAGCTGATCGACATCAGCGGCGGCAAGATGCGGCTGCTCTACGACATGCCCATCGGGATCGGCGAGCCGCACTACGCCCAGATCATCAAGGCCGACAAGCTCAAGCCGTTCCTGGTCTACCCGGAGATCGGGTGGAACGCGGTGAAGATGGCGAAGGATCCCAACGCCATCGAGGCCGGTCGGGAACGGGTGGAGGTGCGGGAAGAGGGCGGCCGGCGGGTGGTGGAGATCTGGATGACGGCGATCCGCAGCCACTTCAAGCCGGAGCGGGTCCAGGTCAAGAAGGGGGATCATGTGATCTGGCACATCACCAATATCGAACGGGCCCGCGATGCCACCCACGGCTTCGCCCTCGGCGGCTACAACATCAATCTGAGCCTGGAGCCGGGCGAGACGGCCACCATCGAGTTCGACGCCGACCAGAGCGGGACCTTCCCCTTCTACTGCACGGAGTTCTGCTCGGCCCTCCACCTGGAGATGATGGGATACTTCCTGGTGGAGCCATAACCATAAGGGAAAAGCCCAGGGGGGCGGCCCTCCGGCCGCTCCCCCCTGGGGAGCAGGATTCCCGCAATGGCTTCTCGAGGCGCTTACCGGTCGGGGCCTGAAGGCGCGGGCCGTTCAATCTTCTGGAGGGAAATGCGATGGTGGAGCGACTGAACGCATGGCTTCGGGAGGATCCTTTCCGGTTGCCCCGGGCTTTCTTCATCGGGGCGTCCTGGCTGCTCCTGCTCTCTCTGCTCTTCCCCTACTGGCGCATGACCCTTCAGGCCCCACAGTATCCGGGAGGGCTCCGGGTGGACGTCTATGTCACCCACCTGGCCGGCGATGTAAACGAGGTGGACAACCTGAACCACTACATCGGGATGAAGAAGCTGCACGAGGCGGCCCAGGTGGAGCGCTTCCTGGCACCTCTGGCCATCGGGGCGGCCGCGCTGCTGGGGGAGGCCCTGGCCTTTACCCGACGCCGCTGGGCGGCGGTGCTCTCCCTGCCGGCCATGCTGTTCCCGATCATCTTCCTGGCCGACATGTATTACTGGCTCTACCGCTACGGCCATGACCTGGACCCGAACGCCCCGCTGCGGCTGCCGCCCTTCACACCGCCCCTGATCGGCGTGGGGGTGGTGGGGCAGTTCCGGACCGTAGCGGAGCTCCAGATCGGGTTCTGGATGGCGCTGGCGGCCTCCATCCTGATCGCCCTCGGCCTGCACTTCCGCCGGACCGTCCGCACGGCGCTGGAGCGCCATCAGGCCCTTCGGATCGGCCCCCTGATCCTGGTCCCGGAGGGAGCCCGCGCATGATGCTGCGCCTGGCCCTGGCCCTCTGGACGCTGATCGTGGTGGTCCCTGGAGATCCGGATCGGACGCTCCAGGAGGCCATCGCGGCAGCCCCGCCGGGGGCGACCCTGGAGGTCCACGGAGGGGTCTACCACGGCCCTTTCCTGATCGACAAGCCTCTGACGCTCATCGGGGTGAACCGACCCGTGCTGGATGGCCAGGGCCAGGGCACGGTGCTGCGCATCCGGGCGCCTCACGTGACCGTGCGGGGATTTGTGATCCGGAACTCCGGTCGATCCCTGGAGCATGAGGACGCCGGGATCCTCGCGGAGGGAGCCGCAGGGGTGACCCTGGAGGACAACCATCTGGAAGATGTGCTCTTCGGGATCTACCTCAAGGATGCTCCGGGAGCACACATCCGCAACAACAGGGTGATCGGCCTGGATGTCCCGGAGGCGGAGCGGGGGGATGCGATCCGCCTCTGGTATAGCCCGGATGCCCGGATCGAAGGGAACCGGACACGGCGCGGGCGCGATGTCATCATCTGGTTCTCCGACCGCTCCCTCCTGCGGGGCAACCAGTTCGAAGGCGGGCGCTATGGCATCCATTACATGTATTGCAACGGAAGCCAGGTGGAGGGGAACGTCCTGCGGGGTAACTTCGTGGGCGTTTTTGTGATGTATAGTCGGGGGCTCGCCCTGCGGGGCAATCGTTTTCTCCATCAACGGGGCCCCAGCGGCTACGGCCTGGCCTTCAAGGACAGCGATGACGTCCGCGTGGAAGGCAACCTCTTCCTGGACAACACGGCGGCGATCTTCCTGGACAACACGCCCCGGGAGGAGGGATCGCCGGTCCGTTTCGAACGCAACCTCATCGCTTACAACGGGATCGGCGTGCTGGCCCTGCCGATGGTGCGCGGGGTGACCTTCCGGGAAAACGTGTTCTGGGAGAACGAGCAGCAGGCGGCGACGCAGGGGGAAGGGAGCCTGATGGCCAGCGACTGGCGGGGCAACTTCTGGAGCGATTACGCGGGCTTCGATGCCGACGGGGATGGGATCGGCGATGTCCCCTACCGCTCCCGACGGGTGTTCGAGAGCCTGATGGATCAGGCCCCTCCCCTCCGGTTGTTCTGGGGCACCCCGGCCATGCAGGCCCTCGAGTCCGCCGCCATCCTCGTCCCCTTCTTTGAACCCCAGATCCGCCTGGAGGACCCCGCGCCCCGGATCCGGCCCCCGGCGCAGGCGCCGGTGAAAGCGACGGGGGATGCCGGAGGATGGATCGGCCTGGGGCTGGGAGGGATCCTCCTCGCCGCGATCGGATGGGGATGGCTCCGGCGTCCCCCCCGGCCTTCCCGGGATGTGGGGGAACGGACAACCCCGGAAGCCATCCTGGAGGTTCGCGGGCTGCGCAAGCGGTTCGGGGAGACCTGGGCCGTGCGAGGGCTGGATCTCATCGTGCGGCCGGGCGAGGCGGTGGCCCTGTGGGGGCCGAACGGCGCCGGGAAGACGACGGTCCTCCGTTGCATCCTGGGCCTGCTGGACTGCGAGGGCACGATCCGGGTGGCAGGCCGGGATGTCCGAAAAGAGGGCCGGGCCGCCCGGCAGTGGATCGGCTATGTTCCTCAGGAGCTGGCTTTCTACAACTGGACGGTCGCGGAGACCCTGCAATTTTTCGCGGCGCTGCGGGGTGTGAGGGTGGACCCCACAAAAGTGGAGGCGCTGGGGCTGACGCCCTATCAAGATCATCCGGTGCGAACGCTGTCGGGGGGATTGAAACAGCGACTGGCCCTGGCCCTCGCGCTGATGGGAGATCCTCCCATCCTGTTGCTGGATGAGCCGACGGCGAACCTGGATCTGACGGCGCGGACGGAGTGGCTGAGCCGGCTGCGGGAGCTCAAGGCGCGGGGGAAGACGTTGCTGTTCAGCTCCCATCGCCTGGAGGAAGTGCAGGGCCTGGCAGATCGGGTGGTGGTGATGCAGGACGGACAGGTGGTTGCGGAGATCTCTCCGGAGGCCCTGGGGGAGGCGGCCGGCTTGCGGGCCCGGCTCCGGTTGAGCCTGCCGCCGATGGAACTGGAACGGGCTCGGCAGGTGCTGGAGGCATCCGGTTACCGGACCGCCAGTAACGGCCACGGGCTGATCCTCACGGTGCCGGCTGATCGCAAGCTGGTGCCCGTGCATCGGCTCTGGGAGGCTGGGATCTCCGTGCAGGATATGGAATGGGAGCTGGAGGAGTAGCGCGTATCAGGGGGGCTAAAGATGCGCATCTGGACGTTGCTGATCCGCAAGGAGGGGCGCGAGGCCCTCCGAAGCCGATGGTTCCTGCTCACGGCCGGGAGCTTCGCCATGGTCGCCCTGGCCCTGGCCGCTTTCTCCATGATCGGCTCCGGCTATATCGGGCTGGCCGGCTTCGGGCGGACAGCGGCGAGCCTAGTGAACCTGTCGATGTTGCTGGCCTCCCTGATGGGCCTGGGCCTGGGCGCCCTCACGTGGGCCGCGGAGCGGGAGAGCGGGACGCTGGCGTATCTGCTTTCGTATCCGGTCTCGCGCGCTCAGGTCTTCGTCGCTAAAGCCGCTGGCGGAGCCATCGCCCTCGCGGCCGCGATGGGGCTGGGGTTCGGGGTGACCGGACTGGGGATCGGGCTGGGAGGAGGGCTGGGCGGCCTGGAGGAGATCGGCCGTTATGCGGGCCTGGCGGCCGGGGCCACGTTGCTGTCCTGGATCGCTTACGGGATCGGGATGGCCATCGGCGTCGGGCTGCGACGGCAGAGCACGGCCCTGGGGGTCACCCTGATCGCCTGGCTGACCGCGGTCTTCCTTTCGGATCTGGGCCTGATGGGGCTGACGTGGGCCATCGGGCTTTCCCCGGCCTGGCTCTGGTGGCTGGCGCTGTTGAATCCGCTCCACGGGTTCCGGATCCTGGCCATGGTGATGCTGAACGGATCGCCGGATCTTCTGGGCCCGGCCGGCTGGTTCGCCTGGCGGACCTACGGGGAAGCGCTGGGCCCGCTGCTGTTGGGGGCGATGGGGATCTGGCTCGTCCTGGCCTTTCTGGTTGCGGCCCTCCGCTTTCGGGGTCTCCGGGATTCCGGCCTTTAACCCTGCGACCGGGTGCGCTGTTGGCCCCCTTAACCATCTTTCGGGAATTACGCCCGTGGTAGGGAAAGAAGGACGAGCGCTGCTCGATCCGCTGAGAGGACCGGTTTGAGCAGCGGTAGTTGTGGCGTGAAAATTCCCGTTCTGGAGGGATTGTTGTCCATGCGCTGGAGCGTCAGGCTGCTCGTGCTCTTATGGCTGGGGGTCGCTGCATGCACCCGGGCCTCGGGACCGCGGCCGCCGGACATCGCTTACGGAAAGGATCCATGCGCCGAGTGTGGGATGATCATCAGCGATCCCCGATTCGCCGCCGCCTACGTTACGCGAGACGGCCAGGCGCGCCTCTTTGACGACATCGGGGATATGGTGGTTTACCATCGCAAGCATTCAGAGGATGTGGCAGTTTTCTATGTGCATGACTATGAGACCCGCGCCTGGATCGATGCCACGCACGCGTTCTTCGTCTCTTCCCCACGCGTCCATTCTCCGATGGGATATGGCCTTGCGGCCTTCTCCGACCGCTCCCGAGCGGAGGCTTTCGCCCGCGAGCATGGCGGCGAGGTCAAAGATTGGGCGCGGCTCCTTCAGGAGACACAACCACCCCATGGTGCTCATTCCCACCCATGATCTGAGGGATCACGAGGGGAAGAGCAAAAAAGACAGCGTGGCACCCCTCGTCATCGGTTTCGTGGTAGGCGGGATCATCTGCACAGGGAGGGAAACGATGAGGTTGCTTACGAAAAACGGATACGGAGGGATTCTGGGGATCGGATTCCTTCTCTTCGCGCTGGTCGCGAGTGGGTGTGGTGGCGGCGCGCCGGCCGGAGGGGCAACAGGCGGTGGAGGCGCCACTCCGGTGGCTCTAAAAGGAAACCCGGAGAAAGGGAAGGAGTTATTCCTGGGCACCTGCGCCTCGTGTCACGGGCCGGATGCCAAAGGATTGCCCGGCCTGGGGAAGGATCTGACCACAAGCGCCTTCGTGAAGCAGCAGACCGATGCCCAGCTGCTGGAGTTCATCAAGAAGGGGCGGCCGGCGACGGATCCGGCCAACACCACCGGGGTGGATATGCCGCCGAAAGGGGGCAACCCGGCTCTGACCGATCAGGATCTGGCCGACATTATCGCCTTCATCCGCACCTTCAATCCTTATCAACCTTAGCGAAGGGGATAAAAGGCGCGGACATCGTGGGGGCAGGTGTCTTCGCGGCCTGCCCCCACGATTTTAAAATCCCACCCCTCTTCGGGATCCGCGTGACCCCTCAGAAGATCCCTGTTCCCGAATGGCGCAGTATCTGCCAAAGTAAGGAACCGATAAATCCCCGCGGTAGCGCTTCCGCCCCCTCCTGGGAACCAGCGATGGAAATCGGTCGATCGTCCGTGTCGGACCGGGGATCGCCGGGTTGGATCCCCGCATATTCCTCACTCCTTGTGGAACCCCCTGAAGGCAGGCGGATCCGTTCCGCCCATAGCACGACCCGTGTGTCCAGGATCCCGAACTCCCAATACGCTTAGAATATATCCAGGGCGGATGAGAGGGGTCTTTTCCCCATGCAGGTGGCGAAATCGGATCAGCTCTCCCCTCTCCTGGTGGCCCGCCCGGCCCCAGAGCCCCCTCGCTGTAAAATATCCGGCTGCCTGCCGGGAACGGAGGGCCGTGAATGCGGATCATCACGCTGACGACGGATTTCGGCGATGAGGACGGCTACGTGGGGACGATGAAGGGGGTGATCCTCTCCATCGCCCCCGATGTGCGCCTGGTGGATCTGAGCCACCATATCCCGCCCCAGGATATCCGGCGGGCCGCCTTCGTGGTGGCGGAGGCGGCGCCCTATTTCCCGCCCGGGACCATTCACCTCGCGGTGGTGGATCCCGGGGTGGGCAGCGGGCGCCGCGCCCTGATCGTGGAGACCGAACGGGCGCTCTTCGTCGGGCCGGATAATGGGCTCTTCAGCTTTGTTCTGGACAATCACCCGGAAGCCCGCTGCTATTCAATAGAGGAGCCCGCTTACCGGCTCCCTCAGGTGAGCTATACGTTCCACGGCCGGGATGTCTTCGCCCCGGCCGCGGCTTATCTCGCCCGGGGGGTTCCGCCCGCCGCCTTCGGCCCGCCGGTGACCGATCCGGTCCGTCTGCCGCCGCCCCGCCTGGAGCTGGAGGAGGAGCGCATCGTGGGGGAAATCCTCCACGCGGACCGCTTCGGCAACCTGGTGACCAGCATCGGCCGGCTCCAGTGGCAGGGGGCCACGCTCGTTCTGCAGCCCGCTTTCGGGCCCCTTGCCCGGCGCTTCCCGGTGGTCTTCCGGGCCAGCGAGGCGCGGGTGGAGATCGGCGATCGAGGGCTTGCGGGCATTGTTCATACGTTCGCGGAAGGACGGCCGGGCGAGCTGATCGCTTACCCGGGCAGCTCCGGTTTCCTGGAGATCGGGCTGGTGAACGGATGCGCCGCAGCCGTTCTGGAGGCCCGCCGGGGGGATCCGGTGATCGTGCGGGTGCGCCTGCTGGCGCTGGAGTGATGGATCTCCTCCAGGAGGGATCGAGGCCGGGCCAGCTCCAATATAGGGGAGGGGCCATTCCGTCTTTCCCCAGCGGAGCCCAGCTGTGTGAATCCGGATAGAGAGGAATGCCATGGCTCGCGAAGCCTGCTTCATCATCGAAGGCGGGCGGCGGTTGCGGGGAGAGGTGCGGCCGGGCGGCAACAAGAATGCTGCCCTCCCCCTGATCGCCGCCACCCTGCTGGCGGACGAACCGGTCATCCTGCGGAATGTGCCTCGCATCCGGGATGTCCACATCCTGCTGCAGCTCCTGAGCGAGCTGGGAGCAACCATCGAGGAGCTGGATCCCCATACGTTGCGGATTGACACCCGCGAAGTGCGCCCCCGCCCCCTGAACCCCGAGCTCTGTCGGGACATCCGGGCCAGCATCCTGCTGGCGGGCCCGCTGCTGGCCCGCTTCGGTGAGGTGGAGATGCCGCCGCCCGGCGGGGATGTCATCGGCCGCCGCCGGCTGGATACCCACTTTCTGGCCTTTGAGGCCCTGGGAGCCCGTTATGAGGTGAACCGGATTTTCCGCATCCGCTCGAAGAGCCGGTTGACCGGTGCAGATATCCTGCTGGACGAAGCCAGCGTGACGGCGACGGAGAACGCGGTGATGGCGGCGGCTCTGGCCCGGGGTACCACGATCCTGCGCAACGCGGCCTCCGAGCCTCACGTTCAGGCCCTCTGTGGTTTCCTCAATCGGATCGGCGCCTGCATTGAAGGCATCGGCTCCAACACCCTGATCATCCACGGGGTGGATCGCCTGGGAGGTGGGGAGTGGGAGATCGAGTCCGATCATATTGAGGTGGGGTCCTTCATCGGGCTGGCCGCCCTGGTCGGCGATGGGGTCTGGATCCGCCGCGCTGTCCCCCATCACCTGCGCATGGTCCAGCTGGTCTACCGGCGCCTGGGGATCCATTTCGAAGTCCACGGGGAGGACATCTATGTGCCGCCCGAGCAATCCCTTCAGGTGGTGCCCGACATCGGCGGACACATCCCGAAGATCGAGGATGCGCCGTGGCCGGGATTCCCCGCGGATCTGATGAGCATCGCCATTGTGGCCGCCACCCAGGCGGTGGGCCCCGTCCTCTTCCACGAGAAGATGTTCGAGAGCCGCCTCTATTTCGTGGACAAACTGATCGCGATGGGCGCCCGCATTGTCCTTTGTGATCCCCATCGCTGCCTGGTCCATGGTCCCTCCCCGCTGCACGGGGAGCGCCTGGAGAGCCCGGACATCCGGGCGGGGATGGCGCTGGTGATCGCGGCGCTCTGCGCCGAGGGAACCAGCGTGATCCGCAACATCGTCCAGATCGACCGGGGCTATGAGGATCTCGATGGGAAATTGCGGGCCCTGGGCGCCGCCATCGAACGCATGGAGCGATAAGCCATGAGCGATGCGCCCTCGAGTTTCGGAAACCGGACGTGGATGTGGATCGCGGCCCTGATCCTGGTCGGCCTGGCATGCGGGTGCGTCGGCCTGGCGGTGGGCGGGCTGGTCGGCTATCTGATCGGCCGGAGCCCGGGCGCTCCGGCCCCGGTCGGACCTGCCGCTGGCACCCCCTGGCTGGGGGTGGTGATCACCCACGGGGCCGATGGGGCGCGGGTCCTTCAGGTGGTCCCCGGCAGCCCGGCGGAGGAGGCCGGCCTGCGCCCCGGCGACCGGATCACCGCCGTGAACGGAGAGCCCGTCAACGACCGCCACCCGCTCCCGGATGTCCTGCGACGCCACCGCCCCGGGGAGACCGTGCGCCTGACGGTGGTCCGGGACGGGGAAGAACGGACCGTCTCCGTCACGCTGGGCCGGGCTCCTTAGTCGCCGAGCCGCCGCGAGCGGATGTCCTGCTCGCAGAAAACGCGGATGGATCGGATGATCCGGAGAAGGCTTCATCTTCCCCGCGCCGCGGGCCTGGCCCTGATCCTGGGGGTGGGGATCCTCGCCGGGATCCTGCCTCTTCTGTCCGTGATGAGCCCCCCTTCCCTCCTGACCCTGGAGGGACCCGAGGGAAGGATCCTCCTGCGCCGGGTCGGCCCGGCCCAGTGGCGTCTGGAGGCCCGTTCCGCGTGGGATCGGGCCTTCGCGGAAGGCGTCCTGGATGGGCTGGACGCGGCTCCGTTGCTGATCCTGCGCCGAGCGGCGGCTTACGGCCAGCTCGAAGCCCTGATCGGGCCGGAGGCCAGGGAAGCCGACCGGTGGGCCCGGGAGCGGATCGCCCCGGCCATCGCCCGGACCTGGGAGGCCCTGGATGAGGAGACGCGGGCTCAGCTCGAAGCGTATGCCGCCGGGGTGAACACGGCATGGCGGATGGGGATCCCGGGAGCCCGCCGCCTGCCACGGCCGGATCCCCTCGCCCGGCCCTGGGACCCCCGGGATAGCCTGGCGGTGGCGACAGGCCTGGCGCTGGCCCATCCCGGATGGATGGAGGCGGAGATCCGCATCCTTCTTCAGCATCTTCCCCCCTCCCTTCGCTCCGCCCTGGAGGACCCTCGCTGGACCTCTGCCCCGCGGACTCCTGACGTCGCGATGCGTGAAGCCGCGTGGCGGGCCTGGGCGGCGGCCGGCGCGGCTCCGGAGCTCGGGCTCTTCCGCGGCTGTCGGGAAGGCCCGGGGTTCCGCCTCCACGCTATGGCGGCGCCCGTGCTTCCGCTACCCTGGCGCGCGGAGTGGGGTGAGGACGAGGTGCGCCTGCGCTGGCCCGGGATCCCGGGCGCCCTGGCGCGGATCACCCCGTCCGGCGGGCGATGGTTGGAACCGGAGCCGGGCCTGGGGGATCCCCTGGATCACCTTGAGGAGCTGGTTCATGGGATCCTGGGGGAAGAGACGCCGTCGGCTTTCTGGGGCTGGAGGGCTGCGCCGGGAGAATGGCCCTCCTGCTCGGCGGCCCGGGCGATCCATCGGGAGGCGCTGCGAACGTTGCCCCCGCAGGACTGGCTGCAACGGCGGGTGCATGGGATGCTCCAGCGCTGGGAAGGAGACCTGGCCGCGAAAAGCCCTTCCGCCCTGGTCTATGTCGTATGGCGGGAGGAGGTCCTCCGGGCGGCGCTGGAGGATGAGCTCGGAGAGGAGGGGCTGCGGCGTCTGCTCACCCGGCGGCCCGCAGAGGTGGTCCTGACGGCGCTGCTGACGGATGGGGAAGCTGTGGGAGACCATCGGGGTGCCCCGGAACGGGAAGTTCAAGCATCCATCCTGCGGGAAGCCTACCGGCGGGCGTTGATCTGGATCGGACGGCGCTATGGAGATCTGCACACCATCTGGGAATGGGGGAAAGCCCACGCGGCTGCCCTGTCGATTCCGGGCTGGCCGCTGCACGCGGAAATCCCGGTAGGAGGGGACGAGCAGGCCCTCTGGCCGACGCCAATCGATCCGGCCCGACCGTATCGGACAGCCTTCTGGCCGGCGCTCACGGTAAGAAAAAGCGATTCGGGCGTGGAGGTCGGGACAGCCCCCACGCCGTGGTGGTGGCCATGGCCTTAGAGAGTGTATGAAAAACTCCCAAAGATTTCCCTTCCGGGAAGGAAATCGTTATCGGGGCGGCACCCGGGATCTGCAATTCGCAGGACAACGGCTCGCCGTCTCCTACGAGGATGAAGTGGGTGGAGTTCGGCGGGTGAGTATCGCCAGCTCCCGCTCCAGCTCCGCTCGATGCTGGGCCGCTGCCTGGCGCCCTTCCTCCAGGATCTGCTGCCATCGGGCCTGAATCTTTTTGCGCAGGTCCTCGCCCGATTGAGGGGTAAACAGCAGGATCAAACCGGCCCCGGTCAACCCTCCTACCAGAAAGCCATAAATCCAGAAGATCGCGCGTCGCATGGGTTCCCCCCATCCGAACTCTGTTTCCAGGAGTCACGGCTTACGCCGCCTGGTTCCGCTCTGGAAAGCGGGATGTCCCCTCCCCGATATCCCCTGAGGCCGGGCTGGCCCCAAAAACCCGGGGGGAGCCAGCGGCCTAACTCCTTATTTTAACTTGCGTCCAGGGCAGCCCGCCCGGCCTCTCAACAGGAGATGAGAGCATTCCCTTCGGAGGGATCACAACCGTTGCCAGGGCAAGCGCTCGCAGCGGTCCCGTGACCTCTCCCGGAAAGCTGAAAAGCCCTGTGGCCGCACCCCATCCCCTGGAGGAAATCTCCAATCCCATGCTATGATGAAGAGGGGCGGGGAAGGTGATAAAACCCATGGCTTCCGTTATGCCCGTGCGGAATGATGCGAGGGGAAATGCAGATTGAGAGCAAAGTTCATATAGAGATCGTGGATCTGGCTATCGCCTGGAACTGGGATTGCGATCGGCCGTTTGTGGAGATGATCCGGGAGGCCTGCGTGCGTCGCGGCCTCTCGATGATGGACATCACCCCGGAGGATCTCCCGGGGATTCTGGAGCGGGCCTGGAAGGGCGAGTGGGCGTGCCGGGCCTTCTTTGACCGGGCCTCGGACTGGGATGAGGATTTCGAGGCCCTGGTCGATTGGGCTCGGGCCGCCGGCGTTTTCCGCCTGAACCCCACAGAACAGGCCCGGGCGGCATGGGATAAGGCGGCCATGCACCGGCGTTTTGTTGCCGTCGGGCTTCCCACCCCGCCCACGTGGATTCTTCCCCCATGGGAAGAACAACCCGAGGTGGAATGGCCGGAAGAAGCGATCGGCCCGGTGATCGCCAAGCCGGCCTTTGGAGGCGGGGGAGAGGGCGTGAAGCGGATCGCGAGTCCAGAGGATCTGGCCGTCCTGCGGGCCGCCTTCCCGGATGAGCCGTTCCTGATCCAGCGGTATGTGCGCCCACGCAGGCTCGGGGGGCGGCCGGCCTGGTTTCGAGTGCTTTACGCCATGGATACCGCGTTCCCATGCTGGTGGGATCCGGAGACCCACCGATATTCGCCGGTCACGGAGACCGAGCGGGAAGCTTTCGGACTACATCCTCTCTGGGCCCTGGGCCGTCGGATCGCGGAGGTATGTGGATTGCATCTCTTCTCCAGCGAGATCGCCATGGATGAGGAGGGGCAGTTCCTCTGCATCGATTACGTCAACGATCCCATCGACACCCGTCCCCAGTCTGCAACCCCGGAAGGGGTGCCGGATGAGATCCTGCGTCAGATTGCGAATCGGATCGCAGAGGCTGTCTTCCGGAGGGTGCGGTGCCGCTCATCCTGGTGACCAACGACGATGGGATCCGATCCCCCGGGTTGCGGGCGGCGGTCGCCGCCCTGCAAACTCTGGGACAGGTCGTGGTAGTCGCTCCCGTTGATCAGTGGTCCGGCGCAGGGCGCTGTATGCCGGCCACGTCGGAGGGACGGATCTATCCGGAGACCATGGTGGTGAACGGCGCGACCATCCGGGCCTATGCGGTGGAGGGGACGCCGGCCCAGGTGGTGGATCATGCGATCCTGGAGATTCTGCCCCACCCTCCAGATCTGGTGGTCTCCGGCATCAATTACGGGGAGAACGTGGGATCCGGGGTGACCATCTCGGGCACCGTGGGGGCTGCCCTGGAGGCGGCCAGCTTCGGCATCCCGGCCCTGGCAGTCTCCCTGCAGACCCCGGTGGAGCACCACCTGGGGTATTCGGAGGAGATCGATTTCCGCACCGCCGCTTACTTCACCTGTCTATTTGCCGGGGCGGTCCTCCGGCAGGCGTTGCCTTTTGATGTGGATGTGCTCAAAATCGATGTCCCGGCTACGGCCACGCCGGAGACGCCCTGGCGCTGGACCCGCCAGTCCCGCCAGCGGTATTTCGTTCCGGTGCGGCCAATGCGTCGTCGCCCCACGGATCCCGGGCCGCTGGGGTATCGGGTGGAGATCGACTTCGAGCGCCTGGAGCCCGATTCGGACATCTACGCGCTGGTGGTGGATCAGGTGGTCTCGGTCACGCCCCTGAGCCTGGACCTCACATCCCGGGTCTCGGAAAAGGAGCTGAGCCAATGGTGGGAGAAAGCCAGGTAGGGATCTCCCGGGCCTTCCCGGCGGCGCCGACGGTCTCCCGCGGGGTGGTGGGGACACTGTGGATGCTGTTCCTTCTGCTGGTGATCAACGGCTCGGCCGCGTGGACGGTGACGCTGGCCGGGTGGGCGGATGGACTGGAAATCCTTCCGATGGTGGCCCTGGGGGGTCTTTTCATCGGGTGGCTTCTGGCGATCCGCCGTTTCTCCGGGCCCGTGGCCCTGATCCTGAATCTGGGCTATGGAACGGTCTGGGTCGGGTATCTCAGCGCCCGTCTGATCCATGTGCCCACCTGGTCGTTGAAACTTCAGTGGCTGGGCTATCGCCTCACCGTCTGGGCGATGGAGGCCATGCGGGGCGGTCGCGGCAGCGACCCGCTCCCCTTCGTGGTCCTGATGGGTGCCCTGGTCTGGCTGGCCGCCAGCGCGAGCGCCTGGTATTCTTTCCGGACGATCCGATCATGGCGGGCATTGCTCCCGGCCGGGCTGATTACCTTCGTTAATGCCTATTACTATCTGGGCCCTCGTCCGCTCACCCTCTTCCTGATCGCTTACCTTCTGGGCGCGCTGCTCTGGCTGGTCACGGTTCACTATGAGGAACAGAGCTACCGATGGCGGCTGGAACGGGTATGGTTCGTCCCGGATCTGGGGGTGGACATCCTGCGGGCAGGGCTGATGGTGGCCGGGCTGGCCCTGGCCCTGGCGTGGTTGCTCCCGGCCGCCGGGCCCAGCGAGACGGTCTCCCGGGCCTGGAGTGAGGTCAGCCGGCCGTTGCGCCGCAGTCAGGAGACCTTCAACCGGTTGTTCAGCTCGCTGCGTTCCCAGCGTCCGGCCTATGTGAGCCCCCTGAGCCGCACGCTGTCCTTCGGCGGCCCGCGACGGCTGAGCGACACGCCGGTGATGGATGTGAAAGCGCAGGGGCCTGCCCGCTACTGGCGCGGTGTGGTTTACGATGTCTACACGTCCAGCGGCTGGCTTTCCTCGGGGGAAGATGAGCAGAGCCGTGCGCCGATGACAGCCCTGACGGCGCGGCCTCTCTGGGAAGGCCGGGCGGTGGTCACCCAGACGTTCACGGTCTATCTCCCCGGCAATACCCTGATCTTCGCCGCCCAGCATCCCGTCGCCGTGAGCCTCTCCTCCATCGTGCAGGGACGTTTCACCGCTCAGGCCCATGACCTGATGATGATCCGCAGCCCGCGGCCTTTCGGCGCCCAGCAGACCTATGAGGCCATCTCCCTGGTCCCGGTTCCGGATGTCGAGAGCCTGCGGCAGGCGGGGACGGTTTATCCGGAATGGGTGCAGCGGTATCTGCAATTGCCCTCCAATCTGGATCCTCGTATCCGCCGCCTGGCCGAGCGGATCACGGCCGGTTACGATAACCCTTACGATAAGGCGGCGGCCCTCGAGGCCTGGCTGCGTCGCAACATCCGTTACAATGAGAACATCCCGGCTCCTCCGCCGGGCCGGGATGGTGTGGTCTATGTGCTCTTCGACATCCGCCAGGGATACTGTGATTACTATGCGTCCGCCATGGCGGTGATGGCCCGCGCCCTGGGCATCCCGGCCCGGGTGGTCAGCGGTTACGCACAGGGGGAGTGGATGCCCGACGGACGCTATCGGGTGCGCCAGCGGGATGCCCACACCTGGGTGGAGATCTACTTCCCGGGCTTCGGATGGGTGGAATTCGAACCCACGGCCGCCCAGCCGCCGATCCTGCGCCCCCAGCGTCCGCTTTCCCCGACCCCCACTCCTGCGGCCCCCGGGCCGACCGATTCGACGCCGGGGGCGCCCCGGCCGACGCCGACCCGTCGCAATCTGCTGGCAGAGGATTTCGATATCCAGCCGGGGGAAGCTCTTTCATTGCCCCGGGCTCCGCGCTTTCCGCTGGGCCCCATCACCGCGGGCTTCCTCGGAGGGCTGGGGTTGCTGGGGGTGGCTTTCTGGATCCGGGATCGTCAGCGGCTGCGCTGGCTCTCCCCGGCCGCCCGGGATTACCTCTGGATGAACCGGGTGGCGTGGCTGCTGGGAATCCGGTTCCCGGCCTCCTGGACCCCGATGGAGCGTGCCGGTTATCTGGGCAGTCAGATTCCGGAGGTCGCCGGGGCGCTGGAGCGGGTGGCGGAGCGCTATAGCGCGGTCCGGTTCGGGGGGCGTCGGGCCCGGGCGCTCCCGCCGCCCCCGGGGTGGGTGTTTCACGTTCTGCGCAAAGGGCTTAAGTGGCGACTCCGGCAGGCCCTGGCCCCCTACCTGGAAGGGATCCATCGCTGGGCCCAGGGGGCCCGCTCCGGGTTCTCCTTCGACCCTCATCCGTCGGGAGGAGAGATCGGCCGCAAAGCCCCTTAGCCCTTGCATCCTTTGCCGGGATCGAGTCAGGGAAAATGAAACCGACCGAGCACTTCTCTGAAATCAGCCGGCTTCTGGATCTTCTCCGCGAGCAGCTCGAACGGATCGGGCAGGAAGTTGCCGGAGAAGGGCCGGAAACCTCGAACGCGGATCCGAGGAGCTCGCTGCGAACGGCTTTAAAGGACGGCCGCGAGCTCCTGGAGCGCTTGCGGGCACAGATCCAGCGCGAGCAGGTTCTTCTGGATCACATGCTGGATCCCCACCTGAGGGCCTATCTGATCCGGCATTCGGACCCATGGCTGGAGGGAGGGGTCCAGCGGGAGATCACGGTGTTGTTCGCGGATCTCCAGGGCTTTTCGGATCTGTGCGATCGGCTCCCTCTTGAAGATCTCATTCCCCTTCTCAATCGCTATCTCCAGGTGGCCTGGGAGGCGATCCGGAGAGAGGGTGGAGTTGTCGATCGGTTTATGGGCGACGCGGTGCTGGGCTGGTTCAATGCGCCCTTCGATCTGCCGGATCATACCTATCGAGCTCTGCGGGCGGCGTGGCGGATGCAGCAGGAGCTGGCGCTTCTGCACGCCGCCCTCCCTCCGGAGCAGCGACGGCGCTATCGGATCGGCGTGCACGTCGGCGAGGCGATCATGGGTCCTATTGGGACGCCGGATTACTGGACGTATACCGTGGTCGGCAGTGTGGCCAATTACGCCCGTCGGTTACAGGAGGCCGCGCCGCCCGGTCAGATTATGATCAGCCGGGCAGTGTTTGAGCGGTTGCGGGATCGCATCGAGGCCCGGGCGTTGCCCGTGTTCCCGGTCCGGGGAGGGGCTCAGGTGGTGCCGGTTTATCGATTCCTGGGGTTCCGGGAGGAACAGCCATGAACATCCTGGCGATGGCCAGCCTGGGGATCAGCGTTCTGTTGTTCTTCTACGCGGTGTATGTGCTGGTGTTGACCGGGCTGAGCCTGTGGGGGCGACGCCGTGCGATCCCGCGGGCGGAGCCCAGAACCTGGCCCTTCGTGACCGTCCAGCTGCCGATCTACAACGAGGGGAACGTGGTGGAGCGCCTGCTGGGGGCGGTCGTCGCGCTGGATTACCCGCGGGATCGTCTCGAGATCCAGGTCCTGGATGATTCCACGGATGAAACCGCCCAGCTGGTCCAGCGGCAGGTGGCCTTCTATCAGAGCCTGGGATATCCCATCGAGCTGCTGCGACGGCCGAACCGGAACGGCTACAAGGCCGGCGCGCTGGCCTACGGGCTGCAGCGGGCGCGAGGGGAGTTCATCGCGATCTTCGACGCAGATTTCGTTCCCCCCCCGGATTTCCTGAAGCGGATGATCCCGGTGCTGCTGGCCGATCCGACCGTTGGGGCGGCTCAGGCCCGCTGGAGTCATCTGAACGCCGATGCCTCCTGGATCACCCGGGCCCAGGCCCTGATGCTGGACGCCCACTTCATGGTGGATCAGGTGGCCCGCTCGGCAGCTGGCCTGCCGGTCAACTTCAACGGATCCGCCGGAGTATGGCGCCGGGAGGCCATCGAGGCGGCGGGGGGCTGGGAGAGCGATACATTAACGGAGGACCTGGATCTCAGTTACCGGGCGCAACTGGCCGGATGGCGGATGATCTTCGTCCCTGAGGTGACGGTCCCCAGCGAGGTCCCCCCCACGCTTCAAGCGTTCAAGCGCCAGCAATTCCGCTGGGCCAAGGGGACCACGCAGACGTTCTGCAAGCTGGCGGGATGGATCTGGCGCAGCCGCTGGCCATGGTGGAAACGTCTGGTGGCCATGTTCCATCTCGGAGGATATTTCACAAACCTGCTGGGGGTGCTGCTGCTGTTGTTTTGGGGTCCCCTGTTGCGGCATTCGGCGGAACGGCCGAAATGGACGGTGATCCTGGGCCTGGGGCTGCTGGCGATTCCGTTGATGTATGGACTGAGCCAGCAGGCTCTTTACCCGGATTGGCCCCGGCGCCTGTGGGCGATCCCCCTGCTGTTCCTGGTGGGAACTGGATTGACGCTGAACAACACCCGGGCCATTCTGGAGGCCCTTCTGGGCTATCGGTCGGAGTTCGTGCGAACGCCGAAGGGGGAGCGGGCCATGGATGCAGAACGGGAGCCGGATCCCATGGGATGGATCGAAGGAGCCTTTGCCCTGTATGCCCTCTTCCTCGCCTGGCGGGCCTGGCATCATAACATCGATGGTGCGGTGCCTTTCCTGCTGTGTTACGCGATCAGCTATGGAATCGTAGCCTGGCACAGTTTGATCCCTGTCCGGCCTTCCCCCTCCCCCTTCCCAACGGTGTCTTCAGCGGCTCCCCGGATCTCACTGGATAAAGCGGATCGCCGCGGCCCGTTCTCCCCCTCGTAAGCCTCTTTCCGAAGTCACGTGGCTGGCTTCCGCATGGGGGCTTCGGGGATTTCCCCCCTGAGGTCCCAGGGGTCCAGGGGAGGGGGAGAAAGGGGCATATGCGTTTACCGTAAGCGGGTAATTCCCTGCGCTGCCTTTTACGCCGAGGGGCCATCGGCCTTCCGGGGCGCGATTCCCAGGCAGAGGCCCGGGATCGGCGACGGCCGTCGGCACCCAGGCGGCCCGCCGCCCCAGCCAGCTCTTCAGAAGGCCGGTAGGAGGGGCTTCAGCCCCGACGGCTTCAGCCCTGACCTTTTGTCGCCGCTAAAGCGGTCGAGACAGATCCGGAGGATCGAACATCCCGATGCGCGTCCTGGTCGCTGGCGGAGCCGGTTACATCGGCAGCATCGTGGCGGAGTCCCTGCTGGACGCCGGCCACGAAGTCGTGGTCTACGATAACCTCTCCCATGGATTCCGCACTGCGGTCCCCGAAGGGGCCCTCTTCGTGCAGGGAGATATCGGGGATGGGGAACGGGTGGTGGAGACCCTGCGCCGATGGCCCTGTCAGGCGGTCATGCATTTCGCCGCTTTCATCGAGGCCGGGGAATCCATGCAGGATCCTTTCAAGTATCTTCGGAACAACATCGCCCACACCATCACTTTTCTGGAAGCGCTGCTGGCCGCCGGGGTGGATCGCGTGGTGTTCTCCTCCACCGCCGCGGTCTATGCCCCTGCCCCGGAGCCCCTCACGGAATCTTCCCCCATCGGGCCTGTGAACGTTTATGGGGAAACCAAAGCAACGGTGGAGCGCATCCTGATGTGGCTGCATCGCACCCGTGGCCTGCGCTATGCCGCCCTGCGTTATTTCAACGCCGGAGGGGCGACGGCGACCCGCGGGGAGGATCACCGGCCGGAGAGCCATCTGATCCCGAATATCCTGGCGGTGGCGCTGGGCCGTCGGCCCTATGTGGAGATCTACGGGACAGATTATCCGACCCGGGATGGGACGTGCATACGGGATTACATCCATGTCGCGGATCTGGCCCGGGCACACCTTCTGGCGCTGGAAGCCCTGTCGGACCGCCCGGCGATGGTTTACAACGTGGGGACCGGGGTGGGATATACCGTGCAGGAGGTCCTGGAGGTGTGTCGGGAGGTGACCGGACATCCGATCCCGGCGATCGAGGCGCCCCGGCGGCCGGGGGATCCGGTGATGCTGGTCGCCTCTCCGGAGGCCATTCGCCGGGACCTGGGCTGGACCCCTCAATTCACGTTGCGGGACATCGTGCTCAGCGCATGGCGCTGGATGCAGGCCCATCCGGAAGGATATCCGGAATAAGGGGGAGAGAGCGGGAAGCTGCGAGCCGTTATCCTGCCGTGCAGGCTTTCTCCATGAGGACTTTGGGGCGGGATGAGGCGCCTCCGGCATCCCATCCCGCCCCCGGAAGACTCCAGCCTTTCCCCTCCCCACGCCGCGCGAGAGGGGATTCCATGCCTTCCCAATCTCCACCCGGTGGCTCAAGTCCTGCTTCTGCAGGGAAAGGCGGGGAGGAGCTTCGTGAGCCCTATGGCTCCCAGAAGAACTGCATCAGCACGGCCACATAAGGCCGGCCGTTCACATACGCCACACCCACGACCCAGGTCCGCCAGTCCAGCTCATTGCCCGGCGTCCCCGGCCGGTGCAGGCTATAGAACCGGAACGCCTGATAGGCCTCTGGCCAGGCCGGCTGATAGGTCACCGGGGGGACCAGCAGACCGCAGTGCCGCTCATGGGGGCGGTCGATGACATCCAGAAGATCCGGCAGCACGGCCTGCCGGAAGGGACCCACGATTTCCATGGCGCTGGCCGGATGAACGCCCCAGTGGATGGGCGTCTCATCGGTGAAGAGGGTGGCTGCCTGATCCGGTCGGATCAGGACGGGATCGCTGATGCGGCTGACATGGATCCGCAGCCCATGGATGGGACTGATCAGCGCGGCAAGCGCCGGGCCGTCTCGCCCCCGGATGGCCGCCTCCAGCCGGTCCAGCAGCGCGCCCACTTGCGGGTCCGCGCAGAAAGCCTGGAGGGAGACCTCTTGAGTGAGGAACATCGCGTTTACCCAACCGATCCGCCCATCCGGAAGGCGGACCTCCACCCAGCGGGCGCCCTGGACGGTCTCTTCCTTTCCGGTAAGGAACAGGCCGGAAGCGTTCGGAGGCAGCGTTGCCAGGATCGGCTGATCGGGCCCCGGCCCGGCGCGCACATTGAGCTGATCTGCGGGGGAAACCAGCACCACGGCGAAGGGCCCCTGAAGGGTGGGGGGCGCAGGCGTGAAAGTCGATGTGGGCGCCTGCTGAGGGGGGACCGGTGAAGCCGTGGGCGTGGATGGCACGGGCGGGGTGGATGGGCCGCCCACCTGACATGCGGTCAGCCACCCGATCATCCCGATGCCGATGATCCCGATCTTCGTCCTCATGTTCATCGGAACACTCCTTTTCCTCCAGAGAGCTCACGAAGAAGGCTGAGAAATCACTCTATTTGGTTCCCTAAAAGAGACGAGAGGCGGGCCCAGGAAGTTCCCGGTCCGGGTGCTTTCCGAGCGCGGCGGGCTATCGCCCTCCGAGGTCCATGACGCCGAGATGGTTTTCGATACTCCAGTTTCCAGGATCGTTCTGATGGGGAGGACCACCATGGCCAGGGTGCGTTGCTACGCTGGATCGACTTATCCGGAGCGACCGGAATCTTTCGAATGGGAAGGAACGGAAAAGGCGGTGGCGGAGATCCTCCATCGCTGGCGAACCCCGGAGACGCTGGGGTTCCGGGCGCGCACCGCCGATGGCATGGTTTTCGATCTTATTTATGATCTTCGATCGGATCAATGGACGGTGATCCCGCGGACGGCTCCGACACCCGGATAGAAGCACCCCGGGAGGTCAGCAGCAGAAACATCAGGCTGTATCCGGCGCCGGCCACCGGAATGGCGAAGACGAAGCCCCAGAACCCGAAGAGGCGCACTCCGATGAGCACCGCGATCAGCGTCAGCAAAGGCGGCAACCCGGTCGCCTCCCCCAGCATACGGGGGACCAGGAAATGAAAAAGGATCTGCTGGTAGATCAGCAGGACGATCCACATCCAGAGCCCGGCGCTCCACTCCCCCCGGAGCCATAGGGTGAGCGGAGGCCCCCAGAGGGCGATCGGAGCCCCGATGAGCGGGATCAGGATGATCAGCGCCGACAGCATGGCGATCAGGCCCGCGAAGGGGGCGCCGAAGGCCAGCATCACCACGAAGGTAACCAGCCCGTTGGTCAGCGCGATCAGCAATTGTCCCCGGAGGAAGCCCCCGAAGGTGCGATCCAGGATCGCCGCGGTCGCCCGGATCTCATCGTGATACGCCGGTGGGATCAGCGAGAGGATCTCCCGGGAGAGGTTCCGCCAGTCCAGCATCGTGTAGTAGCTCAACGCCAGGATGAGCAGGAACTCCACCAGCCCTCCCCCGATCCGCCGGGCGGTTTCCACCAGGATCGGCAGCACCCAGCCGGCCCCCAGCCGCGCCAGATCCTGCCAGGCCTCCCGGGAGGGGAGGATCGCCAGGGATTCCATCGGGACGTTAAGACGCGTGGCCAGATCCCGCTGGAGCTCCACCAGGATCTCCGGCGCCTTCTGAAGATAGGAAGTGAGCAACGTGGTGAGCTCCAGAGCCTGGGGAACCAGCAGGGGCACCCCCAGCAGCAGGCCGATCAGCATCGCCGTGAGCAGGCCGGTGTAAACCAGCGTGGCGCCGATGGCATAGGGGATTCGAAAGCGCATCAGGACACGGAGTTGAGGAGGCACCCCCCGGCGGATCAGGCCCTCCAGCCACGATTCAGGGAACGGCCCGCGATCCAGCCAGGCGACCAGGGGATGAAGCACGTAAGCCAGCAGCCAGGCCAGGGCCAGCATGCGGACCAGGTCGGCGAACATGCTGAACAGCTGCCACAACCGCTCCGTGATGTAGATGAGCGCCGCGAAGCTGATCAGGAACAGCACCCAGCGTGGAACCCGCACCGTGCCTCTCCCCTCCGGTAGCTGGCTCCTTCATCTTAGCCCCGTTCGCCGGGATTTGCAGGAGCCGGAGCCCCGAATCCAGGGGCTTTCCCGTCTGGACCACCGCAAGGGGATATCCCGCCTTCCCGATCCAAACTCGATGGCGTAAACCTGGCGGATCCCCAGCACAGGTTTGCATGCTGGACTTTCCAAACGTAAACTATGCTTAAAGCAAGGAACTTCGGTCGGGCGATCCCTCGAAAGGCGGCTTGTCCATGGATCCAGTCTGAGCGAGAGGTGAGCGATGGGGAACGACGCGCGACGAAAGGCTCTGGAAACGGCGGTGTTAACGCTGACGAAGCGATTCGGGGAAGGAACGATCATGCGCCTGGGGGAGGCGGTGCAGCAGCCGGTGGAGGTGATCCCCACCGGCTCCCTGGCCCTGGATCTGGCCTTAGGCGTAGGGGGGATCCCCCGAGGGCGGATCACCGAGATCTACGGCCCGGAGGCCTCCGGGAAGACAACCCTCTGTCTCCATGTCATCGCGGAGGCTCAGAAGCGGGGCGGGATTGCGGCGTTCATCGATATGGAGCACGCCCTCGATCCTCACTATGCCCAGCGATGCGGCGTGGATGTCGATAACCTCTATGTGGCACAGCCGGACACCGGGGAGCAGGCCCTGGAGATTGCGGAAACCCTGATTCGCAGCGGGGCCGTGGATGTGGTGGTGGTGGACTCGGTGGCGGCGCTGGTGCCCCGGGCGGAGATCGAGGGGGAGATGGGCGACGCCCACGTGGGGCTCCAGGCGCGCCTGATGAGCCAGGCCCTGCGCAAACTCGCCGGGGCCATCCGCCAGTCCAACACAGCGATGCTCTTCACCAACCAGCTGCGGATGAAGATCGGCACGATGTTCGGCAACCCGGAGACCACCACCGGCGGCATGGCCCTCAAGTTCTACGCCTCGGTCCGCCTGGAGATCCGTCGCCTGCAGAACCTGAAAGCGGGCGGCGAGATCATCGGCAGCCGGGTCCGGGTTCGGGTGACGAAGAACAAGGTGGCTCCGCCCTTCCGCGAGGCGGAGTTCGATATTCTCTACAACGAGGGGATCAGCAAGGCCGGGGACATCCTGGACCTGGCGACCGAACTGGGGCTGGTCACGAAGCGGGGCACTTTCTTTATGTATGGAGACACCCGTCTGGGTCAGGGCCGGGAGAACGCCCGTGAGTTCCTGAAAGCCCATCCGGAATTGCTGGAGGAGCTGGAGCGCCAGATCCGGGAGAACGCCGCCCGTGCGGCCTCCCTCAAACGCCTCGGGGTGAGCGCGGAGGGCGCCGAGGAGGCCGCTCCCATCCTGGAGGCCGAATAACCCGGCCTGGATCGGAACGGGGATCGCCAGTCGGGAAGGCGAGGCCCGCTTCCTGGTGAGGGATCTTTCTCTCACGCCGAGGCTCCATGGGCGGTCGAATCACCGGTTTACGAGCGCTGAAAAGCGGCCGCGTGGCCGTTTATCTGGACGGCCGTCGGGCGTTCCAGCTGACGGCGGTAGAGGCCGCGCGGCTACGCCCGGGCCAGGTGCTCACCGATGAAGAAATCCATCAGCTCCTGGAACGGGATCTTCTGGAACAGGCCCATGAGATCGCCCTCCGGTTCCTGAGTTATCGCCCGCGCAGCGAACGGGAAGTCGCAGACTACCTGCGCCGGAAAGGCTTCGATGCCCGGACCGTGGAAGCGGAGCTGGAACGGCTCCGGCGCGTGGGGCTGGTGGATGATCGGGCCTTCGCCCGGTTCTGGGTGGAGAACCGGACGGCGTTCCGGCCGCGCAGCCGCCGGGCCCTCCAGGTGGAGCTCCGGCGCAAAGGCGTTCCCCTCCCCATCATCCGGGAGGTTCTCCAGGAGGCCTCCCCCGATGAGCGCGCCCTCGCCCTGCGCCTGGCCCATGAACGGGCCCGACGGTTGCGGGGGCTGGACCCCTCCACCTTCCGGCGGCGTCTGGCCGGATACCTGATCCGCCGGGGGTTCGATGGAGAGCTGGTGATGGAGATCCTCCGAACCCTGGAGCAAGAGAAGGAGGAAGATCTTTCCATAGATTGAGCAGGCGCTGATCCGATGGGGGTTTGGGAGGCCAGGCTCTCCAAACCCCCAGAAGAAGGGAATTTCTCGCATCCCAATCGAGACAGGATACATCATGGACTGGCTGATCATTGTCCCGCTGGCCGCAATCGGAGTTATCGGCGGCGGTGCGCTGGGATGGTTCCTGGGAAAGCAACTGGTCCAGCAACGGATTCGAGAACAGCTCCGGAGTGAGATCGAAGCCGCACGACAGGAATCCCAACGGCTGATCGAGGAAGCCAAACAACAGGCGGCGGAGCTTCTGCTTCAAGCAAAGGATGAAGCCCTCCGCCTTCGGGAGGCGACCGAATCGGAGCTGCGCCGGTGGCGGGCCGACCTCCGCAAAGAAGAAGAACGCCTGCGCCATCGACGGGAGGAGCTGGATCGCCGGGCGGAACGGCTGGAGAAGCAGGAGCGCCGTCTGAACGAGCGCCAGGCGGAACTGGATCGCCAGAGCGCTCAGCTGCAGGCGGCCATCAGCCGTTTTGAGGAGGAGCGCCGGGCCGCCCTGGAGCAGGTGGCCGGGATGACCGTCGAGCAGGCCCGTCAGGCCCTGCTGGAGATGGTGGAAAAAGAAGCGCGGGAAGATATGGCCCGCCTTTACCGGCAGATCGAGGCCGAAGCCCGGATTCAGGCGGAGGAGCGCGCCCGCGAGATCATCGCGACCGCCATCCAGCGCATCGCCAGCGAGCAGGTCGCCGAATTGACCGTCTCGGTGGTGCCCCTGCCGAACGATGAGATGAAAGGGCGCATCATCGGGCGGAACGGCCGGAACATCCGCGCCCTGGAGAAGATCACCGGGGTGGAGATCATCGTGGACGACACCCCGGAGGCCATCACCCTCTCCTCCCATGATCCGGTGCGCCGGGAAATCGCCCGCATCGCCCTCACCCGCCTGATCCAGGACGGGCGGATCCATCCGGCGCGGATCGAGAAGGTGGTGGCCGAGGCCCGGGAGGAGGTGGAGCGGATCATCTGGGAAGAAGGTCAGCAGGCCGCGGCCGCGGCAGGCGTCACCGGCCTGCACCCCGAGCTCATCCGCCTCCTGGGCCGTTTGAAGTTCCGGACCAGTTACGGCCAGAACCAGCTGCATCACGCGGTCGAGGTCGCCTGGCTGGCCGGGATGATCGCGGCGGAGCTGGGCGCCGATGTGCGGATCGCCCGGATGGGTGGGCTGCTGCATGACATCGGGAAGGCAGTGGACCATCAGGTGGAGGGCACCCACGCCCTGATCGGCGCGGAGCTGGCCCGACGCTACGGGGCGCCACCCAAGGTGGTCAACTGCATCGCCAGCCACCATCACGAGGTCCCGCAGGAGTGTATTGAGGCGGTGATTGTGGAGGCCGCCGATGCCATCTCCGGCGCCCGGCCGGGTGCCCGCCGGGAGACCCTGGAGATGTATCTCAAGCGGATCCAGGATCTGGAGAACCTGGCCCGCTCCTATCCCGGCGTCGCCGAATGCTACGCGATCCAGGCCGGCCGGGAGATCCGTATCATCGTGAAGCCCGAGGAGGTGGATGACCTCGCCATCATCCGGATGTCCCGGGAGATCGCCCGCAAGATCGAAGAGACCATGCAGTATCCCGGGCAGATCAAGGTCACCGTGATCCGGGAGACCCGGGCGGTGGAGATCGCCCGCTGAGAAGCCGGGAGGGATCCGGCGAGGGGTTCCGCCTCCGGGCTCTTTCCTGGGATGGAACCAGAGGGCGCATCGTGTGAGAGGAAGGGTTCCGCACGGCCCAGGTGCGCCCCCAATGGGGTGTTGAATGGGGACGAATTCATCGCGATGCCCAATCCCATCCGGGATGGGATGGATCCTGGATACGGTGGGCGCATAACGCAGGGGCGACCCGCCGGGTCGCCCCTGCGAAATGATCTTCCTTCAGGAGTGGGATCCGGATGGCCAAGAAACGACGGGTGCGATCCACGGTTCCTGCCCCGGCCCGGACGGCTCCAGCTCCGGCCCGGGAGATCCCGGTGTCCGCTTCGCCGGCTCCGGCCCGGCGGCCGGCATCCAGCCTGGCGAATTACGATTACTCCTACGTGCGGCGGGATCTGCGCCGCATCGGCGTGCTGGCGGCGCTTCTGTTCAGCGGCCAGATCATCCTGGCCTTCCTTCTGCCTCATCTGCTGAGGTGAAGGCGATGGCGCGGCGATCGGTCTCCCGGAGCTCCCGACGTTTCCGAACGGTGCGTCGGGACGGCTTCCTGAAAACGGTGCTGGACAACGGGCTGACGGTGGTGCTGAAAGAACAGCACCACGCCCCGGTGGTCACGTTCTGGGTCTGGTATCGCGTGGGGAGCCGGGATGAGCCCACCGGCCTCACCGGGATCTCCCACTGGGTGGAACACATGCTCTTCAAGGGCACCCCCACCTATCCGAAGGGGACGCTGGACCGGCTGATCTCCCGGGAGGGAGGGACCTGGAACGGGTTCACCTGGCTGGATTTCACCGCCTATTTCGAGACCCTGCCCTCGGATCGGTGGACGATCGCGCCGGAGATCGAGGCGGATCGGATGACGAAGGCCCTCTTCCACCCGAAGGAGGTGGAGGCGGAGCGGACGGTGATCCTCTCCGAACGGCACGGGGCCGAGAACAACCCCCTTTTCCTGCTGAGCGAGCAGGTGCAGGCCCTCGCGTTCCAGGCCCATCCTTACGGCCACGACGTCATCGGGTGGCCGGGGGATCTCCAGACGATGACCCGGGAGGATCTCTACCGCCATTACCGGACCTATTACGCCCCCAACAACGCCGTCGCGGTGGCGGTGGGGGATTTTCGCATCCCGGAGGCGTTGCGGGCCATCGAGCGGGCCTTCGGCCGGATCCGCCCGGCCCTCGAGATCCCCCGCCTGCGGGCGGTGGAGCCCCCCCAGCGGGGGGAACGTCGGGTCGTCGTGGAGGGGGAGGGGAACACCGCCTACCTCGAGATCGCCTATCACGCCCCGGAGGCGACCCATCCGGACTTCATGCCCCTGGTGATCCTGAACGCCGTGCTGGCCGGTTCGGGCTCCCTCAGCTTCAGCGGCGGCACGTCCAACAAGACCTCGCGGCTCTATCGGGCGCTGGTGGAGCCGCGGATCGCCGCCGAGGTGGGAAGCAGCCTGATCCCCACCGTGGAGCCCTTCCTGTATAGCCTCACGGTCACCCTGCAGCCCGGCCGGCGGCCCGAAGAGGCGGAAGCGATCATCGAGGCCGAGATCCAGCGCCTGCAATCGGAGCTCATCCGCCCGGAGGAGTTCGAGAAGGCCCTCAAGCAGGCGCGCGCCGACTTCGCTTACAGCAGCGAGTCGGTGACCAACCAGGGCTTCTGGTATGGCTGGAGCGAGATCTTCGCGGATTACACCTGGTTCGAAACCTATCTGGAGCGCTTGGCCCGGGTGACCCCCGAGGATGTGCAGCGGGTCGCCCGCACGTATCTCACGCGCGCCAGCCGGACGGTGGGCTGGTATCTCCCCCGGGCATAGCCGATCCGCTGAAGGGCGGAGCAGCGGCCCAGGTCCTGGGCTCACGTCGGCATGGGGGGAAGCCCGCCGGGCAACGGCTGGCCGTTGCCCGAGCCGGCCGCATGGTCCTTTCACCTGAACGTTCGATCTCTTTCTCCCGGGAGGCGGGAGCGTGATCATCATCCTGGGTTTGGGCCCCGGGGATCCCCGATACTGGACCCGGGAGGCGGTGGAGGTCCTGGAGGGACTGCGGGAGATCTACGTGCGGACCCGGCGGCATCCGGCGGTGGCTGCGTTGCCGCCCCACCTGACGGTTCACGACTTCGATGCGGTCTACGCGGAAGAGGAAACCCTGGAGGCGGTCTACGAGCGGATCGCCCGCGCCGTCCTGGAGCTGGGCCGACGGCCGGAGGGCGTCTGCTACGCGGTGCCCGGGTCCCCCTTCGTGGGGGAGGCCACCGTGGCCCGGATCCGCGCCCTGGCCGCCGGGGCCGGTATCCCCGTCCGGATCATCCACGGCCTCAGCTTCATCGAACCCGCTCTGGAGCTCCTGGGCCTGGACGCGCTGGATGGCCTCCAGATCGCGGACGCCTTCGAGGTGGCCGAGCGGTATCATCCGCCCCTGAACCCGGATCGCCCTGCGCTGATCGCCCAGCTGGACAGCCGGGCGGTGGCGGCGGATCTCAAGCTCACCCTGATGAATCAGTATCCCCCGGAGCACCCGGTGACGCTGATCGATGCCGCGGGGCTTCCGGAGGCCCGGCAGGCCACTTTCCCCCTCTATCAGCTGGACCATCGGTCGGATTTCACCCCGCTGACCGCCCTTTATGTGCCGCCCCTGGCCCGACCCGGTGCCTTCGAGACCTTCCAGGACACCATCGCGCACCTCCGTTCCCCCGAGGGTTGTCCGTGGGATCGGGAGCAAACCCATCAGAGCCTGCGCTCCAATCTGCTGGAGGAAGCCTATGAAGTCCTGGAGGCCCTGGACGCCGATGATCCCCACCGTCTGAAGGAGGAGCTGGGGGATCTCCTGCTGCAGATCGTTTTCCACAGCCAGATCGCGGTCGAAAGCGGGGAGTTCTCGATGGCCGAGGTCATCGCCCATGTGAACGAGAAGATCCGCCGCCGGCATCCCCACGTGTTCGGGGATCTGCGGGTCGCCGGCGTCCGGCAGGTGCTGGAGAACTGGGAGCAGATCAAGCAGCAGGAGAAGGCGGAGCGGGGCCAGGCCGCCTCCGCCCTGGACGGCGTGCCGAAGGGCCTGCCCGCGCTGGCCCAGGCGGCGGCCTACGGCGAGCGGGCCGCCCGACTGAAGTTCGACTGGTCGGACGCCGAGGGGGTTCTCGAGAAGCTCCAGGAGGAGCTCCGAGAGATCGCCGCCGCGGCGGATCCGGCCCATCGGGCGGCGGAGTTCGGGGATCTGCTCTTCACCCTGGCGCAGCTTGCCCGGCACTGGGGGATCGATCCGGAGGCCGCCCTCCGGGAGGCCAACGCCCGCTTCGCCCGCCGGTTCCGTCAGATGGAGGCCCTCGCCGCCGCGCAGGGCCGGCGGCTCCAGGAGCTCTCGCCGGAAGAAATGGAGGCGTTGTGGGCTCAGGTGAAGCAGGAATCTTCCCCAGGCGCCCCCGATGGCCCCGCGGATCCTTCTCTATGACCAGGACGGACAGCTGCTGGCCCGGCTGCGGCCCTGCCGCTCGTGGTGGTGCCGCGGGCGCGGATGGATGTTCCGCCGCCGGATGGGGGAGGAAGGCCTTTTCTTCGTGTTCCCCCGGGCCGGCCGGTGGGAAACCGCCATCCATATGTTCTTCGTGTTCTTCCCCATCGCCGCCATCTGGCTGGATGAGGCCGGGCGGATCGTCCACGCGGTGGAAGCCCGCCCCTTCCGGGTGTATATCCCGCCGCGCCCGGCCCGTTACCTGATCGAAGGGCCCGTGCGTCTGCTGGCCCATGCCCGCATGGGGGAGGTCTGGATATGGCGCGAGGAGGATGGGGGATCCTGATCGGGCTGGCGTTGACCCTGACGATGGTTCGGCCCGCCCAGGCTCAGGAGCCCGTTCGCTATACGGTGCAGCCTGGGGATACCCTCACGCGGATCGCGGCGCGCTTCGGAACCACGGTCTCGGCGATTGTGGAGGCCAACGGCCTGACGAATCCCAACCTGATCTACGTGGGCCAGGTTCTCCTTATCCCTACCGGTGCCTCCGCCCCTTCTCCCGGACGGATTCATATCGTTCAACCCGGGGAGACCCTTTACCGCATCGCATTGCGCTATGGGACCACTGTCGAGCGCCTGATGGCCATGAACGGCTTGAACAACCCCAGCCGGATCTTCGTCGGGCAGGTCCTCCGGATCCCGGAGGAAGGCCCGGGCGCTCCCCCGGCCTGGCCCTCGCCGTTTGTGGAGATCCAGGTGGGCCCGGCCCCGGCCGTCCAGGGGCGGGTGTTCCCGGTGCGCGTTCGCCTCTCGCAGCCGGCGACGCTGCAGGCGGCCTTCCTGGGGGTGAATTATCCCCTGGCGCCGACAGCGGAGGGCGGCGAGGGACTGCTGGCCGTGCCTGCGCTGCAGGCCCCGGGGGTATACCCTCTGACCCTCACCGCCCGCGATGCCGACGGCCGGGCGGTGAGGGTCCAGCTCCAGGTGCGGGTGATCGCCGGGCCCTATGGGCGGGAGGCGATCCGCCTGCCGCCGGATCGCCAGAACCTGCTGGATCCCCGGCTGGTCCAGGAGGAGCGGGAGAAAGTCTTAGCCGCCTGCACGCCCTTTGAGCCCGAGCGGCGCTGGAGCGGCCCCTTCCGGTATCCGGTGGAGAACCCTCAGGTGACCTCCCCCTTCGGCACCCGTCGTTCTTACAATGGAGGGCCTTACACCAGTTACCACGAGGGGCTGGATCTGCGGGGGACCGTCGGGACGCCGGTCTATGCGCCGGCTGATGGCGTGGTGGCCTTCGCCGGGCCGCTGATCGTGCGGGGCAACGCGGTGATCCTCCGCCACGGCTGGGGGGTGTGCAGCGGCTACTGGCATCTCAGCGCAGTGGCCGTCCAGCCCGGACAGCCGGTGAAGGCGGGGGATCCGCTGGGCTATGTGGGGAACACCGGCCTCTCCACCGGCGCCCACCTGCACTGGGAGATCCGGGTGCGGGGCATCCCGGTCGATCCGCGCCAGTGGGTGGAAGGGGTGGAGTAGTGGGGCAACTGCTCGCAGTTGCCCCACGCCAGGTAGAATCCGGCCATGGGCTCCAGGCCCTTCGCCGATCGCCCCTCGTTGGGAGGATCGCGTGTCGTGAGCGCCCGGAGGTGAAAAGCGATGCCGGACCTGAACCATGTGAGAACGCACCTCTCTCGCTATACCTCCCTGGAAGGCGCGAAAGCCTTCTTCGAGGCGCTGGGCTACCCGGTGATGGACCCCCTTCCGCTGGACCTGGAGGACATGCCCACGACCGTGCGGGAGGCGGTCCGTTCGGTGGTCCAGCTGGTGCATATCGGCGATGGATCCTCATTCCGGATTTTTCACGTCGAACTGGTAGGGGCAGGGCATGCCGTGCCCCTGCGTCGCACGGACATCCGGCGCTTCCTGGAGGCCTATTACCGGCACTCTCCGCAGGGAGAGAACCTCTTCGTCTTTTCAGCGTCAGGACAGGCTGATGAGCTGGCCTTCGTCTCCCCGCGCCGGCTGCCCGATCCCCGGGATCCCTCTAAAGTGCGCCTCTGGCTCCGCATCCTGCAGGTCCGGCGGGACCAGCCCTACCGCACGGACCTGGAGATTCTGGACCGCATCCGGGCCGACGGAATCCGGGATCCGGCGGCGATCTGGCAACGCCATGAAGAGGCCTTCAGCGTCCAGCGGGTCACTGAGCAGTTCTATCGGGATTACAGCGAGGTTTTCATCCAGATCCGGGACCATCTGATCCGCACCCATCGGGGAAACGGCCCCGAATGGGCGCGCGACTACGCCCACCAGCTCCTGAACCGCATCATGTTCCTCTACTTCATCGCCCGTAAGGGCTGGCTCATGGGGCCGGACGGCCGCCCCGATCGCGACTTCATGCGCCACTTCTGGGAAGCCTACCGGCAAACCGGGGCGAGGGACGCCTTCCACCGGGACTGGCTGGATGTCCTCCTCTTCGAGGCTTTCAACAACCGCTGGCAGAACCGGGCGGAATACCGGGACCGATTCCCCGACTGGCTGGTGAGCTCCCTGAGTCAGGCGCCTTACCTCAACGGCGGCCTCTACCGCCGACGTCCTGGCCTGGATGATCGCCTGGGGCGTCCGGTACCGGACGCTCTTTTTGCGCTCCTCTTCGAGCGCTGGGCGGACGGCACCTTCCCCGGTCTGTTCGAGCGCTACAACTTCACGGTGGTGGAGAGCGGGCGCTTCGACGAAGAGGTCGCCGTCGATCCCGAGATGCTGGGGATGGTCTACGAGCGGCTGGTCAATGTGACCTTTGAAAGCGGGGATGGGGGCGAGGACCTCCGGGGCGCCGCCGGCATCTTCTATACGCCGCGCACGGAGATCGACCTGATGTGTCGGCTGGCCCTGGTGGACTGGCTGCGCAATCATCTGGGGAAGGAGCATACCAACCTGCTCTATCGCTGGGTCTTCGCCTTCTCCGAAGAGGAGAAGCGGGAAGCGGACGAGGAGGTTACGGAAAAGGGCTTTTGGGAAGACCTCCATCGTCTTGTGCGGCGCGTGCGGGTCTGCGACCCCGCCTGCGGCTCTGGCTCCTTCCTGGTGGGGATGCTCCTCATCCTGGACGATTTGCAGGCCCGCTGCAACCAGGCGCTGGGGGAAAGCGAAACCCCCTACGAGCGCCGCAAGCGCATCCTCCAGGACCAGCTCTACGGCGTGGACGTGATGGAATGGGCGGTCCGGGTGGCGGAACTCCGCCTCTGGCTGCAACTCGTGGTGGAAACCGAGCTCCAGGGGTGGGAGTTGAAAGCCCGCCCGCTTCTCCCCAACCTCAGCCTGAAACTCCGACCCGGCGACAGTCTCCTCCAGACCCTGGGCGACCTGGACCTGAGCCCCTTCCGCCGGGGCGAGCTCCCTATCCCCTCTCCCCTCAGGGGGCGTCTGACCCAGCTCAAGGGCAGGAAGCGCCGCTTCTTCCAGGGGGAGGAACAGGGGCTGACCGAAGAGCGACTGCGGAAAGAGGAGCAGGACCTCTTCCGGGACATCCTGGATCACCGGATCCACGAGCTGCGGAACGCCCTGGCCGGGAAACGCAGCCAGCTGCGGAGCCTTTCCGCGCAGTCCCCTCTGCCCGGGATGCCGGCATCCCCAGCGAACGCCGAGCAGCGGGAGCACCTGGAGGCGGAGATCCAGGAACTGGAGGAACAGCTGGGGCGCTACCAGAGCGCTAAAGCGGCCCTTCGCCCGGACCGGCCGCCCCCCTTTGTCTGGGATATGGCCTTCGTGGAGATCTTCGAGGATGACGACCCTGGCTTCGACATCGTCATCGGCAACCCGCCCTACGTGCGGCAGGAGAAAATCCGGGACTACCTGGGCCGCTTCGACCGCGCCGAATACCTCCACCGTCTCAACGAAAGCCTGCGGGCGATCTACCCAGGCTTTATGGGCGGGACCCGCCGGATCAGCGGGCGTGCCGATTACTATCTCTACTTCTACCTCCACGCCCTCTCCCTGCTGGCTGAAAGGGGCGCCTTCTGCTTCATCACCTCCAACTCCTGGCTGGATGTGGACTTCGGGAAAGACCTCCAGGAGTTCTTCCTGCGGTTCGGCCACCTGAAGATGATCATCGACAACCAGGCGAAGCGTTCCTTCGCCCAGGCGGACGTGAACACCGTCATCGTCCTGGCCGGTCCGCCGGAGCGCCGGCACCCGCTGGGCGAGGCGGAGATGAAACGCCGCCCCGTACGCTTCGTCGCCTTCCGGGTGCCCTTCGAGGAGGCCATGAGCCCGGTGGTCTTTTCCGAGATCGAGGACGAACGCCTCTACCAATCCCTGGCCGGCTTCCGGGTGCTCCAGCGTCCCGAGTTCCGTGCCATCCTCCACGACCAGTGGTCACTTTATCAGGAGGGCCTGGCGGATCCAGACGTAGGGGCGACCCAGCGGGTCGCCCCTACCCGGCGGGTCGCCCCTGCCCGCCGGGGGCGCGCCGCCCGGGCCTTTGCGGAGATAGACCTCCGCCCCTACGCCGGCAACAAATGGGGCGGCAAATATCTGCGGGCACCCGACATCTTCTTCACCATCCTGGAGAAGGGCCGGCGTTATCGTGTATTCTTATACGGTAAGGAACCCGTCATCGTCGAAGACGTGACAGACGAACTGGAGGACTGAACCATGTCGCTTGACCGGTTGCTGAAAGAGAAACGCGCCGGGATCCTGCGCATTTGCGCCAAACATGGGGCGCGCAATGTGCGGGTCTTTGGCTCTGTGGCGCGCGGCGAGGCGGACGAAACGAGCGACCTGGATCTGATCGTGACCTTCGAGCCGGGGCGGAGTCTCCTGGACCACGCCGCCCTTATACTGGAGCTGGAAGAACGGCTCGGATGCCGGGTCGACGTGGTCAGCGAACGGGGAATGAAGCCGCGAGTTCGCGAACGTGTGCTGAAGGAGGCACGCCCCCTATTTTTGAAACAGCAGGCTGAAGCGTTGCTGGCACAACTGGAGGGCGAGAAATGAACCGCCTAACCTTCGCAGCGATCCGGGACCGGATCGTGAACAACCCGGGCTTTCAGACCCTGGATGAGGTCCGTAGGGCTGGCTACCGCATCGTCAAAGCGCGCGACGGCGACCGTTATTTCCTCGCGAAACCTGAGGAACTCAAACCCCTGCTGGTCCGCCTGGGCGACATCGCCGAGGTGCGCTTCGGTATTAAGACAGGCGCCAACGAGTTCTTCTACCTGGAGCCGGTGGGGCGGACGGTGAAGGAGGTGGCGGAGCTGCGGGAGAAAAAGCCCAGGGCGCCTGTGCGGGTGAAAAACGGCGCCGGCTGGGAGGGCGAGATCGAAGCCGCCTGGCTCCGCCCCGTCATCAAAAGCCCCCGCGAAATCCGAACCCTGCGGGTGCGGCTGGAGGATCTGCGCTATCTGATCTTCATGCCGCCGGAGGACGTGCGGAAACGCCTGGTAGGGCGACCCGGTGGGTCGCCCCTACGGGATTACCCCCTGGCTGCCGCCTATATCCGCTGGGGCGAACGCCAGGGCTACCACAAACGCCCCACCTGCGCCAGCCGGCAATGGTGGTGGGATGTGGGAGAGCGAACCCCGGCAAACTTCATATGGCCAATGATTCATAATGATCGGATGATCGTGGGTGTCCATGATCCTCGCATTCAGATCGATCATAACCTGTTTGAAATTACAGGCGAAGGAGAGGTCTTGCTGGCTGCCGCAATGGTCTCAAGCCCACAAGCTATCATTAGGGAATTATTCGGTCGATCTAACTTGGGAGAAGGTGCCCTCAAGACTGAAGGTGTAGACATTGTGCGATTGCTGACCCTCCGCCCATCTGTAATGGATGTGATCCACCAGCGAGACATGTTAAGCGCCTTCAAACGTCTCGCTCACCATTCCATCCGCAGCATTTTCGAAGAACTCGGCTTTTCCCTCTGCCACGACCGCAAGTGTGAGCATCCCGAACACCCCTACGAGCACGTCCGGCCCGAGGCGCTCACCCTGGAGCAGGTGCGGCAGGCCTCGCCGGACCGGTTTGAGCTGGACCGGGTGGTCTTCGACGTGCTGGGGCTGACGGACGAAGAGCGCCTGGAGGTCTACCGGGCGGTGGCGCAGCTGGTGAAGGACCGATTGGTGAAGGCAAGGAGCGTGTAGGGGCGGGGTGTTTGCATGTAGGGGCAGGGCATGCCATGCCCCTACCATTCCATCGGAGGGAATCGACGCCATGCCCTACAACCCGGAAAAGCACCATCGGCGCAGTATTCGCCTGAAGGGTTACGATTACACCCAGCCCGGCGCGTATTTCATCACGGTGTGCACCTACATGCGGGAGTGCCTCTTCGGCGAGGTCGTGGACGGGCAGATGCGGTTGAATGCGTGGGGACAAATTGTAGAACAGTGCTGGCGGGAAATCCCCATCCATTTCCCGCATGTGGCGTTGGACGCATTTGTTGTGATGCCCAACCATATTCATGGAATCATCGTCATCGGCGATGTAGGGGCGACGCATGCGTCGCCCCTACACCAAACATCCGCGTCGCCCCTACAACCAACATCCCCGTCGCCCCTACCGCCATCGCATCCCGTCCATCCTACGGGGCCATCGCAGGGGTCGGTTGGTGCGATTGTGGGTTCGTTCAAATCCGTTACCACCCGCCGCATTAACGCCCTGCGGGGCACGCCCGGTGCCCCCGTCTGGCAACGCAATTACTACGAACACATCATCCGCAACGAACCATCCCTGCAACGCATCCGGGAATATATCGCCATGAACCCCCTGCGCTGGCATCTGGACCGGGAGAATCCGGACGCTCTGGGCACGAGCCCGGAGGAGGCCCGATGGTTTCGATGAGCGGGGTTTCCCATTCCGTTTGACCGGGATCGGGATATCCCGGGCGGATGGGCAGAAAGGGGCGACGCGGCGCGTCGCCCCTACAAACAGGGGTCTACCGGGCGGTGGCCTGACTGGACAGCGATCAGCTGGTGAGAGCGAAAAGCATCTGAGGAAGGTAGACCAATGAAAATTATCCTGACGTGTAGCGAAGTTCCGGAATTTTCAGCTCGATCCCTTGCCGGGTTTATTTACGATTTGGCCATACCATATGATCGACTGGTTGTATGGTTTCAAAACCCATCGAACCCAATTCTCTATTCGCCCGATTTCCGCCGCCGTTGGCGAAGACTGGAACCCGGTTTGGAGCTGAAGATCGGAAAGCCGCAAAAGGGATCGCCGGAAGAGAAGTCATAAAAGTGGAGAATTTTGGGATAGGAGTGTGGAAGATGATGACAGAAACCCGATGGATCAACCCTTCCATACTTCGCTGGGCGCGGGAGCGGCTGGGGCTAAGCCTGGAGGATGTTGAAGAGGCTTCACGGCCGCTCCGGCGTCGTTACTACACTCCGGTCACTGCAGAACAGCTGGCCCGCTGGGAAGCAGGAGAGGAAGCGCCGGCGCTGGAGCATCTGGAGACTCTGGCCGAGATCTATCTGTGTCCGGTGGGGTGGTTCTTCCTGGATCGTCCGCCGGAAGAGCGGATCGTCTTGAGTTTCCGGGGATTGAAAAAAGGACCTGAGGCTTTAAGTCCGAAGACCCGGCAGGCCCTGGAGCGCTTTCGGGATCTGGCTCGATGGACCGCGGACCTGCTGAAGCGCCTGGAGCTAACCTGGGAAGTGCGAATTCGCCCGCGGGAAATTTCTCCCGACCTTTCCAAAGCCGAGGCATATGCGGAAGATTACAGGAAACGCCTCGGATGGACAGAGGAGAAGCAGCAAGAGCTTGGGGGAGATCCCAGGGGCGCCTTCTCTTGGTGGCGCCGCGTGCTGGAGGACCTGGGGATCTTCTGTTTCGAACTGCGCCTGAACCCCGAGGAGGTGCGGGGAGCTTCTCTCTGGTTGGAGGGATACCCTTTCATCCTGGTCAATCGTGCCGACACAGAGGCCGATACGGGGCGCCTGTTCACCCTTTTGCACGAATTCGCCCATCTGATCAGCTCAAATGAAGGCTTCATATGCGACCTTCATACAGATGGTCAGGATCGTAACCCCGAGCCTTTTGCCAACCGATTTGCCGCCCAGATTCTCCTCCCCCGCGAGATCCTTCGCCGCCGATTGCAGGAACTGGGCATTACGAATCCACGGAAAACATGGAGTGATACGCAACTGGATAAGATCCGCAGCCCTTTCCCTGTAAGCCGGGATGTGGTGGCAATCCGGTTGGAGGAGATGGGGCTGGCTCCAGCAGGCTTCTATGAGGAAAAGCGCCAGCGCTGGCAGAGTCGACAACCATGGGGACGAGGTGGACGGAGGCCGAAACAGGAAGAACAGAAACTTCAGGAAATGGGTCGTTCCTTCGCGCGCCTTCTTGTCCGCTCCGCGTCCCATCCTGCCTTTCCATGGATAGACGTTTCGGACGTGCTGGGCATGAAGGTGGAACGGATACAGGAGTTTCTCCGCCGGGCAGAGGAAGCAGAAGAAACCGCACCTCCGAGGTAGATGGATGGCCAGTGATGTGTATATATGCGACGCCGATGCGATGATTCACCTTCACCGGCATTTTACAAGGCATGCCATCAGCCAGCTGCGAAGGATGGCGAAAAATGGGACTCTGAAATTGCCGGAAGGTGTCATCAGAGAGGTCCTGCGAGGCACCGACAGCCTTGCGCTGTTCGTCAAGAAGTATAGAGCACATGCCGAGGTCGCCATCAAAGCAGATCCTCGCCTGCAACACGCGCTTTCCGAGCTGGAGAGGAAATACGGAGACCGCATTCAGGTGGGACCTAACGAGTATCCTGGGTTCTGGCACAGTCGCGCTGGGAGAAAATCGGTGGATGCGCAGGTTGTAGCAGTGGCAAAAGTAAATGGCTGGACAGTTGTTTCGGATGACAGAGCCGTACGTTTAGCTTGCCTCCAGGAGAATGTTCCATGTATAGGATGGACCGAATTTGCCCGGCGGATGGGGCTTGGCGTGCAACCGAGTCTGTTTTAGGAGAGGAAGCGAATGAATGTGATTCCTGACCTTGTTGATAACACCAAACACAAACTAGCTGAGGTGCTCAGACACACGCTGGCCCAGAGCCAGGACCCCCGGCTGGATGTGGTCACCGCCTTCTTCAACCTGAAAGGGCTGGAGGTGCTGGAGCCGGCGCTCCACCGGCTGACCGCCCTGCGATTGCTTCTCGGCAAGGAGCAGGAGCGGGAATTCGTGGTGGGAGAGCGGCTCCTGGCGGAGCTCGAAGATGCCATGGCCCGGGCCGAGACCACGGCGCCGGAGATCCAGCGCTGGCGGGACTTTCTGGCACAGAACTCGGTGGCTATCCGGCGCTACGCGAAGACCTTCCTTCACGGCAAGGCCTACATCGTCCACGGCGTGCCCGCTCTGGGTGCTATCGGCATCGTGGGGTCATCCAATTTCACCGGGGCAGGATTGACGACGAACCGGGAGCTCAACGCCGTCCTGAAACAATCCTCCGCCGTCCAGGAGCTTCAGAACTGGTTTGAAACGCACTGGGTGGAGGCAGAAGATTACAAGGCTGAGCTACTGGCACTCCTTGAGAACTTTACCCGTATTTATACCCCATACGACATCTACATCAAGGTCCTCTACGAGGCCCTGCGCGACCAGCTGGACCAGGACCTGGGGGAGAAGGACGCCCGGCCCTCGCCCATTGCCCTGGCGGACTTCCAGCACGATGGCTACCTGGCGGCCAGAGAGATCCTGGAGAACTACGGCGGTGTTCTCATCGCGGATTCCGTCGGCCTGGGCAAGACCTACCTGGCGCTCCGGCTCCTGGACGACTACGCCTATCGGGAACGGCAGACGGCGCTCATCGTCTGCCCTGCGGCGATCAAAGAGACCGTGTGGCGCCCCCTTCTGCAGCGGTTCGCCATCCCTTACGAAATGGTTTCCATGGAGGAGGTCAGCCGCCGGGAGTTCCCGGTGGACGACTATGCCCGGCGGTTCCGGATCATCGTGGTGGACGAGAGCCACAACTTCCGCAACCCGGGCACCAACCGCTGGGCGAACCTGTTCCACCTCATCACCAAAGGAGAGCCAGATAAAAAAGTGATCCTCCTCACCGCGACCCCTGTCAATAACACCGTGTTCGACCTGTATCACCAGCTCCGCCTGATCACCCGGGACAACCGGCGCTTTCTGCTCATCGCCGGCATCCAGGATCTGTGGGAATACTTCCGCCGGGCGGAGGAGAACAAAGACGCCCTCTACGAGGTCCTCGAAGCCCTGGCCGTCCGGCGCAGCCGCCACTTCATCCGCCAGAATTACCCGAGGGCCGAGATCGATGGGCGGCCGATCCAATTCCCCGAGCGGGAGCTCCGCACCGTCCGCTACAGCCTGAAAGACACCTACGGGCCGGACCTTTACCGGAGGATCGCTTCCACCATCGAGAGCCTGCTCCTCGCCCCCTACCAGGTAGAGACCTACCGGAAGGAATTGATCGAGGCACGCAGGCGCTGGGCCAGGCCGCTTCCTCTGTTTGACTTTGAGCGCCCGGACGGGAGCGAGGAGAGCGCGGTGCAGCGCCTGCAGGAGGCGCTGGGATGGACCCGGGAGCAGGCTCATGAGTTCCTGATGACGGTGGGCCGTCAGACGGCCATGGCCCATATCCTGCGGGTGCTGTATCTCAAGCGCCTCGAATCCTCGGTGGAGGCCCTGCGCATCTCCCTGCGCCGCCTCGTGCGTTTTCTGGAGAAGTTCCTCCAGGCCATGGAGGCAGGGAGGCTCCTGAGCAGTGAGGACTTCCGGCGCTGGGTGCAGATGGAAGCCTCTGACGATACAGATGAGGAAGAGGAAGGGGAAAGCTTCGAGGCCTTCATGGCCACCCTGCCGGGATTACCCGCCGACCGGTATAACGTGGAAGGCCTCCGTGCCGCCGTGAAGGCTGACCTGGAGGCGATCCGGAGCGTTCTGAAGGAGCTGGAGCAGGAGCGTTCAGATGCCAAACTGGACGTCCTGAAGCAGCTTCTGGCTTCCGACGAGCTGCGCGGGCGGAAGGTGGTGGTCTTCTCCTACTTCAGGGACACTGCCCGCTACATCTACCGGAGCCTGGTCGAGGAAAAGGGCATCCCGGATCGGCGCATCGCCATCGTGGACAGCGGGGTGAAGCCGACGGAACGGACGGAGCGTATCCAGCGCTTCGCCCCCCGGGCGAACGGACAGCCGGATCTGCCCCCGGAGGCAGAGATCGACCTCCTCATCAGCACCGATGTGCTCTCCGAAGGGCAGAACCTGCAGGACGCCGATGTCATCATCAATTACGATCTGCACTGGAACCCGGTGCGCATGGTCCAGCGGGTGGGCCGGCTGGATCGTCTGGGCTCGCCCCATGAGCGGATCTATGTCTACAACTTCTTTCCGGAGGAGGAGCTGGAGGAGCTCCTCAGGCTGTTGCAGCGCCTGTATGAGAAGCTGGATGCGATCAACCGCACCGTTGGGCTGGATGCTTCGATCCTGGGGGAGACCCCCAATCCGATGAACTTCAACATCCTGCGCCGGCTGGAGCGGGAGGACCGGGGGGCGCTGGAGGAGCTGGAGGCTGAAAGCGAGCTGACAGTGGGGGAGTTCCTCAAGCAGGACCTGTTGCGCTTCCTCAAAGAAGTAGGGGAGGAGAGGTTGAAGCGCATCCCCCTGGGGGTGGGGACGGCGCGGAAGCGGCCGGATGGCCCTCGTGGTTTCTTCGCAGCCTTCCGTAATCCGCGGACCAATCAGCATCACTGGCTGTTCTATGATGAGGAGAGGGATCGCATCGTGGATCGACGCCTGGAAGCCATCCGCCCAATCCGGTGTCTGCCCTCAGAGCCTGCTGTGCCCCTACCCGAAGGTTTCGATCCCCGCCCACTGATCCGGAAACTCCGCCGGCATCTGTGGGATCGCATCCGTGCCGCGACGCTGGCTCCCACCAGGCTGCCTTCGCCCCAGCGGCAGATCGTGAACTGGCTCCGCGCTCAATCCCCTTCCGCGGACCGCAACCGTCTGCTCCAGTATTTTGAATCCCGCCCCCTCGCCGGGCCGGATCTCAAAGAGCTGCGCCGGCTCTGGAGGATGCGCGGAACGCTTTCCCCCGGGAAGTGGGTGGAGCGCCTGCTGGCCTTTATGGAAACCCATCCACTGCCCCCGCCGGGGCCTGCGGAAGCCCAGGATCCCCTCACTCCAGCACAGGAGGAGGAGCTGGAATGCATCGCATGGATGCGGATCCTGTGAGCACGGATTTCTGCATGGGCGCAGCGCCGCCCCGCCCTCCTCTACGTCCCTCCGGTTCAGCGTAGAATAGAAACGATTCCTGATGTCCCTCGCTGAGGGAAGATCGATGCAGCGACCGATCCGCGTGCGCCCCCGCCCGGGGCAGGGCGAGTTGCAACCCTCAGAGTGGCTGCTGTTCTTCGGCGTCCTTCTCGCGGCATTGCTGATCTGTGGGGGAGGGTTCTGGCAGCTCCAGCGCTCCCTGGCGGGCGCTCTGAGCGCCCCCCCCACCGCCACGCCGCGGCCGACATGGACGCCCTCCCCACGCCCCAGCCCGACCCCGCCGGAGCCCACGCCCACGCCGACGCTCCCCGCCACGGTCCAGGTGGGGATCTTCGTGAAGGTGAGCGGGGCCGGTGAGCAGGGGCTGAGCTTTCGAAAAGCCCCGGGCCTGCAGACAGAACGAATCCGGTTCCTCCCCGAGGGAACGATTATGCGGGTTATCGGCGGACCGGAGGAAGCCGATGGGTTGACCTGGTGGCAGCTCGAGGATCCGCGGACAGGGGAGCAGGGGTGGGCTGCGGGCGCTTATCTGACCCCATCCTACGGACCATAGCATCCGTGTCGCAGATGCCGTGAAGAGGATAAGGCCATGCCACACCGTGAGATCCGACGCGCCCCGGCCGGGCTCGGGATTTCCCGCCGCGTCCATCGGGGCGTTCCGGCCCACTGGACCCTGACGCTGAGCGTCGTGCTCGGGCTGGCCTGGCCGGCGGTCCTGGAGCAGCTGTTGAACATCGTGGTGGACTGGACCGATGCCTACCTCGCCGGGCATCTGGGGACCATCGCCCTGGCCGCCGTGGGGCTGAGCGGCCAGCTCACGAACCTGGTGGCGGTTTTCTTCGGCGCCCTCGGGGTGGGGGCCACCGCCCTGGTGGCCCGGGCCGTCGGCGCCGGCGATCGGGATCAGGCCGGCCGGATCACCCTCCAGGCGCTGCTCGGTGCCGGAGCCCTCGGGCTGGCCGGGACGGCGCTCGCGGGGATCGGCGGGGCCTGGCTGTTCGCCGCCCTGGGCGCGGAGCCGGCGGTGAGCGCCGCCGCCCGCGTCTATCTGAACATCGTAGCCTTCTCCTTCCCGGCGATGGCCGTTCTCTTCGTGGGCAACGCCGCGCTCCGGGGCGCCGGGGATACCCTCACGCCGATGCGCACCTGGGCCGTGGTGGTCTTCACCAACGCGGCGCTGGCCTGGGTGCTCTCGGGCCCGTGGGGCCCGTTCCATCTGGGCGTGGCCGGGCTGGGGATCGCGGCGGCCCTGGCCCGGACCCTGGGAGCGGTGCTGGTGGGAGCCCGTTTGTGGCGGGGAACCTCCCGTCTGGCCCTGCCACATCGCGGGTTAAGGCCCGAATGGGATGTGTTGCAACGGATCCTTCGGGTCGGACTGCCGGCGGGAGCGGAGCAATTGCTGTTGCAGCTCGCCCTGCTGAATCTGACCGGCGTGATCACCGCGCTGGGGACGGCTGCGTATGCGGCCCATCAGATCGGGCTGCGGGTGATGTCCCTTTCCTTCCTTCCCGGATGGGGATTCGCCGTGGCCGCTTCCACCCTGACCGGCCAGGCCCTGGGCGCGCGACAACCGGAGGCAGGGAGAAGGGCGACGTTCAGCGCCCTCTTCCTGGCGCTGGCCCTGATGGGCACCATGGGGCTGGCCCTGGCCCTGGGAGGACCCTTGCTGGTGGATCTTTTCACCGAAGATCCAGAGGTCATCGCTCAGGGCGCTGCGGCCCTGCGGATCACCGCGCTGATCCAGCCCGCCATGGCGGTCAGCTTTGTGTTCTCCGGCGCGTTGCGCGGGGCCGGGGATACCCGTTACACGCTGCTGATCACGGCCACATCGATCTGGATCGTTCGCCTCCCCATCGCGATCCTCTTCGCCCATGGGCTGGGCTGGGGGTTGCCCGGCGCCTGGCTGGGCATGCTGGCGGATTTCGCGGTGCGGGCGTCGCTGTTCGGATGGCGGTTCCTCAGCGGGGCCTGGGAGCGCATCCGGGTATGAGCTTTCCCTCAGGGATTTCAGGAACCCGAGATCGGGGCTGAAGCCCGGACCGGGTGGCCTCGCCGGGCGGTCGATCGCCATCGGTAGGAGTGGCGACACCCGCTTCGTGGATACCCTGGACGATGGTGCTCGGGAAAGCCGATGGCCCATCGGCGCAAAAGGCGGCGAGGAAAACCACCCGCTTTCGCTGGCGCATATCAAGGCGAGGCATCTCACCTTCCCGATCCATTCGAAGTTCGATGGAGAGCCGTAATGGACCAGAAGGAATGGGTATTTCGATCCATCGGGTATGTGCGGAGCCGCTTCTCAGAGTGGACAGAAGCCGATGTGATGCGACAGGAGGAGAGCGAACTGGTTCTGGACCCGGAGTTCGTGGAAGGTCTGGAGGGTCTGCAACCCGGCGATGGGCTGATGGTCATTTACGTTCTGCACCGGGTGAAGGAGGCCCGCCTGAAAGTCCACCCCCGGGGTGATCACACCAGGCCCATGAAAGGGGTCTTCGCCACCCGTTCCCAGTATCGGCCCAATCCGATCGGGCTCACCGGGGTGCGGGTGGTGGCTATCGAGGGCAACGTCGTGCGCGTAAGGGGGCTGGATGCCCTGGATGGCTCTCCGATTCTCGATCTGAAGATCGCCTCCGACCTGGATCGGCCTCCGGATCCATGAGCCGGAAGGCGGAGCCCCTCGTAGGGCAACTGCAAGCAGTTGCCCTACAAAGGAGGACGCACCCCGGGCCGGCTGGCCCAGATCTCATCGAAAATCTGAGCCCCCGTCTTGCCGGTTCGCTCGCTTCGAGCCAGAGCCAGAGCCCGGCGGAATCCGTCGCTCAGATCGACCCCCGTCGCTTCCCGGATCAGCTCGATGGCCCGGGCGGCCTGCCGGATCACCAGGCGGGGTTCCAGGGCATCCAGATCCGCGTAGAACCAGCCGCAGCTGGCAAACATGCGCTGGCGATGGACCTGGGCCTGAAGGGCCCACAGCAGGCGCTGCTCCACCTCGGTGGAGAGGGGGCGATCGGCGAATTCCCGCAGCAGGGAACGGGCGTCCATCACCCCCAGGACCACATGGATATACTCGTCCCGTAATCGCCACGGGTTCCCGATGCGCCCATGGGCCAGGTCCAGGTAAGCGGCGTCGATCTCCTCCGAGAGCAGATCCATCGCGGCTCGCAGGATCAATTTCCACCGTGAATCTCCAGGGGTGCAGGCGCATCCGGTGCTCCAGCGGGCCAGGCCGTGCGCGCAGCTCCAGGCGGTGTTCTGGATCACCTCGATTTCCTCTACCGGCGGATGCGCCCGCAGATACTCCGTGAGGGTCACCACCTCGTAAGCGGAGGGCTGCGGGTGGAGCAGACGCTCCAGGAAGTCTACCCCTTCCCGGTGATGGTGGCCGAAAGTTTCCCCATCCATCGCCAGCAGCGTCAGATGGGGCCTTCCCTGCAGGACCTCCGTCGCCCAGCGGTCCGCCGGCCCGAGAGAAGGCATCGCGAAGGAGACCTGATTCGATAGGTCGCGATCCCGAACAAAAACCGTGAAATACGCATTGGCCTCCAGACGAACCCGATAAGGCCCCGCGCCCCGGGTCAGGCTCCCCCGCACCTGCTCGGCGGAGAGGATGGTGAACGTCAGTCCGGCCTCGGCCAGCACCTCCAGTGTGGTGAGATCCACCGCCATCTCCGGCAGCCACATCCCCCGGGGGTGCCGGCCGAACCGGTGCTGAAAGGATTTGACCCCCCAGTAGACCTGGGTGATCTTATCGCGGCGTCGGGCGAGGGGGAGGATCGTGTGATGAGCGGATTGGGCGATGGCGTTCCCCACGCCGCGGGCCACGTTCGCTCGATCCGCCTCCACGATCCTCCGGTAAGTCTCGGGATCATGCCGGGCCAGCCAGGCGATCAGGGTGGGTCCTATATTGAAGCTGATCCGCTCAAACAGGCAGCGCTCGGCCAGCGGCCGATAGCACTCGGCCGTGATCTTCTCGTTGAAATCGTGATACGGCTCCGCGCCAGGCTCGGGGGGAACTTCCCCAGTCCACGGATCTTCCCGCGGGGGTTGATAGAAATGTCCATGCACCGCCAGCAACGCTTTCGGTTCGCTCAACCGGAACCTCCGCACATCAGGTAGGGGCACGGTATGCCGTGCCCCTCACCGCATCGCTGTGCCCCCCGTGTTCGAGGGGATCACCTCCCCTTTAACGCCCGGGCATCTCGGTCACCCCGGTGAAGGTGAACGCCTCCAGCAGGAGGGCTGGAACGCAGGTGAACCCGAACCCTTCGGAAAGCACCCAGCGCTCCTTCCCGACGGCCCGCACCTGGGCCAGGGCCGGCACATAGCCCTGGGTGAACCGCAGGTTCTGCACCGGGTAGGCGATCTCCCCCTTCTCGATCCAGAACACCCCATCCCGGGTCATCCCGGTCAGCACACAATCCCGCGGATGGACCAGGCGGGTATACCAGAACCGGGTGATGTAAAGGCCACGATCCACCTGGCGGATCATCTCCTCCAGGGTTGCCTCCCCGGGAGCCATAAACAGGTGAATGGGGATGGGCCCCAGGCTGGCCGTCTGGGGCCGGGAGCGGGGGAGGGCGTGGCCGGTGGAGCGCCGGCCTTCCCGGGCGGCGGTGATCGTATCATAGACCGGGCTCCGGGGGACGCCCTTCTCCACGATGACCACCCGCTGGCGGGGGACCCCCTCAAAATCAAAAGGAAGCGGCAACCCCGCCGGATCCCGGCCGTCGTCCCAGATCGTCACCATGGGGGACATGATCGGGCGGCCGATCCGATCGTTCATCCACGATCGACCCTCCTGGACCGCCAGCGCGCCGGCGCCGGCGTAGCCCAGCCAGGAAAGGATGTCGTCGACCGCGTAGGGCTCCAGGACCACCGGATACACCCCCGGCTCGATCGGCCGCGGGTTCCGGCTTCGCAGGGCCTTATCGACTGCGGAGCGCCCCAGGGATTCCACATCGAGATCCGTCAGGCGCCAGGCGGCCCGATGGGCGTAGCCGGACCCCTCGTCGCACATCACGACGGTGGTGAAGTGGACCTCGGTGCCGGCGTGGTAAGCGAACACCCCCCGGGAGTTCGCCACCGCCAGCTCATAGATCCCGGTGGAGAGCGCGCCCGCCGCGCTGGCCCCCATGGATTCCGCCATGCGACAGACGGCCCCGACGGCGCGCGCCCGCCACTCCGGCGTAGCGCCCGCCACCGCCTCATCGAAGGCGAGGACGGGCTCGATGGGCTCCGGATCCGGAAGGCCGGGGAACTCGGGGTTCTCCGGCTGCAGCCGGGCCATCGCCACCGCCTCCTCGATCGCCCGCCCGAGCGCTTCCTCCGTCAGACGGTTGGTGATCGCCGAGCCCACCCGTTTCCCCACCACCACCCGGACAGCGATCTCGGTGTTGACTTCCGCCACGTTCTGGTGGATCGTGTTGTTTGCGAAGCGGGTCAGGGCGCTATCGTGGGCCTCCAGGACGATCTCCGTCTCATCCGCCGGGGAGATCCGGAAGGCCTTCTCCAGGAGCTCGCGGATCTGTGATTCGCCCAGCATCGTCACCTCCCTGTGGATCCTCATCGTTTGGAGGCCATCCCGGCCCCCGAAGCCCTCAGGAGGGGGCCAGCTGTGCCGCTCTTCCTATTTGCGGCTGAACACCCGCACGTTCCGGAAGCGCGCGGGGGCGGCCCCGTGGCCGGTGTGCGCCAGCTGCGAAGGCTGCCCTTTGCCACAGTTCGGCGTCCCCCAGATCACCCAGTGATCGGCGTTGCACACCGCATCGCAGGAGCGCCAGAACTCCGGCGTGATCCCCGTGTAAATCGGGTTCTTCAGCATACGGGTCAGTTTCCCCCCTTTGATCTCCCAGGCGATCTCGCAACCGAACTGGAAATTCAATCGCTTGTCGTCGATGCTCCAGGAGCGATTGGTGTCCATAAAGATCCCTTCCTCGGTGTCTGCGATCAGATCCTCCAGGCGCCATGTCCCCGGAAGCAGGTTCACGTTCGTCATGCGGATCAGGGGGATGCGGTTCCAACCGGAGGCCCGCATGGTTCCGTTCGAGAGGCCGGTCACATAAGGGGAAGGGCCCAGAAGTTTCAACAGCTGCCGGGCGGTCTCCCGGGAAGTCATATAACCGACGAAAAGGCCCTCCTTCACGATGTCCACCCGCTGGGCGGGCACCCCCTCATCATCCCATCCAAAGGTCCCCAGGCCGCCGGGCAACGTGGCGTCCGCCGTGATGTTCACCACCTCTGAGCCGTAGCGAAAGGTCCCCAGTTTCTCCGGGGTCAGGAAGGAGGTTCCGGCATAAGCCGCCTCCGTCCCGAAAACGCGATCCAGCTCGATGGGATGCCCGCATGACTCATGGATCTGCAGGGCCACCTGAGAGCCTCCCAGGATCACCGTGGTCACGGTGTCGGGGCATGGATCGGCGGTCAGCAGCGCGACCGCTTCCTCCGCGATGCGCGGCGCGTGGCCCGGCAGGTCGCATTCCTCAATAAACTCCCATCCCCGGGTCATCTGATGGCGGCCCACGGAGTTCGGATAGGATCGGCGCTGGACCTCATCGGGCCCCACCGCGAGGGCCTCGATGCCGCAGCCCGATTCGATGATCTCCTGCTCGATCCACGATCCCTCCGTGCTGGCGAAGATCTTGCGCTCACGGAGGAACACCATCTCCGCCTCCGTGGCGGCGATCCCCTTCACCGCCCGCATCGCCGCGTCGGCGGCCATCAGGACCTCCAGCTTCTTCTCCAGGGGGACGGTGAAGGGATCGATCTGCACCGGCGTCTGATAGGTCCCCCGCTGGATCACCGGCGGGCCGATGTCCACATCTTCTTTCTTGAAGAGGGCGCTGGCCTTCGCGATCTGAACGGCCCGCCCGGCGATCCGCTCGGCTTCCTCCAGCGTCAGCCGGGCGCTGGAGGCGAACCCCCATGCGCCGTCCGCGATCACCCGAACCCCAAAGCCCATGTCCTCGATCTGGCTGATGCCCTGGACCACGCCGTTGCGGACCAGCAGGGATTGCTCGATGCGGTGGACCAGGCGGACATCCGCATAGGTGGCGCCTTTCAGCTGCGCGGCGTTCAAGGCCCGCTCCAGGAGTTCCTTCACGTTCGCCTCCTTCCGTGTGAGGTTTCGAGGGAGGACGGGCGGCGGAAACCACTGCGCCTGTATTATAGGCGAGGCCCGCTCTCCTCCAAAGTCCATCCAGGCGAAGCGGTCTCCTTCCGCCGGGCCAGCGTCCCCGTCCAGAAGACAGCGCCCATCGCCAGGGGAAGCGCCAACCCGGCCGCTTGCAACGGCCGGGCGGGTTCCATCGCAAACAGGAGCCCGGCCAGTGGAGCGGCCAGGGTCAGGGCCAGGCTGCGCGCCGTGTGGACCATGGCGGAGGATGTGGCCCGAGCCTCCGAAGGGGCCAGACGCAGGATGCGGGCCGCGGCCAGGGAATAACCAGCGTAAAGGCCCCCCAGCAGGAACATCGCCCCGCCCACGACGGGAAGATACGAGAACCCGATCTGGAGGAGCATGAAAGCGATCCAGCCCAGCCCCCACGCGCTCAGCAACCACAGGGGCCGCGCTCGCCCTTCATCCCATCGGCCCAGCACGGGGCCCAGCACGATCGTTCCGATCGCCTGGAGCGATGCGAAGAAGCCCAGATGGGCCTTGGTCCATCCGCCCCGTTGCTGCAGAAAATTCGGCAACAGGACCAGCCCCAGCTGGCCAACGGTGAAGAGCGTTAACAGGGCCAGGCCGAAGGGCCAGGGGATCCCCCGCCAGAACTCCACCGGGCTTTGATGGCTGGGACGCTGAGGGGGCGGGTCTGCGGGAAGGCGTATGGCGGCGAGGGTAGAGAGGGAAAACAGGGCGGCGCTCAAAAAGAGCACCCGGCGCATTCCCCACTGCTGGGCCATCCACCCGCCCAGGGCAGGCGTCAGAACGCCGCCCAGCGCGTAGCTGGCGCTCAGCAGCGGGAACACGCGCTCCAGCGGGATCGGGCCGGCCATGCGGGCCACATACGCGTGAATGATGGGAAGACAGTAGCCCGACACCAGATAGAGCGTCAGGCCCGGGATGAACGTGCGCCAGTCGGCCGCCCCGGCCATCGTCAGGACCCCAATCAGCCCGGCGAGCCATCCGCCCAGCATCAGCGGCTTATGGGGGAGGCGATCCGTCACCCAGCCCACCGGAAGGTAGATCGCAGTCAGGATCAACTCCCCGATCCCCAGGGCGATCCCGATCTGGGTCGGGGTGGCCCCCAGTTCCTGCACATATACCGGGATCAGATAAAAGAAAAGCCCCTCCCCCAGGGCCCAGAGGATCTCGGAGATCATCAGCAATCGGATCATCCGCCACGATGCCGGAGACGAGAGCGTCATCGGAGAAAACTCCCTGTGCGGCTCGGCGCTGCGCCGCGCAACGGGGCGGGGAAGGGATGAAGACCAGACGGTGTAAGCCTCATCTCATCCCCCTCGCAGGGCCAGCGCCATCCGATAGATGACCGGGCGCGGCCATCCGGAGACCCGTGCGAGCTCCCGGGCCGCCTGTGCCGGGGACATCCCGGCGGCGAGCAGCTCCTGAAGGCGGCTCCGCACCTCCTCTTCCTCCCAGCGTGTGGTCTCCTCGGGCGCCCCAGCGATGACCAGGGTGAACTCCCCCCGGGGCTCCACCCGGGTGAAGTGGTCCAGGATCTCCCGCACGGTGCCCCGGCGGATTTCCTCATGGAGCTTGGTCAGCTCGCGGGCCGCCGCCATGGGGCGATCCCCCAGGACCTCCAGGATATCCTGAAGGGACTCGCGGAGGCGATGAGGCGCCTCAAAGGCCACCAGGGTCCAGGGAAGGGCGGCGACTTCCCCGAGCAACCGCCGTCGCTCCCCGGGCTTGCGCGGCAGAAAGCCAAGGAAGACAAAACGATCCGCCGGGAGCCCCGAGACCACCAGAGCCGTCACCGGGGCGGAAGGCCCGGGGATAGGCACCACCGGGAACCCCTGATCCAGCGCGGCCCGGATCAGGGCGTAGCCCGGATCCGAAAGACCGGGCATCCCGGCCTCCGAAACCAGCGCCACATCGCCCCGGGTCAGGGCTTCCAGGATCTGGGGGATGCGAACCGGCTCATTGTGTTCGAAATAGCTGATCATCGGGGTGTGGATCCCGTAATGCTCCAGCAGGATACGGGTCCGGCGCGTGTCCTCTGCGGCGATCAGGGCGCATTCCCGCAGCACCCGCAGGGCTCGCAGCGTGATATCCTCCAGATTGCCGATGGGCGTGCCCACCACATACAGCGTCCCCATCCGCGCCTCCCGGTTGCGCCAATCCGGACAAAAAGGGCATGCCCGGGAACGGCATGCCCTCAGTCGCCTGGATTTCCCAGCGAAAGGCTAAGGATCCCTCAGGGGGAAAGGGGGATGAAGATCTCCACCCGGGCTTCTGCTCGCCAGGTTTGAAGCTGTTCCCGGATCCGCCTCTGGCGGAGCAGATCTTTCTGGTCCTCCGAAAGCGGCCGGGCCGGGTCCTTCTCCACCACCAGAAGTAAATGGTAACCCTGGGAGGTTTTCACCAGGGTAACCTGGCCGGGAGGAGTGGAAAAGGCCGCCTCCTCCAGCTCCGGGACCGCCAGGGTTCCCCGAGCGAACCATCCCAGATCGCCTCCCATCTCCCGGGTGGCTGCGTTCTCCGAATACTGTCGGGCCAGCGCGATGAAATCTTCCCCCTGTTGCAGGCGGGCCAGCAGCTGACGGGCGGTCTCTTCCCGGGCCACCTGAATATGCCGGGCGTGAACCTGCTCGGCCGCCGCCGGGATATCGGCGGTCAGGCGCTCGAAAACTTTCTGGGCCAGGATGGCCGCTTCCTGATTGCGTCGGAATTCCTCCTCCGTCATCCCCAGGGATGCCAGGCGCTGGCGGAACGATTCGACCCCCCCGCTTTCCGCGATTAACTGGGCCATGGTCGCCTCGAGCTCTTCCGGGGCTACGGTGATCCCCAGCGCCGCAGCATGCTGCTGGATCAGGATCTCCTCGATCATCCCCTCCAGGATCTGGCGGGGAAGCTGGGCCAGGCGCTGTCGCCCCTCCTCAGATTGGGGATCCAGACCGTTGCGGATCCACTCGCGCTCATATGCGGCCACCCGCTTCTCGAACTCCGGGAGAAAAATCGGCACACCGTTCACGCGGGCCGCCAGTCCCGGGGTCGGCGTTGCGGGAGCGGGTGGCGAAAGGGTCGGCGTGAGCGCCGGGGAGGGCGTGCAAGCCACCGCGATGAGCGTTAGAAGGATCACCGCCGATCTTTTCATGCGAGCTCCTCCTCAATCCCGCAGAGAATGCAGCGCCGGCGTCCTCTGATACGTTTCGCTCAGGTAAGCGTGAAAATCCCGGGCATCGCGCCATCGCTGAGGGCGCAGCGATCGATCCGAGGGGAAAACCAGGAAGGCGACCTCCTGAGCCCCACCCAGTCCTCCGTGTGTTCCGCGCTGATCTTCGAATGTAATCACCATCTGGCCATCCCAGGCCCCCAGGAGGATGAGATCCCCGCTATCGGGCAACCGGGCCAGACGGGCCAGCTCCTGGGCCGTTCGCTCCCCATCCAGCCAGCGTCCCTCCCGCGCCATGCGTTCTGGATCCATCAGGGGATCCTGGCCATAGATGGAAGACCGGCCATCGGCGTGGACGACGCGAGCCCCCTGACGGCCCATCAGAAACACCGCTTCGCCTTCCCGCCCGATAACCAGGCCAATCCCCGGATGCTCAATCAGAGCATCCAGCAGGTGTGGCCACTGAACGGCGATCTCGCTCAACGCCAGGGGGTGCGAGGCGGCCGTGATGTAGAGATGGGCGAGAGGTCCGGAGGCCCGAACCACGACATCCGCCCGATGCCCGGGGAGGCCGCTTCCCCCTTCATGGGAACGCGGGGCCTGCCGCTGCACATAGGCCCGGGCCGCCCGGACCACCTGAGCGCCGCGGGGGGAGAGGGTTCGCTCCAGGCCGCGCATCTCCGCCATCAGGTAGCGCCACGACCGCCAGCGCCGATCGTCCGGTTCCACGGTCTCATCCAGGGTCACCGGCTGAGCCATATGCTCCCGGACGAAATCTCCCAGGCTTTGCCCGAAACGTCGGGCGAAGGGCTCCGAAGGGGTCATGCCGTGATCGGAGAAGATGTAAAGATCGTAGGGACGCCGGGCGAACCCGGCCATCCGATCGATCTCCCGCAGATAGGCGTCCAGCCGGCGCAGGGCCCGGAAGGCCACCGGATGGTCCGGGCCATACCGATGCGCGGCCTCATCATACAGGACGTAAATCGCATAGAGGGGGGAGATCCCCCGATGGATGTCCATGCTGAGGCTGAAGGTTAACAGCTCGTGGAGCAGGGCGCTCCCCAGGGCCAGAAACGCGGTCCGAAATAGCCCCGTCGGATCGCGCAGGAAACGCCGCCATGCCTCCCAGGATCGAAGGCCATACCAGAGTTCATCCAGGATGTCCCGGGCCACCATCCGGAGGATCCGCCAGATCCGGCCCGGGTTCAGCAGCACCATGAGGAAAAGGCCCAGCCCCTGCACGCCGCTCAGCAGCCCGGGCAGGCCCATGGTGCTCAGGGTGAAAACGGTGCGCTCGGCCCCCCCATCAAACATGCTGGCGTAGCAGGCGCCGCCCTGGAGCAACCCCGGCCTCCCGCCAGACCGCAATCGCGCGGCGACCCGTCGGACGTGGGCCGGGCGCTTCATCACCACCGGCTCCTTTCGCATCCGCTCATACCAGCGGAACCCCGGGATCGCATCCAGCTGGCCGTAGAGCAGCGCGGCGGTCACCACCGGGGTGGTGGTGGGGAAACCGGCGAACCATGGCGCAACCTGAAAGCGCCCCTTGCGGATCTGGCGGGCCAGATAAGGCATCCGGCCCTCCTGCAGGGCACGCTGCAAATGAAGGAAGGAGAGCCCATCGATCTGGATCAGCACCAGGCCCCGCTCGAGGGTCGGCGGGGCCTCCGGCTGTCCCATCCGCCGGCCCAGGAGGCGATATTTCGCTCGATAAACCCATCGGAGGATCCGTTTCATCGCGCCGCGTCTTCTTTCTGTTTCCGCTTTCCACCCTTCCTGCGACTTCGGCGGAGAGCGAGGGAATCCGCTCCTATGGGCTGTCCTGAAGGAGAGCTTCCACCTGCTCCCGGGCGAGCCAGCCGATAGGTCGGCCGCTGCGGATCACCAGCAGGCCGGGCTCTTCGCTCCGGGCCAGGCAGGACCAGGCGGCGGCGATGGAGCTCTCCCCATCCACGATCCGGAGCGTCCGCCTTCGGATCCCCCCCGGATCCAGGAAGAGGCCCTCCGTCCACTGACCGGCGGATTCCACAGGAAGGAGCGGCTGCCCGCTGTGGGCCAGCAAACGACGGGCTGCCGGAAGGGCAACGCGATCGTTGATAGCGATCAGGATCGGCTGCGGATAGGGAGCCACCGGGATCCGCTGGAGGTGCTCGTGGCGGCGAAGCAGGCGCGCTTCCTGCAGCGTCTGGCCGAACAACCACATCGCCACGGTCATCGTCACCAGCCCTCCGGGATCTCGATGCATGAATTGCCAGACCGCCAGGCCGCCGATGCCCATCGCGCCGGCCTGGCCCACCCGCAGGGCCAGTCGGGTTCCTCGCCCCTCACCGAACCCCATGGCCAGCAGGCTGCGCATGATCCGCCCGCCGTCCAGCGGGAACACCGGCAGCAGATTGAAAACCCCCAGGAGGAGATTGAACAGCCACAGGGTGGACCAGAACCCCCAGCGATCCCCCGGGCTCCTTAGGGAACCCCCGCCGATGCCCATCGCGCTGAGGCCCATGGCGATCAGGAGGTTCACCGCCGGGCCGGCCAGGGCGATGGCGAACTCCGCGCCGAAACGGCCTGCCGGCAACTGCACGGCCGTGAACCCTCCCAGCGGCCACAGGAGGATCGAGGACACGGGGACGCGGAGCAGGCGAGCGACCACCAGATGGCCGATCTCATGCAACAGCACGAGGCCGAACAGGAGACCCCACCAGAACCCCTGGCGAAGGGCTTCCCGCCATCCCCCCAGGACGCCCGCGCCCACGGTAGCGATGCCCAGCAACGCAACCAGGCTCCAGTGGACCCGGACCGGCGTCCCGGCGAGGGTCAGCAATTGCAGAGCGAAGGAACGGGATTTCAACGGCCGTCACCTCTTCAGGTATGCCCGATGATGATCGGCAAACCGGATTCATTCTGGATCTTTCGAGCTCATGGACGAAGGAACCCGTTCCAGCAGGCGGATCGCCCCTTCCAGACGAGCCAGCGTCCGCGGGCGGCCCAGCAGGGCGATGGACTCGAAGAGCGGTGGAGTGACCCGCCGGCCGGTCACCGCCACCCGGACCGCCATAAACAGCGTGCCGGCCTTCACCCCCAGGCGGTCCGCCAGCCCTCGCAGCGCGGCCTCGATGGCTTCGTGAGTAAACTCAGGGAGCTGCTCCAGCGCCTGGGAGGCCTCCACCAGCCATAGGCGGACCTGCTCCGGGGTGCTCCCCTTCGGCACGAGATCCTCCAGCGCGGGCGAGACCTCCTCCCGCCAGAGGAACTCCAGCATCTCCGCCCCCTCCCGCAGGGTCTTGATGCGCTCCTGGATCAGGGGGATGGCCCGGCGGAGCGTCTCCGAGTCCGGACGCAGACCCAGGGCCTCCAGGTAGGGCCGCAAGCGATCCGCCAGCGCCTCCGCGGTCAGGCGGCGGATGTAAACGCCGTTCATCCACTCGAGCTTATCGTAGTTGAAAGCTGCCGGCTTGGGGTTGATGCCGGAGATGTCGAACTTCTCGATCAGCTCCTCTACTGTGAACAGCTCGGTCTTATCATCGTAAGCCCAGCCGGTCAGCGCCAGGAAATTCACCAGGGCCTCCGGCAGATAGCCTTCCTCCCGGAAATCCCGAACGAAGACCGCCGTCTCCCAGCGCCCCTGTTCCTGCAGCACCCGCTTGCTCATCTTCCCCTTGCCGGTTGGGCTCAGGATGATGGGCAGATGAGCGAACTGCGGAGGCTCCCAGCCGAAGGCCCGATAGAGCAGGATATGCCGGGGAGTGCTGGGGATCCACTCATCCGCCCGCATCACATGCGTGATGCGCATGAGATGATCGTCCACCACATTGGCCAGATGATAGGTCGGGTAACCGTCTGACTTCAACAGCACGAAGTCATCCTGCGTCCGGTTCTGCACCGAGATCTCACCGTGCACCAGGTCGTGAAAGGTGGTGGTCCCCTCCAGGGGGACCTTCAGGCGGATCACGTAAGGCTCTCCGGCGGCGATACGACGCTGGGCCTCCTCGGGCGGGACGTTGTAACGACAGAATCGATCATAACCGGTGGGCTGTTTGCGGGCCTCCTGTTCGCGGCGCAGCCGCTCCAGGCGCTCCTCAGAGCAGAAGCAATAGTAAGCGTGGCCCATCGCAACCAGGCGATGGGCATGCTCCTGGTAGATCTCCAGCCGCTGGGACTGGATATAAGGGCCGTAAGGTCCTCCGACATCGGGCCCCTCATCCCAGTCCAGGCCCAGCCAGCGGAGAGACTCCAGGATGTCCTCCAGCGCACCAGGGACGAGCCGCTTGCGATCCGTGTCCTCGATCCGCAGGACGAACTGCCCGCCGTGGTGACGAGCGAAGAGCCAGTTGAACAGCGCCGTCCGGGCTCCGCCCACATGAAGGAACCCGGTCGGGCTTGGGGCGAAGCGAACTCGCACGCTCATCCGGGATTTACCTCCACAGCTTTGAACCGGGTCGATTGCGTTCCATCGCTTTCTCGCGTCCTCTGATATTGTAGCCCAGGAAGAGCCTGCTCACCGGGATTTCAGGGCGGGATGCTGCCAGCGGGGAATCCCCGCAGTGGATCCCGCATCTATGCAGGCCGGGAGTTGTTTTGCCACTCGCCCGTCGATTCTCCCGTATAATGATCCTCAGGAGATCCCGGATTCGGGGGAGGCGGGGATGGGGATCCGGCTGGACCTGCTGCATCGGGTGACGGATGAGGAGCTGCGGGAGCTCTCGGAGCGGAACCCGGGCTATCAGTTCGAGCGCACCGCCGACGGGAGGCTGATCGTGACCCCCACAGGCCTGGAAAGCGGACGGCGCAGCGGGGAGGTTTTCGGGCAGCTTCGGGAGTGGAATCGCCGAACCCGACTGGGGGTGGTGTTTGATTCTTCGACGGGTTTTCGGCTTCCGGATGGCTCGCTGTTTTCTCCGGATGCCTCGTGGGTATCCCGGGAGCGGTGGGAGGCGCTGAGCCCGGAGGAGCGCGAGGGCTTCGGGCCGTTCTGCCCGGAGGTGGTGTTTGAGGTGCGGTCGGCCTCCCAGGGGGTGGGGGAGCTGCGGGAGAAGATGGGGGTGTATCTGGCGAACGGGGCGCGGCTGGGGGTGCTGATCGATCCCTATGCGCGGGCGGTGGAGGTGTATCGGCCGGGGGGCCGGGTGGAGCGGTATGAGGGGGTGGAGGAGATCGCCCTGGACCCGGAGCTCCCGGGCTTCGTGCTGGAGCTGGGGCCGGTGTTCGCATAGGAGGTGGGGGATGGGGATCCGGCTGGACCTGCTGCATCGGGTGACGGATGAGGAGCTGCGGGAGCTCTCGGAGCGGAACCCGGGCTATCAGTTCGAGCGCACCGCCGACGGGAGGCTGATCGTGACCCCCACAGGCCTGGAAAGCGGACGGCGCAGCGGGGAGGTTTTCGGGCAGCTTCGGGAGTGGAATCGCCGAACCCGACTGGGGGTGGTGTTTGATTCTTCGACGGGTTTTCGGCTTCCGGATGGCTCGCTGTTTTCTCCGGATGCCTCGTGGGTATCCCGGGAGCGGTGGGAGGCGCTGAGCCCGGAGGAGCGCGAGGGCTTCGGGCCGTTCTGCCCGGAGGTGGTGTTTGAGGTGCGGTCGGCCTCCCAGGGGGTGGGGGAGCTGCGGGAGAAGATGGGGGTGTATCTGGCGAACGGGGCGCGGCTGGGGGTGCTGATCGATCCCTATGCGCGGGCGGTGGAGGTGTATCGGCCGGGGGGCCGGGTGGAGCGGTATGAGGGGGTGGAGGAGATCGCCCTGGACCCGGAGCTCCCGGGCTTCGTGCTGGAGCTGGGATCGATCTTCGCGTAGGTCCCCATCTGCGATCCGCAGGCAGCGCCTCCGTGAAGAGGCATCTGTCTGCGTTCCCGCTGGACGGCCTGGATAGATCGTCACAGAAAAAGATAGAGGATCCGTTCCAGGAGGGCGCGCGGGGAGAGCCGCCTCCGGAGGTGAAGCCAGCGATCCCTCCATAGCGGGCTTTGGGAAAGATCCGCCAGGGTGCGCACGCGCAGCGCCCGGCGGCAAATCCCGGGGGTCCAGCCAGGAGGGATGGGAGCCTGGATGGAGACGGTGCGCCCGGCGGGAAGATCGAAGAAATTGTCGCTGAAGATGATATCCGCGCCAGGCAGCTCCAGGGTAACGAAGCGCGCCAGGGCCCGGGCCTGCAGGAGGATCTCCAGTTCGCCCCCGCGATCGAGCACCTCGACCGTGAGGCCAGGATCTGGAAAGGCGAGATCCTTCTCCGGCGCGAACAGGGCCACCCGGAGCGCTCGCAGCCGGGTATCTTCCCACATCTCCGCTACGAAGGCCAGCGCCCGTCCATACCGGCGGAGGAAAGGGCCTGCCTCCACGGTCCCCACTGAAGTGACCCGCAGGGGTGGTGCCTCCACTGCCTCTTCCCCAGCATGGAGAACCTCCCCGAAGAAAGTCTCCAGGGACCAGCGAATCTGACCCCGCCAGGGCTGGACGGTGTCGTTGAGGAGGAAGAGCTTCACCCGGGTGCCCTGGACATCGAGGGAAAGGGCGACAGGAGCGAAGAAACGGCGGGCGGCGTAATGCAGAGCCTTCCAGCGGCCGTAAACGTCCATGCCGGACCATGAAATGGCGGGCCAGGCGTCGTTGAGCTGCCAGTAGAGGACGCCGCCGCACCGCTCCCGATGACGGCGCCAGTGTTCCACCGCCTGCCCGATCGCTTCCGCCTGGGCCACCTGGGTCAGCCAGGCCAGATCCCTGAAATCCCCTGGGATCCGAAAGCGCTCCATCAGGTAGTAGAGCAGCCGCTCGTTGCCGCCGGGGGAACGCTGTCGGCGACGCAGGGCCGGCCGCTTCAAGTCCCATTCGCCCGGCGGGCCGAACGCGATCAGCGTGCGGGGCGGGGGGAGAGATTGAAGGCCGAACTCGCTGATGAAGCGGGGGATGCGCCTCTGATAAGCTCCCGTCGGGGCCCACCCATGCCAGACATCCCAGAGATGGACATCTCCGCGACGATCCTCGTTCGTCCCCCGGCGGAAAATCCCGGAGGACGGAGAGCCCGGCCAGTAGGGACGGTCGGGATCCTCCGCGCGCACCCATTCGGGAAGCAGCTCGTAGAAGAAGCGCTCATGAACAGTGGAAAGGTGAGCCAATGCCCTGGGACGTCCTTTCCATTGCCACCGCCAGAGAGGCCAGAGCATCTCGATCTCATTGTTGCCGCACCAGAGGGCCAGGGAAGGGTGATGCCGCAGGCGCCGGACGTTCTCCCGAACCTCCGCCTGGGCCTCCTCCAGGAACCCCGGCTCATCCAGCGGATAGAGCATGCAGGCGAAGGGGAAGTCCTGCCAGACCAGGATCCCGTAGCGATCGCACAGCGCATAAAACCGCTCATCCCCATAGCCCCCGCCGCCCCAGACCCGCAGCATGTTCATCCCGGCCGCGGCGGCGCTTCGGACCAGATGGACCAGCGTTTCCTCTTCCACCCATGGGCTCCGGGCGTCCGGGGGGACGAGGTTGGCCCCTTTGGCCCAGATGGGGATGTCGTTAATTACGAAGACAAAGGACTCTCCCCAGTGGTCCCGCTCCCGGTGAAGCGTGAGGGTGCGCAGCCCGAGGATCTCGCGCCGGAGATCCAGGAGGCGATCCCCGGCCCACAACCCGGCTTCCAGCCGATAGAGCGGCTGCGCTCCCAGCCCGCTGGGCCACCACAGGCAAGGGCGCTCGATGGGGATTTCGATGGTGAGCTCCTCTTCTCGCAAAGGGAACTCCCAGCGGGCCACGTCGCCCTCCGGGTCCACCAGGGCGATCCGGAGCGAGAGGGGGAGCTCCTGCCATCGATCCACGCGGGCTCGCAGGATCAGGCTCACGCGTCCGCCGGCGTGATGCTGACGGATGTGCAGGTCCTCGATGCGGGCGACGGAAAAACCCTCCAGGGCGACCGCCTGCCAGATCCCCAGGGTAGGGAGCTCCGGTCCCCAATCCCACCCGAAATGGGCGGGTGCTTTGCGCAGGTGGGCGATCCCACGATGCCCGAAGCCGGGGAGCGGACGACGGCGATGCTGCGTGCGGACGAAGGCGAGGGGCGAGCGCAGGCGGATCATCAGCGTGTTCACGCCGGGCCGGAGAAGCGCCCCGACCTCCCAGCGATACGAGCGGAACATATTGCGGGTCTCACCCAGGCGTTCCCCGTTCAGGAAGACCTCGGCCAGGGTGTCCAGGCCCGCGCAAACCAGCTCCACCCGCTCTGTCCGGGCCAGAGCGGCATCGGGCTGGAAGTCGCACCGGTATTCCCAATCGGTCTCGGCGACCCAGGCGACGCGGGAGAGGCGATCTCCCAGGAAGGGATCCGGAATCCGGCCCAGGGAGAGCAGATCCAGATGGACACTGCCGGGCACCCGCCCCGGCAGCCACTCCGCTGCCCCTACTGGACGAAACCACCAGGTTTCAGAAAGGATCTGTCGATGCATGGTTGGCGGGCATGTTCCGGCGTGATCCGCTGGGGCATTCGTCCCCGGAATTATACCTGCAAGACGGACCCATTCTCTCTCCAGAGTCCTCTCCGCCCCACGGCGGATGCCCTCGATGGTAAACCCGGGTCTACCACCCGGTCTTTTCCCACTCCTTTCACTTCCATCATCCCTGGATCGCGAGTCGTCACCCTGTGCATCTCCTCCCAGAGGGATGATCCGAAACCCCTTATGGTTACGGGGGCTTGAGAAACCGTTTCCCGACATGAGCAACTTGCCTGAGCGCTTGGGAAAGAAATAAAATATCTTAAGATAGTGTGACCCAACGTATCATGCGATGGGGAGGTGGATGAATGATTCATAATCGTATAGAGATGAATCCGGCAATCATGTTTGGGAAGCCGGTCATCAAAGGCACCCGTATTACGGTGGAACATATCCTTCGGAAGCTGGCCGGCGGGATGACCATCGAGGAGATTCTCGCTGATCATCCACACCTCACCCCCGAGGACATATACGCAGCGGTTGCCTTCGCTGCGGACTATCTGGCCCAGGAAGAGATTGTCTTCGCCGTTGTCCTGGAGTCCAACAAGGTGCGCTTTCGCCCACTCCGGTAGGCGCTGTTTGGGGCTGGATCTCATTCATGGTGAAAGTCCCCGATGGTAAATCTGGATCCCCCGCTTTTCCTGCTTTTCCTTTTCCCGTCGCCCATGGGAGAATGCTGGAGCTTTATCTTCTGACATCCTAAAGGCCATGGGGTAATACCACGGCGGGTAACAACGGTCGGTGTCCGGGCCGATCGATGCGATCACCCAGGGCTTTGATGGCATCCCCTTGAACCGGGCGCGGCGAGCGTCGCTTCCCAGGCTGTTGTGAGCGCCCGGATATCGGCGAAGACCAGGTCAGGCTGCACCGGGCTTTCGGCCAGCATCGATGGGGTGGTGGCCCCGGAGAGCACGAGAATGGTGAAGAGGCCGGCCCGCTTCCCACCCAGGATATCGGTGGGCAGCTGATCGCCGATCACCGCCGTGGTCTCGGGAACAGCGCCCATCCGTTGCATCGCGATCTGGAACATCAGCGGTTCCGGCTTGCCGACCACAATCGGAGAGACCCCGGTGGCCCGTTCCAGGAAGGCCAGGGTCGCTCCATTGCCCGGATACAGGCCGTCTTCTCCCGGCCATACCGGATCCGGATTGGTCCCGATGAAGCGGGCGCCCTTCCAGATCGCGCGGGCGGCCCGGGCCAGCTTGGCGTAAGTGAGGCCCCAATCCAGGCCAACCACGACGAAATCCACATCCTCCTCATCGATCACCTGAAAGCCGGCTTCGATCAGGGCGACACGCAGAGCCTGTTCCCCCACCACCAGCACCCGGGCGCCGGCGGGGGCGATCTGCTGAAGGTAGAAAGCTGTGGCATCGCAGGAAGGCAACACCTCCTCGGGGCGCACGGTCACCCCGAATCGCGCGAGCTGCTCCACGTAATCCATCCGGGAGCGGCTGGCGTTGTTCGTGGCCAGGACAAAGCGGATCTCATGGCGCCGCAGGAAAGCGAAGAAATCCGTGAGGCCTTCCATCGGCCGCTTCCCCCGCCACAGCACGCCGTCCATATCGATGATCAGATGGCGAAGGCGGCGAAGTTCTTCCATGGATGATCGCTCCAAATGAAGCGGCTTTCCAGATGCAGGCGATGGGATGCGAGCTTTCACTGCTCGGATAGCCGCTGATAGTCCTCCGGGGTGTCAAAATCCATCACCCACGTCGGATCCGGCACCGGGATCCGTGCGATGGCTTCCGGAAAGGCCTGGATCAGCGGGCGTCCGCCCTGATCCCCCTGGAGCCTTAGCAGCGCGGGGAACAGCGGTCGGGCGAACAGCGCGGGCGGACGCGGATCTCCATCCACCGTGCCGATGACCATCGGCTGAGCGGTCGCCCGGTGGACCTCGATCAGCTGGCGCAGCCAGCGCGGGCGCACCACAGGCTGGTCTACCTGAAGGAGCACAAACGCTTCCACCTCAGGGGGAAGGGCCTGCAGGCCGGCCTGGATGGAGCGACTCATCCCCTCCGGCCAGGCGGGGTTTTCCACCACGCGCACGGGCATCCCGATCAGCGCCTTCCGCACCTGGCCCGCCTGGGCCCCCACCACCACGATCACCGGGTCCAGACCGGCTCGCTGGGCCAGCGCGACCACATGGCGTACCAGCGGGCGGCCGTGCCAGTCGGCCAGGGCCTTGGGCCCACCGAACCGTCGTCCCTCGCCGGCGGCCAGCACGATTCCTGCCACTGGAGCCCGCGGGGAATCCACACGGGCCATCGGCTCGCCGCCCACCAGGGCCACGATGTGTTCGAAGGGGGAATCGCCCAGCGCCGCGCACACCGCTTCGAAAGCCTGAGGATCCCAGGTTCGCTCCCGGGTGAGCAGCAGGAGGCGGCGCGCCCCCGGCGGGATCCCTTTTTGCCCACCCTGAGGGTGGCGGATTAACGCGGCGATCCATTCCGGAGTGACCGGGTCGTTCAGGTCACCCCCCAGGTAAGCGATCGCCTGCCTGGCCCGGTGCGTCACGGCGCCAATCGGGCGTCCCAGAGCTTCCAGGCTGGCCACCACGGCCACCGCGTCGATCTCCTCGGGAAGGGCGGGCTCATGGGCAGCAGGCCATTTCAGGAGCATGCGGCGCGCGCCATCCGCCTCGATCAGCCACGAGGCCTCTGGCATCCTCGGGATCAGGCGGTCCAGTTGTCCAGGCGGCAGCCCCTTCAGTTTCCACGGGTGGGCCCGGTAAGGTCCATCTGGAGGCTCCGGCAACGCCTCGGCCCGCCGGGCGCCAAGGATCCAGCGAGGAAGCCGCTGGAGGAGGGGCCGGAGCATCCCGGGGATGGGGTCCTCGGTGAGCAGCAACCCCGTCCCCTCTGGAAGGATCGGCTCGACGATATGCGTCGTTGTCGTCCATATCGCTGGAGCCCCGGGCTGCCCGAGCTCGTGGAGCAGCCGCCAGGCCGCGGTCGTCTTTCCGCCTGCTCCGATGAAGGCGATCACCGATCCCGGGACCAGTCCTATGGCCTCATACAGGGGAGAGGGTGTGTCGAAGCGCATGCAGGCGACTCCCAAAGACATTTGAGGGCCCGAGGGGAGCATGGCAGGTCCTCTGGCGCTCCGGTGATTTTCCCCTTGTCATCGCTCAATAGGCCGCGGGAAGGAAGGGCCATCCGCTCTCTCCGTGATCCAGACAATCGGTATCTGAAATTCATCGCCGGACCACGTCCTCGCACCATCGGTTATTATCGCACGGGGGATGGCGTGCCGGAGAAGAAGTGCCTCGCCCGTAGAATCATCAGCCCGCTTGCCAGCGCCGAGAGGGTGACAACGCCTTCGGCCCCCCACATCCCCCAGCGGGCCATGACATAGCCGGCGGTTCCATTCACCAGCGCGTGAAGGAGCACGGCGGCACACCACCAGGCAGGTTGTCGCCGGCGAACCCCCCGCGCGATCAGGAAAGCAAGGCCGATATGGATGATGATGGCCATTCCTCGCTCCAGCACGCCCACCCATGGGATCCAGGCGGGCGTCGCCCAGTAGGTCGTGACCGTGTCTTCCGCCCCGGAGGGGATCGGAAGCACACCTTCCTGCATCAGCCGCATGACGATCAGCTGGATCCATCCCAGCAGCCCTAACCAGAAGGCTTCCGTGCCACCATGGGCGAGGCCCAGCACCAGGATATCCGTATCTTCCAGGCTCTCCCCGACGCGCATCTGGCGGCGATGAGCCCAGCGCATTCCCAGCCAGCGAGCGGTCTCCTCAAAGAGGCCGGCGGAAACGCTGAGGACCGCCAGATTCAGGAGGAGCGGGTCAGAAGGTGGGGGAAGCCATCCGCGCTGAAACAGCACGGTCAGCCCGGCCAGCAGGGGCCATCGCAGGGCCTGTGCCCCCGTGAACGTCAGGGCACCGACCCCCAGCCAGGCCGCCGGCCGCCTCCATCGGGCCCGCGCCCACAGAGCCAGGGCGGGCCCTCCAAACAGGATCACCAGCACGGCGCTCGTTCGAATCAGGAGGTCCATGGCGTTTCGCTGTGACTCCCGTCTCGGGGAGTAACACCGGCATGCGTCTCACCGTTCGTAATCATAACACGGCGGGAGAAGTGCGCTCGCCCCGCGGAAATCCTGGTTTGTCGAATCTGCGGTTTTATTGAAGAATATCGAAGGTGAGCCCATCGATCTCCTCCCCGGAGCTTCTGGGGCCGGCCTGGCCCTTAAGAGTGTGTTTCTCCCCATGTGGCCCTTCCGGCTATGGGGAGAAGGGAGGAGGTTCTAAATATTTTGGAACGCACAGCGTGTCCGGGGATGCCAGACCAGGCCGGATGGGCCTGGGCGGGCTGAAGCGAAAGGAGGCGTGGCGATGACATATCGGGTGCTGATTGTGGATGACCATCCGCTGTTTCGCAAGGGCGTGCGGGATACGCTGATGCTGGAGCCTGGCCTTCAGGTGATCGGCGAGGCCTCGGATGGACAGACCGCTCTGGATATGATCCTGAGATTGAGTCCCCATCTGGTGCTGATGGATGTCCATTTGCCGGGCCTCAACGGTCTGGACGTGATCCGACAGGCGCGAGCCCAGGGGTTTGAGGGAGCCATCCTTGTTCTGACCGCTTATGACAGCGAGGAGCAGATGCGCCACGCCATCCGCATCGGCGCAAACGGTTACTGCTCCAAAGATACGCCTCCGGATCTCCTCCTGCAGAACATCCGCCATGTGCTTTCCGGACGCTATATCCTGGGCTCGCGGGTTATGACTGCTGCGGAGGCCCAGCAGATCGTGGGTGTGACGGAGGAAATCGAAGGCCCCGTTCTCTCCCCGCGGGAGCGGGAGATCCTTCAATATGTCGCCCTGGGATATAGCAACAAGGCGATCGCCGAGCGGTTGGGGATCAGCCAGCAGACTGTTAAGAACCACATGACGGCGATCCTGCGTAAACTGGATTTGAGCGATCGGACCCAGGCGGCGATCCTGGCGATCCGCCGCGGGTGGGTTCGCCTGCCTGAAGAGCCTATCCTCCCGGAGGAGAAGCCGTGACCGGTCAGACCACACCCCTGCAGGACCTGGCGAATTACTGCCGTGAGGAGCAGGAGGCGGTTCAACGACAGCTATCGGAGCTGCAGGCGTTGATCCGGCAGACCTCCGCTGATGTCGAGCGGCTGGCCCAGCGCAGCCTGCATCTAACGAATCAGATCAAGCAGATGGAAAGCCGCCCGGAGAGCATCCCGCCCGCGGAGATCATCGAGGCTTATCAATCCGCAATGGATGTCCAGAAACGGCTGTGGCTGATGCGAGGGCAGCTGGAGAAATTTCAGGGCCTGGAGGCCCAGCTTCAGCGTTATCGGGAAACCCTGGATCGCATCCTCTCCATACTGGCCACGGTTCAGGAGGAGAGCTCCACCTCTCGCCCCGCCCTGGAGTCCAGCCTGATTGTCCGCCTCTTTGAAGCCCAGGAGCAGGAACGCCAGCGGCTGGTCCGGCAGCTCCACGATGGGCCCGCCCAGGCGTTGACCAATCTGGTGTTGCAGGCGGAGATCTGCGAGCGGCTCTTCCAGCGGGACCCGGAGCGGGCAAAGGCGGAGCTCGCCGCCCTGAAAAGCGCCGTCGTCGAGACCTTCCAGCGCATGCGGGAGTTCCTGTTTGACATCCGCCCGATGAGCCTGGATGACCTGGGTCTGATCCCCACCGTGCGGCGCTATGTGGAAGCTTTGAAGGATAAGGTCAAGTTCTCCCTCACCCTGCAGATCAGCGGGGAAGAGCGCCGGCTGGCGGCTTACCAGGAGGCCGCGCTCTTCCGTATCGTGCAGGAGCTCCTCACGAACGTGCGTCTCCACGCCCAGGCCTCCCAGGCCGTGGTCCGTCTGGCCTTCCAGCCTCAGGGGGTTCGCCTGGAGGTGGAAGATAACGGCGTGGGCTTCGATGTGGAGGAGGCGCTGGCGAACGCGCCGCGGCGCAAGACCATCGGATTGACATCCATTCGTCAATGGGTGGAGATGCTGGGGGGGCAGCTCTCCATCACCAGCGCTCCTGGCAAAGGGACGCGGGTGACAGTTTTCCTGCCCTCATGAAGTGGGCCTGGGGGAAGTCAGGCGTGCGTTCCCGATGGATTCTGGATACAGGCCGGGCCGCGCCGTATGGGGAGCTTGCCCCTTTCCCCTTCCCGCGACCCGCAGCGCTGTCAGCCCTTCGGGTCTTCCCATCGCATCAGGGCGAATACCCCGGGGGTTCGGGGATCGACAGATATCGTCCAACCCGGCGCGTCACCCCTATGCTCCATTCCCGCAAGCAACGCGCAACGCCCAGGCTCAGCGCGGCCCCCAGCAATGCTCCCGCGATCACATCCAGCGGGTAATGCACTCCGCCATAAACCCGAGCCCAGCTGATCCCCGCCGCCAGCAGCATCCCCACCCGTCCCACGTTCGGATTGCCGGTCCACAGGGACACGGCGATCGCCCATGCCACCGTGGCGGCGTTGCTGGGAAATGAGGAATCCGAGGGATGGTAAAACAACAGGTTCACCTCATAGTCGGTGAAGGGACGGGGGCGGAAGTAAAGGGCGTTCATCGCCTCCAGAATCAGGCCGCTCAGGGGGACCGCCAGGATGGCCCGCAGGACGGCCGCCTGGCGCGCTGGATCTCCGGTCAGCCACATGGCCCAGGCCAGCATCGCCAGCGCTGTGGGCACCGCATAGTCGTTGATCAGCAAACGCGCCAGCACGTCTATCCCGGGAGTCCGTCCGGCATACTGGTTCATGGCGAAAAACAATGGGACGTCCCACCTCCAGACGGCAAGGATCGCGGCGATTCCTATACCCCACCGGATCCAGCGAGCGCCCGCACGCCTTCCTGGATCCCGGGCCCTCGAGGGGAAAGGGATTGCACAGATGCCATCCTGCTCGGTCTCCCCGGATGAAGGGGAGAGGAGGGGGGGCCTCTGGAGGCGGGTCCTCTGTTCCTCAGGAAGGGAAGGGGCAAGCCGCAGCCAGGCCCGGAAGACCGCCCACGCCCCCAGGATGGCGAGCCCGGTCATCGCACTGAGCTCGGTGCCCGCCGGTCCGGGGGTCCAGATCTCAGGCACCCCGGTGAAGAACCCGATCCCGCTTCCCAGCAGAAGCAGAAGCCCGCCGATCCGAAGCGGCCGGGAAGCGGAGACATGGCCCCAGCGTATGAGGATCACCCCCAGGGCGGCGGCCCATGCCGCTCCGGTGTAACTGATCACCAGATACCAGGGAAGATAGGCGCGCATCCCTCGCTGCCGCTATAGCGAAAAAGTATCCTGGTGAGGCGCCGAAGGCACCCTTCCGAAGGAAGCCCGGATGCGGAAGCTCCATCCATTATAAAATTGGGAAACACAAGGTTCGTCGCGGAGTTCCACGATGCGTCTCGACGCCAATCTGCATTTCGACCGGCTTCTGGAGGTTCCTGCGCTGGCCCGCGAGGCTGAAGCACTGGGATTCGATGGGATCTGGACCCATGAGACCCGCCATGATCCATTTCTTCCTCTCGCCCTGGCAGCGGAGCACACTCGTCAGATCACCCTGGGGACGGGCGTGGCCATCGCTTTTGCCCGCAGCCCCACGGCCATCGCCTACACCGCGTGGGATCTGGCCGCGGCCGCTCCGGGCCGGGTGATCCTCGGCCTGGGCACTCAGGTGAAGGCGCATATCGAACGCCGCTTCGGAATGCCGTGGGATCCCCCGGTTCCGAAACTTCGGGAGACCGTCGAGGCGATCCGTGCGGTCTGGGCATGCTGGCAGCTGGGGAACCGCCTGAACTACCGGGGGCGGTTCTTTAAGCTGACCCTGATGTCGCCCTTTTTCGACCCCGGGCCGATCCCCGATCCTCGGATCCCGATTGTGCTCGCCGGGGTGAACCCGCCCCTGGCCCGTCTGGCCGGGGAGGTCGGGGATGGGTTCTTCGTCCATCCCTTCCACACCCCGCGTTACCTGCGGGAGGTTCTGCTACCGGCCATCGAAGCGGGGGCGCGGAAGGCCGGCCGGAGCCGGAAGGATCTCACGATCGTCGGCAGTGTGTTTGTGATCACGGGCCGGGATGAGGCGGAGATGCAGGGGATGCGGGAATTCGTCCGCGCCCAGGTCGCCTTCTATGGCTCCACGCCCTCTTACCGTCGGGTGTGGTCGCTGCACGGATGGGAGGCGATCGGCGAGACGCTTTCCGCCCTCGCGGCACGAGGACGCTGGGAGGAGATGCCTTCTCAGGTCCCGGATGACATCCTGGAGGCCTTCGCGATCATCGCCCCGCCGGAAGCCGTATGGGAGCGCGTGCAGGCCGTTTATGAAGGCTTGCTGGATCGGGTCATCCTGTATCGACCTTTCCAGTTGCAGGATCGGGACCTATGGGAGAGGATCCTGAGCGCGCGTCGTTGAGCGCCGAGGCCATGCCGGAGACGCCCCGGCGGACCTCCATGCTGCTCCGGTTGCTGGAGGAGCAGAGCCCCGCAGCCCGGGTTCTCCGCGCACGCCCTCCGGTCGACCGGCCAGTGGAGGAAGCGGTCCGCTTTCCCTTCCTGGCCATCGTGGGCCAGACCGAGATGAAGCTGGCGCTGGTGCTGGCCCTGATCAACCCGGCCATCGGGGGTGTGTTGTTAATGGGCGCGCGGGGGACCGGCAAAACGACCGCCGTTCGGGGCCTGCTGGACCTGCTTCCACCGGTTGAGCGTTCGCTCTGCCCCTACGGTTGTGAGCCGGAGGCGGCTTACACCCTGGGCTTCCATGCGGTTTGTAAAGATTGCGCCCGCAAGCTGGGCCAGGGGGAGCCCATCACCGCTCCGGATCGCATGCGCCTGATCGAGCTTCCTCTGAACGCGCGCCTGGAAGATGTGATCGGGGGGATCGATGAGCAGGCGGCGGTGGAGGGCAAAGTGAGGATCCGGCGTGGGCTTCTGGCTCAGGCGGATCAGAACGTGCTCTATGTGGATGAGGTCAACCTCCTGGACCCGGAGATCGCGAATGCGATCCTGGACGCGGCGGCGCTGGGCCGGTATACCGTGCGGCGGGGGCCGCTGGCGGCGACCTATCGCGCCCGCCTGATCCTGATTGCTTCCATGAATCCGGAGGAAGGCGCATTGCGGCCCCAGATCCATGATCGCTTCGGGCTGCGGGTGGTGGTGCGCGGCCTGAGCGATCCTCAGGATCGGCTGGAGGTTTACCGTCGGGTACGGCTCTTCCGAAGCAACCCCTATGCGCTGGTGGCGCAATGGGCCAGTGAGACCGCCGCAGCGGCCGCGGAGATCATGGAGGCCCGCCAGCGACTGCCCCGGGTGACGATCCCCCCCGAGCTGGAACAGGAGGCGATCGGCTGGATCCACCGGCTGGGCATCGAATCCAGCCGGGCCGAGGTGGCCCTGCTGGAGGCGGCACGGGCCTATGCCGCTGCCGATGGTCGGGAGGTGGTGACCCTGGAGGATCTGCAGGCGGTCGCCCCGATGGCGCTCCGCCAGCGTCGCAGCGCATTCATCGCTGCCTTCATCGCTCAGCAGGAGAAGGAGGATCGGGAGATCCTGGATATCATCTATAATCGGCACCGTCGATCCAACCGGCGTCGTAAAGCAGGGTAGAGCAATGATCGCCATGCGGGTGGAGACTTTTATCGCCGAGGCCAGCGATCGTCTGGATCGCATGATCGCCATGCGATTGCCCGAGCTCACCCGTTCCGCAGCTCAGCGGTTGATCGAAAGCGGACAGGTATGGGTCAATGGGGCGCCGGTTCTGCGGCCGGCCCATCGGATCCGCCCGGGGGATCAGGTCACCGTTCAGATCCCCCCTCCGGAACCGGTCGACCTGATCCCGGAGCCCATCCCGCTGGATATCCTGTATGAAGATGAAGACGTGCTGGTCATCCACAAGCCGGCAGGGATGGTGGTGCATCCAGGGGCCGGGCACACCCGGGGCACCCTGATCCATGCCATCCTGGCTCACTGTCCGGATCTGGAGGGAGTGGGTGGGGTCCTGCGCCCGGGGCTGGTGCATCGCCTGGATAAAGAGACATCGGGGGTGTTGCTGGTCGCCAAGAACGAGCGGACCTATCACTTCCTGCAGGCGCAGTTCAAAGCACGCACGGTGCGGAAGGTCTATGAGGCGCTGGTGGTCGGGCATCCGCCCCGGGAGGGGGTGATTGAAGCGCCGATCGCCCGGGACCCCCGTTACCGCAAGCGGATGGCGGTGGTCCCCACCGGCCGCCCCGCCCGCACCCGGTATCAGGTGTTGAAAACCTATGAGGGGCGGTGGGGGCGCTACGCGTGGCTGGAGGTCTATCCGGAGACCGGGCGCACGCATCAGATTCGGGTGCATCTGGCGTATGTCGGGTATCCGATCGTGGGCGATCCGGTCTATGGGCGGCGAACGCCCTTGCCCTGTCCCCGACTGTTCCTCCACGCCCGGGCGATCACGGTGCGTCTGCCCTCCCGTTCCGAACCGATCACCTTTGAGGCCCCGTTGCCGTCCGATCTGCAGGAGGTCCTGCGAATTCTGGAGGAGGCATCCCTCTACGGATAGGGGGAGCTTTCCCAACGCCTTTTTTTACTCATCGAAGATCACCACACTTTCCTCATAGATGCGGATCTCCCGCCCGGCCAGTTTGCGGCGGAACCATTCCATCAGCCAGGCGTTTTTCTCTTCCAGCGAGAGGGGGGCCGCCAGGATCTCCAGCGGGATGTTGATGCGCAGGGCCCGGTAGGGGATGATATGGCGGGTGATGCCAGCGGGGAGCCGCGCTCCGTTACGGGCCAGCTCGATGATCTCCGCCGGCTCATAGCGTGGGAAGACCACCACCGCGATCACCTGCTCGTAATCGGGCAGGATCTGCTCCAGCTGGTCGGTGGTGGCCCGATAAAACCGAAAACGGGATTTATAGATATCCACCAGGAGATTCAGCAGGGCCGTCCGGCGGTAGAGATCCCCTTCCGCCCGAACCAGGTAGATATCCCCCCGGGGGCAGATCAGACAGGCCAGCGCCTGACGGCGGGCCAGTTCCGCCCGGGCATGCAGATATTCCGAGGGCTCCAGGGCGATCCCCTCGATTTCCCGAACGGTGGCGAAGAAGTGCTCCGGGCTCTCGCCGCTGATCACGTGCGTCCAGGCTTCGACCCTCAGGCGGGGATCCTCATAATCCACCACCTGCACGACCAGATGGGGAAGCCCCAGGCGTCGGGCGGCCTCCACCCGGTTGGCCCCATCGAGCACCACATAGCGGGGATCACCGGGGATCGGCGCCACCACCGGAGGGTTTTTCAGGATCCCTTCGGTCTGAAGCCGCTGAACGAGGGGCCCCGTCCGCACCTGATCCGCCTGTTCATGGGGGATCAGGTCTTCCACGGGGACGAAACGCAGAACCGGCATGCGCTCCCTGGGATGTGGCATTCCCATCCTGTCCTTCCCGGTCCGAAGTGGTCGGAGGGCTTGCGTAATCGGCAGCAGCCAAGGGTTGGGCCTCTGGCCCGACCAATCAAGGCACCGGTATTTGAGCCTTCTGGGGGGTGGGATTCCAGCGCGCCACCCCCCAGAACCCGGAGAGAGAAATGCCCCCATCCGTTCCGGGAATCCGCCCGGATGGATTTTCCCCCTGAGGACTTCTTTTTCTTCAGGGATAAGAAACCATCCCCCTTCTGGATTTGAGCCCTATCCCCTGCTTCGAATCTTCCGGAGGGAAGGGCCTTAATTCGTGGATAGCGATTCCAGAGGAGGGATGGATCGGCCGCGGGCCCGGGCTTCCTCCAGGGCCCGCTTCAGGGCGTAGGCCATGACCGTAAGCTCCTCCTCGGCGGGCTCGGCTTCCGGGGCGGGGGCCGATGGGGAGGGAACCGCTTTCTGGATAGGCGGTTCGGGCTCCACTTCTTTGATATGGAGAAGCCCCCGGAGGCTGAGGCGGATCTGCTTTTTCTCGGGATCCACCAGGATAATGCGGGCCTCGATCTCCTGGCCCTCCTGGAGCACTTCCGAGGGATCCTTCAGATTGCGCACGCCGAACTCGCTGATGTGGATAAGGGCATCCCGCTCGGCGCCAATGTCCACAAAGGCGCCGAACTTCTCCACCCGGGTCACTTTGCCGCGGATCAGCTCGCCAACCTTGAGGTCCTCCCACTTCACAGAAGGCGGCGGGATCATCGTGAGGCGCAGGCGGCGCTCGCGACGGCTGGCGCTGATCACCCAGACTTTCACCTCATCGCCCACCTGGAACAACCCGGTGGGATCCACCCGGCCCTCCCGGCGGATCTGGGAAGCCGGAACGAATCCCTCCACCGGCGCGTCGATGTCCACATACACGCCGCCCGGCTCTACCCGCGTGATCCGGCCGGTGAACTCCCGGCCGGGCTTCAACTGCCCCCAGCCATAGGCCGCCGGGCGGATCATCGTGAGGCTCAGCAGGTTTTTCTTCCGGTTGACCTGCTTCACCCAGGCGGTCACCCGATCGCCGGGTTTGAGCACATCGGAGACTCGGAGGACCGGTTGTGGACTCAGCTGGGAGATATGGATGAAGCCAGGGATCTCGGAGCCGATGTCGATGAAAGCGCCTGCGGGGGTGATGGCGATGACGACTCCTTCCACCTGCATTTTCGGACGAAGAGATCGAAGGGGGACTTTGACTGTGCTCTCTGCCTCCTCATGCTGTTCCAGGATCCCAGGGCTCGTTTCCATGGCGGCTTACCCCCTCCTTGCGAGTGATCTGGGAGGATGATCCGTGCTTGCTTTCACAATTTTACGTCGGGGGGAACAGGCTGGCAAACTGTGGCCGGGCGTAACCGGGGGACCTCGGGCGAATTCGCCCTCGTTTCTCTTCTCTTCCCACCGCACTATAATTTCATCTCTGTGAATCCTGCTTCGGGAGGCCGATGGTGGAGCGAACGCTGGTGCTGATCAAACCGGATGGAGTTCAGCGGGGGCTGATCGGAGAGATCATCTCCCGGCTGGAGCGTCGCGGGTTGAAGATCGTGGCCATGAAGATGCTGCAGATCTCCCCGGAGCTGGCCGCGCGCCATTATGCGGTTCATCAGGGCAAGCCCTTTTACGAGAGCCTGGTGCGTTACATCACCTCCGGGCCGGTGGTGGCGATGGTCGTGGAGGGCCCCCAGGCGATCGAAGTGGTGCGGAAGACCATGGGCGCGACCGATCCTGCGAAAGCGGAGCCCGGGACGATCCGGGCGGATTTCGGCCTCACCATCGGGCGCAACCTGGTCCACGGATCGGATGGGCCGGAGACGGCGGCGTTCGAGATCGCACTGTTCTTCCGGGAGGATGAGATCCTCTCCTATTCGCGGGATGTGGATCGATGGATTATGGACAGTTAATGGCATGCGGGGCACCGAAGGTGCCCCGCATGCGGTTTCCTCTGTAAGCAGGCGCGTTAAAGGTGCGTCTATCTGAATCCGAACGCTCAGGCCAGCGCTCGCAAGGCCTGCTCCAAGGTCTCAGGGTCCTCCACTCGAAGCGTGCGGGCTTCCGGAGCGATCCGACGGATCAGCCCGCTTAACACATCGCGGGGGCCGAATTCCACGAAGGTTTGAACGCCGTTCTCGATCATCCACTGAACGCTCTCCGTCCATCGAACCGGTGCGATCAGTTGCTGGGCCAGTTCCGCCCGCAGGTCTTCTGGATCCCCATGGAGTGGACGGGCCTGCACGTTGCTGATCACCGGGATGCGGGGCCGGTGAAAGGGCGTGGCCTCCAGCGCGGCCCGGAAGGGATCCACCGCAGGGGCCATCCATGGGGAATGCGCGGCGATGCTGACCGCCAGCGGGACGACCCGTTTGGCCCCGCGGTTTCGGGCGAGCTCGCCGGCCCGGGCCACCGCGGCTTTGCCGCCGGAGATCACCAGCTGGCCCGGACAGTTGTCATTGGCGACGACGACCGCTTCCCCGGTTTCCTGGCTGGCCTCCGCGCAGATCGCCTCCAGAGCGGCCCGCTCCATCCCCAGCACGGCGGCCATGGCTCCCGGATGTTGCTCCCCCGCCCACTTCATCAGACGTCCTCGCTCCTGCACCAGGAGCAGGGCGTCTGGAAAGGAGAGGGCGCCCGCAACCACCAGCGCGGTGAATTCCCCCAGGCTATGGCCAGCCACGAGATCCGGCGGGGGTCCGCCCCGGGCCTGCCAGGCCTGCCAGGCCGCGATGGAGACCGTGAGGATGGCCGGCTGGGTGTAGAAGGTGTCGTTCAGCTGGGGCTCCGGCCCCTCGAAGCACAGGCGGGAGAGGGCGTAGCCCAGCCGGGCATCTGCTTCCTCGAACACCTGGCGGGCTTCGGGGGAGGCCTCATAAAGGGCCCGGCCCATCCCCACATATTGCGAGCCCTGTCCCGGGAAGACAAAAGCGATACGCCCGTTCATGTGTTGCTCCTGGGGTTCGGGGTGAAGGTCTGGACGATGCGGTCAATGAGCTCCAGGAAGAATCGTTGTCGGAAGCCGGCGATGAAGGCGAGCAGATACATAAAAAGCGGATTGGCCGGCGTGGGCGTCCCCTGGATGGTGAGGAAGCCCAGAGTGATGATCATATAGATGATCATCCCGATCATGCTCCCGAGGAGCGGCTGGACGAGATACCACATCACATACTGGCGGTCGAAATCGCGCCGGATGGCCACGTGCCAGTAGAGGCTGTAGAAGATGCCGCACACGCCGCCCAGGCCGCCCCACATGATGGGCTCCCAGATCCCTTCGTAGCTCGGAGGGACCACCCGCGCGCTGTAGCCTCGACCGTCCGTCAACGCCCAGAGGTAAAGCCCCAGCCAGGCGATGCCCCAGACGAAGACGAAGAGCCCATAGGTGTAGGACCATCGCCAGAGCCGGCGGGCGATGGCGTAGCGGGTCTGGGCGAGGCTGTAGTAGTATTCCGCCTCATCGTAGCCATCCGGGGACAGCAAGGCCTCCCGGGCCTGCTTCAGCCACGCCAGGGCCTGTTCCGCGGTCCCTGGATCCGGGATCGCCCCGCTGGCGATGCGGCGGTAAAGCTCATCGATCCGCGCGTGGAGCTGGCGGAGATGGGCTTCATCCACCCCCCGGGAGCGAGCCGCCCGGGGTCTTTCCGGAAGGGTGGGTGGGGTGGGGACCTGTTCCATGGGTTGCTCTCCTTCGACCGGAGTTTCGGCCATCGTTTCCGGCGAGCCCTCGAGGGGATGGAGGGCTTCCGGCGTCAACAACCCGGGAATGCGCAGGGCCCGCATCGGCGCGCGGGGGTCCACTTCAACGGTCTCCGCGGGCGTGGCCGAGGGCTCCCAGCGCCAGCGGGGCGGAGGAGCCCAGTTCGGGATCTCGAGGCTGGCGGAGGCCACCCGCGCGGCCTCCAGGGCGAGAAACCGGAAGCTATCGCCATCTTCGGGTGGAATCGAGGCGGCCGTGTCCGTCGGAGCATCCACCGGCTCAGGCGAGAGGGCAGGTTCGGGGGAGGGGGCAGGGGCTTCCCGGTCTCCCTGACCTTCCGGCGTTCCTTCGGATGGATAAGGAGGACGGGTCTCCCCCGAATGCGGCTCCGGCCTGGCTGGCGTCTCCGGTGTCCCGACAGGGGGCCCCGCGGGCTCCACCCACTCGGTGAGCCCGGCGAAGAGCGCTCGACCCCGGCCGCGAATGGAGATCTCTGGCTTTCCACGCTTCCCCATTGGGCATCGCTCAGACTTTAATAGTAGGGCAACTGCTTGCAGTTGCCCTACTTCACCTTCCGCTGGCCTCCTCGATCAGGGCCGCCAGTCGACGGTAGGCCTGTGCTCCAGGGTGGCTGGCCATGTAATCCAGAAGGCTCTGCCCGGCGACCGGAGCTTCGGCGAACCGGATGCTCTGGGGGATGAAGACCTGAAATACTTTTCTCCCGAAAGCAGCCGTCAATTCCGCAAGCACATCCCGATGATGGCGAAGGTGGAGCTGCACCATGGTGGGAAGAATGCCCATCAGCTCAATGGAAAGCCCCAGCTGCTGGCGCAACCGCCCGACGGCGATCAGCAGCCCTTTCAGGCTGCGAAGGGAGAGATAATCCGGCCGGATGGGGATCAGGAAGGCATCAGCGGCGGCGAGGGCGTTCACGGTGAGGGGGCCCAATCCGGGCGGCGCGTCGATCAGGATATAGACATAGCGTCCCTGAACCGGTCGAAGGGCTTCTCGAAGCCGGTAAGGCCAGCGCGGGCGCTGGTGCAGGAGCAGCTCCGCCTGGTTCAGCTGAAAGGAGGCGGGGGCGATATCCAGGCCCGGTCGCAGGTTCCGGATCACCTGAGCGATCGCGATGCCTTTCATCAGCGAGGCCTCGATGGTTGGCGAGAGATCCTCGTTTAACCCGAAAGCTGCTGTTAACGCCGCCTGGGGGTCGAGATCTACCAGCAGGGTGGAGGCGCCGCGCTCCGCCAGCGCGACGCCGAGATGAACCACCGTCGTGGTTTTGCCCACTCCTCCTTTCTGGCTGACTACGGCAATGGTTCGAGTCACGGGAACCTGCCTCTGGCTATGCTGGCCGATGAAAGCGGATCAGGAATCGCGCCGTTGGGCCTGAATCAGGAAGAGGCCTCGCCCCTTTCATCCCCCGGCATCGGAGATCCGGGGCCTCCAGAGCCCTCCGGGCCCTCTCCCCACCAGCGGCGGAGCCGCTCCGCGATCTCCCGTTCGTAACCCTGGTCGGAGGGCACGTAAAAGCGGGCACGGGGGAGCCCGACGGGCCAGTAAGATTGCCGGACGAAGTGTCCCGGAAACGCATGGGGATATTGATAGCCCCGGCCATGGCCCAGGGCCTCCGCATCCCGGCTGGCGTCCTTCAGGTGGGCGGGGACCTCGCCGGCCCCGTGAGCTCGCAGGAATTCCAGAGCCTGGAAAAAGGCTCCTGTGCGGTTGCTCTTGGGGGCGGTCGCCAGATAAAGCGTGGCCTCGGCCAGATGATAGGCGGCCTCGGGCATCCCCACCCATTCCACGGCCTGGGCGCATGCGGCGGTCACCACGATCGCCATGGGATCCGCCAGCCCCACATCTTCCGCCGCCAGGATCAGCAGGCGTCGCATAATGAACCGGGGATCCTCTCCGGCCTCCACCATTTTCGCCAGCCAGAACAGGGCGGCATCGGGATCGCTTCCCCGGATGGATTTGATGAAGGCACTGATCGTATCGTAATGGGCTTCCCGGTCGTAAGCCAGCGCCCGCCGCTGGACAACCGCCTGGGCGATTTCCATTGTGATGCGGATCGTTCCATCCGGATCCGGGGAGGTCGCGCTGACGGCCAGCTCCAGCGCGTTCAGGGCGCTGCGGGCGTCCCCTTCGCTCAGGCGGGCCCAGAATTGAAGAACCTCATCCGGGACTTCGATCGGTTGCCCCCCGTAACCGTTTTCCGGATCCGAGAGCGCGCGTCGAAGCAGCCGAAGGACTTCCTCTTCCGTCAGAGGCTGAAAAGAGAAGACGCGGGAGCGGGAGACCAGGGCGGGGACGACGGCGAAGTAGGGGTTCTCGGTGGTGATGCCGATGAAGACCACCGTGCCATCTTCCACATAAGGCAACAGAGCATCCTGCTGCACGCGGGTAAAGCGATGCAGCTCATCGACGATGAGGATGGTTCGCTGGCCGTGCAGGCGACGGCGGTCCTGAGCCTCCTGAATCACCCGGCGGAGGTCCGGGAGGCCGGCGGTGACCGCACTCAGGGTCTCCACATGGGCCCGGGCCGCCTGGGCGATGAGCAAAGCCAGGGTGGTCTTGCCGGTCCCCGGCGGACCCCAGAAGATCATGGAGTTCAGCAGTTTCCCTTCTTCAATGAGACGTCGAAGGGGGGCGCCGGGCCCGATCAGGTGAGCCTGGCCCACAAATTCTTCCAGGCGTCGGGGACGCAGGCGCGCGGCCAGGGGGGATTCCCGTCGAATCACTTCCGCCTGGCTGTAGGAGAAAAGATCCTTCTTCCCGGCCATCTCGGATCCTTTCATTTGCTTTCCGGGGCTCGAGCTGAAAGCTCCCCATCCACCCGTCGGGGATGCACCCGGCAATGCTCCGCCCGGATAATCGCCAGGATGTCGTTCACCGCCTCGTCCAGCCGTTGATCCCGATTCACCACCACATAATCGAACTCGGCCCAGTGTTTCAGCTCCTCTTCCACGGCCTGGAGCCTCCGGGCGATCGATTCCGTGGTTTCCGTGCCGCGGGCCCGGAGGCGCCCGATCAGCTCTTCCCGGGAAGCGGGGATCACGAAAATGAAGACCGCGTTCGGGATCAGGCGACGGAGCGTCGCTGCCCCCTGCACATCCACGCGCAGGATGACGTCCTTCCCGCTGGCCAGAGCGTTTTCGATCTCCCAGCGGGGGATTCCTTTATAGTCCCCATAAACGATCGCGTATTCCAGGAACTCCCCGGCCCGGATGCCCGCTTCAAATTGTTCCCGGGAAAGGAAGTGATAATCCACGCCATCGACCTCATCCGGGCGGGGGGGACGGGAGGTGGCGGTGACCACGAAGTGGAAAGGGACTTTCAATTCCTTCATCCGCCGGATGAGGGAATCCTTCCCGGCCCCGGAGGGCCCGGAGATCACCACCACCAGGGGCCGGGTCGGACGCTGGGCCAGCCCCTCCAGCGTGGAAGGCTCCTTTAAAGGAATCGACTCGGACGCCTGTGAACCTTTCGGGTCGCTCATCGGGCTCCATGAGCTCGAGGGTGATCTTCTCAGGACCTGCGCAGTTAGGTTCTCATTATGCTTCATGTGGTCCAGGGGGCCGGGGGAAAGCGGGCAATGGATCGGAAGGCCCACCCGACCCGGATCCCTGGGAGCTCCTTAGCTTCTCATTTTACCCGCGAGTTGGAGGAAGCGGCAGGGGATCCGGGACCTTCGACAAGTTTTCCCACGATGGATGGAGACCGGAGTTGCTTTATAGCTCTCCTGATTTCCCTGAGAGGCAGGGAATATGGGGGCAAGCCGCGTGGCCATGCCTTCATCGCCGACATCGGCCTTATCGCGGGCATATTCGAACGTCCCGACCTGCTGATGATCTCGGCTTCCGTCACGACCCGTTCAGCGGCTAGCCGTTTCCTCGGAAATCCCGGGGCTTCCATGTAGGCGCCATCCGGATATAATGAGGGCGAATCCCGGGAACGGAGGAGGGAGAAGATGCCGATCTATGAATACCGCTGCCGGCGGTGTCGCCGTCGGGTCACGGCGTTCTTCCGCACCTTCTCCGAGGTGGATCACAGCCAGGTCACCTGTACCTACTGCGGCAGCCGCGATCTGGTCCGGTTGATTTCCCGGGTGCGGGTGCTTCGCTCGGAGGAATCCCGCCTGGAATCTCTGGCGGATGCGGACTGGATCGGGGATGTGGATGAGAAGGACCCGCGCTCCATCGGCCGCTGGATGCGCCGGATGACCCAGGAGCTCGGCGAAGAGCTGGGGGATCTGGGCCCCGAGTTCGAGGAGGTCATCGAGCGCCTGGAGGCCGGCCAGACACCGGAGGAGATCGAAAAAGCGATGCCCGAGCTCGCCGGAGAGGGTGAGGGAGGGGAAGAGGGCGAGGCCGATATGGAAACGGAGGATTAAGGATTGCGTAGAATCAGAGAGCGTTTCGAAACTTGTAAGGGGGTGATAGCTTTAACAACCCGAATAGCGATCTTCTTACCGTTGCTCATGCTGACGGGCTTATGGGTTGCATTTGCCCTGCGGGTATATCGCCTGGGCGACCAGAACGTGTGGTGGGATGAAGGCTTTACGATCTGGCTGGCCCGTCAGCCCTTCCTGGAGATGACGCTGGGGACGGCGCGGGATACCCATCCCCCCCTTTATTACTGGTTGCTCTGGCCATGGATCCGCGGGGTTGGCGATGGGGAGTTCCCGGCGCGCTTTCTATCGGCGGCTATCGGCGTCCTCACCGTGGCCATCGCCGGATCCACAGGGCGCCGGATCGGCGGACCATGGGTCGGTCTTCTAACGCTCTGGATCCTGGCGATTTCCCGTTTTCACATCTGGTGGTCCCAGGAGATCCGGATGTATGTGCTGGCTGCCCTGGGGGTCGCTCTTTCGACGGATCTGGCCATCCAGGTGCAGCGGGCCCCCCATTCGACAGGGCGGTGGCTGTCCTGGGCTCTGGCGGCCGCCCTCATGATGTTCTCCCTGTATCTCACCATCTTCATATGGATTTTCCAGAGCCTTGTTTTGTTGCTTGCTGTCCCCCGGCGTGCATGGCCCCGTATGGCGCTGGCCCAGGCCATCGTGGTGATCCCTTTTTCCGTGTGGCTGGCTTTCGCGCTTCCGCGGATGGCCACCTGGTCTGCTGCTGCCCAGCCCCCATCGTTCTCGGCAGTGTTATATCTGGGGACGGTGTTGTGGACCACCGGGGTTTCCATCGATCTGGAACGATTCATTGCGCCGGCTCTCCTCGTGCTCTGCGGGATGCTGCCTGGCATGGTTGCGCAGGCGCGAAGCATCTGGAAGTCCCCTGACCGTCGTGATCTGTTTGTTCCATGGATTTTGCTGGTGGGCGGATGGATCCTTCAGCCAGTGATCATCTGGTGGATCACCCAGCCCCGTTCGTTTTTATACACTCCCCGTCTGGAGGCTCGATATTTCATCCCATCGCTCCCCCTCTTCATCCTGCTGCTCGCATGGTCCATCAGCACCGTTTTCTCTGTGCGCCGTCTGCGACCTCTTTCCGGGTTGCTTCTGCTGGGATTCGCTTCGCTTTCCATCGCTGTGCTGCCGGAGTATTACACGTCCCGCCACTGGCGAGCGGATCCCGTTCTCGAATCCTATTTGATCCATGTTTACGCCCGGCCTGGGGATGGGGTGGTCCTCGTTTCCGGAGATCGATTCCCGGAGTTCTTGTATTATTACGAACAGAACCCCCGTTCCGGTGAACGTCCGCCCGTTTACATGGTCCCCCGCCTCGCTGTTCCTGTTCGGTCGGATACGGTAGAGGCAGAGTTGCGGGACATCGTCGCCCGGCACTCCCGGATCTGGCTGGCCCGGGTGGAAAGCCACCTTCAGGATCCTGAGGGATGGGTGCAGCGGTGGCTGGATGGGCATCTTTATCGGATCCTCCAGTTCGCCTCTGGCCATAATGCCCTGATCCTCTATGCAACTTCTCCCGAGGTTCCGGAGATCCCCCTGGAGAACCTTTATTCGTTGAAATGGTTTCATCGTCTGGATGATCCACAGGGGATCCTTCTCGGATATGATCGGATCGGCCGGTCGTTCCGCCCGGGCGAGGTCATCCGGGTTGGATTATATGTTCGATCCGGCCTGCCTGCCCCGGTCACGGTGGAATGGGTTCGGGAGCCCGACCGGGTGATGGCCCGGGAGGAGCTCCCACCGCTTGCGGGCTCTGGTGTTCTACGGTATTCGGTGGAGTTGCCCATTCACCCTTATATGCCTTCGGGCGACTACGCGCTTCATGTCCGAACGGGAGAGAGGCTTCTCGCGGTGATCCGGGGGTTTCGGGTGGAACAGACGTTGAGCCCACCCTCTCTGGCCGAGATCGCCCATCCGATGTCCGCGCGTCTGGGAGATCGGATTCGCTTCCTCGGCTATCGCCTGCAGGGAACGCGGGGAGGAACCCCTCCCACGGCTATGCCCGGGGACACGCTGCTTCTGGATCTTTACTGGGAGGCCGAAACGCATGTGGAGCGCTCCTATGTGGTGTTCACCCACCTGATCGGCGAAACGTTCAATCCGGCCACCGGCAACCCGGTATGGGCCCAGGACGACCAGGTGCCGCTGGAAGGAGCCTATCCGACCACTCACTGGATCCCCGGGCAGCCCCTGCGAGATCGCTATGAGCTCCATCTGCCGGAGGAGACGCCGCCAGGGGTGTATATACTGGAGATCGGGATGTATCTGCTGGAGACCGGCGAGCGGCTTCCGGTCCATGGAGAGGGGGCAGACCCTGAGGCTCGTCGCCTGATTCTAACGCCCATTCGGGTGATTCCACGGCATTAGAGCGCACTGGCCGTCGTTCCGGGAAGCCATGAGATTGTCCGACCGGAGAATCCTGTGCGAAGAGGAGGGATCCGGTGGAAGCCCTTCGAGAAGCCATCCGTCGTTATGGCCGTCATCTGGGGAACGGCATCATCAAAGTCGATGCCTTCCTGAACCATCAGATCGATCCGGCCCTGATCGCGGCCTGCGGCCAGGAGCTCGCCCGGCGTTTTCGTCCGCTGAATCCCACCAAAGTGTTGACCGCAGAGATCTCCGGCATCGGGCCGGCGCTGATGACCGCGTATGCCCTCGGGGTCCCGCTGGTCTTCGCCCGCAAGCATAAGCCCCTTACGATGGGGGAGGATGTGTTCTTCGCCACCGCGCCTTCACATACCAAAGGGGGCGATGTGACGTTGCTGGTGGCTGCGGATTACCTCCGGCCCGGGGATCGCGTGCTGATTGTGGACGACTTTCTGGCGACGGGGGCCACGATCCTGGCGCTGGCCCGGCTGGCTCAGGCGGCGGGGGCGCACGTGGTCGGGATCGGGGCGGTCATCGAAAAGCGCTTTGAGGGGGGTCGGGCTCGATTGCAGGCGCTGGGTGTGCCCATCGAATCCCTGGCCGTGGTGGTCGGCGTAGAGGGGGATCAGATCCTGCTGGAGGAATAGGTGACTCTGAACGCATGAGGCTTGCTCATTCTTCCTGGGAGCGCGGGGCGTGGAGCCGATTCCGGTTTTCAAACAGCGGCGGATCATCCTGGGGGTCACCGGCGGCATCGCGGCATATAAAGCCGCAGATCTGGCCAGCAAACTGACTCAGGCAGGTGCCCAGGTGGATGTCGTGATGACCGCTGCGGCCACCCGCTTCGTGGCCCCGCTCACATTTCACGCCCTTACAGGTCGTCCGGTGTGGACAGATCTGTGGACACCCGTCCCGGAGACGGCGATTCCCCATGTGACCCTGGGGGAGGCGGCGGAGCTGGTGGTCATCGCGCCGGCCACGGCCGATTTCATCGCTAAGATGGCCCATGGGCTGGCGGATGATCTGTTGAGCGCGCTGTGTCTGTCCACACGGGCTCCGATTCTCATCGCCCCGGCCATGGATGTGGGGATGTGGGCGAACCCGGTTACCCGGGAAAATGTGGAGCGCCTGCGGGCGCGAGGGGTCGAGGTGGCAGGCCCTGCCTATGGGCGTATGGCCTCCGGCCTGGAGGGCTGGGGCCGCATGATCGAGCCCGCGGAGCTCATCGGGCATATCCGACGGATCCTGGGCCGTAAGGGGCCCCTGGCCGGCCACCGGGTGGTGGTGACGGCGGGCCCCACCTATGAACCGATCGATCCGGTTCGATTTATCGGGAACCGCTCCTCTGGAAAGCAGGGCTTCGCCCTGGCCCAGGCGGCTCTGGATCGCGGCGCCGAGGTGGTGCTGATCACTGGCCCCGTGGCCCTGGAGACCCCGGTGGGAGCACGCCGCATTGATGTGGGAACCGCCGCGGAGATGGCCGAGGCGGTCTGGCGGGAATGCGGGGAAGCGGATGTCCTGTTGATGGCCGCGGCGGTGGCCGATTACCGCCCGGCCCGGATGCAGCCGTTGAAGATCAAGAAGGGCGCCGCGCTGACCCTTGAGCTCGTGGCCACGGTGGATATCCTGGAGGGTGTGGCGGCACGCCGGGTGGAACGGGGAAAACCCCGGGTGGTGGTGGGCTTCGCGGCCGAGACCGGGGATCTGGTGGAGAACGCGCGGGCGAAACTGCAGGCCAAAGGCCTCGACCTCATTGTAGCCAATGACGTCACCGAGCCGGGGGCCGGGTTTGCCGTGGAGACGAACCGGGTCACCCTGATCGACGCCCAGGGACGCGTGGAGCCGCTCCCTCTGATGAGTAAGGCGGCCGTCGCGGAAGCCATCCTGGATCGCGTGGTCGATCTCCTGCAGGAAAAGGGATAGCGTCTGGTTATCCTCCAGGGATTTTGCGGATCATAGGCCGCTGCACGCGTCCTATCTGGCCAGAAGAAGAGCCGGTCCGCCTCCCGGACATGACTTACGCAGTTCACCAGAAATGATGTGGTTTTTGGCGTAGCGCAGGCTGTTCGCCTGCATCGTGCAGGCCTCCTCGCGGGGGCCCGGCGCGGCGTAGGGCAACTGCTCGCAGTTGCCCTACATCACAAGGCGTAGGTCCTCCCGGATTCAGGGCGGGCGCGTATCCTTCTCAGGGCCACCCGGTCAGGATGGAGGGAAGAGGGTGCATCAACAGTCGAATAGGGATGATGGCATAGTTCTTAAAGAGCATCGCCAGGGTCGGGAGCGTGATGGATGCGTTAAAATCCGTGCGGAGCGCAGCGGCGATGGGGGCCAGTCGCCACGTCCAGGGGACCGTGAAACTGTAGAAGATCACCGTGAGAACTGCTCCGACCAGGACCAGCCACCAGAGGAGCCCGCAGAGCCCGCCCAGAAGGTAATCTATCAAGCCCAGGGCCGTTAGGTGAGTCTGTCGATAGAAAGCGAAATTCAAAAGTTCCAGCCCGATGTAGGCGATCAGGAAGATGATGGCAAAAAAGAATATAGAGGTTTCTACGGTGATCAGCCCCACGGCCCGGGTGAAAGCCCCCACCAGGAGATCCTGAAAGCCGATCGCGAGCAACATGGAGAGATAGACAGAGGCCAGGCTCAGGATCTGCTTGACCAGCCCTCTGCGTCCTCCGATAAACCCGCTGATCAGCGCCCCGAGAACCAGCACCAGATCGAAAATCATGGGCTCCTCCCCTTCCGAAATCAGGAACCGGCACAGCAGGGGCCACCGGAGTGACCGGAACCCAGGCGCTCCTCCCTCTGTGTTCCCTTCCCCAGGCTGCAGAGGAGCGCGGGGAAGGGAGCGAGGGCAAGCTTCCTGTGCCCCGTGACTCTCTTCCGAAGATCGGTTTCATTATAGCTTAGGATTTGCATCTGGCTCCCCTGGGGTAGGCGCACCCGCCCATCCCAAAAAGTATCGCCTTCCTCCGCGCGTAGCGACGCGGGGAAGGAAGAAGGGGCAAGCTCCCCATGCCTCCGGACTCTTTCCTGCTGTCCAGAGTCCAGTTGAATATTCTGAGTTAAACTTAATAGCTGGATCCAGGGCGAGCGTGCGGAATCCGGAGGGAATGCGGGCGTCTCTTCAAAGGCCATGTTCCGGTGCCCTCCATTCCCTCTTTGGGGGAGAGCAGGCTCCCCTTATGGCGTGGATCGGACTTTGTCCAAATTATGTCTGAGAGGAAGGCGATGTTGAAACAGATCCTGGGAAAGATTCTGGGAGATCCCTCCGACCGCTGGTTACGCCGGTGGGCTCCCCTGGTCGAGGCCATTAACCGCCTGGAGCCGGAGTTCGAAGCGTTGACGGATGCCGAATTGCGAGCGATGACGGATCGGTTCCGGGCGCGGATTGCGGAGGCGATCGCCGGCCATCGGGAGGCCTATCGCCGGGCCTATCTGGCCTGGCTGGTGGAGCGCGATCCGGACCGGCGCACCCAGCTGGAATACGATATGAAGCAACGCCTCTCCGAGTTGCGCCAGGCGGAGGAGGCGATCCTGGAGGAACTCCTGCCTCAGGCCTTCGCCGCCGTGCGGGAGGCTTCAAAGCGGACCCTGGGGTTGCGTCATTACGACGTGCAGTTGCTGGGCGGCATCGCGCTTCACTTCGGCAAGGTCGCCGAGATGAAGACCGGCGAAGGGAAAACCCTGGTCGCCACCCTTCCCCTCTATCTCAACGCCCTGCTGGGGCTGGGTGCCCATCTGGTGACCGTGAACGATTACCTGGCCCGACGGGATACCCGCTGGATGGGGCCGATCTATCACATGCTGGGCCTCCGGGTGGGCCTGTTGCAGGCCGGGGAGGGCAATGCCTACATCTATGATCCCGATTACGACGGGGGGAAGGAGGATTTCGCCCAGCTGCGCCCTGTCTCACGGAAGGAAGCTTACCTGGCGGATATCACCTACGGAACGAACAATGAATTCGGCTTCGATTACCTTCGGGATAATATGGCCTTCACCCTGGAGGCGCGGGTTCAGCGGCTGGAGCGCCCGCACCGTTACGCCATCGTGGACGAGGTGGATAACATCCTGATCGATGAGGCGCGGACACCGCTGATCATCAGTGGACCAGCGGAGGAGGCGACCGAGGAATACATCCGCTGGGCTCAGATCGTGAAGCAGCTGCGGCCCGGCGATTACGAGATCGATGAGAAGCACCGGACGGTCCATCTCACCGATTCCGGCTACGATCGGGTTGAACAGCTCATCGGCAAGCCGCTCTTCGATCCGGAGCGCCCGGAGGAGCTTACCCCTGAGCAGATGAAGATGATCCACCACCTGGAACAGGCCCTCAAAGCTCAGTTCCTGTATCATCGCAACCGGGACTACATCGTGCAGGGACGTCAGGTGGTGATCATCGACGAGTTCACCGGCCGCCTGATGCCGGACCGCCGCTGGTCTGATGGCCTCCACCAGGCGATTGAAGCGAAAGAGGGCGTGCCCATCCGCCCGGAGAACGTCACCTATGCCACGATCACGATCCAGAACTACTTCCGCATGTATGAGAAGCTGGCCGGGATGACCGGCACCGCGGCGACGGAGGCGGAGGAGTTCCAGAAGATCTACGGTCTGGATGTTGGTCATCCCGACCCACCGTCCGATGATCCGCGTGGATCATCCGGATGTGATTTATCGGACGAAGGAGGCCAAGCACCGGGCGATCCTCCGGGAGATCGTCCAGATGCACACGATGGGCCGGCCGGTGCTGGTGGGGACCACTTCCGTGGAGGCCTCGGATTACCTGAGCAGGCGTCTGCAGGCGGAGGGCCTGCGCTGGCTGGCGCTGGTGGACCTGGTGAAGGATGCGTTGCGACGTCGCGAGACCCAGGGGGAGGAGGTCCCGCTCTCCGAAGAGGAGCGGGGGCTTCTTGGCCAGCCGCCGGAGAAACTGCCCATGGGGAAGCTCCGATCCTGGGCCCGGGCCCTGGGGCTGGATCCGGACCCGTTGTCCCCGGCCAATCTGGAGCGCCTGATGGCGTTGTGGCGGGTGGATCATCCGGATCGGCTCCGGCGTGTCCTGGAGCATGGGGTTCCCCATGAGGTACTGAACGCGCGTCACCACGATCGGGAGGCCCGCATCATCGCTCAGGCGGGCCGGGTCGGAGCGGTGACCATCGCCACCAATATGGCGGGGCGCGGTGTGGATATCAAACTGGGCGGCGAGTTGCCAGAGGAGATCCTGGGGGATGTCAACCGGGTCCTGCGCCGGGCCGGGTTCAACCCCTATGAGATGACGTTTGAGGAACGAGCGGAGGCGCTGCGCCGGCTGGATCCCTCTCAATATGGGCTGTATCGGGAAGCGGTACAGCGCTTCCTGGAGCACATTGAGGGTGAGCGCACGGTGAAGGCTCTGGGGGGCCTTCACGTGCTCGGCACCGAGCGCCACGAGGCGCGGCGGATCGATAACCAGCTGCGCGGCCGCGCTGGCCGTCAGGGAGATCCAGGCTCCTCCCGCTTCTATCTCTCCCTGGAGGACGATCTGCTCCGACGGTTCGCCGGGGATCGCCTGCGAGGCTGGATGGAGCGCGTGTGGGGAGATGACGATGAGCCGCTGGAGCATCCCTGGCTGAACAAAACCATTGAGGAGGCCCAGCGGCGGGTTGAAGGCTACAACTTCGATATCCGCAAGCACCTGCTGGAATATGACGATGTGCTGAACCGCCAGCGCGAGCTGATCTACGGCCAGCGCCTCCGGTTGCTCCTGCGGGACGATCTCCATGACGATCTCTGGGCGATGGTGGAAGCAGAGGTCGGACGCCGGCTTCAACAGATGAAGCCCGGCGAGGGATGGAAGGTCATCGAGTGGCTGGACAGCGTTCAGCCTCCTATGGTGCTGAGCGATGGCCGGTTCCTTCCGTCCTTCAGCCTGGCCCTGCTCCTGGAGCGCCTAACGTCCGGTGAGCCTTCCCTCCAGGAGGTCACCGGATTGCTTCGTGAGGCGGCGCAGGCGGCGGCCGCTCACTGGGCCGAAGCGGCCGCCCGGGCCGTCCAGGCGGTGGCGGAGCGCAGCCGGGATACCCTCTCGGATTGGGTGGATGCAGCGGAGCGGGCGTTTGAGGACTGGCTTCAGGAAGGCTCGGAAAGCCGCCAGGGGTTGAATCTGCGTAACCTCCTGGAGCGAGTGCGCGAGCTGACCGGTCTGGAGATCCGGCTGGAAGGCCTGCGGGCCACCGCGCCGGAGGAGGTGCGCGAGCGTTTGATGGAGGCGGTGCGGGAAGCCGGACATCGCACGCTGCGCATGCAGGCCCTCACCGCGGCGGCCCGACGGGCGGGGGTTGGGCTCACCCTCCGGGAGATGGATCTGCTGGAGGCCCCGTGGGAGGAGCTGGCGGAGATCATCCGCGAGGGGATCCTGCAGGAAACCCGGGCCCGGCTGGAGGCCCACCTTCGGGAGGTGGAAGGGATCCTGGCTGATCGCCTGAATGGGCAGCGGGATCCGGCCACGCTGGCGCAGGCGCTCTGGGAAGCCCAGTTCACCCGGCAGACCGCCTTTGATACGCGGACCCATCAACGGGTGACGTATGCGCAGGTGGTGTTCCCGCTCTCCTATCTGGCTGGACAGCTGTTAGAGGAGATCCCCGCATCGGAGCGGGGCCCGCGGATCCTGGAGCATCTCCGGGGGGTGCTGGAGGCCCGCGAGGAGGAGCTGGGCCGTTCGATATGGGTTTCGATGATGGAACAGCGACCCATCGATCTGGAGGAAGCGACCCGCCTCAGCCTGATGAACTGGCTGGGGGCGGAGCGCTGGGAGATGGTGGCGGAAACGCCCTTCGGACGCTGGGAGCCGGAGCTCCAGGAAGATGCCATCCGGTTCTTCGGACGCCGGGCCTTTTCCACTGCTGCCCGTAACCTGTTGCTCAGCCTGATCGGTCAACTATGGGTAGACTATCTCACGGCGATCGAGAACCTGCGGCAGGGGATCGGGCTGGAGGCTTTCGGGCAGCGGGATCCGCTGGTCGAATACAAGCGACGGGCCTTTGAGATGTTCCAGGATCTGCTGAACAACATCCGGGCGGAAACGGTGCGGCGGCTCTTCCTGATCGCGCCCACTGGCCAGGCCCTGGCCCGGGAACGCCGGGGCACCTCCGGGTCCCGGGCACAGGTTCAACCGGAGGCTGCGTCCCGCTCCATCGGGCGGAACGATCCATGCCCATGTGGTAGCGGCAAGAAGTATAAGCATTGCCATGGCCGGCCGGGGGCGCCCCCTCTGCCGGGAACGACTCCGGTTCCCCCATCGACCGCCGAACGTCGTCGCCGATGAATGCAGGAGTCGCCGCTGAAGCGGCTCCTACCGGTGGTGATCAAGGGCTCGGCGGGGCATCGAGAGCTGGGTAGGAGGGGCTTCAGCCCCGACCGGTCGCTGAGAGCATGGAAATGCCTATGGGCTCCTGAGCCTGCCCCTGCTGGAGTGCGCAATCTGGATTCGGGATGAGGAGATGGGGATGGGCCGGCAAAAAAGGATTTCCGGTGCATTCACAGCTCGTCTGAATCTGCGCAGCGATCGCCTCCTCCCGGATGAACGGCTCGCTGCCGTCCTGGAGGCGTGGCTGGAGCGTCATGGACCTCTTCGGGCGACCGAGTGCATCCTGAGAATCGCTCCCTCCTGGTCGGCTCTGGAAGAAGGGATCCGGAAGAGGGAACCTTCTGCGGGATATCTCTGGTTGACCCCTCGGGCGTTCCCCTATCGCTTTATCGCTACGGCAGGGCGCTCCCCGCATACCCTTCAGCTTCATCTGGACCCCATGATCCCGGTTGAGCGTCTGGTCCAATGGGAGGCCCAGAGAGAGCCCATTTATGTGCTGGATCCGGAGGGGAAGATCCTCTGGCTGAACGCCGCCGCCTCCTCTTTCTGGCAGATTCCGCGCGCGAACTTCCTGGAGCGCCCGCTCTGGGAGTGGATCGGCCTGTCTCAACGGGGCGTGCTGGAAGAGGCGTGGCGCCGGCTTTTTGACGAGGGCCTTCCGATGATCTGGGAGATCGTTCTCGGATCCCAGGGGGAGCGCGGTCAGGCCCGCTGGCTGGCCACCCCGGGTCCCTCCTGGGGTGTGATTCGTCAGATCGCCTCAAGCGCGGAGGAGCGACTTCAGCGGGAGCTCTCCCAGACCCTGGGGATGCTGGCCGAGCTCGGCCATCATCTCCATGATCCCCGGGCTCTCATGTCCAGCGCGCTTCATCTGCTGATGGAAACATGGAGGGCTGAGGTGGGAGTAGCTTATCAGGTTCAGGGCCGGCACCTGGATTTGTTGATCGGCTTCGGCCTGGATGAGGGGTTCCCGGCCCGGTTCGGCCATCTGGAGATGGATGAGCCCACCTATATGGCCTTCCTGGCCCATCGCTATGCCTGGTATATCGAGGATACCCGGACGGCTTTACTGGCGCCCATCACCCGGGAGATTGTGGAGTCGATCGGTGTTCGCACACTGGTGATGCTCCCCCTGATCCATCAGGGAACCCCGATTGGTCTTCTGGCCTTTGGCTACCGATGGCCTCGTCCGGCCTTCTCTCTGGAACGCGATCTGCTGACCCTGATCGCCAATCAAATCGCGATCGCCCTGGTGACCGCCAGGAGTTTGCGCTCTGTCCAGGCAGAGCTGGAACAATATCGTCAGGTGATCGCCCAGGTTTCGGAGACCGGTCGCGAGATCGCTCAGGCTACCGATGTGGAGGAGTGGCTGCGCCTGGCCCTGCGAATCATCCTGAAACTGGCCCGCGCGGAGACCGGGATCCTTCTCCTGCCGGACGAGGCCCGCTCTTCCCTTCCCGCATCCATTGCCATCCGTTCGACGGGGGAGCCTGGGGAATGGGTTCCTCAGGTTGCGCAGAGGGATTTGCAGGTTTTGATAGGAATGCAGGGTTTTCATGGGATCCTGTGGGAACGTCTTCCGGACCCTCTGAAGGAGCTGCTGCCTGCCTCTGCCTTCGCCTCTGTCGATGGGATTCCGCTGCGCTTCGCTGGCCGCCCGCTGGGCCTGGTGATTCTCGGACGAAGCCAGCCGATCTCCGAGAGGACGGAGGTGGAGGCGCGTCTTATGGAGGCCCTGGGCGGGCTGCTCGCCTCTACAATCTATGTCTTCTGGTTGCTGGAGCAATCCCGGCGAATAAGCCGCGAGCTTGCCGCTTTCCAGGCGATGATCGGCCTGTCCAGCCTGATCCCTGACGTCTCCCGGCTGGCTGAGGAAGCCCTGGGACGGCTTCTGGAGGGCCTGGGCTTCGAGGGCGGATGGTTGCTCCTGTCGGAGGGTGAAGGGAAAGGATGGTATGTGCGGGGACGCGATCCAGAAGCGGTGCGGACGCTGATCGAACAGTTGCCTCCGGCGATGCTGGACCAGGCATTTCAGGCCGATCGAGTCCAGATCCATCTGTCGCCTGAAGCAGGCTGGCCGGGGGGCCTTCGCGCCCTGGTCCTGGCTCCGCTTCGGGCCCAGGACCGAACGATCGGCTTGCTGGGCCTGGCCTCTTCCCATCCCGAGCGGCTAACTCCCCCGGAGCAGACGTTCATCACGGCGATCACCGATCAGTTGGGGACGATCCTGGAAACGGCTCGAATGAGCCAGCGGGAGCGTCGTCGGAGCCAGCTCATGGCCCGGCTGAACCGGGCGATGGCCCAGCTGGCCAGCGAGATGGATCCGGAGATCATCCTCGATCGAACGGTCCGGGTGGCCTGCGAACTTTTCGATGCGGAGAGCGCCCAGATCTGGCTGTGGGATGCCTCCGGGGGGGATCTGGTTCTGCGCGCAACGACGGATCCGGGTCGATGCCCTCCCGGGCAGCGCCTGTCTCATGGGAAATGGGCTGCCCTTTTCGGAGAGCAACCGGTTGGACCGCGCCTGCTTTCGAAGGGCGGAGATGCGGGATGGCCCGGCGAGGGCCCGGAGGCTCAGGTGTGGATGGCATCGCTGCCGCATGGGGAGCGGATTCTGGGTTATCTCGCGCTCATGGTCGATACCGCGAGGGATTTTCAGGCGGAAGAACTGGAAGCTATGCAGCTTCTGGCCTTCCATGCGGCCATCGCCTTCCAGAATGCGGCCCTGTATCAGGAGACCCAGCGACGGATCCGGGATCTGGGCGCGCTGGTGGTGGGAGCCGCCCTGGCGGCTTCCACCACCAGCACGGAGGAAGTCCTCTGGCAGGCATCCCGTCATCTGGCCAGTGTGCTCCAGGTCACCAACTGCACCATCTCGCTCCTGAACCCCTCGGGCGATGCGCTTGTGGTTTACGCGGATTACACCCCCCCGGAGCGACTGGTGGAAGATCCCTCTCCACCGGAGATCGGCCGTCATTATCCTCTGTCGGAATATCCAGCGACCGCACGCCTGTTGCAGGAAGGGGATTTCCTGGTCGTCCGGATGGACGATCCGGAAGCCGATCCCCATGAGAAGGCCTGGATGCAGGGTTTCGGCTATCAGACCTGCCTGATGCTCCCGCTGTGGGTGCGGGGTCGCGCGATCGGTCTGATCGAGCTCAGTGATGCTCGGCTGCGCCATTTCACCGAGGAGGAAATCCAGCTGGCCCGGGCGCTGGCGGATCAGCTCGGGGTGGCCATGGCCAACACGATGCTTTACGAGGCCGAGCAGCGGCGTGCCCGCCTGCAGGGAGCGCTGAGCCGGATCTCCCGCGCGTTAACTGCCACCTTGCGCTCTGAAGAGGTATTTGAGGCAGCGGTCCGGGTAGCCGTCGAGGAGATGATGGGCGATGGGGCGGCGGTTTTCCTGATCAGTCCGGATCCAGCCCGGCTGGAGGTTGCGGCCTCAGCGGGCTGGCTATCTGAATACCTCGTCAAGGGCAGCGTCCGGCCGCTGGTGGGAGCTCTTGCTCGCGCCCTCGCAGAGGATGTGAGGGTGTGGATTGGGGATGCGCTGAAGGATGAGGAGGATCTGTCCTTTGCTCCTGAAGGGGTCGACTCAATCCGCTCGATGATCGCGGTTCCCCTTCGCATGGAGGATTTCATTATCGGCGTCATGGTGCTCTTCTCTGTTCATCCCCATGCTTTCTTCCCCGAAGACGAGCCGATCTTTCGCTCACTGGCCGATCACATCAGCTTAGCGCTTCATAACGCTCGGCTTTACGAGGAATCGCAGAAGCGGGTCGCTGAGCTCAGTGCCCTTCAGGAAATGGCCGCTCAGGTCACGTCCACCCTGGATCTCCACCAGGTGCTGGAGACGGTGGGTCGGCACCTGATGGGGCACACCCGCGCGGATCGGGTATATATCCATCTGCTCAGTGAGAATGGGGAGCGCTGGCGTTCGGGGATGACCCTCACGCGGGAGGGGGAGGTTCTCTTCGAAGCGCCCCTTCCTCGCCCGGAAGGGGTCACCGAGACCGTGGTCCGAACAGGGCGTCCACTGGTGATTCCCGACACATCCATGCATCCGCTGTTCCAGGACCCCGAGACGCGGGCCTGGGGGATTGGGGCCATTGCGGCGTTCCCGCTCCGTCATGCTGGCCAGGTGATGGGTGCACTGCATGTGGTGTTTGAATCCCCTCGTCTGTTCAGTGCGGATGAACTTCGCTGGCTCAGCACCATCGTCGATCAGGTGGCGGTAGCGATCGCCAACGCCCGCCTTTATGAGGAGGCTCTGAGCCGCCTGAGGGAGCTGGAAATTCTCCACCGGGCCTCCGAGATCGCCGTCCGCTTCACAGATTTCGACGCCCTCATCGATGAAATTATCCGGCTGCTTCAGGAGGATCCGGCCTTTCAGTTTGTGGCCCTCTTCCTGGTGGACCCCGCGGATCCGGATGTGCTGGTGCGGTATCGAACCAGCGGGCGAGGGGAGGAGGCCCAGCGCGCCCATCGCCTGCGACGGGGGGAGGGGGTGGTAGGACGTGCCGCGGCGACCCGGTCCCCTGTACGGGTGCCGGATGTCCAGGCCGATGAGGGATACCTGCCGCGGATCCCCCAGACCCGGGCGGAGCTGGCCGTTCCCCTTTTGCTGGGCGATCGCCTGATCGGTGTCCTGGATGTCCAGAGCCCCGAACCGGGGGCTTTTCAGGAGGATCACGTTCGTCTGCTCAGCGCCCTGGCCGGGCAGCTGGCGATCGCCCTGGAGAACGCACGGCTTTTCCAGCAGGTGCGCCGCCGGCTCAACGAGCTGAGCATCCTCTACGAGGTGATCGCGGCAGCGACCGCCACACTGGATCCGGAGCGCGTGATCCATCAGGCCCTCCTCGCCATCCAGCGAACGCTGGGCTTTGAAGCGGTGGAGTGCCTGTTGCTGGAGGAAGAGACAGGACGTCTTCGGAGCTTCGGGCATTACGGGTTCTCCGAGCAGGCGATCTCGGTTCCCCTCACCATCCATCAGGGGATCACCGGACGGGTGGCCCGGACGGGGATCCCCGCGCTGGTCCCGGATGTCACGCAGGATCCGGATTATCTGGAGGCGGAGCCCGGCACCCGATCCGAGCTGGCTGTCCCGATGAAGATCGAGAATCGGGTCATCGGCGTGCTCAACGCGGAGAGCCCGCGCCTGAATGCTTTCACAGAGGAGGACCTGCGCCTGATGACCACCCTGGCGGGGCATCTCGCGGTGATCCTGGAGAACGCCCGCCTCTACCGCGAGACGACCCAGCGCCTGCGGGAGGTCACCACGCTGTATGAGTTCGCCCGCCGGATGAGCACCACCCTGGACCTGGGGATCCTGCTGGATTCGGTGGTGACGACCCTGCGCGAGGTTCTCCTTTGTCGGGCGGCGAACATCATGCTGTTGAACCCTCGCACGGAGATGCTGGAGATCCGGGCCGCCGCCGGGGTCAAAGACCGCTGGCGGCAGGAGGCCCGCCTGCGAATCGGCGAGGGGATCGCCGGGGAGGTCGTCCAGCAGAAGCGCCCGATCTACGTCCCGGATACCCGGGCGGATCCCCGTTTCGTGGTGTTCGACCCCTCGGTCCGCTCGTTGCTGTGCGTCCCGCTGATGGTCGGCGATCGGGTGATCGGTGCCCTCTCGGTGGACCATGAGATCCCCCATGCCTTTCAGCCGGAGCATGAGCGCCTGCTGACCATTGTGGCCACGCAGGCGGCGGCAGCGATTGAGAACGCCCGCCTGTTCTACGAATTGAAGGCCCATGCGGAGGAGCTGCGTCGGGCTTACGAAGAGCTTCAGGAGGCGGATCGCCTGAAAGATGAAATCGTGCAGAACGTCTCTCACGAGCTCCGGACCCCTCTGACCTTCATCAAGGGGTATGTGGATCTCCTGCTGGATGGCCAGATGGGACCATTAACCGAAGCCCAGCGAGAGGCGATGGAGATCATCGCGGAGAAAACCAACCTTCTGAGCCGGTTGGTGAGCGATATTGTCACCCTCCAGCGGATCGAGCGAGGGGCGCTCAACTTTGAGGCGGTGGATATCGTGGCCCTGGCCCGGGTTTCCGTCCAGAGCTTCCAGCTCACGGCCTCCCAGGCCGGCCTGGAGTTCACCATGGAGGATCCGGGGGGTCCGGCCATTGTCTGGGGGGATCGAGAGCGGCTCTCCCAGGTCCTGGATAACCTGTTGCATAACGCGGTGAAGTTCAGCCCGAACGGGGGGCGCATCACGGTTCGCATTCAGGACCTGGAGGACTCTGTTCAGGTGTCCGTTCAGGACACGGGCATTGGGATCCCGCCGGATAAACTGGAGCGCATCTTTGAGCGGTTTTATCAGGTGGATGGATCCACCCGGCGGCGGTTCGGAGGGATGGGGTTGGGCCTGGCCATCGTCAAGCGGATTGTGGAGGCCCATGGCGGCCGGGTTTGGGCGGAGAGCGAGCTGGGGAAAGGGAGCACCTTCTATTTCACGATCCCCAAGCCGCCGACCACGGCCCCTGATGAGTTGCTGGAGTTTCTCTTCGGCGAATCGTGAGCGGCGCGCTCTTTTTCCGCAGCCGGCTTGTAGAGCGCCCGGAGATGGGTTCTATGCAAAGTCGAGAGGATAAGGGGTCAAGATCTCTGGAGCAATTTCCGGAGCGCCTGCGGATGCGCCTGCGACGCGGCCCGGTGGCGCAGGCATGGCGTTCCCTTCTCCATCGCCTCCCTAAAGTCGATCTGCACCGGCATCTGGAGGGCTCCCTCCGCCTGAGCACCCTCATGGAGATCGCCCGCCGCCATCCGATCCGGCTGGGGCTGGATCTGGAGGCGGCGGAGCTGGAGCCCCTGATCCGGTTCACCGTCAGCGAGCCCGCGGATTTCCATCGCTTCCTCTCCCGCTTCCAGCTTCTCCGCCGGTTCTATACCAGCGAGGAGGCCATCCGTCGCATGGCCTATGAGGCAGTCGTTGATGCGGCTCTGGACCATGTCCGCTATCTGGAGCTTCGTTTTAACCCGGCGGCGCTCGCGCAGGCCCAGGGCTTTCACCTGGAGGAAGTCGTTGAGTGGGTTCTGGAGGGCGTGGAGCTGGCCCGGCAGGAGTTCGACATTCAGGTGCGTATGATTCTGACCATCCTGCGGGGGGAAGATCCGGAGATCGCCTGGCGGATCGCCCGCCTGGCAGTGGCCTATCGTTCCAGAGGTGTGGTGGCTCTGGATCTGGCGGGGGATGAGCTCCACAAGTCTGCAGGGGATCTGGTTCCGGTTTTTCGATGGGCCCGGGAGCAGGGGCTTTGCCTGACCGTTCATGCCGGCGAGGTTGGCCCTCCGGCGAACATCCGCCACGCGATTCTGGTCATGGGGGCCCACCGCATCGGCCACGGGATCCAGGCCATCCATGATGTCGAGGTCCTTCGATTGCTTCATGAGCGAAACATCCCCCTGGAGATCTGCCCGACCAGCAATTTGCAGACGGGGGCGGTTGCGGGTTTCCATCATCATCCCCTCCCGGATCTCTACCGGCTGGGCCTGAAGGTCACGCTGAATACCGATGACCCGAGCATCAGTGACACGACATTGACCGATGAATATCTGTTCGCGATGGCGGGGATGGGTTTACAGTGGAAGGACCTGTTGCGGATCCTGGAGAACGCGGTGGAGGCCGCTTTCCTCAGCCTGGAGGAGCGCCAGGCTTTAGCCCAACGCCTCCGGAGGGAAATTCAGAGCATCGAACGGAGCTGGCGCCTTGAGGGAGGAACGTGAGGCCCGGGACTCAGGCCTTCCTGCGCTGCGCTCCGGGTCAGGGCCTATCCGCGCTGGCAGGAACGGGGGTCATCGGGATGGCCATGTAGAAGGTGCTGCCCTGGCCCAGCTGGCTCTCCACCCACACACGCCCTCCATGCCATTCCACAATCGATTTGACCAGCGCCAGCCCCAGGCCGCTCCCTTTCACATGGGCGGTCTCTTTACGGCGCACCCGATAGAACTTCTCGAAGATCCGCGCCTGGTCCGCCGGCGCAATGCCAAGCCCTGTATCCCTCACCCAGACAATGACCTCCGCGCCCTGTTCGATAAGACCCAGGGAGATGGTTCCTCCTTCCGGGGTGTATTTCATGGCATTGTCCACCAGGTGCGTGATCGCCCGGCGCAGCCACGCGGAATCCCCATTCACGATCCCATGCCCTTTGATCTCCAGCGTCATACGAAGCCCCCGGGCCATCGCATGGGGGCGCATCTCATGGAAGACGTCCCGGATCAGGTCGCTCAGGCGACAGATCCCCCGCTGACCGATCCCTTCCTCGATCCGTTTCAGATCCATCAAATCCTCGATGAGCCGTGTCATCTGATCGATGCCGCTCATAATCTTCTCCACATACTCCCGCTGGCGCGAGGTCAGGGGGCCGGCCATGCCCAGCATGGTGACGAAGCCTCGCATATAGGTGAGGGGAGAGCGCAGGTCATGGGAGACAGCGGCGATGAAGTCGGACTTCAGCTGGTCCAGCGCTTTAAAAGGAGTGATGTCCCGCACGAACAGCAACTGGCCGATCTCCCGACCGTCCTCCAGACGCAGATCATAGCGCCCCGCCCAGAACGCCCGGCCATCGGCCCGCCGGAATTCCCGGCTCCGGATCTGCCCTGGCGGGATCTGTTCGGTTAACAGCTCGCGAAGTTCTGCATCCCTCAGGAGCGGGGCAACCGGCTGGCCCAGCGCCCGGGAGGCGGGAAGGCCCAGGAAGCGCTCCGCGGTGGGATTCAGGTAAAGCAAATCCCCATGGCTGTCGATGAGCATCAGCACATCCGGGCTGCTTTCCAGGACGGCCCGGAGCCGTTCGCGTTCGGCTAAAGCGGCCTCATACAGGCGGGCCCGTGCAATGAACACCGCTGCCTGGCTGAGGATCAGGTGGATCAGTTGCTGTTCCGTCCGGATCATCCGCCGGGGCTGAGCGAAGGGGATCCATGCGATCCCCAGCCGATCCTCCCCGGAGCAAACCGGAAGGATCCCCAGCGCCCGTCCACGTTCTTCCGATCGGAAGATCGAGGAAAGTTCCGGATGACGAAGCACGTGCTCGACCCAGAGGGGCTCTTTCCGCTCCAGCCCCAGCCTCCAGCAGGCCTCATCGAGCGGCCCCGGATTCTCTTCGCCCGTCGCGGTGAACACCCGGAGGGATCCATGGGCCCCAGGGATGAGGATCCGGATTCCTGAAGCCCGGATCGCCTGCTCCAGCGATCGCGCCACCTCGGGCAGGCCATGGGTCAGATCGATGGTCTCCACCAGCCGCTGGTTCAGTTCCAGCAGCAGGGAGAGATCGGCCAGCCGTGCTCGCAGGGCGTGGCGCATGCGTTCCATGGTTTCCGCCAGATATCCGATCTCATCCGGGGCATCGCTCGGGATGGGCATCTCCAGCTCCCCTTCCGCCATGCGCCCTGCCGCGGTGGCCAGTTTCTTCAATCGTCGCGTCGCCTGCCCGCTCAGCGCGTTGAGCAGCAGCATGCCCATCGCAGTGAATATGACCAGGAAGAGCCCGGAAGGCCAGAGCAGTTCGAAAGCTCGCTGGATCCTCGCCGATCGAGGATAGCGGACGACGGCCCACCAATCCGTTCCCGGAAGCCGGCGAAGGTGTAGCTCGGTGATGGTCCCCGTGGGGGACCGTTGCGCGATGTCAGGAGGTCCGGGGAGGGCGGAGGTGGGGAGGGGGAAGGCATCCAGCAGGCGCTGGGGATCCGGGTGCAGCAGAATCCGCCCCTGGCGGTCGATGATGAATCCCTCGCTGGCTGGCAGGCCCCCGCCCAGGGAGGCCAGGGCCTCCCGGAGAGCCGGGTGCTCCGCGATCCGCACGCGTCCGATCAGGAAGCCTGCAGGAGGCTCCCCCGCCAGCGGCGCCACGAAGGATAGACCGGGCGTTCCGTCCGGAAGGCGGTGCACGTCGGTGCGGATCACCGCGCGAGCAGCGCGAGCCTGGGCTATCGCGGAGCGTTCGAACGTCGAGAGCCCCCGGGCCTGCTCGCCTGCCGGATAAGCGGCCAGGATCTCCCCTTCCGGCCCAACCAGCAGGACCGCATGGTAGATCGGCCCGGTTTGAACGAAGCGCTGAAGGATGGGGGCGATGATCGGAGGCGCCTCCCCCTGGGGGATGCCCAGGGCGGCCAGATCGGCCAGCAGGGTCTCCCCGGTGTGCAGGAAATACGAGATCTGCTCACCGGCGCGATGGACCCCCTGATGAACCGCCTGTAGCTGCTCCCGATCGGTCTGGTGGAAGGCCAGGACGGTCAGGAGCAGAAGGAGAGCCAGGACCATGGTGACCATCCAGATGGAGGAGAAGAACAGGAAGCGCGCCTGGATCTGCCGGGCATAAGGCGGCCATTCAGGGGGCCTGGAGGTGGAAAGGATCCGGGACCATCGGAGATGGAGCCCCTGAGCGATCAGCCCGCAGATCAGAGCGCTTATCCATGAGGGGACGGCGATGGTGGTGATCAGCGTCCAGGTTCCATCCAGCGCCTCCGGCCATGAGGCGTAGAAGCTCCCCCAGGAAACGGATTGCAGAAGCATCCACGTGAACCAGCCCGCGATGGCCGCCGCCAGCGGTTGGCGCAGGATGCGGGAGAAACGCCCCACGTAATTCTGGGAAAGCAATTCGCCGATCAGGGCCGCGTCCAGAGCCATGATCCAGGGGAGATGCAGGAAACGGCCGTCGCTCACAAGCCCGATCGCGGCTCCCGCAACCAGCCCGGCCAGTGCGAGCGCACCCGGCCGGAGCCGTCCGCCCCAGATCAGATACGGCAACCAGAGCAGGAGCGGAAAGCCGACGCGGAAGGGGAGGCCCGGGAACTCCCAGGAGAGCACAGGGGTGAGACCGGTCAGGAGGGCCAGAAGCAGAAAGCTTCCCGCTTCCGGGACGCGAAGCTCCCTCCAGGATCGAAGGTCCTGGGGTCGTCTGAGCCATAGGCCGAAAAGGGCCAGGAACCCGATTATCGTGCATCCCCAGCCCCACAGGGAGGCCGGCCCCGTCAGATTGCCCGGGAAGCTCCAGAGCTCCAGCCGCATGAGGCAGCTCCCTCTCTGGGCAGTCCGTCCATTACGGTTCCCGCTGGCAATGTTAACCCGAATCGCGGTTCCAGGGGAAACGCACCTCTGATGCCGGTCCGCCCGCTTCCGGGTTGGGGGAATAGAACGCGTATCTGGAAGGTTCGGGAAGGAGCTCGCAGCGTATAATAAAGGCAGCGAAGCGATTCCGCGCTGTTCCCGGATCTGCCGCGCTGGCCTGGTGATCTGCAGATGGGCGCGGACTATCCCAGGTAGGGAAGGCGAGGATGGGGTTTCCATTTCCGGAGGCCATGAAGCAGCTCCAGCCTTATCGCCATCGGATGCCGGTGATCGTCGCCGTTGAGCCGGGGCTGGAGGCCGAGCGACGGGCGCGGTGGGAGGCGGCCAGCCCACGGATTGCAGAGGCGGGAGCGGCCCTGGTGGTCCTGACCCCCGAGCCGGCGGCTCTACGGGGGGCAGTCGTCCTTGTTGATCCAGGGTTGTTCCTTTCGGCCGTGAAAGGCCCGCAGGCGTGGGTCCTGGATGCCTATCTGGAGCCCCGCGTCTGTCTGGACACCTCGCGCCTGGATCCCGGTCTGCTGGATCGGATCCTGGCCTGGGTGGAGGGGATCCAGCACGAATGCCCGGAGTGAGGCGTGCCGGAGTGGCCCGGTGGGCCCGATACGTTCGCTGAGGACCTGAACTCCTGAATGGGCTTTGCGAAAGGAGGGGTGGCCATGCGGATCGTCGTTGGGAGCGATGAACGCACCCACGTGACGGATGTCGTCCTGGAGGAGCTGCGGCGACGGGGGTTCGAGGTGGAGCCCGTGGGCCCCCTCGCCGGCGTCCAGCAATCCTGGTCCGAGGTGGCCCGGATCGTGGCGGAGAAGGTCGCGAGGGGAGAGGCCGATGAGGGGATCCTGTTCTGCTGGACCGGGACAGGGGTGAGCATCGCCGCCAACAAGGTCCCGGGGATCCGGGCCGCGCTCTGCGAGGACGCCGAGACGGCGCGAGGGGCGCGCCTCTGGAACAACGCCAACGTCCTCTGTATGAGCCTGCGCCGAACCTCCGAGGCGATCGCCCGGGAGATCCTGGAGGCCTGGTTCAACACCCGTTATATCCCGAACCCGGAGGATGATGCCTGCCTGGCTCAGGTTGCGGAGATCGAGCGGACTTACTGGAAGACCTCTGAGCCCATTACCACCGGGTAATTCCCGGAGTCCTTCGGGCCACAAGGACGGAGTTCCTATGGATCTCGAGACGAAGCTGGCTCTCCTGACCCAGGCAGCGATGTGGGAGCCGGCGGAGGAGACGGACCCCTCCGGGCGGCCCCGGATGCTGCTGATGGAGTGCATTTATGAGGCGCGTGCCCATGGCCGCCCCATCCGTCTTCTGAAAGTTTTATTAACCTCCGCCTGCGAACGGGATTGTTACTACTGTCCGTTCCGGGCCGGCCGCTCCTTCCGCCGCGCCACATTCCAGCCGGACGAGCTGGCTCGGGCCTTTTATGCGATGCATCAGCGGGGGCTGGTGGATGGGTTGTTCCTGAGCTCCGGGATCCTGGGAGGGGGGGTGCGGACTCAGGATCGGTTGCTCACGGTCGCGGAGCTGCTCCGGCAGCGCTACGGCTACCGGGGCTACCTTCATCTTAAGTTAATGCCGGGCGCGGAACCCGATCAGGTGCGGGCGGCCATGCGCTGGGCGGATCGCGTGTCCATCAATCTGGAAGCCCCCAACCCGGAGCGGCTATCCCGTCTGGCGCCTCACAAGGCCTTTGCGGCGGAGCTGGAAAGGCCGCTCTACACCGCCGGGCGGATCCGTCAGGAAGAATCTTCCTCTCTCGCCTGGTCCGGGCGCTGGCCATCGCTGACCACCCAGCTGGTCGTGGGGGCGGCGGGAGAGACCGATCGGGAGATCCTGGAAACCACGGCACGGCTGCATCGGGAGATCGGCCTGGCCCGCGTCTACTATTCGCCCTTCCAGCCAGTGCCGGACACGCCTCTGGAGGATCTTCCGCCGACCCCGCCCTTGCGAGCACAGCGCCTCTACCAGGCGGAATGGCTGTTGCGGGTTTATGGCTTTCGATTGGAGGAACTTCCCCTTGACGAGGCGGGGAACCTGCCTCTTGCAGAGGATCCGAAGCTGGCGTGGGCGCGTCGAGCGCTGGCAGACCGGCCGGTGGAGATCAACCGGGCCTCTTATGAGGAGCTGATACGGGTCCCGGGGATCGGCCCGAAAACCGCACGGGCGATTCTGCGAGCCCGGCGAGAGGGTCGCTTAACTCGACCCGAGGATCTGGCGGCCCTCGGGGTTTTTACGGAGCGGGCGGCCCCTTTCATCACCCTCAACGGGCGGCGGCTTCCTCAAACCCCTCCGCTGCCGATGCGCTAACAGTTTATCAGGGATCCGAGCAATCTCGCATCCGTCCGCAATTCGGGCAGCGGAGTTTACAATGGATTTCCTCCATGGGAAATCCACAAATCTCGCACCGGTAGTCCTCGAGGAAGAGATCGGTTGCGGAAGAATTCTCCGGAAGGAGCGGGGTTTCCGCAAACATTTATACCTCCTCGCACCATCCATGCCGGGATGGTCCCCTCGCGCTCCTGCGGCGCAAGCCTTAAAAACAAAAGGCCGCCCAGCGGCGGCCCCTGGCTCCCCGGGGAGGACTCGAACCTCCAACCCGCCGGTTAACAGCCGGCTGCTCTGCCTGTTGAGCTACCGGGGAAGGTCATTAAAATTATAAAAGATCAGCGGGAGCGCGTCAAGGAGCCTCCAGGCCCCTCATGGTTTTTCGATCGACGATTTTCTTCCCCCACCAGGATGTCCGGGTAAACGCTGCAGGCGTGCCCCAGGATGGACTGACACCGTGCGGGCAGATCCTCCGGCGGAGACCATCCCCAGCGGCGCAGGGCCCGGGCGAGGTGGCAAAGGGGCAGCCCCACCACGGCCGCGTAGCAGCCTTCGACCCCCTGGGCGGGGCGAAATTCCGGATGCTGGATCGCGTAGGCGCCCGCTTTATCCAGGGGATCGCCGGTGGCCAGGTAGGCTTCGATCTCTTCCTCCGTGTAAGGGCGCATCCAGACCCTCGTGGTGGCCACTTCGAGAAGATGCTCGTCCCGACGCGGGAGGTAAAGCGCAACCGCGGTGTGCACCGCATGCGGGCGCCCGCGCAGCGCCTGAAGCATCGCCCGCGCTTCCTGCACGTTTTCCGGCTTGCCCAGAATCCTACCGTCCAGGTCCACCACCGTATCCGCCGCCAGGATCAGGGCGTCCGGGGCGAGCCGGGCCCCGGCGACGGCCTTGGCGAGCGCCAGACGGGCCGCGCAGGACCCTGGATCCTCATCGGGCTCCGGGGTCTCATCGATCGAGACCCGCAGAACTTCCACCGGGTGGCCGAGGAGCTGGATCAACCTCCGACGTCGCGGAGAGGCGGAAGCCAGAACCCATCGTTTGGGGATCTGATCCGGCATGGTTCGGGAGCCTGTGCTACGGGTTGGGATGCGCCCGGAGGTAATCCTCGAACATCTCCCGGAAGGGCTCCACCATGATCTCGTAAGAGGTGAAGGGATCGAAGGCGCCGGCGGTGAAGATGGTGGCGCCCAGCACATAGTCGTCCTTCTGCATCTCCTCATCATACCACCACAGCTGGCGCAGATAGAAGAAATGGGGGTTCCCCAGCCCCTGTTGCTCCCAGTAGCTCCAGTAGTTCCGCCATCCACGATTCGGAGGTCCCTGGAAGGTAGGGATGTCGTCGATCCCCAGCTCGGTGATCGCGATGGGGATCCGATATTCCGGCGGCACCATATAGCGATACACCTTGCGATAGCGCAGGGTGAACCATCCTTCCCCGGTCTGATGATCCACCCCCGCATCCAGGGTGGGGGAAGCGTATTCGTGCAGCGCCAGGATCCCACCCAGCTGTTTGGCGACCTGGAGGGCGGGGAGGAAATCGACCCACAGCTCCAGGTCCGGCGAGCCGTTCGGGAAATTCCCGATGGCGCATTTCAGGCCCCGCTGGGCCATCAGTCTCATCCGCTCGATCTCGAACTGCGCGAAGAGGCGCATCACCTCGTGATTGTGGGGTCGCGGCTCGTTGTGGCCTTCCCAGTAATCGATGTGAGGGTTCGCCAGGTATTTATCCATAAACTGGCTCACATACCACTCGGCGGCCGCCCGCATGTCGGTGCGCCCATCCCGGATATGCTCGCTGAAGTCAAAGTTATGGGTGATCCGGCCGATCAGGATCGTGTTCGGGGACCCGGCCTTGATCTCCGGCGCGCGCCCGAAATCGTCAATGATTTTCACCACCCGCATCCGCGTGTTCACGATCAGGTTGACGATGTGCACGTCCCGGAACCACTGAACCACGATCCCCAGCTTGCTGGGGCGCGGGAACGACGGCCACGGCGTCTTGGTGGGTGTGGGCGCCGGCGTCGGCGAGGCAGGGACCGGCGTGTCGGTCGGGATCGGCGTGACGGAAGGAGAGGGACTGGGGCTGAGGGTTGGGCTGGGCGAAGGGGCGGGGGAAGGCGTAGGGGTGCGGAGCCCCAGGGCGCGGGCGCAGGCCCCCACCGCCAGGCCCAATCCCATCCAGCCCATCTGTTTCAAAAGCTGCCGACGGGTCCAGGAAGGCATGAGCACCACCTCTCCCGATCGATAGATGGATCATCTTTCGCAAGCAGCTTTCGAATTATAATTCAAGAGGAATGATGAAACAGCCCCAGAACCTTCAGGAGCCCACGCCATGCGCTGGGGAATCCGACGCTCGCACCGGCTGGGGATCGCGCTCAGCGGCGGAGGGGCTCGGGGATTTGCGCACATCCGGGTGCTTCGGGTGCTGGTGGAAGCGGGCTGGCGGCCCGAGATCGTCACCGGCACCAGCGCGGGTGGGATCGTGGGGGGATTGTTTGCCGCAGGGCTTTCGCCAGAGAGGATCGAGGCACTGGCCCGCCGGATCAGCTGGCGGTTGTTCATGCGACTGGATCCCAATGGGAACGCTCTGGTTGGGACGGACCGCTGGGCTCGCTTCCTGCGGGAAGCCGTGGGCGATGTCCGCATTGAGGATCTTCCGATCCGCTTTGCGGCCGTAGCCGTGGATCTGGATACCGGAGAGGAGCTCTGGATCGATCGGGGTCCCCTGGTGGAGGCCATGCTGGCCACCAGCGCGTTTCCCGGCGTTTTCCCGCCGGTCTGGTGGGAGGGGCGGCGTCTGGTCGATGGAGGGGTGTTGAATCCCCTGCCGGTGGATGCGGCCCGGGCCCTGGGAGCTACCTTTGTGATCGGCGTGGATCTTTCCTGGGTGGAACCCGGGCAGACCGATCGCCATTTCCCCGAGGAGCTGCCCGGCCCCTTGCTGGTCCGATGGTTGACCCGCCGGGCGCGCTGGAGCCGGACCCTGGAAGGGGTGTTCCGCTCGGTGGGGATCATGGCGCGGTGGATCACGGAGTCTCGCCTGGCGCAGGCCCCGCCGGACTGGTTGATCCGTGTGCCCACCGGAGATATCCCGGTGTTCGCTCTGGATCTGGCGCCGGAGATCCTGGAACGAGGAGAGCGGGCTGCGCGGGCTGCTCTCATGGGGCTGGAGCAAGCCATGGCCCGTCCGCGCTGGCTGCGACGGCTTCTGCCTCAAGCGGCATGATCAGGAGGGGATCAGGAATGCGAACGGTGCGGATCATGATCGTCGACGACCACGAGGTGGTGCGGGTGGGTTTACGGGCGCTGCTGGAGCGGCGGCCGGACTTCCGGGTGGTGGCGGAGGCCGGATCGGCCGATGAGGCCGTTCAGAAGGCGATGGATCACCGGCCGGATGTGATCGTGATGGATATCCGCCTGCCTGGCGGAAACGGGATTGAGGCCACGCGAAAGATCGTCGAGGCGCTTCCGGAAACCCGGGTGATCATGTTGACTTCCTACGCGGAAGATGAGCTGCTCCTCGAGGCGATCGAGGCGGGGGCTTCCGGATATGTGTTAAAACAGATCGGCAGCGATGAGCTGATCACCGCGATCGAACGCGTGGCGCGGGGGGAAGCCCTGATCGATCCTTCGATGACGCCACGCCTGCTTCGACATGTGCGGGCGGCGCGGCGCAGCGCCATGGCCTCCGCCTTCAAGGATCTCACCGAGCAGGAGTTGCGGGTGCTGGCGTTAATCGCTGAAGGAAAGACGAACCGCGAGATCGCCCAGACGCTCTTTCTCAGCGAGGGGACCGTGCGGAATTATGTCAGCAGTATCCTCAGCAAACTCGGGCTGTCGAACCGCGCGGAGGCAGCCGCCTACGCCGTGGAGCACAATATCAAGGCTTACCTGGATGAGGGGCTGGGTTAAATGGAAGGAAGGAGTGCCTGGATCTTCGGGTTGGGCGTGCTGATCGGCCTGATGCTGCGGGCCTGGATCGTGGCTTCTGAAGCGGCGATCCCAACCTTTCCGGAGGAGAAACGCCGGGCCTGGGTCCAGGAAGGGCGTTTTCTGGCTTCATGGCTTTATCGGCTGGCCGAAGACAGCGCGGTCCGGCTGCAGAGCCTGCGGCTGGGGCTTCTCTTTCTGGATCTCGCGGTGGCCGGTTGGGGGACCTTCTGGATCTTCCATCGTTCGGGACCTTCCCTCTGGATGCTCTTTTTCTGGCTGATCCTGGCCTGGCTTCTGCATGGCCCATGGGAATCCTGGCCGCGGGCCCTCGGCCAGCGCCATGCAGAGGCCCTGGCCATCCCGGGCGCTCTAACCCTGATGACGCTGCGATGGCTGACAGGCCCGCTGCGTTATCTCGCCATGCGAACAGGACCCCAGATAGAAGGGCGCGCGGTCCCGGTCATCGATGAGACGGAACTTCGCACACTGGTGGATGCGGGGGAGGAGGGTGGGGCGATTGAGGCCACTGAGAAGGAGATGATCGTCTCGATCTTCGAGCTCCACGATACTGTCGTTGGGGAGATCATGGTCCCACGGCCCGATATGGTCGCGATCCCCGTGACCGCCTCCCTCTCCGAAGCGCTCAATATCATCCTCCAGGCCGGTTACTCCCGTATCCCGGTTTACGAGGGCACTATCGACCATATCATTGGTGTGCTTTACGCGAAGGATCTCCTCCGCCTGATGCGAGACGGGATCCAGGAGGCTTCCCTGAAAGAGCTGTTGCGACCGCCCTATTTCGTCCCTGAAGGCAAACGGATCGTGGATCTCCTGCGAGAGATGCAGCAGCGCAAGGTTCACATGGCGATCGTCGTCGATGAATATGGGGGAGTGGCGGGCCTGGTGACCATTGAGGACATCCTGGAAGAGATCGTGGGCGAGATTCAGGATGAATTCGATCGTTCGGAGGAACCGCTGGTTCTGCCTGTCGATGAGCACACTTATCTTTTCGATGGACGGGTGGACCTTGATGAAGTCCAGGAGTTGCTGGGGGTGACATTGTCGGCCGAAGGGGCAGATACCCTTGCGGGCTATGTCTATGAACGCCTGGGGCATATCCCCACTGCGGGGGAAACCTTTACGGAGGAGGGGCTGGAGTTCCGGGTGGAGGAGGTCATCGGCCGCCGCATCCGCAAGATCCGGGTCCGCCGGCTGGAGCCTCAGGTTCATGGATGAGCAAAAGCCCCCTGGAAACTGCTGGCTCCGCCAAGGGCTTTCAGGGCCGGGCGGAGTCAGCGGGCCGCTCCAGATGCTGGTGAAAGCTACGGATGATCCTGACCCCTGCCCGGGAAATCAGCGGAGGCCCCCTCCCGGGAGGGCTGCTGGCTTGAGGTATACGCCTGTATAATAAGAGTTGCGCAGCTGGCCTCTCGTGGCCTCAAAACGTGTTCTTCTTCCTTTTTCAGTAGCCTTCTGGGCCACTGAAAGCGGAGATCATGGCCTTCCTGTTCGGAGCCCGGCTGCGCAAGTCCTGATATTCTGGACCGGTCTGCATATCGAAACCCACTGTTCAGCCTGAAGCTTGTATTCTTCCGAACTCAAGCCGGGGAAGCGGAGTATGGGAGGGCAGCCGATCATCTCGTTTCGCAAGGTCAACAAGTGGTTTGGGAGCCTCCACGTTCTGCGGGATATCACCCTGGATATTTACGAGGGGGAAGTGGTGGTGATCTTCGGCCCCAGCGGGGGTGGGAAGAGCACGCTGATCCGCACGATCAACCGGCTGGAGCCGATCGACTCTGGGGAGCTGTGGGTGGATGGCATCCCGGTCCATGATCCGAAGATCAACGTCAACCGGCTCCGCCAGGAGATCGGCATGGTCTTCCAGCAATTTAATCTGTTTCCGCACCTGACGGTGCTGGAGAACATCATCCTGGGGCCTGTGCATGTGAAGAAAGTGCCGCGGGCCGAGGCGGAACGGCTGGCGATGCAGCTGCTGGAGCGGGTGGGGATCCCGGAGAAAGCCCATGCCTACCCGGCTCAGCTCTCCGGCGGCCAGCAGCAGCGCGTGGCCATCGCGCGGGGTCTGGCGATGCGACCGAAGATCATGCTGTTCGATGAGCCGACCAGCGCCCTCGACCCCGAGATGATCAAAGAGGTGCTGGATGTTATGGAGGACCTGGCCCGCGAGGGGATGACCATGGTGGTGGTGACCCATGAGATGGGCTTTGCCCGTCACGTGGCGGATCGCATGGTGTTCCTGGAGGGCGGGCGGATCGTGGAGATCGGGACTCCGGATGAGATCTTCGAGAACCCCAAACACGAGCGCACCCGGGTCTTCCTGAGCCAGGTCCTGCGCCACTGAGCTTCTGTTGGATTTCCCCTCGTCCCGGTCCGAAAGACCATGGGGGAGAGCAGGCTCAGGGGAGCAGTCTATTTAAAACCATACTTCACTTCTTCGTAAGGAGGTGGCCGATGCGCTCCAGGCTCTTCCAGTGGTTATGGATCGGGTGGATCCTGGCGCTGCTGCTGGTGGCCTGTCAGGCGCCCGGCGGCGCCCCGCCGGCCCGAAAAGGCCGTGCCCCGCTGGCCCCCGAAGGAACCCTCCTGCGCAGGATCCAGGATCGCGGCAAGCTCATCTGTGGCACGAAATATGACATCCCCACCTTCGGTTATCTTAACCCCCAGACCAATCAGGTTGAAGGTTTCGATGTGGAGATCTGCCGGGCGGTGGCAGAATATATTTTCGGAGACCCCAACGCGGTGGAGATCAAAGAGGCCATCTCCAAGAACCGCATCCCCTTCCTCAAAGAAGGGGTGGTCGATATCGTCGCCTCCACGATGACCATCAATGAAGAGCGCCTGAAGGAGATCGATTTCTCCATCGTTTATTATGTTGCTGGACAGTCTCTCCTGGTTCCCAGGAACAGTCCCATCAACGGCCTTCAGGATCTCAAGGGCAAGCGGGTGGGCACCGTGAAGGGCTCCACCTCCGAGAAGAACATCCGCGCCATCTCCGATCAGCAGGGCCTGAACATCGAAGTGGTGCTCTTTGATACCTATTCGGAAGCGGTGGCGGCGATGGACGCGGGGCGGGTGGATGCGGTGACCACCGACGACATCATCCTTTACGGCTTTGTGCGCCAGGAGCCTGATAAGTGGAAGGTCGTTGGGGGCCGATTCACTGTGGAGCCTTACGGCGTCGGGGTCAAGAAGGGCGAGAAGGAACTGCTCGAAGTCGTCAATACGGTGATCAAGGAGTTGAAGACCTCCGGCCGCTGGAAGGAGATCTACAGGAAGTGGATCCCCAGCGATACCGTGCCCGAGCCCCCGCCCGATGATTGGCGCGCGGTAAGCCAGCCCTGAGCGCTCGCACCGGTGAAAGGACGCGGAGGGAAGGGCAAGGCAGGGCGGGCGGTAAATCCGCCCGCCCTGCCTCTCATCTCGTATATGCGTATGTAAACCCCTGGAGAGCCAGCCGATATCCCATTCCAGGTCCCCCATCCCATCGATGAGCACAGCGGACGTCTGGCACTATCTGCTCCTGGGCCTGTGGACGACGTTGAGGCTTTCCCTGGCCAGCATGGGCGTGGCCCTCGCCCTGGGAACCCTGATCGGGGTTTTGCGGGTGGCACCGATCGCAGTGCTTCGATGGTTCGCCGCAGGCTATGTGGAATTCTTCCGGGATATCCCCCTGCTTCCCGTGCTGGTTTTTGTCTACAGCGGGCTCCCCAAAGCGGGCCTCCGCCTCCCCACTTCGTTCGATAGCGCCGTGGCCGGGCTGGGGGTTTATACGGCCGCCTTTGTCGCGGAGGTGGTGCGCGCTGGCCTCCAATCCGTCCATCGGGGGCAGATCGAGGCCGCCCTCTCCCTCGGCATGTCCTTCCCCCAGATGGTGCGCCTGGTCCTGTTGCCCCAGGCGTTCCGGATGATGATCCCCCCGCTGGGCACCGTGTTCATCGCGCTGGTCAAGAACACCTCCATCGCCTCCGCGATCGCGGTCGAGGAATTGCTTTATCAGGCTGAGTTCGTGATCGGGCGCACGTTTGCAGATTGGCCCATGCTGATCGCTTTTCTCCTGTATCTGGTGATCACGGTTCCCTTAAGTGGGCTTGTGAACTTCATGGAGCGGCGGCTGCGGATCATGTTCTAAGCCGGGGGAAGGCGTTCGACGCACGGAGGTGCGGACATGCAGGTGCAGGAGCGGCCCTGGCAGACTTTTCTCGGGGTGGTGATGGTGCTGATCCTGATCCCGCTGGCTTTCCGGATGGAGCCGGCGCGGTTTGAGCCCTTCACCCGGTTTTCCACCTGGCGGTTCCTTGCTCTGGGGATTGCCCTCACCCTGGAGGCCTCGGTGATCGCTATCCTGGCCAGCATCCCCCTGGCTCTCTTCTTCGCCCTGGCGCGCCACAGCGGCCCTCCGTGGCTTCGTTATCCGGTGATCGGGGTGGTCGAAGGGATCCGCGCGTTACCCCTGCTGGGCCTCATGTTCTATCTCTTCCTGCGCCTGAGCGCGCTGGGCCGTCAGATGGGGATGGATGCCCTCACCCGGCCGGATGCGGCGGTGATCGCTGCCCTCTGGCTCTATACCGGGGCAGTGAACGGCGAGGCTTTACGGGCCGCGATCCTCTCCCTGCCGCGGGGGCAATGGGAAGCGGCCCGCTCCCTGGGGTTAACGTATGGTCAGGCCATGCGCCTGGTGATCCTCCCCCAGGCTTTCCGCCGGGCGCTTCCCCCGCTGGTCGCCCAATTCGCCACTCTGGTGAAGGACACCTCCCTGGGGGCCATCATCGGGTTCATCGAGCTGTATCGGCGGGGGGTGATCCTGTTCCAGGGGGAGCGTAACCCGATGGAAACCCTGTATGTGGTCTCCGTGATCTATTTCCTGATCAACTACGCCCTGGGCCGCGTGGCCGGCGCGCTGGAGCGCCGGTCAGGCCTCAGCCGGGGATAGCAGGGAGTCCCCGGCGTTCGGTCCGGATCCCACGGGACTTACGCCGTTGACCTCAATCCGGGAGGCCGAACGGCTCTTCCCCTCCGGGATGCGGGCAGGATCCCCAGGCATCTCCCACGGGAAAATCTCCCATCGATCCTCATGAGCCCACGGGCCATATGCCTTGATCCTTCTCAACCCCGGTCGACTCCCCCCCTTCGCTGTAAAATTCTTCTCTGGGCTTTGATGCAGTTGTAGTATGAAAGGGCCTACTTCGTCGGGGGGCATCTGAGATGGACGATCGGGTGCTGGTTGAGCTGGCCATGCGAATGCGGGAGCGCGCCTATGCGCCTTACTCCGGTTACCGGGTGGGGGCCGCCCTGCTGGGTGCCTCCGGTCAGGTGTTCACCGGATGCAATGTGGAGAACGCAGTTTATCCGCTCGGATTATGTGCGGAGCGAGTGGCGGTCTTTAAAGCGATCTCGGAAGGGGAATATGGTTTTACGGCGATCGCCATCGCGACGGAGAACGGCGGCACACCGTGCGGGGCGTGCCGCCAGGTGCTTTCGGAGTTCGCTCCGGATCTGCGGATCCTGCTGGTGGATGCGAAAGGCGAGGTTCGAGAGACATCCCTCCGCCGGTTGCTCCCGGAGCCTTTCGGCCCCAAGGACCTGAAAGCCGTTCGCTGAGGGGGAGCGAATGACGCCCGGGCTCCAGCGCTCATTCCCACGGCGTTCCCCTTTCCGCTGGCCCGCCGCGCTCTGGGTCCTCCTGGTCCTGGGGCTGGGTGGGGGGCTTGGCACGCTGAGCTATCGGCTCGCCTTCCAGGAGGCGCTGCGGGTTTCCTCACCTCCCTCGCCCGGGGGGGAATCTGCCTCCTCTTCGGGAACCTCTCCCGATCATCCTGTTGTGGTTCCCGAGTGGACCGGCAGGGAGCGGGTGAATATCCTGATCCTGGGGATCGACCAGCGGGAAGGGGAACCGGGGCCGTGGCGGACGGACACGATCATGATCGCTACGCTGGACCCGGTTGGGCTCTCCGCGGGTTTGCTGTCCATCCCCCGGGATCTGTGGGTGACCATCCCGGGATTCGGGGAGAACCGGATCAACACCGCGCATTTCCTGGGGGATGCCTATGGGTATCCAGGTGGAGGGATCGCCCTGGCTCAGGAGACAATCCGCTATAACTTCGGAATCCCCATCGCTTATTATGTGCGGGTGAATTTCACGGCCTTCGAGAAAGCTATTGATCTCCTCGGGGGCATTGATCTCTGTGTCCCGGAACCCATTGATGATCCGCATTATCCGGATGCCCGCTATGGTTACGAGCCGTTCCACATCGATGCCGGGTGTCAGCATCTCGATGGACGGACAGCGTTGAAATACGCGCGGACGCGGGCCACGCGCGGGGGGGATTTCGATCGGATGCGCCGCCAGCAGGAGGTGATCCGGGCGGTTCGAGATCGGGTGTTGCGGCTGAACATGCTGCCCGCTTTGATTGCCCGCGCTCCCGCTTTGTGGGAAACCCTGAAGGATGGGATCCGAACGAACCTGACCCTGGAAGAGATGATCGCCCTGGCCCGCCTGGCGGCTCGCATCCCGGATGAAAAGATCCACATGGTGACCATCGGCCCTTCCATGACCCGACCCTACACGACGCCCGATGGGGCGGAGGTTCTGGTCCGGATCCCGGAGAAGGTTCGGGAGGCGCTGGTGGATTTCTTCGGACCCCAGCTGCCTCGCCTGGAGGCCCGGGTCGCGGTTCAGAACGGCACGCTGCGGCCGGGCCTGGCGACCCGCGTGGCGGATGCCCTTCGCGGGCTGGGGGCCGAGATCGTGGAGATCAGCAACGCGGATCGCTTCGATTATCCGGAGACCCGGATCCTGGTCCGCCCCGAAGCCCAGGAGGCCGGCCGCCAGGTGGCCGGATGGCTGGGCCTGCCTCCAACAGCGATCCGGGAGGTCCAGGATCTCCGTTGCGCGTGTGACCTGCTGATCCGCCTGGGCGCGGATTTCCCGGAGCGTTAAACTTCCCGGAGGGCTCGCCATGGATTTCCGGCTAACGGAAGAACAGCGGCTGTTTCGGCAGGCGGTTCGGGATTTCGTGGAGCAGGAACTGAGGCCCCGAGCCCGGCATGTGGATGAAACCGGGGAGTTCAACTGGGAAGCCGTCCGGAAAGGGGCCTCCCTGGGTCTGCTGGGATTGACCGTGCCGGAAGCCTATGGGGGGGCCGGGCTGGATCATGTCAGCGCGGCGATGGCGATCGAGGAGATCGCCCGGGGCTGTGGCTCGACCGCCCTTTCCCTGGCTGCGCACAATGGCCTGGGCCTGGCGCCCATCGTGCTGTTCGGCAGCGAGGCCCAGAAGCGACGGTGGCTGCCCGCTCTGACCAGCGGCCGTAACGGGCTGGCCGCTCTGGCTCTGACGGAACCCCATTGCGGCAGCGACCTGGGGGCGATCCGCACGATGGCGGTTCGCGATGGGGACGAATGGGTGATCACGGGCCAGAAGATGTGGTGCACGAATGCAGGCATCGCGGAGGTCATCGTGACCCTCTGCCGCACGGACCCCGAGGCCGGCAAGCGCGGCCTCAGCCTGATCATTGTGCCCACAGATGCCCCCGGGGTTTCCATCGCTCCGCCGGAGAAGAAGATGGGCCTTCACGGGTCGCCCACCCACGCGGTGACGTTCGATCACGTGCGGGTGCCTATGGACCACCTGCTGGGGGAGCCGGGTCGGGGCCTGCCCTACGCCCTGCAGGTGCTGGATGGCGGCCGTATCGGCATCGGGGCCCTTTCCGTGGGGCTGGCTCAGTCCGCCTTCGAGGAGGCGGTGCGATATGCCAGGGAACGAACGGCCTTCGGCCAGCCCATCGCCGCCTATCAGGCGATCCAGTGGATGCTGGCCGATGCCGCGGTGGAGATCGAGGCCGCGCGGCTTCTGGTGTATCGGGCGGCGTGGCTGCGGGATCAGGGGTTGCCTTATACCCAGGCGGCGGCGATGGCCAAGCTGTTCGCCAGCGAGATGGCGGAGCGGGTGACCCGCAACGCGATTCAGATCCACGGGGGTTATGGCTACAGCCGGGAGTTCCCGGTGGAGCGGCTTTATCGGGATGCCCGCCTGATGACCATCGGGGAGGGTACCAGCGAGATCCAGCGCCTGGTGATCGCCCGCCATATCCTGGGGATCGTAAAAACAGAGCCGCTTCCACCAGATGTCGTTTAAGGAAAGGATTTCCGGGCTGAGGAGACACCTTCGATGCCCCTTAGCCAGAACGATTCGCTTACACTTCAGCTCTCAGGAGGCAAGATGGCGGTTGAGCGGGTTCAGCAAATTGAGATCCAGGAGGAAGTGCAGCAGGCGTATCTCTCCTACGCCATGAGTGTGATTGTGGCGCGGGCGCTGCCGGATGTGCGGGATGGGCTGAAGCCGGTGCAGCGCCGCATCCTGTATGTGATGCACGAGATGGGGCTGCATCCGAACGCCCCTTACAAGAAGTCGGCGCGGATTGTGGGGGAGGTGCTGGGGAAGTTTCACCCTCACGGGGATATGGCGGTGTATGAGGCCCTGGCCCGGATGGCCCAGGAGTTCACGATGCGTTATCCGCTGGTGGACGGGCAGGGGAATTTCGGGTCCATCGATGGGGATCCGCCGGCGGCGATGCGGTATACGGAGGCGCGGCTGACGGCGATGGCGGAGGAGCTGCTGACGGATCTGGAGAAGGAGACGGTGGACTGGGCGGACAATTTCGATGGTTCGTTGAGGGAGCCGGTGGTGCTGCCGGCGAAGGTGCCGCAGCTTCTGATCAATGGGGCGTCGGGGATCGCAGTGGGGATGGCCACCAGCATCCCCCCCCACAACCTGGGCGAGGTCTGCGACGCCCTGTGTTACATGATCGACAACTGGGGCCGCCTGGATCGCATCACGGTGGACGATCTGCTGGCTTTCATCAAGGGTCCGGATTTCCCGACGGGCGGTGTGGTGTTCCGCTATGCGGATGATGGCGAAACCGACGCGCTGCGCGCGGCTTATGCGGTCGGGAAGGGGCAGTTTATTGTTCAAGCCCGCGCCCACATCGAGGAGGCGGAACGGGGGAAGGTGCGGATCGTGGTGACGGAGCTGCCCTATCAGGTGAACAAGGCGGCCCTCATCGAGCGGATCGCCGAGCTGGTCCGGGAAGGGCGCATCGAGGGGATCACCGATTTGCGCGATGAATCCGACCGGCGGGGGATGCGGCTGGTGATCGAGGTGGCCCGGACCGCGGACCCCCGGGAGGTGCTGGCGGCCCTTTACAAACATACGCCGATGCAGACGACCTTCGGTGTGCAGATGCTGGCTCTGGTGGATGGGGAGCCGCGTCTGCTCCCTCTGAAGAAGGTCCTTCAGCTCTTCGTGGAGCACCGGCAGCAGGTGATCCGGCGTCGCAGCGAATACGAGCTGGCCCGGGCCCGGGAGCGCGCCCATATCCTGGAAGGGTTGCTGACCGCCCTGGCGCACCTGGATGAGGTGATCATGTTGATCCGGCGCTCGAAGGATGCGGAGGAGGCAAAGGCGGGGCTGATGCGGCGCTATCGGCTGACGGAGGTTCAGGCGCTGGCCATCCTGGAGATGCCCATGCGGCGGCTGGCGCGGCTGGAACGGGAGAAGATCGAGACGGAATACAAAGAGAAGCAGCGCCGGATCCGGGAGCTGGAGGATCTGCTGGCCCATCCGAAGAAGATCCTGGGGGTGATCCGCGAGGAACTCCAGGAGCTCAAGGCGAAGTATGGGGACGCGCGGCGGACGTTCATCGCGGACCGGGCGCGTGGGGCTCTCACGGTGGAAGATCTGATGCCCGATCAGCCGGTCTGGGTGACGATCACCGCCGGCGGTCGGATCCTCCGAACGCCGCTTCGGGGTGGGCCGGCATGGCCCCACGGAGACCGACCGGTGGCGCTGGTGCGGGGGAACACCCGCGGCGCAGTGGTCCTCTTCACAGACCGGGGGACGGCGGCGGCCGTGGCCGTGCATCGGATCCCGGAGGGCGAGGAAGGGGTTCCCCTCCCTGATCTGATCGCCCTTCCGGAGGGCGAGACCGTGGTGGCCGCGCTGCCGATGCCGGGGCGGATCGATACCGACGGGGCGGGCCCTTATGTGTTCCTCGTGACCCGGAATGCCATGTGCAAGCGCGTGGCCTGGGCGGACCTGAATCGCCCTGGCGCCTTCCCAGCGATGGGGGTTGCCGAGGAGGATGCGCTGGTGGCTGCCTTCACCACTTACGGGGATGGCGAGATCCTGCTGGCCACCGCAGCAGGTCAGGCCATCCGATTCGCGGAGGAAGAAGTGCGGGTGATGGGCCTGAGCGCCGCCGGGGTGCTGGGCATCAAGCTCGGCGAGAAGGATCAGGTGATCGGGGCCGCCCTGGTGAAACCGCAGGGGGTTATCGTCATCGGGACGGCCCATGGCTTTATGAAGCGCACGGCGGCGAAAGAATACCCGCGACAGGGCCGGTATGGTGTGGGCGTGCAGACAACGACGGTTTCGGCGAAGACCGGGCCCGTGGTTGGGGTCGCCGCGGCGGAGGAGGATGAGACCCTGTGGGTGGTGGGCAACCGGGGGACGGTGAAGGCGGTCAGGGTGAAGGATCTCCCTCGGGCTGGCCGGGCGCGGCCTGGGACAGCGGTGGTCAGCTTGAAGAACAACGAAACGATGATCCGTCTGATCGCCCCGGCCGCTTACGAAAAGGGAGGCGGACGGAACGGTCGAAAGGGACGCCGGGGGAAGAACCGTCGGTAGATCTGGACGAGCGGGGACAGGAACGTGGGCGGGTTCATGGTCCGTCCACCCTGCTCTTCAACCCGAGCTGGCGGACCCGTGCTGCGGATGGAGTGCAAATCGATGGCGCTCTGGCTTCTGGGGACTTCGGGGGCTGTTCCGGATTCCCAGCGGGACTATGTGGGCCTGGTCGTGGAGCATGCCAGCCGCCTGATTCTGATCGAGGCCGGGGGGTCACCGCTCCATCGTCTGAGCCGCATGGGCCTGGATCCGGCGCGCCTGGAAGGGGTGTTCCTCTCCCACCGCCACCCGGATCATCTCGGCGCGCTGCCGCTGCTGCTGATGGGATTGTGGTTGCGGGGACGAACTCATCCGCTCTGGATCGCTGGCCCGGAGGATACCGTGGAGCGGGCCCGCGCATTGCTGGAGCTGTTTGAGTGGCGGTCCTGGAGCGGCATGTTTCCGGTGAACTGGCGGCCGATCCCGCTGGAGCACGGGGCGGTGGTGGAAGCCAGCGGGGAGATCCGCCTGGTGACCGCTCCGGTTTCCCACAGCGTCCCCACCCTGGCTCTGCGGCTCGAGCTCCCTGAGGGGGTGGCCGTCTATTCCGCGGATACCGCGCCATGCCCGGAGATGATCCGCCTTGCCCGTGGGGCGGATGTCCTGATCCATGAGGCGACGGGCCCATATCCCGGGCATACTCCTCCAGAAGGCGCAGGGTGGGTGGCACGGGAAGCCGGCGTGCGGCGGCTGGTTCTGGTGCATGTGCCGCCGGAGATCGATCCGGAGGAATGGAAAGCCCGTGCCCGTGAAGCCTTCGCGGGCCCGGTGGAGGTCGGATGGGATGGAATGCGGGTGCTGTGAGCCCATGCGGAGTGGCTCCGCTTCCCGGAGGGAATCCACTGCGCAACCCCTGCCTGGAGAGGAGATCGCCGTGGAGCTTGATCCGGAAGCGGTTCGCCCCCTGTATACGGGGCGCGATCCGGTTCATGATTTCGAGCATGTCCTGCGGGTCATGCACCTCGCCGAACGGATCGCCCGCATGGAGGGGGCCGATCGAGCCGTGGTGCGGGCGGCGGCGTTGCTTCATGATGTGTGTCGCGAGGAAAACGATCACGCCGCCGCTTCCGCGGCCTTCGCCCGCCGGTGGCTGGCAGAACGAGGGGCGCCCCCCGGGTTCATCGAGGCCGTCGCCCATGCCATCGAAGCCCATCGGTTCCGGGAGCCCCGGGCCGCTCACACGCTGGAGGCCCGTGTGCTCTTCGACGCGGACAAACTGGACGCGCTGGGGATCATCGGCCTGGCCCGCCTCTTCGCCTACAGCGGCGTTCACCGGCATCCCCTCTGGATGCCGGTTGGGGAAGGGGGGAGAGATACGGACTCTGCGGCCCGTGAGTTCTACCGCAAGATCCGTTTCCTGCCCGGACGGATGCAGACGGAGACCGGTCGGCGATGGGCGGAAGTTCGCCTGGCCCGGATGCAGAAAGCCATCGAGTGGCTGGAGGCAGAGATCCGGGGGGAGGACTTCGAGGATGGAGGGACTTGACAGGCTGTCTTCGGGTTGCCTATATTGAATGGTGCTGGAAATAAAACCCCGCCGGTCCGAAGGGCGGGGTTTCGTGTACAGGTCCCTCGCAGAGGGCTGGCTGGCCCCCGGACGGGGGCAGGCCCTCGGGTTCCGCCCGCCGCCGGCATCCTGCCCGTTTGACCTCATCCGGCAGGTGACCTACCATCGTGCCGGCGTGGGTTATCCCCTATCATGCTGAATTTTGCGGAGCGCAGGTTGTATAAAGGGACTGTGGGGATCGCTCGAGGTTCATCCCTTTTCTCTCGCAGGTTACCTGTGCTCGTCGGAGCAGCTGGGATCTGTGCAGCATGGCGTATCCCGGGCGGGAGTGAGGTCTTATGATCGAAGCGGAGGGATTGACCAAGATCTATGGCAACCAGGTGGTGGCCATCGAGGATGTGACGTTCCGGGTGGAGCGGGGCCAGATCGTCGGCTTCCTGGGCCCGAATGGGGCGGGCAAGACGACGACCATGCGCATCCTCACCGGCTATATGCCGCCCACGCGGGGCCGCGCTCGCATCGCCGGCTACGATACCGTGCTCCAATCCCTGGAGGCTCGCCGCCACATCGGCTACCTTCCGGAGACGGTGCCGCTATATCCCGAGATGAGCGTTCGCGCTTATCTGAATTTCATGGCCGAGATCCGCGGCCTTTCGAACCGGAAAGCCGCGGTGGAGCGCGCCATGGCCCTCACGGGGCTGGAAGATCGGGCAGATGTCCTGATCGGCAAGCTCTCCAAGGGATATCGCCAGCGGGTAGGATTGGCCCAGGCCATCCTGCATAACCCGGATGTCCTGATCCTGGACGAGCCTACCATCGGCCTGGATCCCCGGCAGGTGAGAGAGGTCCGCGATCTGATCCAGGAGCTGGGGAAAACCCACACCATTCTTCTCTCCACCCATATCCTGGCGGAGGTCCAGCAGATCTGCGACCGCGTCCTGATCATCCACCGGGGGCGGGTCCGGGCGGATATGACCCTGGGCGAGGCCCTGCGCAGCCGGCGACCGGATCGCATTTTCCTGCGGGTGGAAGGAGGCGACCGGCAGGTCCCGGAGATCCTGAGCGCGCTGCCGGGGGTGCGCCGCGTGGAGCGGCTGGAGCCAGGCGTCTATGAGATCGAGGTGGCGAATAATGCCCGGGAGGATCCCAGCCCGGCGATTGCGGAGACGGTGATGCGTCAGGGCTGGCGGCTGCTGGAGCTTCGCCCGGTTGGCCTCACGCTGGAAGATCTTTTCCTCCAGGTCACCGCTCAGGATTGAGGAGGTTGCTTCCATGCGGAATCTGTGGGCGATCGCCCGTCGCGAGCTGGGGGCCTATTTCGTCTCCCCGATCGCCTATCTGGTCGGGGCGGCTTTCCTGGCCATGATGGGCTTCTTCTTCTACACCGACGTGATCTTCACGGTCCTCAGCCGTTCCGAGCCGACCATGCGTTATATCTTCGGGGTCATGACCACCATCCTCCTCTTCGTGGCTCCGGTGCTGACCATGCGCCTGCTGGCGGAGGAGCAGCGGCTGGGGACCCTGGAGTTGTTGTTGACGGCGCCCGTTCGGGATTGGGAGGTGGTGCTGGGGAAGTATCTGGCGGCGCTGGTGTTTTACCTGGGGCTTCTCATCGCTACCGGCGCCTATCCCCTTCTGCTCTTCTGGATGGGGGGCAACCCGGACATCGGGCCCATTCTCTCCGGCTATCTGGGGATGTTCCTGTTCGGGGCAGCCCTGCTTTCCATCGGTCTGTTCTCCTCGTCGCTTTCTCAGAACCAGGTGGTGGCGGCCGTGGTGGGGATCGGGCTGGTGATCCTGCTGGCGGTGGCCAGCCTGCCTGCGGACGGGATCACCAACCCCACGCTGCAGCAGATCCTGAATCATATCGATCTGCGGAACCACCTGATGAACTTCCGCCGCGGCCTGATCGACACCAGCGATGTGGTGTATTACCTGAGCGTGATCGCGGCTTTCCTTTTCCTCACCGTTCAGATCCTGAACTCGCGGAGGTGGCGATGAACCTGGCCCGGCCGTCCGAATCGATCCTCCGGGCGCTGTGGGGGCTGGCCCTGCTGGCGCTCGTTGCGGCGGGGGTCGCATGGGTGATCGAGGGGCGATTCGGCGCACCCGGCGTGATCGCTCTGATCCTGGCGATCCTGCTGGGCGGGATCGCGATCTACCTCGCCCCGGATCAGGTCCGCGCGTGGTTCAGCGGGCGCCCCATGGCGTTCGGCGCGAACGCCGTCCTGGCCAGCGCCGCCTTCATCGGCATCATGGTCCTGCTGAACATCCTGGCGACCCGTCACGCTCAGCGCTGGGATCTGACAGCGGAGAAGCGTTTCTCGCTCTCCCCTCAGACGTTGCAGATCCTGCAGAGCCTCCCCGAGCCCGTGGAGGCTCTGGCCTTCTTCTCGCAGAATTTCCAGTTCGCCCGTCAGGATGCGGAGGATCTGCTGGACCAGTACCGGCATTACAGCAACGGGAAGTTCTCCTACCGGTTCATTGACCCGGTGGCCCAAGCCTCCCTGGCCCGGCAATGGGGGGTCACCCGGGATGGGACCATCCTTTTTGTCATGAAGGATCGGCGTCAGGAGGTCACGCTTTATAACGAGCAAGAGTTCACCGCGGCGCTGGTGAAGCTGATCCGCACCACCCGGCCGAAGATCTACTTCCTCACCGGCCATGGGGAGCGGGATGTGAACGAAGAAGGGGACAACGGTTACGCTCAGGTCCGTCGGGCGCTGGAACGCGAGGGCTATCAGGTGGAGCCTCTGAACCTCGCTGTGACCTCCACCGTTCCCGCCGATGCTGCCGTGATCGTCCTAACAGGGCCCACGCGTCCGTTGCTGGACCGGGAGGTGGAGGCGTTAAAGCGCTATCTCAACGCCGGGGGGCGCATGCTCATCGCCCTCGACCCCCCTCTGCAGATTTCAGGGGAGGGGGCGACCGAGTCCATCAATCGGGTTCTGGAGGATTGGGGGGTCGCGTTCCGGGACGACGTGATCATCGATCCGGTGAGCTCGATGTTTACGGATCCCCTGACGCCGCTCTCCAGCCGTTATGGATTCAGCCCCATCACCGAGAAGTTGCGGGGCATCGCCACCGCCTTCCCGGCGGCCCGATCCATTGAAGAGGTTCGCAGCCAGCCGGATCGATTCCGGGTGGTCCGTCTGGTGGAGACCAGCGGCCAGAGCTGGAGCGAGACGGATCTGGCCGGATTGCGCCAGGCCCTGAACCAGGGGCGCCTTCCCTCGCCGGAGGGGAAGAAGCTCGGCCCCCTGGCCCTGGCCCTCACGGTGGAGCAGGTCAACGGGAAGGGGCGGGTTGTTCTCTTCGGGGATGCGGATTTCGCCGCCAACCAGAATGTGGGGGCCAATCTGCCCTTTGCGAACCTGGATCTTTTTGTGAACGCGGTGAACTGGCTGTCCGAATCCGAGGCCCTCATCGGGCTGCGCCAGTCGCCTGCTTCCACGGTTCGCACCCTGAGCGCCACGCCGGCTCAGACCCGCACCGTTTTCATGCTGACGGTGGTGGCGATGCCGCTGACCGTGCTGGCGATCGGCGCCCTGGTGTGGTGGCAACGTCGCTGAGGGCGTTCCTGGCGCCCTCCCCCAAAAGCTGCTTTTTCCACCGGAGGTGAATTGGAGATGAAGCGCTGGGGCACGCTGGGCCTGGTCATCGCTTTTCTGGTTCTGGCGCTCTTTGTATACTTAGAACCGAAGATCACCGCTCGTTCGACCCCCACCCCTGAGGGAGCATCCCGCAATCTGCTGGAAGTGAGCAGCGCGTCCATTCAGAGAATCCGGGTGATCGATCATGCGAATCGCCTGGAGGCCGAAGTTGAGCGGGATGCCAGCGGGCAGTGGTTTCTGACTGTCCCAACGCATCATCTGGTCCGTCAGGACACCATCGACACCCTGGCGGGAGGGTTTGCTACGCTCTTCGTGCAGCAGGTCATCTCGGACGTCGTCGATCTTTCCGCTTATGGATTGGTGACGCCGACTTACACCATTGTGATCAGCACGACGGATCGGGTCTTCACGTTAACCGTGGGGGCGCAGACGCCGATTGGGGGCGGCTATTACGTTCGCCGGGAGGGGGATCCCGCGGTATATGTGGTGGGAACCTTTGCGATCGATGAAGCGAAGAAGCTGATCACCCAGCCGCCGCTGGCGACCCCTACCCCCACGCCCACCATTACGCCGACGCCAACGGTGACGCCGACCCCCACGGCAGGGCCTTCACCGACGCCAGCGACGACTCCTGCTCCCTGATTCGCTCAGAACAGACAGAGGGAAACAACGCGCAACTTTGAAAACGCAAGAGCCAGCAGGTCATGGAGATTTCGAATCCTCAGGGAGGGATTCCTTCTATGCTGGAGGACATTCAAACTTCAAGCCTCCCAGCGCTGGACCAGCTCCTCGCTCTGGGGCGATCCCGGGGGTATATCACCTTCGAGGAGATCCTTCACTTTTTTCCGGAGGCGGAGAACGACCTGGATCGCCTGGATGAGATCTTCGCGGCCCTTCTGGAGGCCGGTGTGGAGGTGACCGATACTCCGGAGGAGGAGAGCCTGGGCCTGGAGCCGGAAGAGGAGGAAGGGGAGGAGGCCTGGGCGGAAGAGGATCTGGAAGAGGCGCTGGAGTCCGATGACACCCTGGCCCTCTACTTGAAGGAAGTCGGGCGGATCCCCCTGCTCACGCCGGAGGAGGAGGTTGCCCTCGCTCAGCGGATCGAGCGGGGCCGCCAGGCGGAGCGTCGTCTGGCTCAGGGGAACCTCCCTCCGGAGGAGCGGCGTCGCCTGGAAGAGATCGCGGCGGATGGTCGGGCCGCTCAGGACCACCTGATCCTGGCCAACACCCGCCTGGTGATCAGCGTGGCCAAAAAATACCTCGGCCGGGGTCTGCCGCTCTCCGATCTGATCCAGGAGGGCAACATCGGCCTGATCCGGGCGGTCAGGAAGTTTGACTGGCGGCGGGGTCACAAGTTCTCCACCTATGCGACATGGTGGATCCGCCAGGCGGTCACCCGGGCTATCGCTGATCAATCCCGGACGATCCGGGTTCCGGTTCACATGGGGGATCAGATCAACAAGCTCTTGCGCCTGCAACAGCAGCTGGCCCAGGAGCTCGGCCGCGAGCCGACGGTGGAGGAGCTGGCGGAGGCGATGGCCATCCCGCCTTCCCGGGTCGAGCAGCTGCTGCAAATGGCTCGTCAGCCCGTATCCCTGGAGGCGCCGACGGATAATGAAGAAGAGAGTGTGCTGGGGGATTTCATTGAGGATCGGGGGACGGCCTCGCCCTCTGAAGCCGTCAGCCAGCAAATGCTTCGGGAGATCCTGCATGAAGCCCTGGCCACCCTTTCCCCCCGCGAAGTGCGTATTTTGAAGCTGCGTTATGGCCTGGTGGACGGGCGGATGTATACCCTGGAGGAGGTGGGGCGCAAGCTGGGGGTGACCCGGGAACGGGTGCGGCAGATCGAAGCCCAGGCCCTTGCCCGATTGCGTCATCCCATCTATGCCCGCCGGCTGCGGGAATTCTTGCGGGAGTGACTGGAGCGAAGGGGCTCCTGGGCAGGCCGGAGGGCCTCTATCCGTGATCCACCGTGGAGTGCGGTGCCTAGGCACCGCACTCCACAAGCTCCCGGAGCGCCTGCTGGAGATCGAGGGCCATGGGCATCCCGCTTCCTCCCCGGCGGATCGCGATGATCTCCGCCATGATCGACACGGCGATCTCCTCTGGAGTTTCCGCGTTGAGCTCCAGACCCACTGGTGACCGAACCCGGGCCAGCTGTTCGAGGGGAACCCCCTTTTCCTGTAAAACCTTCGCTGTGAGCAGCCAGCGCCGCTTCGAGCCGATCACCCCGATGTAAGGTGCCGGGGTCTCCAGGATCAACGGGAGGATCCGCACGTCCAGGGGGTGGTTGCGGGTGGTGAGCACCACATAGGTTCGGGCATGGATCGGAGCTCCGGGGAGCACTTCCTCCGGTGGCCCAACCAGGAAACCATCGGCATCCGGGATCCATTCGGGCGTGCAGAACTCCGGCCGATCATCGCTGACCAGCACCCGGAAGCCCAGCCATTTGGCGAGGTGGGCCAGGGCTCGACCGACATGCCCTGCCCCGATGATCAGGATCGTTGGGGGAGGAAGCAGGGGCTCAATGAAGATCTCCATCTCCCCTCCGCAGACGCCCGGATCGCCCTGTTTGGGATCCGAGAGCACATAACGGACCAGCCGGGGATGGCCCTCCTGAAGCGCCTGGAGGGCCTCGCGGATCACCCGGGCTTCCATCTCCCCACCGCCGATAGTCCCCCGGATCTGGCCGTCGGGATACACCAGCATCTTGGCCGCCTCATGGCGGGGCACGGATCCCCGGGCCCGGATGACGGTGCACAGGGCCACCGGGCGGTTTTCCTCGCAGGCTTTGAGAACCTCACGATAGAGATCCCACATGGACGGAAATTCCCCTCCCTGGTTCGGTCATGGACACGCCTGCTTTCATTTTACATTAGGAGAAGGCGGGCTCTGCTGTTCGAAGAGACAGGGGGATGCAGGGGGCTTTTGCCCCCTCCCGGGGGGCTGCGGGGGTGTCCCCCCTTCTCCCTCCACCCCCTGTCGGGATGGGTAAGATCCCCAAAAAGCCCTGGATAAGGACAGGGCACGGAGTTGGAGAGTTCAGGTAAGATGTATAGTGAGAATCCTGTCATCGATTTCCCGGGCCGGCGAGCTGAGCTCTCCAGCAAAGGAGGTGAACCGGGGATGAGCGGTCGGGAGGAAGGATTGGTGATCCGGGTGCTGGGCGCGGCCTATGATGTGCAGGGGCCGGATGGGGTGGTGCGCTGTGTGTTGCGAGGGCGATTGCGCCGTCAGGCGGAGGGACCCCAGCGCCCGGTGATTGGCGATCGCGTGGAATTCGAGCGGGTCACGCCCCGGGAAGGCGCCATTGTGGCCATCCTTCCCCGGCGCACCGCGCTGGTGCGTCGGGAGCCTCTGGATCCCAGCAAAGCCCATGTCATCGCGGCGAATCTGGATCAGATCGTGGCCGTGTTCTCTGCGGTTCCAGAGCCCGACCTGTTTCAGATCGATCGTTATCTGGCTGTGGCGGAGGCGAACGGCCTGTCAGCGATTTTGTGTATTAACAAAATGGACCTGGTGGAGGACCCCGAATCGCTTCGGGCTTTATTCACCGAATATGAAGCGCTGGGTTATCCGGTTCTGTATACCAGCGCGATCACCCGGGTGGGCCTGGATGCGCTGCGGGAACGGCTTCAGGGGAAGATCACCGCCTTCATCGGTCCTTCCGGAGTCGGCAAGTCCAGCCTGCTGAACGCCCTGCAACCCGGCCTGGCCCTCAGGATCGGGTCCATCAACCCGCGAACCGGAATGGGACGCCACACCACGACCCGCAGCGAATTGATCCCCTTCGATGGCGGATATCTGGCGGATACGCCAGGCCTGCGGGATATCGGGGTGTGGGGGATCCGGCCGGAGGACCTGGCGGCCTGTTTCCCGGAGATGCGCCCATACATTGGCCGTTGTGAGTTCTCGGATTGTCTGCATCTGGAGGAGCCCGGCTGCGCCATCCGCCGGGCGGTCGCGCGGGGAAAGATCAGCCGACGCCGGTATGAAAGTTATCAGCGAATCCTGATCGATCAACAGATGATTCAATCCTCGTAGTCGGAGGGGATGAAGGATCTTTCGGCTTCGTTTTACCGGGGCGGATGGGCCTTCAGCGCCTCCACCCGCCCCAAAAATGGAGGGCAGGCTCTCCATTCTTACACAGTCCCAGTTGCCCAGGGCCCGGTAGAAAAGGATCCAGAATCCATAAGCGGTGGGGGGCCGGAATGAGGGTGAAGATGCGGCTTACGGCAATGGATCTCTGGCGGATGGGAGAGGGGGATATGCGACGGGAGCTCATCGATGGCGAGGTCGTCGAGATGACGCCGGTGGGGGGGATCCATGGAGAGCTGACCCTGGAGATCGGGCGTCGGCTGGCGGAGTATGTCCGGCGGCATCAGCTCGGCCGCGTGGTTGTGGGGGATGTAGGGTTTATTTTGCGTCTGCCGCAGGATCCCGAGCGGGTGCGGGCGCCGGATGTGGCGTTCATTGCAGCGGAGCGGCTGCCGGAGGGAAGGTTGCCCCCGGGGTTCATCGAGGGGGCGCCGGACCTGGCGGTGGAGGTGCTGTCGCCGAACGACAACCCGGTGGATGTGCAGCAGAAGGTGCGGGACTATCTGGAGGCCGGAGCGCGGCGGGTATGGGTGGTCGCGCCGGAAGCGCGAGTGGTGACGGTATATCGACCGGATGGGACGGCGCGGTTTTTGCGGGAGCATGAGGTGCTGGAGGGAGAAGAGGTGTTGCCCGGCCTCGCGATCCCCCTCGCCGAGCTCTTCGGGTAAAGGAAGCGCATGGTTCCTGGGGCCGGGCCAGCCACCGAAGGCGATGGGCCCAGCCCCGGGGAACCAGTCTCTCACCGAGTCACCTCGTAAATCCGCACACCCCCATTATCGAACACCACCCGGAGGTCTCCGCGCGCGACCATGGCCGGGAACTTCTCGAATCCCTGGGGCGGGTAGTAGAGGCGTTCGGCGTAGCCATCCATCACGTAGCGCACCCCGTAACGGCGCAGGATGGCCATCGCCTCCTCCGGATCCGGGGTCTCGTAAAACCGGTTGACATCCGCCTCGCGACGCTGGATGAACGATTCGGGCACAACGCTTCGCTGCTGCCGCTGATGCCAGTCCCAGCCGAAGACCACGGGAAGCCCAACGAACATCGCGGCCCGACTGCGCAACCCCCGATAGGCCGGCGAGCGGATGGATTCCATGACCACCGGGGTTCCCTCGCTGTGGGCCCGGAGGAATTGCAGTGCCTCCCATTCCTGGCGCACCGGATAGCGCACTCCCATCTCATCCGCGATGGCCTTTTCCATGAAGGCGAAGCCATCCAGAGTTGGGCCCACCGAGGTATCCCAGCGATCATACAGGCGGGCGCGGGTGGCCAGGATCGGGTAGAGCAGGGCGGCGAGCAATAGAACCCCGAAGGCGCCGCGCCACAGGGAGCGGAGGAAGGCAGGCCATCGGCACGCCGCATTCTCCACGGCGATCACCCCCATCGCCGCCGCAATGGCCCAGAGAAACCACACCTGGAGGTAGAACTTGAAAACCGTATTCATCCGGCCGATGTCTCCCCGGAGCACGATGAGCTCAACGCCCAGGGTGAGGGCGGCTGCTCCTGCCACCCAGAGCCAGAGGAGCCGCCGCTCCGGGATCTGGTAGGGGCGCAGGGCCAGGGCCGCGCCGATCAGGATGATGGGGACCGCGATCCCGGCCACGGGAGCCAGCCGTGCCCCCAGCACCCAGAGGCCCAGGCCGATGGCCCCCGCCACGACCCACCCCGCGGTCCCCAGGGGATCGGCCGCCCATCCCGCGAGGATCCACCGGAGCAGCCGCCGGCTCTCCCGCAGCAGCAAAAGGGAGATCGGTAGAAGGAATAAACCATGAAGCAGGAGATAAGTGCCCAGAGGCGTGCGGTCTCCTTTCCACAGCTCGAAGGAGGTATAAGCCGTCGCATAATGTGCGAGATAGGGATAGAAGAAGAGCGCGCCCAGTCCAATGAAGGCGAGACATCGGGCCATCCATCCCTCGATCCCTGCCCACGAGCGGAAATCCTGACGTTTCCATGCGTTCAGGGTAAGGGCGGCAAGTCCCAGCAGGATGTGGGTGGGGTAATCCCAGGTATTGGTTGCTCGCAGCGCGCCCACCAGGAGGGCTCCCAGCGTGAGCGCGACGATCCCCGAGGGTTCCCCCCAGCGGGACCTCCGCAGCCAGGCCAGCCCGATGAGCAGGGCGGCAAGCTGGAGGGGAAAGGCCAGCATGTGGGCGTGAAGATCCGCATACAGGAACGTAAAGTAAGGGAACTCGGTGATCGGCGTGACATCGCGATCGGGGATGAGACGGGTCGGGTTCCAGTACCACCACTCGATCCGGGCGGGCAGGGTGGCATGGCCGGTCAGGACCTCCCGGATCCCCACCAGGGTTTCCCGGAGGGAGATCGCCGCCGCCCCGGTGGCCTCCGCGCCCACCTCCCCGAACAGGTCCGAGAGCAATTTCAATTCCCCCAGATTCCCCACGCCCACGGCGAACAGCGCGGCGAGCAAGCCTGCAGCGATCTGTTTCTTCCTCAAGCGGGGCCACCAGGCCGCGGCCCCATGGGTGCCGACGGCGAAGGCCCCCATCGCCGTCAGGGCCGCCAGGGTGGGGATCGCCGCGTTGTAGGCGTAGCGGACATCGAATCCCAGGAGCTTCATCGGCGCGCCGATGAGGACGTAGCCGAAATAATAGTAGTTGATGTAGCCTCCGGCGAACCATGGATCATAGGGTGGGAAGCGCAGCGAGCGGATCGTCGCCAGCAGATAGGAGAGATTCATGGGTTTCTCGCCGCCCATCACCGGATGCCAGAGGTCCGGATGGGCGAACCGGATCAGCAGCCACAGGGTGAAGGTCCCCAGGAACACCCCCGTTTCCATTCGCCAGAGGGGATCCCGCAGCGCTTCCCGGATGGTGAGCCGGACCCGTCGCCACAGGAGGGCATCCGCAACCAGGCCGATGATCAGCGTGAGGAGGATTGCTGTCCGCGTGAACTCCATGGCTCCGATGCTGGCCAGCAGCCACGGGAGAAAGGCCAGCAGCAGCGGGCCGAGGAGATGGGCCAGCGCGTAGCCGCGATCCGCGAGGGCCGGGAAGGCCCAGGCCACGAGGGGCCACGCCCACCATCCGAGCATGAGGAAGAAGAGCAGCCAGACGATGACTCCCAACAGCGGCCAGCGGTTGAGGGGATTCTCAGGTGGAAAGAGCTCCCGGTAAGTTGAGGCGGTTTGCTGACGTGCCCAGGTTGCCGGATCCAGCATCAGGAGGTTGCGGGCCTGGGTATACTGACGCGGCGTTTGCCAGACCACCTGGCTCAGATCCACCGATTCCAGAACCCGACGGACCTGCTCGATGGAGAAATCCGGCCGCTTGCGGAAGATCCAGACCGGCGGATGGTCGTAAACGCTGAAGGCCTCCTCGGCTCCCCAGAAGGGCTCCTCGAACCCGAGGGGAGGAAGCTGGAAACCGACCCGGCCGCCGATATCATCGATCTCCAGCAGCCCCAGGCGAGGCTTGACGTGGAAGACGGCGGCGAGCTCGAAGCCCAGCCGTCCCTCGAACAGAGCGCGATAATAGGCGGTGGTCATCGGGTAGCGGAGGGGCAGGCGGGGGATCGACCAGACCAGGCGCTGGCTGGAGAGGATGATCCAGTCCGCCCGCTCCAGCCACTCCAGCGCCCGCGTCCGCTTTTCCTCCGTGTCATCGTCATACCACGTCATCTCGAGGCCCTGATACATCGCGAAGGCATCCCGACCCTCCAGCCGCAGCGGCAGGCCATCATCCCAGTGCTCGTTGGCAATGACGGAGGACGCGATCAGGGCCGGCGCGCCCTCCACCCGCAGGCGCACGATATAGGAGCCGGCGGGCAGAAAGACCGGCTCGGGCAGTGAGGCCCGGACCGGATCGCCATCGGGATGCCGAGCCGTTGCCGGAATAGGCAGGCGGATTTGCAGCCGTTCCTGCCCATCCGGGGTTTCCAGAGTCAGGTGGAGGATGCCCGGCGGATCGCCCAGGGCGCGCAGGTGAGGGATTTCAATGCCCGAGACGGTGAGGGAAGGAGTGATTTCCGTTGGGAGGGCCAGTTCGCCATCTACCTGGATCCGATTGGGAAGAGCAAGGGGATACTGAGGGTCTTTCGGATCGGCTGATCGGAGGGTGACTGCGCTGGGGACATGGGCATACAGCCATCGGGAGGCGGCCACCCGGGAGACCGGCTGCTGGTAGATCCCTATGAACGCTATAGCCCACAGGGCCGTGCCGAGGAGGGTCCCGGCGATCCCGATTCGGGCCAGCCATCGACCGGTCGGGCGGGGGATCCCCTGAAGCCGCAGCAGGCCCCAGGCCGCCGTCAGGGCCAGCGTGGGATAAATCGGGAGGAAGTAGCGCATGGATTTAACCCACTGGGTTCCCATATACAGGAAATAGCCCCCCGTCCAGATCCAGATCAGCAGCCATCCCAGCGTCCCGGGATCCCAGCGCAAAGATCCAGCATGCAGCCGGCGCCGGAGGGACAGCCCCAACCCCAGCCATCCGAGCCATGCCGCCAGGCCGAAGGGGAGGCCCATTCCCCACAGCACCATGTTTTTGAGGGGGAAGAAAATCGGCGCGCGATCGGTCCATTGATGGCCGGGCGGGTAATCGACGGCCCCGCTGATCAGCGCCTGGATCTCCCGCATATTCGCCAGCCAGCGGGGGTCAGGGGTGATCCATCCGGCGAAGGCGTAGGGCATGCCCAGGCGGAAGGTCAGCAGGGCGATGAGGCCAGCGACGATCCAGGGGCTCCAGCGGGTCCGGCCGGATCCGCTGGAAATGAGCGCGGCGAAGGCCATTAAAGCGAAGAGAGGCCAGAGGTTGATGCGGGAGGCCAGCGCCGCCCCGGCTGCGATCCCGGTGAGGGAGGCAGCCGGGAGCCCCGGGCGTCGAACCATTCGGACCATCCCCAGCAGGGCGGCGGTGCTGAAGAAGGTGGCCCAGGTGTCGGTGGTATAGAAGTGGGCCTGCTGGAGGTTCATCACGCTGAAGGCCATCAGCGCCGCAGTGAGCAGCCCGCCGGCCATCCCGGCGAGCTCCAGTCCGATCCAGAAGGTCAGCGCCACCGTCCCGGTGTCCAGCAGGGCGGAGAGCGCACGGCCGAGGAGGGTGATCTCGTCGTAACCCAGGGCGGTGCGGCGGGGGAAGGGGCAGAGCCGGGCCTCCGTCTGGCCCTCGATCGGGTGTGGGGCCTCGGCCTGGCATATGGCCGTCACCAGCTCGCCGATCCCCCGGGTGAGGATAATCGGCAGATCCCCATAGACGAAGAAGGTGTAGCCCCGGTTATAGGGATTCAGCGGGGAGCGGGCGGAGTCCAGATATTCGCCCAGGCTGCGAGGCCAGGCCAGGGCCTCCGTCACCATCGTGAGGAAGCGCTCATCCGGATGCAGGTGCTGGTTCTCATCCCAGTTCAACCCGAGCGTCCGCAAATAGAAGGCGACGATCAGCAGAGCCGCCAGCGGGAAGGCAACCAGGGAGGCAAGGATCTCCGAGCGGCGGGGTCGGATCGCGTTCATAAGCAGGCACACCTCAGCGCAGGCGATCAGGATAAGCCTTTACCGTGTGCTCCTGTTGTAAGGGATGGTGGACGCGGCTTCGACGCATCCACCCGGTCATCCAATTTCCTGGCTCAACTCAGTCAGGGAAAGTCCGAATCAGTTCCCGAACGCGCTCTTCTGCGCCTTCCTCCCGGACCGGATGGATGGTGGTATGAGGCCGGTTGATCCAGGCGCTGAAGAGATCTCGCGGGACCCGGCCCAGCAGCCAGCGAACAGGCCGACCATACACAAAATATCCAGGTTTGTATACGCGGAGATCTGGCCGCTCCTGGGCTGGCCCACGGACTTCCCCAACAGCCACATATCCCCGGTGCTTCTTCAGGGGCAGCAGGATCAGATCGCCTGCTCGCATTTCATAGAGAAATTCCATGGCCCATCGGGTCCACAATCCGATCGTTTGTTCCCGTTTCTCGGGGTAAGCAGCCCGGATGCGCTTTCTCAGCTCATATACATCCGGGGCCTCCAGCAGGTCTGGGGCTTTGGAGTGGATCACAACGATCCCCTGCTCGAAATCGATGTCCTCCCATTCCCCGTATGGCCCTCCTCGGATCACCCAGAGTCCCATGGTGCCCCCCTGTGGGCAAAAGGTCCGTTGTTTTTTCCATAGGGGACTGAGAGGTAGGCCGAAGGCGCCCCCTGCAGTCCCGAAGCGTATGGGGAGGGACCATCCCGCATCCATGAATTTGAGCCCAACCGTGTGAGTCCTAATTATAATTCGGTTGCCCGGGGATCTCCGATTGCGGCGTCCCGGCCCGCCGATGGGGCTTCGGAATCATGGACACGAAATTACACATGAGAAGGGGAACCTCATGGCGCGCATCCTCATCGACATCACAGCTGCAGTTCGCCAGGGGGCGGGGATCGGGCGCTATGCCCGGGAGCTGACCCGCGCCATCCTGCGCATGTTCCCCCAGCATCGTTATACGCTGTTCTATGCCGGTCCGGCCCGTTTTCCTCCGACCTGGGCGCAGGGCCCCCATGTGTGCCTGCGGGCGGCCCCGCTGCCGGAACGGGGGATGGTCTGGCTCTGGCATCGACTTTCGCTTCCCATCCCTGTGGAGCTCTTCGCCGGGCCTGCGGATCTGATCTACTCCCCGGATTTCCTCCTTCCGCCCACCCTTCCAGGTCGGCCCACATTGCTGACCGTGCACGATCTCTCCTTTGAGATCATGCCGGAGACGCTCCCCGAGCCACTGGTGGCGTATCTCCGGCGAAATGTGCCGCGCGCGGTGCGGCGGGCGACCCACATCCTGGCCGATTCGGAGTCCACCCGCCAGGATCTCGTTCGCCTCTGGGGGGTGCCGCGGGAGCGGATCACCGTGCTTTACAGCGGAGTCGAGCCGCGCTTCTGCCCGGTTGAGGACCCGGAGCAGCAAGCCCGGGTGCGGGCGCGCTACGGGCTGGGGCCATGGCCGTTCGTGCTCACGGTGGGAACGGTGCAGCCCCGAAAGAACTACCCGCACCTGATCGAGGCCTTCGCGATCCTGGTCCGCGAAGGGATTTTCCCGCAAGGCCATCTGGTTATCGTAGGGGAGCGAGGCTGGAAAGCCGAAGGGACCTTCGAGGCGATCCGGCGCTCCGGGCTGGCGGATCGCATCCACTGGCTGGGCTTTGTGGCCGACGAGGACCTGCCGGCCCTGTATTCCGCCGCCGCGGCCTTCGCCCTGGTTTCCCGTTATGAGGGCTTCGGGTTGCCGGCCCTGGAGGCGATGGCGTGTGGGGTCCCGGTGGTGGTCTCGCGAACCTCCTCATTGCCGGAGGTGGTCGGCGAGGCGGGGGTGCTGGTAGATCCGGAATCGGTGGAGGATATCGCGCGGGGGCTGCGCGCGGTGCTGACGGATCCCGAGCAGCAGGCCCGGTTGCGGGTGGCCGGCCTGGAACGGGCCCGCCGGTTCACATGGGAGGCTGCCGCCTGGCGCTGGCATGAAGTCGTTGAGCGGTTATTGCAGGGATAGGCTCCTATAATGGGGAAAAGGGGCTCTTCCCGGAACATTCCCTGAATGAGGCGATGCCGGCATGGCGCGACGGGCCTTTGTGCTGAGCGGGGGCGGGAACCGCGGTCCGCTCCAGGTCGGCGCGTTGAAGGCGCTGCTGGAGCACGGAATCGAGCCGGATTTCCTGGTGGGGACTTCCGCGGGTGCCATTAACGCCGTCGCTCTGGCGGCGGATCCCACCATAGAGGGCGTGGAACGCCTGGCTGCAGCGTGGCGGAGCGTCCGCCGGCAGGACATCTATCCGGGCAATCGGTTCACCATTCTATGGCGTCTCCTCACCCATCAGGATAGCCTGTTCGATGGATCGGGATTGCGACGGGTTCTGCAGGCCCATCTTCCTCCTGGTATTCGCACCTTCGGGGATCTTCAGCGGCCCTGCTATGTCACAGCAGCGGATTTGCGCACCCAGCGCCTGATCCTCTTCGGGGAGGACCCCTCCGCGCCGCTGCTGGAGGCTGTCCTGGCCAGCGCGAGCGTTCCGGTGATCCATCCGCCCGTGCGTTTCCGGAATATGCAGCTGGTGGACGGCGGGGTGGTGGCGGTGGTGCCGATCACCATCGCCCTGGAAAAGGGCGCGGAGGAGCTTTACATCCTCGATCTGAGCTTCAGCCCTCAGGTTCTCCCCCCACGGCGCGGGCTGGCGGAGATCGCCATAACCGCCTATCAAACCCTGCTGAGCGAGCAGACCCTGGATGACCTGTATGACGCCCTGCAATCCCATGCGACAGTGCATCACATCTGCCTGACCGCCTTTCGGGAGATCTCTTTCCTGGATTTCTCCAGGACAGCGCAGATGCTGGAGGCAGGCTATGAGGCCATGCAACGCTATCTGGCGGATCCCCGGCCGAATCAGGTGTGTGAAGTGACGGCCGAGGGCATACGGGCTCTGGCCGCGCCGGCCATCCCGGGTGGAGGCCGACCTTATCTCCCTCCACGACGCCAGCGGTTGCTTCATTTGAAGGCGCCGAAGGGTTGAGAGGCCGCATTGCGGGTTTTCCCCAGGGGTCTGGATCAGTTCAGGACTTGCGCGAACGGAGGCCATCATGGTTTACATTGCGGTGGATCTCGGGGGGACGAACATACGGGTTGCTCGTTGCAATGCGGAGGGGCAAATCCTGGCCCGGGTGGGGTATCCCACCCGACCGGAAGAAGGCGTGGAGGCGGTGATCGCCCGGATCATCCGCGCGATCCAGGAGGTCTGGCCCGCGGGTGAGCCGGTGGAGGCCATGGGGGTGGGCGTTCCCGGCCCCCTCGATCCGCGCACCGGCGTGGTGCTGACCGCGCCGAACCTGGGATGGGAGAATGTGCCGCTGGCCGATCGCCTCCGGGAGGCGTTCCACGTGCCGTGCTTCGTCGGCAATGATGCCAACCTGGCCGCCCTGGGGGAATGGCAGTATGGGGCGGGTCGCGGTCATGAGCACCTGGTGTATCTGACGATCAGCACCGGCATCGGGGGTGGGGTGATCACCCACGGTGTGTTGCTCGAAGGGGCCCACGGGCTGGGGGCGGAATTAGGACATATCGTGGTGGAAGCGAGGGATGGGCCGCGCTGCGGCTGCGGGCAAACCGGGTGTCTGGAGGCCATGGCCTCCGGGACCGCCATCGCCCGCATGGCCCGGGAGGCGTGGGCACGCGGGGATCCTGTCCCGTGGGCGGATCCTTCTGCCGTCACAGCGGCGGATGTGGCCAAAGCGGCCGCCCAGGGGGATCCGGTAGCCGGGGCCATTATGGATCGGGCGGCGTTCTATCTGGGCGTGGGGATCGCCAGCTTCTGGCACATCTTCAATCCCACCCTGGTTATCCTGGGCGGCGGCGTGATGAAAGCCGGGGACTGGTTTCTGGAGAAGATCCGGGCCTATGCCCGGGAGCGCGCCATGACGCCGGATTATGTGACGCCCATTGTCCGGACCGCGCTGGGAGACCATGTCGGGCTGCTCGGGGCCCTGGCTTATGCCCGGATGCGATACGCCCAGGGATCGCTGGCATAAATCTCTTGCTCCGGAGGGCTTCCGGGGCCGCCGAACGCCGTCTCCCTCCCTGAAATGGAGAGAGGGATCCCTCCCCCGGCCCCTCCCCGTTTCGGGGAGGGGGATTTTCAGGCTCCCCCTTCCCTCATAGGGAAGGGGGCCGGGGGGTTAGGTCTTAAGGGATTTCTTCCTGGAGCCGTTTCCAGTCCTCCGGGGTATTGATGTTTCGCCACGAACGACCTTCCGGGTCAACCGCGCGCCACATGGACGGGGGGAGATAGCGCACCCGGATGGCCGGATAAAAAGCGAGCATCGCTCGCTGTCCGCAGGCCAGGGCGGAGGCAATAGCGTTGAGACAGGAGACCCGATACAGCGCGTGCAGCGGCTCCGGGCGCCCCTGGTCATCCAGCAGGACGACCGCGTCGGCTTCCCCTCGCTGCTCGAACATCCATTCCACCACCCGCGGATCCACCAGGGGCATATCGCAGGCCATGGCGAAAGCCCATTCATGGCGCGCGCCCAGCAGACCGGACCACAGTCCTCCCAGAGGGCCAACCGGTGGCGAGGGATCCGGGACGAGGCGAGCGTGGAGGCCTTGAAAGGGTTTGAGGTCGGGGGCGATCAGGATCACATCGTCGGAGATGGGGCGGAAGCGGTCAATCAGATCGGCGATCAGCGGGCGCCCCTTCCACTCCAGGAAGGCTTTGTTCCGTCCCATCCGGCGGCTCTGGCCGCCGGCCAGGATCAACACGCTATACATCGCGCCCTCCTTTCTGGACACCCCTGGCTTCAGCTGCCATACCACCCCGCGGGCAGGGCCGATCCAGGGCCATGCCCGATAGCGGGTGTTCCTCTGGATTGAGCCGGGAAGGAAGGGCGCGCGCTCATGGGAGATCCCGGTTGATCGGATCGCGCTGGGTTTTGGAGGTGATAAGGCGGGTGACGAAATCGCCCGCCTCAACATCTCGAGCCCTTTTTATCGACGCTTTTGACAGACCCGAGCGGTTTTCTCTATAGTAGAGTATATCCATTCGTGAGGAGGCGAACAATGTTCGGACGATCGAAGCCGGAGAAAGTGCCTGCAGCGCCCAGGCCGGCCAGCCCGGGCACGCCGGTGGAGACCGTGCTGGGTCCGACCTGCGTGATGAAAGGCGTGCTCCAGGGCGATGGAACGATCCGGATGGAAGGCGTGTTCGAGGGCTCGATGGAGATCAGCGGCAATCTGATCATCGGGGAGAACGCACGGGTTCGGGCGGAAGTGCGGGCCACCAATGTCTCGGTGGCCGGCATGCTGATCGGGAAAATCCACGCCTCCGGCCGGGTGGAGATCCTTTCCACTGGAAAGGTCTGGGGGGAGATCAACGCGGGCTCTCTGGTCATCGATGAGGGCGGATACTTCCGGGGCCAATCGGTGATGCCCGGCGCCGAGCCGGAATTCCCGATGCTGGAGGCCCCTCGCGCGGAATCGGCCGAGCGGGAGGGAAGGGTGATCGACCTGGGCACGCGGGAGGATACGCAGCACATGTAAACGCTGGAGGCAGGGTTATGCCCGTGATCGCTGTAGTTGGCGCGTTGTGGGGAGATGAAGGCAAGGGCCACATCGTCGATTACCTGAGCCGCGACGCCGAGATCGTGATGCGGGTGCAGGGGGGCGATAACGCGGGCCACACCGTGGTGAACGAATACGGAACGTTCCGCCTCCATCTCGTGCCCTCTGGGGTTTTCCACCCGGGAACAACCTGCATCATCGGCGCAGGGACCGTGGTGAATCCGGACACATTGCTTCAGGAGCTAACGGAGCTCGAGGCCGCCGGGGTGGATACCTCCCGCGTGTGGATCTCCGATCGGGCGCATGTGGTTTTCCCTTATCATCGTCAGCGGGATGAGCTGGAGGAGCGAGGGCGGGGCGATCGCCCCCTGGGCACCACGCGCCGCGGCATCGGCCCGGCTTACAGCGATAAGGCCGCCCGGATCGGTTTGCGGATGGGTGATCTCCTCCATCGGGACTGGCTCCACCGGCGTCTTCAACAGGCTTACGCGGCGATCTCCGCACGTATGATCGCGTTGAACGGAGAACCGCCTTCTCTGGAGGAGCTGATCGCGCGCTGCGAGACGTGGCGGGAGCGCCTGAGGGATCGGATCATCGACACCATTCCGGTGCTCCAGGACGCCATCCGGCGGGATGCCCGTATCCTCCTGGAGGGGCAGCTGGGGGCGATGCGGGATCTGGATTGGGGGATCTATCCCTATGTGACGTCCTCCAGCACCCTGGTCGGCTACGCCGCGGTCGGCGCGGGGATTCCCCCTCAGGCGATCCGGGAGGTGATCGGGGTGGTGAAGGCCTTCGCCACCGCCGTAGGGGAGGGCCCCCTCGTGACCGAGGTGCATGGGGAGCTGGCGGAACGCCTGCGCCGGGGCGGTCCTCCGGAGGGGTGGGAGTTCGGGGCGACGACCGGTCGCCCTCGCCGATGCGGCTGGCCGGATGGCGTGGCGTTGCGGCATGCCGCCTGGCTGAATGGCTTCACGGCTCTCGCGGTCACCAAGCTGGATGTCCTGGACGGATTGGAAGAAATCCCCCTCTGTGTGGGATATCGCCTCCCATCCGGGGAGATCCTCACTCACGTCCCCGACACGCCGGTTCTGGAGCAGGTGACCCCGGTCTACGAGCGCCTGCCGGGATGGTCCGGCCCTACTTCCACCGCGCGGCGCTGGCAGGATCTCCCGGAGGCGGCGCGAGGGTATTTACGTCGCCTGTCCGAGCTGGCCGGCGCTCCCGTGCGCTATGTCTCCGTAGGCCCCGCCCGGGACCAGATCCTGATGGTTGAGGATGGAGCGCTGCTGTAAGCATGGGCTGTAAGCATGGGCTGTAAACTGGGCTTTGGACAGATGGAGCCGGAGATGTTCACGCACGAGACCTTTCTTTCCCCCTTCACCTGGCGATATGGAAGCCCGGCGATGCGCCGGATCTGGTCGGAGGCCTATCGCCGGCGGCTGTGGCGGCGGGTATGGATCGCGCTGGCCCGCGCTCAGATGGCCGCAGGCCTTGTCCGCCCGGAGCAGGTGGCTGACCTGGAAGCCCATGCGGAGACCATCGACCTGGAGCGGGCGGAGCAGATCGAGCGGGAGATCGGACACGATCTCATGGCCGAGCTCCTGACGTTCGCCGAGCAGGCCCCCCAGGGCGGCCCTGTGCTCCATCTGGGCGCCACATCCGCGGACATCGAAGACAATGCCGATGCGATTCGGATTCGGGAAGCCCTGGATTTGATCGGCGATCGCCTGCGGGAGGTTCTGGAAGTCCTGGCGGATGCTATCGAGCGCTGGGCGGAGGTCCCCTGCATGGCCTGGACCCATCTCCAGCCGGCGGAGCCCACGACGGTGGGTTATCGCCTGGCCCTTTATGGCCAGGATCTCCTGATGGACTGGGAGGAGATCTCCCGCTGCCGTTTCGCGCTCCGGGGGAAGGGCTTCAAAGGGGCCGTGGGAACCGGAGCTTCTTACGCGGCGTTGCTGGATGGGACCGGCATGACGTCTTCTCAGATGGAAGCGCGCGCGATGGCGGAGCTGGGCCTGAAGGCTTTCCCGGTCACCGGCCAGATCTATCCCCGCAAGCAGGACTGGTGGGTGCTGACGGTGCTGGCCGGGCTGGCCATGTCGCTTTACAAGATGGCCTTCGACCTGCGCCTGCTGCAATCGCCCCCCTTCGGCGAATGGTCGGAGCCCTTCGGTGCCCGTCAGGTGGGCTCCTCGGCCATGCCTTTCAAGCGCAACCCGGTGCTTGCCGAGCGGATCAACGCCCTGGCCCGCTACCTGGGCGCGCTGCCTTCCATGATGTGGGAAACCGCTGCCCACTCCCTCCTGGAACGCACCCTGGACGATTCGGCGATCCGGCGGATCCTGCTGCCGGAGGCCTTCCTGGCTGCCGATGAGATCCTCCGGCTAACGCTCCGGATCCTTCATGGCATGGAAATCCATGAGGAAGCGTTGCGGCGCAATCTGGAGCGTTACGCCCCCTTCGCCGCCCTGGAGCCGATCCTCATGGCGGCGGCCCGCGCCGGCGCGGATCGCCAGGCGCTCCATGCCCGCCTGCGCGATCACGCCATGGCCGCATGGGAAAGCGTGCGATCCGGCGCCCCCAATCCATTGCTGGAGCGCCTGACCGCGGATCCGGAGATCACGCGGTGGCTCTCTCCTGAGACCCTCCGGCGCCTGGTGGAAGTCCACACCCATATCGGCGACGCCCCGGAACGGGCGCGGGCGATGGCGCAGGAGATCCGAAGGGCCATCGCCCGCGATCAGCGCTCCTCCATCCGGTGAGTCGATCTCTTTCCCCTCCTCTCAGCCGGGATCCGGGCGTGGGGATGGGTGCTCGGGTAGCAAACTGCGTTAAACTCATAGATGCGGGGATTACGCCGTTCCTCTCTTCCGGGGGGCTTGGGGGCAGGAGCCATCCCACCTCCCCGAACTGGAGTCCAGCGACGTAAGCCCCGACTCATGGCGACTCGCCAGCCGTGTGTTCGATCGGCGGGAATGTATCGCACGGGTCGGCCAGGGAGGGAAGGGATCTGACATGGAGCGCTTTCAGCTGGTGGCGCCCTTTGAACCCACCGGGGATCAACCTCAGGCCATCGAAAAACTCGTTGAGGGCCTGCGGAAGGGCTATCGTTATCAGACGCTGCTGGGGGCTACGGGGACCGGAAAGACTTTCACCATTGCCCATGTCATTGCCCGCATCCAGAAACCCACCCTGGTCATCAGCCACAACAAGACCCTGGCTGCGCAGCTCTACGCGGAGTTCCGCGAATTCTTCCCCCATAACGCGGTGGAATACTTCGTCAGCTACTATGATTACTACCAGCCGGAGGCATACATCCCCCAGACGGATACCTACATTGAGAAGGAAACGAGCATCAATGAGGAGATCGAGCGCCTGCGCCTGGCGGCCACCCAGGCTCTGTTCACCCGGCGGGATGTGATCATCGTCGCCTCGGTTTCCTGCATTTACGGCATCGGCAATCCCCACGATTGGGGCCAGGTGGTCATCCGTCTCCAGCGCGGCCAGGTCCGCCGCCGCGACAACCTGTTGCGCCACCTCGTGGACATCCAGTATACGCGGAACGATGTGGATTTCCGCCGGGGGACGTTCCGGGTGCGTGGAGATACGGTGGATGTCTTCCCCGCTTATCAGGATACGGCGATCCGGATTGAGTTCTGGGGAGATGAGATCGACCGCCTGGTGGAGTTCGACCCGCTCACCGGCGAAGTGCTCCGTCTCCACGAAACTGTGGAGATCTACCCGGCCAAGCACTTCGTGACCTCGGAGGAGAAGCTGCGGCGGGCGATCGAAGCCATCGAGCGGGAGCTCCACGAGCGGCTGGAGGAACTCCGGGCCCAGGGGAAGCTCCTGGAGGCGGAGCGGCTCCGCCAGCGCACCCTGTATGATCTGGAGATGCTCCGCGAGGTAGGCTACTGCCACGGTATTGAGAACTACTCCCGCCATCTGGATGGGCGGGCGCCCGGCGAGCCGCCCTGGACCCTTCTGGACTACTTCCCGGATGATTTCCTGGTGGTCATCGATGAGTCTCACATGACGATCCCGCAGTTGCGCGGGATGTATCACGGCGATCGCTCCCGGAAGGAGACCCTGGTGGAATACGGGTTCCGCCTGCCCTCGGCACTGGATAACCGCCCGCTCACCTTTGAGGAATTCGAACAGCGGGTCCGCCAGGTGATTTTCATGTCCGCCACCCCCGGGCCTTATGAGCTGGAGAAGTCCGAGCAGGTGGTCGAGCAGCTGATCCGCCCGACCGGCATCCTGGATCCGGTGGTGGAGGTGCGGCCGACCAAAGGCCAGATTGAGGATCTCATCGGTGAGATCCGCAAACGCGTCGCCCGGGGCGAACGGGCGCTGGTCACCACCCTCACGAAGCGCCTGGCGGAGGAGCTCTCCGATTACCTGAACGAAATGGGGATCCGCACCCATTATCTCCACGCGGACATTGAGACCCTGGAGCGGGTGGAGATCCTGCGGGATCTCCGATTGGGGGTCTACGACGTGGTGGTGGGGATCAACCTGTTGCGAGAGGGGCTGGACCTCCCCGAGGTCTCCCTGGTGGCGGTGCTGGATGCCGACAAGGAGGGTTTCCTGCGGAGCGAGACGGCGCTGATCCAGACCATCGGGCGGGCGGCGCGCCATGTGAACGGGACGGCCATCCTCTATGCGGATACGATCACGGAGTCCATGCGCCGGGCGATCGAGGAGACCAACCGCCGGCGGGCGATCCAGGAGGCTTACAACCGGGCCCATGGGATCGAGCCTCGTTCGATTGTGAAGGCGGTGCGGGATCTCACGGATCGGGTGCGGGAAATGGTAGCGGAGGAAGCCAGGATGCCCGGACGGCCGCCGGCGATGCCGAAAGACGAATTGCAACGCCTCATCCGTGCGCTGGAAAAGGAGATGAAGCGGGCCGCCCAGGATCTGGAGTTCGAGAAGGCGGCCGCCCTGCGGGATCAGATCTTCGAACTCCGCGAGCAGCTGCGGATGATCGAGCTGGCGGAAACCCCGCCGGAGGCGCGGCTCCGCCGGCTGGTCGAGCTGGAGCGGATCGCAGCGGGGGAAGAGGAGGAGGAAGCCGCTCCTATCTCCGGGAAACCCCCTCGGGCCTCTGGACGGCGACATGGGCGATCTTCCCACCCTCGTTGAGGAGTAGGGCAACTGCGAGCAGTTGCCCTTCAGGGGAAGGGACGATGACTCGCTCCAGACACGTTATGATCATCTACAATCCCGCCGCCGGCCCGCGGGAGATGATCCGGGAGATCCAGGCGGTGGCCCATAAATGGCAGGAGGAGCGCGGATGGTCGGTTCTCCTGCGGATCACCGAGCGCCCAGGGATGGCCACAGACCTGGCCCACGAGGCCGCCCTGGAAGGATTCGAATGGGTGATCGCCGCGGGGGGCGACGGCACCGTGAACGAGGTCGCGAACGGTCTGGTCGGAATGCCGGCCGCTCTGGGCGTCCTGCCGGTGGGCACGGGCAACGTATGGGCCAGGCAGCTGGGCCTTCCGGTTTATCCGCTGGTCCATCCGCTTCGGATCCAGGTTGCCGCGCATCTCCTGGAATCCGCGCGGGAACACACCATCGACGTGGGGAGGGCCAACGGCCGTTATTTCCTTCTGTGGGCAGGCATCGGCCTGGATGCGCAGGTGGCGCAGCATATGGAACCCCGGACCCGGAACACCAAGCGTTTGGGGGCCCTGGCTTATCTGATCGCCGCCGCCATGATCGCCAGAGATTTCCCGGCCATGCGGGCCACTGTCGTTGTGGATGGCCGCCGCCGGGTGAAGGGGCGCACCCTGTTGGTTCTGGTGGCGAACGCCCAGCTGTATGGGGGCCTGGTGCGCATCGCCCCCCAGGCCGTGCTGGATGACGGCTATCTCAACATCTGCGTGTTCCGGGGGATGGGGCTGCCGTGGGCGATCCGCCATTTCTTCAATGTCTTCGGCGGACGCCATCTCCAGGATCCGGCGGTCAAATTCTTCATCGGGCGTCGCGTGGTCGTCGAAACCCGCCCGGTTGTCCCGGTCCAGGTGGATGGGGAACCCATTGGCTATACCCCCATGGCCTTCGAGGTCGTCCCCCGATCCCTGCGAATCCTGGTTCCACCGACGGCCCCTGCGAGCCTGTTTCAGGAACCATAACTCCTCTTCCCGGGCGCTCGCACCTTCATTCGTAAACGGCCTCTACCTCGATCTCCGCGCCGAGGGCCTGAATGGTTTCCACGAAACCCGGGAAGCTGTCGGCGATGCAGGCCGCATCCTCCACGAGGGTTTCCCCATCGGCGATCAACCCGGCGACCGTGAGGGCCATAGCTAAGCGATGATCCCCATGGCTGTGGACAACGGCCCCGCGCAAAGGGGTGGGCCCATAGACAGTGAAGCCATCGGGATGTTCCTCGATCCGCGCGCCCATACGGCGCAGCTCCATCGCCAGCGCAGCGATGCGATCGCTTTCCTTGACGCGCAATTCCGCCGCATCCCGGACCCGGGTGATGCCTTCCGCCTGCGTGGCGACCACAGCGAAGATCGGGAACTCATCGATCATTGGGGGAACCATAGCCCCAGCGATCTCCACCGCCTGCAGGCGGGCGGCCGTCGCGGCCTGCAGGCACCCCACCGGCTCCCCGCCGACTTCGCCCTCTGGAATCGCCTGGATGGGTGCGCCCATCGCCTGCCACGCATCCACCCATCCCAGACGCGTGGGGTTGAGCAGGACCCCGGGGATCTGCACCCATGAGCCCGGGATCAGCAGCGCGGCCGCGATCAGGAAGGCCGCGGAGGATGGATCCCCGGGGATGGACAGGGAAACCGGCCGCAACCGTTCCGCCGGCTCGATGGTGACGGCGTTCCCATCCCGTCGGATGGAAGCGCCCATCGCCCCCAGCAGGCGTTCCGTGTGGTCCCGCGAAGGGGCGGGCTCGATCACCGTGGTCGGTCGATCCGCATATAGCCCGGCCAGCAGGATGGCTGATTTCACCTGAGCGCTGGCCATAGGGAGCTCGTAGCGGATGCCCTGCAGCGAGCCGCCCCGTATATGGACGGGGGCGTGCCCCTCCGTGGTCATCACCTCCGCGCCCATCTGGCGCAATGGCCGGGCAACCCGCTCCATTGGACGCCGGGAGAGCTGAGGGTTCCCTACCAGCGTGCTGGGAAAGGGGAATCCCGCCAGCATCCCCATCAGGAGGCGCATTGTGGTCCCGGAGCCGCCGCAATCCAGAGGGCCAGGGGCCGGCTGGAGTCCCTTCAGGCCGTTGCCGTGAACGATCAGGTGATCCCTGGCAGGTCGCTCCACGTGGATCCCCAGGGCACGTATGCAGCGGAGGGTGGCCTCGCAATCGGCCGCCGGAAGCCAGCCCTTCAGGTTCGAGGTGCCATCCGCCAGGGCTCCGAACAACAGCGCCCGGTGGGAGAGCGATTTGTCTCCCGGGACGCGCATGGTGCCGCTCAATCGAGTCGCCGGTCGAACCCGCAATCGCATGGGGTGCTCCTCTCGCTCCAGCTTTAATGAGATTTCCAGGCTTTCATCCGAGGCTTGAGGACCGGTGAGCTGCTTTCAGGGGCCCATCCGCTTTCCGCTGAAGTCGCTTATAATTTTATGCGAACCATTTCGCTCGAAAGAGGGTGGCGATGGAGCGCAAGCCCAAACCATACACCGTCGCTGAGATCATGACCTCCCCCGTGGTGACTGTCCCCCCGGACATGCCCGTGGAGGACGCGCTGCACCTGATGGTCCAGAAGGGCATCTCCAGCGTGGTGGTGGAACCGGAAGGACCTCATGGGACGTGGGGGATCATGACCAAACGGGATATCCTGAAGAAAGTCGTTGCTGCCGACCGGCCCCTGAAAGGATTGAAAGTTCGGGACCTCATGAGCGCGCCCCTGATCACCGTTTCCCCGGACACCACCATCCGCCAGTGCTCCATCATCATGCTGGACGCCAACATCCGGCGGGCGGTGGTGATGCAGGATGGAAAGCCCGTCGGCATCGTGAGCGACACGGATATCTTCCAGGCGGTGGAGGAACGGGGGTGGGGTCCGGATTGAACGAGGCGGGGATGGGTTCCTCCATCCAGGTGCGGCGTCTGACTGCCGATGGCCGGCTTCGGGTGATCTACACCGGGCGCCTGCTGCTGGCCTCCCCCGAAGGGATCGTCCTGGAGGCTTACTGGGAGCGCCCCCCTCTGGATCTGGGATATACCGTCCTGGAGCCCGCGGATCGCTTTGTGGAGTATTTCTTCCCCGGTCGATGGTTCGTGATCTATGAGATCCACCATCATCAGGATGATCGACTGAAGGGGTGGTATTGCGATATCGTGTATCCTCCCCGGTTTTCAGAAGATGAGATTGAGATCCGGGACCTTGCCCTGGATCTTTTCGTGACGCCGGTAGGGGAGGTTCTGGTTCTGGATGAGGGGGAATTTGAGGCCCTGGGCTTGCAGGAGCGGGATCCACAGGCCTACGCGTCCGCGCGGGGAGCCCTTCGGGATTTGATGGAGAAGGTTCGCCGACGAGAGCCTCCCTTCCATCAAATCTCATCGCACGGATTTTGAGCAGGATCCGCACGCTTTACCCTGTAAACCAGGAGGGCAGCCATGGCTTACGGATACACGGGTCGGATCCTCCACGTGGATCTTACGGAAGGCCGCCTGTGGGTGGAGACGCCGCCGGAATCGTTTTATCGCACCTATATGGGCGGCAGCGCGATGGGGCTTTACTACATCCTGAGAGAGATGCCTCCAGGCATTGATCCCCTGGATCCCCGCAATATCCTCACCCTCTTCCTCAGCCCCCTCACCGGGGCGCCGATCTCCGGGCAATCCCGCCTGATGGCGAACGCCAAATCCCCTCTCACGGGCGCGATCGGGGACTCCCAGAGCGGAGGTTTCTTCCCGGCGGAGCTGAAATACGCGGGCTTCGATGGGCTGGTGATCCGGGGTCGTGCCCCGAAGCCCGTTTATCTCTGGATCCATGACGGCGAGGCGGAGTTGCGGGATGCCGCTCACCTGTGGGGTCGGATCACCGGCGAGGTGGAGCGGATGCTTCAGGAGGAGCTGGGGGACGATCAGATCGAGGTCGCTCAGATCGGGCCGGCCGGCGAGCGCCTCGTCCGCTTTGCGGCGATTATGAACATGTCCAATCGAGCGAACGGCCGCACCGGGATGGGGGCGGTGATGGGCTCCAAGAACCTGAAAGCCATCGCCGTTCGGGGCCGTCGCAAGGTGACGATCGCCGATCCCAAAGCGCTGGCGGAGCTGGCCCAGTGGGGGGCCCGCCACATCGAGGACAACCCCGACGTCCAGGGGCTGGCCCTCTATGGAACGGCCAGCGTGGTCGCCTGGCAGCAGATGGCCGGCACCCTGCCCACTTATAACTACAATGCCGGGCAATTCGAGGGTTTTGAGAAGATCACCGGCGAACGGATGGCGGAGACCATCCTCAAAGAACGCGACACCTGCTATGCCTGTGTCGTCCGTTGCAAGCGGGTGGTGGAAACCGAATGGAACGGCCGAAAGGTGGATCCGTTCTACGGCGGGCCGGAGTATGAAACCATCGCGACCTTCGGCTCCTATTGCGGGATCGATGATCTGGATGCGATCGCCCTGGCCAACCAGATGTGCAACCAGTATGGGGTGGACACCATCTCATGTGGGGCGACCATCGCCTGGGCGATGGAGTGTTTCGAGAAGGGAGTCCTCACCGAGGCAGAGATCGGTTTCCCGCTGCGCTTCGGCGACCCGGAGGCGATGCTTCGTCTCCTGGAGATGATCCTGAAGCGGGAGGGCATCGGCGATATCCTGGCCGAGGGCTCCGCCCGTGCGGCGGACCGGCTGGGGAAGGGCCACGAGTTTCTGATCACCGTGAAGAACCAGGAGGCTCCGGCCCACATGCCCCACGCCAAACGCTCCCTCGGCCTGATCTACGCGGTGAACCCCTTCGGTGCGGACCATCAATCCAGCGAACATGACCCAATGTATGAGGAGGGCGCCTCGGATCTATATCTCCAGCGTCTGGCGCTGCTGGGTCTGACCCAGCCGCAGCCTCCATACAGCCTGAGCGAGGAGAAAATCCGCTTCGCTTATCTGACCCAGCTGTTCTATTCATTTCTGGATTCAGCGGGATTGTGCCAGTTCGTGTATGGCCCGGCCTGGACCCTATATGGACCTGAGGAGACAGTGCGGATGGTCCGCGCGGTGACCGGCTGGACGGATTTCACCCTGGAGGAGCTGTTGCGGATCGGGGAGCGCCGTCTGAATATGCTGCGGTGGTTCAATGCGCGGGAAGGACTGGATCGCCGGGCGGATCAGCTCCCGAAGAAGTTCTTTAAAGCCCTGCAGGGAACAGGCCCCACCGCCGGCATGGCCCTGGATCGGGAAGCCATGGAACGCGCCCTGGATCGCTATTACGAGCTGGCGGGCTGGACCCGGGAAGGGGTGCCCGGTCCGGAGAAGCTGCGGGAGCTGGGGCTGGAATGGTTGCTGGAGCGGTAGGCGGGGCTCTGCGCTTTGCAGGGCGTGGGCCATCCGGAACGGCCCACGCCCTGGGAGAAGCGATCCCCATGGGAGGGTCTTCCATCGAAAGCGAGGAGCGCCTATGGCTTCCACGATGGATCACGTGGCCTATCTGGCGGTGACCATTGGGCCCCGGGGGAGCACCACCGGGGCGGAGCGGGAAGCCGCGGAATATGCCGCTCGCGTGTTCCGGGACCTGGGTCTGGAGCCGCAGGTGGAGCCTTTCGTGAGCGCCACCTCGGCGTGGCGTCCTTTCGCCATCGCCACCGGGGGGATGCTTCTGATGTTCCCGGTTTTCTTCCTCGGCGGCCGATGGATCGCCGCCCTCGGCCTCTTCCTGCTGGTCCTCTGCACGGCGCTGGAGCTCACCTTCACGCCGAACCCCCTCCGCTGGCTGGTCCCCCGGGGGCGAAGCCAGAACGTCTATGCCATCCTGCCGCCGGCCGGGCCGGTCCGGCAACGGGTGATCCTGTGCGGTCATCTGGACACCCATCGCACGCCGTGGGCGTTTTCCTCCCCTCGAGCGCTGGCGATCTACCGGATGCTGGTGACCCTGGGGCTTCCTGGGGCAGTGGGGATCGGGGTGCTGTTCCTGATCGGCGCGATCACCGGGAATCCGAACTGGGGTCTGCCGGCGCTGCTGCCGGGGCTGCTGCTAACGGCCGTTTTCGCTATCGCGATTCAGGCGGATCTCACACCCTATACGCGCGGCGCAAACGACAATGCCACCGGTGCCGGAATGGTCCTGGCGCTGGCGGAGCGGCTTCGTCGGGAGCCCCTTCAGCGCACGGAGGTATGGGCGCTGTGCACGGGTTGCGAGGAAGTCGGCGCATACGGCGCCGCCGCCTTCATCCGACAGCATGCAGATCTCGGGCGACCCATTTTTATTGTCCTGGATACCCTGGGTGGCCCTGGGAGCGGTCCATGTTATCTCGCCCGGGAGACGATGTTGCTGCCCCTGCGCAGCGACCCTGAGCTGCTGATGCTGGCGGATCAGATCGCCCGGAGCCATCCGGAGCTGGGTGCCTATTGCTGGCCGAACTTCCGGGGTGCCTACACCGATGGAGCGCCGGCTGTTCGGGCGGGCTGGCGGGTTCTTACTTTCGTCAATTTGCGGCCGGATGGCGTGCTTCCCCACTGGCATCAGCCATCGGACGTGTATGAGAATGTGGATCCGGAGGTGGTGGCCCGCACGGAGGACTTTGTGTGGAAGCTATTGCAGGCGATCGATGCGGGTTTAGGGGATCGCGGAGGGACGGCGGCCCCGTAGTGGCCTCTATGGGGAAGGGGCCGTTACCCCGTTCCGGCCCCCTGAGCCAGCGCCTAGTGATCCCCTCGGATGGCTGCACGGATGACTTCTGTGCCCATCGGGGTTCAGTTCACGGGGGTGAAGGCCTGGATAATAAGGCCGTTCTGGCGGATGTTGGCCGCGACCTGGAAGCCGTAATTGATGAGGGCCCCGCTGACTGCACCGATCCCCATCATCACCAGGATGACGGGGACGTGCCCGCTGGGGTCGGTGTGGCGCAGCGGGTTGCTGTAAACATAGGCATACCGGTTGAGGGCCTGCGGGTTCCCGGGCTCTGACACCAGCAGGTCCGGCTGGAGGAAGCGGCCCAGGGCGGGGTCGTAGAGGCCCGGCCCCATCCCAGCGCTGGCCGGCCACAGGCTACTCTGTGGATAAAAGCTTGGTCAACACATTCTCAATCGCCCCATATCCATAAAGCCCATCTTCGGGCAACCCCTCTAAATCCCTGGCATCGCAGTATACTTCTCGAACCGGTAAACCTGCTCCGGAAATCTCCTGGCTATACTCCACCAGCCAGCCTTTTTCGGGCTTCAGCGCATCTATCCGCTTGAACTTCGGCACGGGCCACTCCTCTCGCCGAAACGGCCGGGTGCTCGGGATCAACGGCCAGCGACCCTGAATGATCCCCAGATCCCCAAACCAGCCGATCAAGATCGCATCGGAAGGCTGCTTACGCCATGTCTCCTGCTCATCCGGAATCTCCGAATACCGGGGGCCGAAGAAGTAACCCAGGCCGCCTTTTGTTTTATAACTTCCCCGCACAATGATTCCCAGGGCATATCCTCCATTCTTCAAGGGCACGGCGAACCATTGCCCTTCGGAGTAGCGGATGTGTTTCTGGCGTGCTTTTTTCATCCTCTCCTCCTATCGCATGCGTTCTTCCAAGCGCTTTGCGGCTTCCAGGTATTCTTGCAGGCGAGGATGACGCGGGCTGATGGGGCGGATCCGGTTCAGCGGTGGCCGATATTGATCGTAGAGCATTTGCTCGGCGGCCCCGCTGAACCGCATAGTCATCGGTGCGCCAGTCGACCTCGAACCCGAGTTGTCTCTTGATTGGATCACGGAGATGTTCAACCTGACGCCTGGCCAGATCTTTGGTTCGTCCCACATACTGGACCTCACCGGTTACCGGGTCTATCAGCTTGTAGGTTCCTCCTCGCGCTGTGGTTTCAATAGCTTCTTCCGCCGCCTCTTGCACTATCTCCTTCCCCACCCGCTCGGCGGCTTCCTGCCCCGCCTCCCTGCCCAGCTTGAGGATCCCCTTCCGGGCCAGGTCGTCCAATGGCAAGGCAACGGGCAACAGATCGTCCGGCTCAGCGGCCTCGGTGGCGGCGATGAGGGCCAGGTTGGCGGCGGCTTCCGTCTTCGCGGCCTCCGAGGCATTGGGATCCTGCAGCACCCGGAGGCTCTGGGAGGCATCCCACGCCGTCCAGCCGTAGTCGATGACCTTGAGGGCGAGGATCGCCCCGGCCACCAGGAGGGGGACGACCGGGAGATGCCCTCCGTCATCCAGGTAGCGCAGCGGGTTGTTGTAAACGTAGGCATACCGGTTGAGGGCCTGCGGGTTGCTCGGCTCCGGGACCGGGGTGGGATCAGGGAAGCCAATCCAGATCGACCTTGGCCCAATACAGCTCGATTTCCGGAATTCGCGCCCGGAAATATCCCAGGATGGCGGCCCGCTGCACGGCCAGCGGCCCGCGCCGTTCGAGCAGCCACCGCCGCAGCCGCGGGCGCTCCGGATCCAGATGGTCCAGGCGGGTCATCAGCCACCACTCCACATAGCTGGCGGTGGTCACATACAGGATCCCCCCGTCTTCGAGCTCCTCCACCCGCCAGCCTGGCGCCCCTCGCAGGAAATCCCGTCCGTATCGGTCCACATACGCTGGTCCCCAGAAGTTGGCCCAGAAGATATATCGTAGCTGGGTGGAGGCGATTTCTGAGGTCTCTGGGATATTCCCACTGGGCTCATCGATCCATCCATATATGGGGCGCAGATCCGGGTAGAGGAGCCGGCCGAAAGCCAGCAAGCCCAGAGCCACCGGATCCACTTGACTCAAATCCGGGAAGGAAACATCCTGACTAATGCCCACGGATAAGCTCTCTGGCACGAAGCTCAATGAAGCTTGCCCCTTTCCCCTTTCGGGATCTGTCATGGTATCGGGCTGGAGCAGAGGGTGCTCGATGGGAACAAAGAGATCGACCAGATCTGCCAGGGGATTGGGTTCCACTTCGCGCCGGTTCAATTTCAAGAACTTGCCTCCATGCTGATGGATTATGCGAATCAGCCGGGTAGCGCCTTGTTCAGGATCCAGGCGCTCGCAAAAGCTTAGATTCAGCTCAAGGGCTTCTACCCAATCTCGCGGGAGCATCGATTTCCTCTATGGAACTGTGGTCCAGTTCAGACGCCCGGTGTGACGGGGATCCTGAGCCAGCTTCTGAAGCACCCGGAGCGCTTCTTCCAGGATCTTTCCTTTAAATTCGACCAACACAGTATAGCGTGTATCACTCAAGTATTTCGTGATCTGTTCCTCGAATTGCCTGAGGATACTTATCCGAATTTCAGGTGTCAGTTTTTCCCAATTTTCCCAGGCTTTGGTTTCGACGATGCGGTTGCCGGTGAGGAGGAGGTCCACGCGTCCGAGGCCTTTGGGAAATGCAATTTCCACCTCGACGCCGAGGAGTTGTTCGGCGTAATGGAGGGCGCGCTGGCCCTGGAAGACGGCCCCGCGCCGGCCTCCTTCGATCATCGCCGCCAGGCGCTCCACGCCCGGCACGCCTCGTGCGCCCAGGGCTCGAAGCTCGGCGGCCACTTCGAGGCCACTGGCCTTCAGCCATCCGCTGGGGGTCTGGACCGGGCTTGCCAGCCCTCCCAGGCCCAGGGTCTGAGCCTGGAGCCATTCTGCATAAGAGGGTCCCCAGAGGAGACCCGTGACGGGGTCGATCTGACAGCCCAGGACGGCGCAGGCGCCTTTGGCCAGATCGACGGCGAGGCCTGGCCAGCCCTGGGTGGAGATCCAGGGGCGATCGCACCGGGGGCAGGGAAGCTGGACGACGTGCCCGCTGGGGTCGGTGTAGCGCAGCGGGTTGCTGTAAACATAGGCATACCGGTTGAGGGCCTGCGGGTTCCCGGGCTCCGGGACCAGAGGGTCCGGCTGGAGGAAGTGGCCCAGGGCGGGGTCGTAGAAGCGCGCCCGGTAGTCGTAGAGGCCCAGGCTGGCTTCCCACCGCTGGCCGGTGAAGCGCCGATCGTAGGAAGGGATTACTTCAATTTATCCAATGCGGTTGGCACAGGCCGGGGACCTGGGCGCAGGGTTGAATTTTTCAAGTGGCGAGTCATTTCCTGATCAATCACCTCCAGAACCCGTTGGAGATCATCCAGAGTCATATAGTCTACAATAGGTGTGTCAAATACGATAATGTATTCCTCATAACGGAGAATAAAGCTGCATAGCTCAGGCTTAGCGATGCCGTCGCCTCCCCAGCACTTGAATTCAAAACGGTCTGCGTGAGGGGGACGATAGATCCATCCTTGAGGGATATAGCCTGCCCTGGAGGTTATCCAGCCCTCCCAATATGTGGCCCAGTATTCCGAAGGATAGGAAACAGTTTGTGCATCAAAAGAACTCTTATAGACAAAAATCTGTTCGTGAGCTGTTGCCAGTCCTTTGGAAATACGTGCGCCATCTTTATACCAGAAATCGACTGCCACTGCCCAGGGAGCATTTGTAAATTTCCCGTGAGGATCATTGGCAGCTGTCCAAATTACGATGTCACTTTCCTCCACATACCATCCTGGTGGAAAGGCCTCGATTTGTCTTTGCAAAAATTGTGGTATTGGGAGTTCAGGCTCACGATGAGTAGAGTAAAAGATATTTACTATACATCCACTCAAGTAAAGTATACTCAAAAGAATAACGAGAAGGTGATCTAAGTGGCAGATGCGATGCCATTTTTTCATGGTGTTCCTCCAAATGGCGAGGTAGCCAGGCGCGGCTCTTCTAGCACAGCCAGATAAATATCGGCTGGCTTGACCGCCAAGCCGTATTGGTCCCATAAACGGATTCCAATTTGGATGGCGGCGTTATCCGATGGATCATCCCATGAAGCAGCCCAGTTGTCCGCTCTCGGCGACCGGTGGGGCCATTGATGGGTATGCCCATAGTTGTAAAGGTCCGAACCAATTTGTTCAACACCCGCTCCACCGGTTAGTTCAGGCTGAGAGAAGCCAGTAGCCCTGCCTACATAACCATAGTGGATGTTAGACCAGATATCGAACCGATACAAAGTAGAACCTACTGTTGACCAGCCTTTGTGCCAAACAATCTTGGGAACAGGGGACTGCTGTTGGGGATTCTCAGGATAGAGGATCGGTTTATGGTCCCAGTTTCCAAGCAGAGGGGCCAAAGGCCCTGCATAGTTTTTCACCTGGGCGTCCATGACCTGGGACGTCCAGAGGGTGAAGGCGAGGGTTTTTCCACCGAGGACGCAGCTTGGACAAAGGGGCCAGCGGGCGATGGCATTGGCCATGTGGATGGCGGTGGCGATCTTGCTTTGAGCGTTGCGAACCATCTCCCGGTGGATGAAGGTAATGGCCCGAGGTGCGGGAATGCGCAGGAATGGCCGGGGATTCCCTGGAGGGGCCAGCAAAGCGCACCCTTCATCGATGCAGGCCGCGTGCCCGCTGGGGTCGGTGTAGCGCAGGGGGTTGTGGTAGACATAGGCATACCGGTTGAGGGCCTGGGGGTTCCCCGGCTCCGGGACGAGGGGGTCCGGCTGGAGGAACCGCCCCAGCGCCGGGTCATAGAAGCGCGCCCGGTAATCATACAGGCCCAGCGTCCCCTCCCACCGCTGGCCGGTGAAGCGGCGGTCGGTGGGGAAGACCCCGCTCTCCCACCGGATGGCGCCATACGGGAGATAGCGCGTGGCCCCCGCGACGCTCCCGCCCTGGGCCAGGACGGTGACGCTGCCCAGGGGGTCCCCCACCACGGCCCAGACCCCGCCCCCCTCCCGCACCGCCACCGCCTCTCCCCCAAGGCGGTAGACCTTCCGCACCACGCCATTGCGGACCTCGTAGCCATCGTCCACGGCCACGGTGCGGAGGCCGCTCACCTCCCGCACCACCCGGTTCCCCTCGGCGTCGTAGCGGAAGGTGACCACCCGCTCGGCGCCCCGCCAGGCCTCCACCAGGCGGTTCTCGGGGTCGTAAACATACCGCCACTCGGCGCCGCCCACGGTGCGGGTGAGGACGTTCCCGTTCCCATCATATCCTAAAGCGGTCCCATCGCTCACCGAGACCAGCCGCCACGAGTGCCCGCGGTCGCTTCCCACCCAGGCGGCGTGCCACCCCTCATCGAGACAGGTATAGTTAGTGAAATTTAAGGGAAGATCCGTTCTATTTCTCGTCTGGAAGAGAGCTTGGCAAATCTGCCAGGATATTCTCTCCTTCAGATCGCAGATAATCAGCCCATGAAGCCAATGATTTTTCAATGATAGATTCGAATTCCTGTGAAGGCGCTTTTCGAAATCGGCCTCGTTTCATCAGATAAGCGCCGAGGTCTGAGTGGAATCCACCATGAAACCGATTTTTAAGAACACCTTCCGAAACTTTTACCACATTGACGCCCACATATTGATCGCGAATATCCAGATATATTTCAATCGCCACGTTCTTTCCAATATAAACAACCTTACAAAGCGTTCCCGAAGCGAGCAAATGTTCTGGTGAGATATGGAATCCATATTTTTCCAGAAAACCGAAATGTTTTTTGACTAATTCCAAAAATTCGTTGCATTTATTGAACGCCATCTCCATGAGTTTCCTCCTTAATAATCTAATCCGGGGACGCCTCCACCATATTTCCAGAAACGCTTATACACCCGATGATAATGCTCATAACCCAGCAGCTGACGGCGCTCTCGACCGTAAACTGCACTCGGTGGTCGCCCTAACGGATCGGTGGGATCTAAACGGTACCTTAACCGACGATTGAAATCCGGACCGATGTCAATAACCTCTCGTCCTTCTTTTTTAATTGTTTCGATGAACTCGTCATTCAACTCCTGTGTCCATGTCCTCCCAGCCAGCCAGTCATCGATTGTTTCACCTCCGATCTGTTGAGCGTACCTTCGCACTCGCTCCATATTCTCCCCGATGACAATGGGCGGCTTCCGGATGGCCGCAGACGCGGCTTCCTCCACGGCCTGTTGTGCTGCTTGCTCTTCGATCTCCTGGCCCGCCTTCAAGATCCCCTTCCGGGCCAGGTCATCCAGGGGCAGGGCGACCGGGAGCAGGTCATCGGGCTCAGCGGCCTCGGTGGCGGCGATGAGGGCCAGGTTGGCGGCGGCTTCCGTCTTCGCGGCCTCCGAGGCGTTGGGATCCTGCAGCACCCGGAGGCTCTGGGAGGCATCCCACGCCGTCCAGCCGTAGTCGATGACCTTGAGGGCGAGGATCGCCCCGGCCACCAGGAGGGGGACGACCGGGAGATGCCCTCCGTCATCCAGGTAGCGCAGCGGATTGTTGTAGACATAGGCATACCGGTTGAGGGCCTGCGGATTGCCCGGCTCCGGCACCAGGGGATCCGGTTGCAGGAAGCGGCCCAGGGCCGGGTCGTAGAAGCGGGCCCGGTAGTCATAGAGCCCGAGGGACGCCTCCCAGCGCTGGCCGGTGAAGCGGCGGTCGGTGGGGAAGGGGCCGGTCTCCAGACGAATGGCGCCATAGGGGAGATAGCGCGTGGCCCCCGCGACGCTCCCGCCCTGGGCCAGGACGGTGACGCTGCCCAGGGGGTCCCCCACCGCGGCCCAGACCCCGCTTCCCTCCCGCACGGCCACCGCCTCGCCCCTCAGGCGGTAGACCTTCCGCACCACGCCATTGCGGACCTCGTAGCCCTCGTCCACGGCCACGGTGCGGAGGCCGCTCACCTCCCGAACCACCCGGTTCCCTTCGGCGTCATACCGGAAGTGGGCCACCCGCTCGGCGCCCTGCCAGGCCTCCGTCAGGCGGTTCTCGGGATCGTAAACATACCGCCATTCGGCACCGCCCACGGTGCGGGTGAGGACGTTCCCGTTCCCATCATACCCCAGGGTGGCGCCATCGCTTACGGAAAGCAGCTTCCACGAGCGCCCGCGGTCGCTTCCCACCCAGGCGGCGTGCCAGGCCTCATCCAGGCAGCGGACGGTGGGGCTTTTCGCCACCAGGGGGAGGTAGACCCGGTAAGGCCCCGGCGGGGTGGAGGGCGGGGCCGCATCGCCGTAGTCGTAGACCCAGGTCTGCGTTCCCTCCGTCCGCCGCAGCCACCGGCCGCCTTCGTCCAGGGTCCAGGTCCCATTCACCGGCCCGCTCATCCCGGTGAGGCGGTCCAGCTCGTCGTAGGCGAAGGCCCAGACCTCCGAGCGGGCCGTGTCGGTGATCCGGCGGACGTTCCCGGCCGGATCGTAGGCGTAGCCCAGGTCCAGCCCGGGGCCCTGGATCCGGGTCACCCGCAGGGTGCGGGGGTCGTAGGTCCGCTGGAGGGAACCGCCGCCGAAGAGGGAAAGCCCGGTGAGCTGGCCCGCCGCGTTGTAGGCGGCGTTCTGGGCATAGGGGCTCCATCCGGTGAGGGCGACCGGCCAGCCGTGGGGGCCGTAAGTGAGCTGGAGGGCCTCGCCATCCGGGTCCACCCGCCGGACCAGGCGGTCGGCGGCGTCGTAGGCGAAGGCCTGCTGGAAGGGCTGGCCGTCCACAGTGAGGGTGGCGGTGGTGACCCGGCCCCGGAGGTCGTAGGCCCAGGTCCGCTGGATGCCGTCGGCGGTCCAGGACCGGGTCTTGCGGCCGATGGAGGCCCCATATCCCGGCTCGTCGTAGGCGAAGCCCACCGCATAGCCCGAGGGCCCCGGATCCGAAGGCGGGCTGTAAGAAGCGCCATCAGTGATGTTCGGGGTGTAGGTCTTCCCTTTGAGGCGGTTTAAGGGGTCGTAGTAGAAGTTCACCGCCCATCCCCGCCCGTCCACCTGGGCGATGAGGTTGCCCGCCGGATCATAGCGATACCACCAGGGGCCCATGGCGGGGTCGTCCATCCGCACCTTGCGGCCCAGGGGGTCGTAGGCGATGCGGATCCGGTTGCCCAGGGGGTCCCGGACGTCGGTGAGGCGGTCCAGGACGTTGTAGCGGTAGCGGGCGACGGCGAGGGGCTCGGCGGCGAGGGTGGGGGCGGAGAAGGCCCCTTTGAAGGCGTAGACTTCGGCCAGGCGGCCCAGGCCGTCGGTGCATCGTAAGGTCTGGTGGCCGTTGGGGTCCAGGGTGAGGGTGCCGCCGTCGGCGTAGGCATAGCGGGTGACGGCGCCATCGGGGGCGGTGACGGCGAGGGGGCGGCCCAGGGCATCGTAGGCCGTGCGGGTGGCCGGTCGGCTCTCCCATCCGGTCGGTCGGAGGAACTCCCAGGAAAATGGCTCCTCCACCGGGAGGTCCTCCCGGATCACCCGCCCCAGGGGATCATAGGCCCAGTTGCGCACGATCTGAAGCGTCCCGTTGTCCTTCTCGATGCGCTCCTGCAGCTTCCATCCCAGCCCGTTGTAGAAGGTGAAGGTGGGCTGCACACACCCGCTGCATCCACTGACCTCCCGATCCCAGCGTTCGATCCGCCATGGGGTCAGGGGTGGGCCGATGCGCACCTCATCGATCCAGACCTCCCCCACCCCCGTTCGGATCAGGAGATGGAACTGGGTGGCATCCGGGGGGAGGACGATCCGTCCTTCCAGCCACTGCCAGTCCGTTGTCGCCGTCCCGCAGGCTGCCGCCTGCTCCCATCCGGCCCGGGCGGACACCGTCAGGCACACCCCTCCGCTCCCCCGCACCCAGGCCCCGATCCAGTAGGGCGCTTCGGCCTGCCAGCTGCTGGCGAAGTTCCCCACCCAGTGGTCGCCTTCCTGGGTGGTGCGGATCCAGAGGGCCCGGCTCCCATTGCGCCCCGCCCCGGCGGCATAGCCCCAGGCGATCCCGCTTCCATAGCTGGCCCATCCCCCATCGGCCTCAAAGTCTCCGTTGGGGAACAGCGCGGCCGGCCGCGGGGTTCCATAGACCCACTGCCGCGTGGGCAGCGTCCAGCTGTCCCCGGGACGGATTTCCCCCACCAGCCGCCCGAAGGCATCGTAAGTGTAAGCCGTGGCGGCGCCGTTGGGGTCGACGATCCGCTTCAAAGCCCCCACCGGCCCCCGCCCGGCGCCGGGATCGCTCTCGTTCACCCCGTAGTGTTCGTAACGGGTGGTGTGCCCCAGGGGGTTGCGCTCCCACACCCGGTAGACGCCGCTCGGATCATAGCCGAACGTCGTGGTAAAGCCCCGGGCGTCGGTGAGGACCGTGGGGTTGCCATAGGCGTCGTAGGCCGCCTGCTCCGTCCCCCAGCCCCAGCCTTCCTTCCCCCGATCCACCCGGGTGAGGAGGCCTTTCGCAGGTGGGGTGAGGAAGGACGAGGCGCCGTCGTAGAAGAAGCGGGTTTCGGTCTGCAGGGCCGCCCCGCCGGTATCCTCGGTGATCCCCTCGTAGACCCGCTCCCAGGCGATTTTGTCCAGGATCCAGGCGGAGAGATTGTAGGCATATCCGCGGTGAGTGGTGCGCTCATCGCCCGAGACATCCAGGAAGCCGTGCTCGAAGACGGCGGTGACGTTGCCGTAGGCGTCGTAGCGGTATTCGGTGCGTGTGGTGCGGCCGTCGGTGGTGAGATCCTGCCGCTGGGGGAACACGAAGTGTGCCCCGCCCACGGTGGGGGAGATCCCGTAGGCGATGTCCATCGTCTGCAGAACCCGACCGTCGGGATCCGAGAGGGCGGCTTGGCGCATCCGGCCCCGGACCGGCCAGGGGTCGTTCGTCGGTCCCTCGGGGAGCGCGAACCGGTTCCACTCGCTTCGCACCAGCGACCCGGCGAGATCCCGGATCGCCACGCTCACCTCCCGGTAGCCCAGGAAGAGGCCGCCGGTGGGCCCATGGAAGGCGTCCGGCCAGGTGCAGCCGGTCTGGTCCTCGCCCCAGAAGAGGTAGCATCGCCCCCGGCTGTCGCCGCTGTAGGCATACGCCTCCTGCCATCCCCCACCCAGGCCATCGGTGACCTTCCGCCAGGCCACCCGGTAGTTCTTCCCCTGCCAGTGGCCGCCGTCGGGGGTCTCGTAGCCGATCTCGATCCTCCCCCCGTAGCCGTTGTCGAGGCGGGTCAGGCGGGGGTAGAAGAACTGGGCCATCTCCCATTCGGTGCAAGGGACACATGCCTCGCAGGGGGAAGAGAAATCACAATATCGCTGCACATTGGAACACCAGCGACAAAGCCGTCCGTCCTTATTCGGATACCCGGTGTAGCCGAAGGCGATGGGGGGCAAAGCTTTCCAGGTGTTACCCTCGGGGGCCCACTCCTGGATCCGGGTCAGGATCCGCAATCGCTTGTTCGTCTCATCCTCGGGGATGAAGGCCCCGTAGGTGAAGCGGATCTCCCGGACCACGGCCCAGGTCCCATCCCCCCGCCGGCGCTCCACCACTACCCTCTGCACGGCGTCGGTCTGCCAGAAGAGGGCGGCCATCCCGGCGGAGGCGAAATCCCCGCGGTAGGCCGGCGCCCCGAAGCCGTCGTTGGGCCCGTTGCCGTTCCAGCGGCGGTCCCAGACGATCCGCACCCGCGTCCCGGGGTATTCGATCTGGGTGAGGTAGCTGGCCCGCTCCGAGTTCGGGTCATCCCCGGTGGGACAGCGATGGTAGGGATCATTATGAGGATCATCAGGATTATCCGGGTTGAAAGGCAGAAAACCGGCCTGATACCACGCCCTGCATTGCTCCAGATAGGTCTGTTCGATATACGTAAAGGTCACCGTCCCCCCAGTGGGGTAGACCATCTCCTTCACCCGCCAGCGGACGGTGGCCGCCCCGGTGGTCCAGCCGCTGCCGGTCCAGGGTCCGATGGACCCCCGCAGGGTCTGGCGGCTGTCGGGGGTGGTCCCCAGGCGGTAGCGGGTGCCATCGGGGAGGGTGATCTCCCAGGAGCCGTTCTCCGGCCCCGGCTGCCACTCGATCCGCCCGAACCGCTCGTCCTCGGGGCGGAAGCGATAGGTGGTGCTCCCCGGCCCGGTATATTGGATGCCCTCCGGCAGGGCGGTCTCCGGCACCAGCTTCAGGGCTTCTCCGTGGAGCACCAGGAGCGGCACCGGGTCCCAGCACAGGTAGAAACGGGCGCCATCGAAGCACCGGCGGACGTTGCGCCACACGATCTCGGCGACATCGAGGCTCCAACCCCAGCCCACGCCATCCGACTGGGCCCAGGTCAGCACCCCGTCCAGCCGGCGGCTGTTGTAAGCGAGGCGCAGATCCGGCCGGATGCCCCCTGGTCCCGGGGGGAGGTCGAGGGGGTATGCCCACACCAGGGCGCCGGCGAAGCGATCCACCCGGGTGTCGTGGAAGTTGAGCACCCACCCGCTTTCCTTCACCCCCACGGTGCCGGCGCCGAAGATCGAGAGGTGGTCGGTGGGGAAGGTCACCACCCCCGCCGTCTCGTCGATATGCGTGGGGGTGAGGGTCCGCCACTGGCGCTCCTTCTCATCCCAATACCCCACCCAGGGGCGGAGCCAATCCGGGCGGGTGGCCCAGCGGACCCAGTCCCCCAGGCGGAGGGTGACGGTGAGGGGGGCGGCGAAGCGGGCGAGGGGGGTGCCGCGGGGGTCGGCGGCGGTGAGGTCGAAGACGAGGGCCAGGCCGGCCTGGCCGGCGCCCAGGCGGCGGATCTCCCGGGCGGCCAGGCGGAGGCGGGCGATGGGGGCGGCGGGGGGGACCTCCACCGTGACCCGCCCATCGAGGAAGCGGGCGGCCGTGCCGGGGGTGACCGGGATCTCCTCGGGGGGCGGAAGGGGAAGGGGAGGCGGCGGGGAGGGGGCAGGCGCAGGCGGGGTGGGCGGCGGCAATGGGCTCTGGAAGCGGGGGGCGGCGAGGGTTCCCTGCGCGGGGGCGCTGGATCGGGAAGGGAGCGGGAGCGGGGGTCTGGGAACAGGGGTCATGGGCTGGCCCAGGAGGCTCAGGATCACCACTGCCACCACCGGGGAGCGCCACCGGACCATCCGAACTCTCCTCCTAAGGAAGGATTCCAGAGAAAATTGTAAAAAGGGCAAATCTGTCGGTCAAGCCAGTGGTGCGGGAGGCGAGAGAAGCCGCTGTCCTGCCCATCGGGTGAAGGGGTGGGAGCGCCGGGCGCTGCATCCCGCTGAGCGCGGGCTTCATTGAGCAGGCTCGAGAGCGGAAAACGCCACGTTCTTTCTGAAAAGGGCTGGCAGGATCCCCGGAAATGTAGTATACTTTCCCGCTGGTGTCGGATCCCACACACCCTGGACCGGTTGGAGCGTGCCGGCAGCGTGTCGGCTTCCGCCGGGGAGAAGGGGTGGCGGACCAAAACGCAAAAGGAGGAGCGTCCATGCCACTGGTGACGATGAAAGAGCTGCTGGAAGCGGGGGTGCACTTCGGCCATAAGACGAACCGCTGGCACCCCAAGATGAAGCCCTATATCTTCACGGAGCGAAACGGCGTCCACATCATCGACCTCCAGCAAACCATCCGCGCCCTCGAGAGCACCTATGCCCTGGTCCGGGATCGGGTCGCCCAGGGCGGGGTGATCCTGTTCGTGGGCACCAAGCGCCAGGCCCAGGAGACCATCGCCGCGGAAGCCCAGCGGTGTCAGATGCCCTATGTGAATTACCGCTGGCTGGGCGGCACCCTCACCAACTGGCGGACGATCCGGGATCGCATCCGTTATTACATCCAGCTGGATGAGATGATCCGCAACGGCGGGCTGGAGACCATGCCCAAGAAGGAGGCCATCCGCCTCCGCCGCAAATACGAAAAGATGCGCCTCAAGTTCGAAGGCCTCCGCCTGATGAAGCGCCTCCCGGACATGCTGTTCGTGGTGGATACCATGCGGGAGGCGACGGCGATCCGGGAGGCGAACGCCCTCAATATCCCGGTGATCGCCATGGTGGATACCAACTGCGATCCGGATCCCATCGACTACATCATTCCAGCGAACGATGATGCCATCCGCTCGATCAAGCTGGTCACCCGTCTGATCGCGGACGCGGTGGTGGAGGGCCTTCAGCTGCGCGAGAAGATGGGCGTGGCGGAGGCGATCGAGGAGGAGGTCGAGGAAGAGGAGCCGGCGCTGGAGCTGCGCCGTGTGTTCGAGGCCGAAGAGGAGGGCGAGGAGGCTGTAGAGCTGGAAGAAGAAGAGGAGGCCTTCGAGGAGCTGGAAGGCTGATGGGTTTTCAAAACCTTTGTGCCCGGAGGGAGGTCCCTTGAACATCACAGTGGACATGGTCAAGCGTCTTCGGGAGATGACCGGGGCTGGCATCCTGGATTGTCGCAAGGCCCTGGAGGAGACAGGTGGGGATTTTGAGAAGGCCATCGATTACCTGCGGGAGAAGGGCCTGGCGCGGGCAGCCCGGAAGCTGGAGCGGACCGCCCGGGAAGGCCTGGTGGTGGCCTACGTGCACCCGGGCAATCGGGTGGGGGTGTTGCTGGAGCTGAACTGCGAGACGGATTTCGTCGCCCGCACCCCTGAGTTCCAGCAGCTGGCCCATGACCTGTTGCTCCAGATCGCAGCCACCAGCCCCCGCTATATCCGGCGGGAGGAGATCCCCGTGGAGGTCCTGGAGCACGAACGCCAGATCTATCTGAAGGAAGCCCTGAACGAGGGCAAGCCGCCTCATATTGCGGAAAAGATCGCGGAGAGCCGGCTGAACCGGTTCATCCAGGAGGTTTGTCTTCTGGAGCAGCCCTTTATCAAAGACGAGGATCGCACGGTGGGCCAGGTGATCATGGAGACCATCGCCCGGGTGGGGGAAAACATCGTGGTCCGCCGGTTCACCCGTTATGAGCTGGGGGAGACGGTCGAGTAGGATCAAAGGCCGGGCCTGAAGCCCGGCCTTTGATTTATCCGGCGTAGCTTGTGCCGTTGGGCTCAGATTGGGAAAGCGGTATGGCCTCAAAAGCATTCCTGAGGACGCTTGCATAAAGACGATCGCTTGTTGAGGGAGGAGAAAGTGGTCTCGACGTCAGGCCCCAAATATCGTCGGATTCTCCTGAAGCTGGGCGGGGAAGCGCTGGCGGGCCCCGGGGGCTTCGGGATCAGCCCGGAACGGGCCGCGGAGCTGGCCGCCCGCATTAAGGCGGTGAAGGAAATGGGGGTGGAGATCGCCATCGTCATCGGGGCCGGCAACCTGTGGCGGGGCCGCGATGGCATCGCCCACCGCATGGACCGGGCGACCGCGGATCAGATGGGGATGCTGGCCACGGTGATGAACGCCCTGGCCCTGCGCGATGCCCTGGAGCGCCTGGGGGTGCCCACCCGTGTCCAGACGGCCATCGAGATGCGGGCGATCGCGGAGCCCTACATCCGACTGCGGGCGATCCGCCACCTCGAAAAGGGCCGCGTGGTGATCCTGGGAGCCGGAACCGGAAATCCTTACTTCACCACAGATACCGCCGCCGCTCTGCGGGCGATGGAGATCCATGCGGACGTGCTCATCAAAGCCACCAAGGTGGATGGCGTGTATGACGATGATCCGATGGTGAACCCGAACGCCCGCAAATTTGATAAACTAACATATATAGAGGCTCTGAACCTGCGCCTGAAGGTTCTGGACAGCACGGCCCTGTCCCTGTGTATGGATCACAACCTGCCGATCATCGTTCTCGATCTGTGGCAGCCGGATAGCCTGGAGCGGGCGGTGAGGGGGGAGCCCGTCGGAACGCTTATCGATGGTTGATGGGCACACCGTGGGCTTCCCCGGGAGGCTTTGGGGCGATGGGAAGCCCCGAAGGTTTTCCTTCGTCGCCCCGGATTGGGCGTTACGCGATGGACGTCCCATGGGGAACTTTGGGGGCCGGCGTGGTTCCCAGAGAATCTTTTTCCCCTGTCGATCTGAATTTCATCCTGGATGGAGGTGGGAACCCGCGATGATCCCGAAACAGGTCTTCCGGGATGCGGAAGAGCGCATGCGCAAGGCCATCCGGGTGTTTGAAGATGAATTGAAGGGCATCCGCACGGGGCGGGCTTCCCCGGCCCTGGTGGAGCGGATCCCGGTGGAGTATTATGGGGCTCAGGTCCCTCTGGAGCAGCTGGCCATCATTCGAGCCCCCGAACCCAATTTGCTGACCATCCAGCCTTACGATCCGAAGGCGCTGCCGGAGATCGAGCGGGCGATCCTGAAATCCGATCTGGGATTGACCCCCAGCAACGACGGGCGGATCATCCGCCTGGTCCTGCCCCGGCTTACGGAGCAGCGCCGGCAGGAGCTGGTGAAGCTGGTGCATAAGCGCCTGGAAGAGACCCGCATCGCGATCCGGAACATCCGGCGGGATGCGCTGGAGGAGCTCCGGACCCGACACAAAAACAAGGAGATGTCCGACGACGAGCTGGAGGAAGCCCGGGAAGAGGTCCAGAAGCTCACGGATCGTTATATCGAAGAGGCGGAGAAGGTGGCTCAGGCGAAGGAGAAGGAGATCATGTCGTTTTGAGCCCTTCGCCGCCTGAATGGTTCTTCCCCCTTCTTCTTTCTTCATGGCTCGAAGGTTCGCGAAGAGGAGCGGTGTCTTGCGATCTTTGTGCCCGGTTCAGCTGAGGTATAAAGGAGGGGGTTTGTGAGGGAGAAAAACGGCCAGCAAATGGAGCCGACGTTGAAAATCCCGACCCATATCGCCATCATCATGGATGGCAACGGCCGATGGGCGAAAGCCCGGGGGCTCCCCCGACTGGCAGGGCATCGGGCGGGGACGGAGAACCTGCGCCGGGTGATCGAGGCATGCGCGGACCTGGGGGTTCGGATCCTCACGATCTATGCGTTCTCCACGGAGAACTGGCGTCGCCCCCCCGATGAGGTGTATGGCCTGTTCGGCCTGCTGGAGCAGATGATCGATCGTGAGCTGGATAACCTGGATCGAAACGGTGTGCAGATCCGCCATCTGGGCAGCCTGGAGGGGGTGCCGGAACGGCTTCAGCAGAAGATCCGCATGGCCATCGAGCGAACGAGGGGGAATTCCCGGCTGATCCTGTGCGTCGCCTTCAATTATGGTGGGCGTCAGGAAATCGTCGAGGCGGTCCGCCGGATCATCGCCGATGGCATCCCTCCGGAAGCGGTGGATGAATCCCTGATCTCCCGCTACCTGTATACGGCCGGGTTGCCGGATCCAGATCTGATCATCCGCACCAGCGGGGAGATGCGCCTGAGCAATTTCCTGCTGTGGCAGGCGGCCTATTCGGAGTTCTATGTGACCCCGGTTTACTGGCCGGATTTCGATCGGGAAGAGCTGCTGAAGGCGATCGAGGCCTACAGCCGGCGGGAGCGTCGTTTCGGGCAGATCAGCGAGCAACTGGCCACTCCCCATCCATCGCATTAGCCGTGCTGCGTCAGCGTCTCCTCGTTGCCCTCATCGCGATCCCTCTCCTGACCGCCCTGGTCCATCTGGGCGGATGGCCATGGGCGGGAACGGTCAGCCTGATCCTGCTGGTGGCTGCCTGGGAATACACCCACCTGATCCGTCGCATCGGTTTCTCTCCCTCTCCGGGCTGGATCGGGCTGATGATCCTGGGCTTCCTGGGCGATGGAATGGCTTTCCTTCCGGGCTCCCGGGTGGCAGAGCTGACCCTCACGCTGGTTCCCCCCATGGCCCTGGTATGGTTCTGGTGGATCCGACGCACGGAGCATCCCATCGCGGACTGGGCGTTCACGGCCGCCGGAGGTCTTTACCTGGGGTGGTTGGGGCGCTCCTTTGTCTGGCTCCGGAATCTCCCGGAGCCTCACGGGCGCTGGTGGGTGGCTTTCGTGCTGTTCACCACCTGGGCGGCCGACACCGGGGCGTATCTGGTAGGCCGGCAATGGGGCCGGCATCGGCTGGCCCCTCGGTTGAGCCCCGGTAAAACCTGGGAGGGCTTCTTTGGGGGATGCCTGGCGGGCCTCGTGGTGGGCGCGGTTCTGGGCTTTCTCATCGAGCTCGGCGCGGGGCCTGGAGCCCTGCTGGGGCTTGCGATCGGCAGCCTGGGAACCCTGGGGGACCTTTCCATCTCGGTTCTGAAGCGACGGGCCGGAGTGAAGGATTCGGGGAATCTCTTCCCCGGACATGGGGGCGTGCTGGATCGACTGGACAGCCTGCTCTGGAGCGGCATGCTGGCTTACCTTTACGCGCACTGGATCCAGGGCTTCTGATCTCAGAAACTGGAACAGAGGACGATGCGCGGCTTTCTGATCACCTTTGAGGGCCCTGAGGGCAGCGGCAAAACAACGATGGCGCGCTGGCTGAGCGGCTTCCTCCAGGGGAAGGGATATCGGGTGCTCTTCACCCGGGAGCCGGGCGGCACGCCAGTGGGGGAGGCCATCCGCGCGCTGCTTCACGCTCATGAGCACGCCGATATGACCGCGCGGGCGGAGGCGCTGCTGTTCTGCGCCGCCCGGGCCCAGCTGGTCGAGCAGGTCATCCGGCCCTTTCTGGCTGGGGGAGGCCTCGTGGTCAGCGACCGATATGCGGATTCGACCCTGGCGTATCAGGGTTACGGTCGAGGCCTGGATCTGGAGGAGCTGCGGCACCTGAACCGGTTCGCAACCGGTGGCCTGGAGCCGGATCTCACCTTCCTGCTGGATATCGAGGTGGAACAGGGCCTGGCGCGCCGTCGAAGGTCGGGGGACGCGTGGACCCGCCTGGATGCGCTGGAGCTCTCGTTCCACCGGCGGGTTCGGGAGGGATATCGGGCCATGGCGGCGGCGGAGCCCACCCGGTGGGTGATCATCGATGCCTCCCAGCCCGTAGAGGCCGTTCAGGCGGCGATTCTGGATCATCTTCGACAGCGCCTCGGCCTTTCCATCGAGGGGCCATAGGGTTGACAGCAGCTGCCGTTTTTATTATCATCCATTTCAGCCATGAAGCTCTCTGACTGGGCTCGCAAGCAAGGATGACCTGCAGCGTCAAGGGCGGCGCCTGCAGGCGTTCGCCCTGGAGCAGGGCTGGACGGACTTCGACGTGGTGGCCGAGATCGGTTCCGGGCTCAACGGGAAGCGGAAGAAGCTGCTACGGGTGCTGCGCGACCCCCGGGTGAGCCGGATCGTGGTGGAGCACCGCAAGGCGCCGGTCGGCTCGGAACCGTGCCAGGCGGGCGCTGGAGGCGATGGGATGCGGGTGATGCAGGCGTTTCGCTTTGAGCTGGATCCCAATGGGGAGCAGCGGGTGGCCCTGGCCAAACACGTGGGAGCGGCCCGCTTTGCCTACAATTGGGGTCTGTCCCGATGCCTGGAAGCGCTGGAGCAGGGCCTGCCCCTTCCCTCCGCCGCCCAGCTCCACAAGGCGTGGAACATCTGGAAGCGGGAGAACGCCTCCTGGTGGGTGGAGGTGGAGGTTGGAGTGCGGTGCCTAGGCACCGCACTCCAGGAAGCCTTTCGGGATCTGGAGCGGGCTTTTCGCAACTGGAGACAAGGTCGGGCGGGAAGGCCTCGCTTCAAGCGCAAGAAGAGCCTGGACGATAACAAGGCCCGCCTGACAGGCTCCATTCGGGTGATCCCCCGCCACGTTCAACTCCCCCGCATGGGTAAGGTGCGAACCAGGGAGCGGACGGACAAGCTCCTCCAGCTCCTCCAGGAAAAGAAGGCCCGCATTCTCTCGGCCACCATCTCCCGGGAGGCCGATCGCTGGTTTGTGAGCCTTACCTGTGAGGTGGAGCGGCCCGATCCTCCCCAGCGGGAAGGAGAAATCGTGGGCGTGGATCTGGGGCTGATGTCCTTCCTGGTGCTGTCCGACGGAACGCGCATCGAAGCCCCGAAGCCGCTGTCCCGGGGGCTGCGCTTATTGCGCCGTCGCTCCCGACAGCTTTCCCGAAAGCAGAAGGGATCGAGGAACCACCGCAAGGCCTCTCTTCGTCTGGCCCGGTCGCATCGGCGGATTCGGAACATCCGGCGGGACTGGAGTGCGGTGCCTAGGCACCGCATTCCACCACGGCGCTGGCGAAAACCAAGTCGGCGATCGTGGTGGAGGATCTTTCCGTGAAGGGCCTGGCTCGTGGGCGTCTTTCCCGTTCTGTTGCGGATGCGGGCTGGGGGATGTTCCGCCGGATGCTGGAATACAAGTGCCAGTGGTATGGGTCACGGATCATTGCGGCACCACGAGCGTTCCCGTCCACCCGGCTTTGCTCTCGATGCGGGCATCGGAACGGGAGACTCCCCTTAAACCAGCGGGTTTTCCGTTGTGCGGCCTGCGGGCTGGAGGTGGATCGGGATCTCAACGCGGCCATCAACCTGCGCAATTACGGGTTGGCCGCCCTCAATGGCCCTACCGGGAGTTCCCCGGGAAGTGACGCCTGTGGAGATCCCTCTGGCGGCGGAACGGCCTTCGGGTCGGTCTACGAGCCACGGGTCGAGGAAGCAGGAAGTGGCCGGTCATTTATTTCGCCCAGCGGGGTGAAATAAATGACGATGAGTCACAGAACGGCTCCTTTTTTCGAGGTTACGCCGCTGGCCTCTTTCGAAAGGCTTTTGGATCCATAAGGGGCGCTGAAGGCACCCTGGTGGCCCCAAACGGATTTCCCCCCTCCCTGTGGCCCGAAGCGCCACAGGGAGGGGCCGTCTCACCTCCCGAATCGGAGCCCAGCGGTGGATATCCTGAGAACACGGGAAAGCCCTGCCCGGGCTCAGCAGGCCTGCTCAGGCCACTTCGGTTGTCGGATTATGGAATCCGCAAGATCACCTTTCCGAAAACCCGTCGGTCCTCCAGATAGCGATGCGCCTCCGCGGCCTCCTCCATCGGGAAGATCCGATCGATGACCGGGCGGAAGATCCCCTGTTCCACCCGCTCCATCACGGCCTGGAAATCCGCACGGGTGGCTCCGAAGGAACCCAGGATCTCGGCCTCCTTGTAAAAGACCCCCCACAGATCGGTCTCTCCCCAGCGGCCGGTGGTCGAGCCACAGAACACCAGACGGCCCCGGAAGGCCAGAGAGGCCACGCTTTCCTTCCACGTGTCGGAACCCACGTGCTCGAAAACGATATCCGCCCCTCGCCCTCCGGTGGCTTCCATCACCCGCAGGCTGAAGCGCGGGTGTTCCCGGTAATTGATCAGCACATCGGCGCCCAGGGCGCGGGCTTTTTCCAGCTTTTCGTCGCTGCTCGCCGTGGCGATGACGCGGCATCCGAAGTGTTTGGCGATCTGGATGGCCGCTGTGCCGATGCCGCTGCCGGCGGCCAGCACCAGCACCGTTTCCCCGGGTCGGATACGCGCCCGGCTCACCAGCATATGCCACGCCGTCCCGAAAGCGGCCTGAACGGCCGCGGCGGCCTCATACGAGGTGTTCGGCCCCAGAGGCATCAGATTGGCGGCTGGGGCCACCACATACTCAGCATAGCCGCCCCAGCGATCGACGCCGAGGATCTTCCGCCGCTGGCACAGATTATCCATCCCGGCGCGACAGAACTCGCACTCCCCGCATACGATGAAAGCGCCCACCAGCACCCGATCCCCTACCTTCCATCCCGTCACTCCCTCGCCGAGGGCCGCGATCTCCCCCGCCGGCTCCAGGCCCAGGACATGGGGGAGTTTCGCCTTGCGTCCCTGCGCGCCGGCCCGGGTATAGAGATCGAGATGGTTCAGGCCGCAGGCATACACCCGAACCAGGACCTCGCCGGGCCCCGGGCTCGGGGTAGGCACTTCCTCCACCTGCAAAACCTCCGGTCCTCCTCGTCGGCGCATCAACACGGCCTTCATAGAACCTCCTCTTGTTCTGCAGGAGCCGCTTTAGCGGCGACATCCGCCTCTCCGGCCTCGGAAGCCCCGGAAGGAAATCGATGCCATCGCTCCTAACCGGGTTTCTGTTCAAATTCAAATATCACGTGGGGGAACCCGTGACCATCGATCTGGTGAAGCCCCTCGGGGCCTAACTTCTCGAGCCGCTTTAACAGTCGAAGGGCATCCTCCCGCAGGCGCGCCACGTCGATCCCCTGACAGCGATCCGGCACCGGGGCGAGATGGGCCAGGCCGCGTCGCAGCATTTTCAATGCCCCCGCGTAGTTGCCCCGCTGGATCTGATAGCAGGCCACGCCGATCTGCAGGATCCCCTGATAAAGCTCCCGGACCGGTCGGGCCTCCGCGCGCCATGCGTGTTCCAGCGTTTCGTGCTGTTCGAAATACTCCCCGGCGTTGAACTGCTCCAGGCCGCGCCGGACCTCCTCCGGCAATGGCTCTGCGCAGCATGGCCATTCCCCGCTCATGGCGATTCGCTCCTCCCGAGAGGCTTACGAAAGACTCCCGAAGATTTCTCCTCTCATCCGATCAGGCGGCGTGGGATGACCACGTATCCATGTTCCAGATCGCCGATCTGCTCATAACCGGCCGGGCCGTGGAACCACACGTAGCCCGCGATATAAGCGCAAAAGACGGCATCCAGTCGATCCTCCCACGCCTTCAGGCTCCGCCGGGTTCGGGCCTCCGGCGGGGGCGCGCGCCAGGTCTCCGGCCAGTCAAGCGGTGGGTGGAAGCGCTCCAGCGCAAGGAGCTGGCGGTGCCAGCGGCGCAGCCCGCGAATCCACGGACCCCGGCGCAGGCGCTTATACCGAATGATCCGTCGGAGGCCGAACAGGACAATCGCGGCGGGATGGGGGAAGACTTCCATGACGGCGCGGATGGGGGCCCCTGGGCGAGGGGGTGGCTGTAGCGTGAACCCCCAGGTCATCAGGGTCTGGGCCAGGGTTTCCCCCCGCAGGCCGCCAAAGGAACGGAGCCAGCGCCGGTTCACCGGATAGCCCCCGGCATGGTAGCGGCTGAACCGGGAGGCGATCCACCGATCACATGGCCGCGACCCCTCCTCGTTCGGGACGATCAGCGGCGCGTCGATCCCGATCACACAGGGATCTTCCCGATAAGGAGCCAGGAATTCCAGGATCTCTGCATCGGAGCCCAGATCATCCGCTCAGGCCTCGATGGCCCAGTGATCCTCATCCCAGCGAAGCGCCACCGCGGCCGTCGGGTTCCGTGGAGACCAGGCCAGATCCACCCCGATCGCCCACATGATAGTGTAAACTTCCCCCTTGCTCCCCTCCGGGGTTTGCCCGGAGCCCTTCTCATTTCACGACAGGAGTTCCGTCGTTGATCTCCTCTATCGCTGGCAACCCGGGCAGAAGTGGGCGCTGCGGCCCTGAAGGACCTGACGGATGATCGGGGTTCCGCAGCGGAAACAGGGTTGCCCCGCTCGCCCGTAGACCCGCAGATACCGTTGATGCTCTCCGCTGTCCCCCTCCGGCCGGCGATACCACTGGATAGTGGTCCCATGATGGCGCAGGCCAGCCAGGAGGGCCTCTCGAATGCCTTTCCAGAGGCGTCGGAGTTCCGCCCGGGTCAGGGAGTTGGCGGATCGCATCGGATGCAGCCGTGCCCGCCAGAGCGCCTCGTCCGCGTAGATATTCCCGATCCCGGCCAGCACCGATTGATCGAGCAGCAGCGCCTTCAGGCGCCCCCGGCGGCCGGCAAGCTGTCGGGCGAGATCCTCGGGCCGGAACTGCGGATCCAGGGGCTCCGGCCCCAGCGGACGGAAGATGGGCTCTGGATCCGCGATCCAGTATAAACGACCGAACTTGCGAAGATCCTGGAACCGGAGGATGCGCCCGTCGTCCAGGATGAAATCGGCCCGGGCATACGGATCCGGCTCGGAGGCGGGAAGCAGGAACAGGCGGCCGGTCATTTTCAGGTGGACCAGCCATGCCCCATGATCCAGGACGAACCAGAGGAACTTGCCCCGCCGCCGCACCTCCTGAATCTCTCGCCCTGTCATCCGCTGGACGAACTGGCAAGGGGCGGGAGTGGCCACACATCCAGGCCAGTGCAGGATCACATAGCCGATCCGGCGGCCCGTCACATGGGGGCGCAGCTCACGAACCAGCGTCTCGACTTCGGGAAGTTCCGGCATGGTTTACACCTGCTGGGTCCTGTGCTTTCAAAGGAGTGGATTTCGCTCCCCGCGTTCAATCCATCAGCGGAGCCTCCACCAGGCGCAACGATTCGCCCATCCCCTGAGCCCGGGCTCGTTCATAGACCAGGGCCGCAACGGCCACGTCCTCCAGAGCAATGCCCAGGGATTTAAAAAGCGTAATCTGAGCGGGATGGGTGCGCTGCACCCGTCCGGCGACCACATCTTTCAATTCGTGGATCCGATCCCATTGTAACCGTCCCCGCTCCAGGGGCTCCAGGAAATCGCCCGCTTCCATTTTCCCCTGATCCCGCGCATCGATGACGATCAGATCCGCCCGGACCACCGCTTCCTCATCCAGTTCCCGACGGATCCATGCGTTGGAGCCGGCGGCGTTGATATGCATCCCCGGCCGCAGCCATGCCCCCCGCAGGACCGGCTCCCGCGCCGAGGTGATGGTGATCAGGATGTCCGCTCCCTCGGCGACAGCCTCCGGTCGATCCATCACGTGCACCGGGATCCCGAGGGTTTCCGCCATACGTTGGGCGAACGCTTCCCGACGCTCCCGGGTCGGGCTGTAGACCCGGACTTCCTCGATCGCTCGAGCAGCGCAAACGGCCATGAGCTGCGTGGCCGCCTGGCGCCCTGTCCCATACATCCCCACAATTCGAGCATCCGGACGGGCGAGGTAGCGGGTGGCCAGGCCCGTGGCCGCCCCGGTTCGCAGGCGGCCCAGCATATCGGCTTCGATCAGGGCAACCAGCGCTCCGCTCTCGATGTCGAACAGCAAGACGACGAAGCGGGCCTGTCCCCCGACGGTGGTGTAGGCCTTCAGGCCGACGTAGCCGATCCCGGGCCCTCCAGCGGCCATCACGTGGAGGGCGCCGCGGGGCCAGCGGACGCGAGCGCGGGGCACCGTGGTCGCGTGACCCTCAGCCTGGGCGCGGAAGGCGCGTTCCAGCGCCTCGATGGCGTCGGAGATCGGCAGCAATGTCTGCACATCCTCCTCGCGAAGTAAAAGGGCCATTCGGATTCCTCCGCGTTGCGGATTGCTGATCTCTTGATCGAATAGAATCATAGGGAAGGGATCTGTTCCGCCTCAGGAGCTCACGACGTGTCTTCCCATTCTATCCGAATTCGAATCGCCCTGAACGCCCAGCTGCTGGCCGGCGAGGCGTCCTATCGGAGCGCCGGGATCCATCGTTATATCTATGAGGTCCTGCGGCATCTTCCCCGGGTGGCTCCTGATCTCGCCTTCACCGCGTTCATCGGACCGCGGTCCTTTGCCCCGGAAGCGCCAGGGATCCGCTGGATCCGGACGACCTGGCCAACCCATCGGCCGCTGGTCCGGATCCTGTGGGAACAGCTGGCCTTTCCGCTTCTTCTCGCCCGGGGGGATTGGGATCTGCTCCATGCGATGGCCTTTGTCGCGCCGCTGGCGGTTCGCCTGCCGGTGGTGGTCACGGTCTATGATTTGAGTTTCGTTCGCCATCCGGAGGCGTTTCGGGCATGGAATCGGATCTATCTGCGTCTGTTTACCCGGTTGACCTGCCGGCGGGCAGCGGGGATCCTGACGATCTCCCAGGCGGCCCGTGAAGAGCTCATCCGTCTCTGGAAGCTTCCCCCGGAGCGGATCGAAGTGGCCTATCCCGGGATCGATCCCCGCTTCCGGCCGTTGCCGGAGGAGGAGGTGGCCACGTTTCGGGCCCGATACGGCTTGCCGGACTCATTTATCCTCTATGTCGGGACCCTGGAACCGCGGAAAAACCTGGAAGTCCTGCTGGAGGCCATCGCCCGGCTGTCCCCACCGGTCCCGCTGATCCTGGTGGGGGGGCGGGGATGGAAGCCGGCTTTCCTTTCCCGATTAGAGGCGCTGGAGCGGGAAGGTCGAGCCCGCTGGATCGGATTTGTGCCGGACACGGAGCTTCCGTTCTGGTATAATGCGGCCACCCTCCTGGCTTATCCATCCCGGTATGAGGGGTTTGGGCTGCCGCCGCTGGAGGCCATGGCCTGTGGAACCCCGGTGATCGCCGCCCGGGCGTCCTCCCTCCCGGAGGTCGTGGGGGAAGCAGGCCTCATGGTCGATCCTGACGATGTCGAGGGCTGGGTGGAGGGGATCCAGGCGCTGCTCCGTGACCGTGCGCTTTGGGAAATGTTGCGGGCTCGTGGACTGGCGCGGGCCCGGCAGTTTTCCTGGGAAAGGACCGCAAGGGTCATCGTGGAATTTTATAATAAAATCGCGCAGCGTTCCGTTTCCGGCCTGGATCCATGAACGCTTCCGGGGCCAGGAGGGAGCCAGAGGGGCTTTCCCTCAACGGGACTTCCTTTCCCGTCGCGGCCCCTCAGGCGGCGAATGGAGAGAGATCCGGAAAGAGCGCTGGCGGATGGGTCCTATGAGCGATCGAAGGATTCCGTGGTGGTGGCGATGGATTCGCATCGGCCTGGATCTCATCGTGATCCAGGTCGCTTTCGTGCTGGCTTATCTGATGCGTTACCGGTGGGAATGGTTCCGGGAGATCACCTTTGATGCCCCGTTTTCCGCTTACATCCCGTTCCAGATCGCCTGGACGGTCCTTCTGCTGCTGATGTTTCGCCTGGACCGGGTGTATCCCCCCCAGATGGGGGCGCCGTGGCTGGAGGAGATGTATCGCATCCTGAACGCGGTGGCCAAGAGCACCCTGGTTCTGATGGCCGTGGTGTTCTTCTCCCAGTCCCTTTTCTATTCCCGGTTGATGTTCCTGGAAGCCGCTCTGCTGGTGGTCCTGCTGCTGGGGGCTCTGCGGTTTTTTGAAAGCCGGGCGGAGCGGATCATGCGCCGGCGGGGCATCGGTGTGGTGCGGGCGCTGATCGTCGGAGCCGGGGATCTCGGGAGAGCGGTGATGCGGGCGGCCCTGGCCCGGCCGGAGCTGGGGTATCGCATCGTAGGGTTTGTGGACGATGATCCGGAGAAAGCTCGCACGGATATCGGCCCCTTCCGCGCCCGGGGCACCCTGGATGATCTGCCGAAGGTCCTGGGGGAAGACACCGTGGATGAGGTGATCATCACCCTTCCGATGGCCTTCTATGATCGAATCCAGGAGGTCGTCCAGCACTGTGAGGCCCGGCGCATCCCGGTGCGGATCGTCCCCGATCCCTTCCAGCTGACGCTGAGCCGTCTGGACGTACGGGATCTGGATGGGATCCCCCTGATCGGCGTGAGGGAGGCTCGTTTCTCCCCATGGCAATTCCGCGTCAAGCGGGCGATGGATCTGGTTCTGGCAACCCTTTTGCTTCTTATTTCCGCCCCGCTGATGGCGCTGATCGCCCTGGCCATCAAGCTGGACTCTCCGGGCCCGGTGATTTTCCGGCAGGTGCGGGTAGGGAAGGACGGACGTCTGTTCACGATGTATAAATTCCGGACCATGCGGGTAGGAGCGGAGCAGGAGCAGGAACGTCTGCGGGCGCTGAACGAGGCCAGCGGCCCTCTTTTCAAGATCCGGAACGATCCGCGGGTCACGCGGGTCGGGCGGATCCTGCGCCGGCTGAGCCTGGATGAGCTGCCGCAGCTGATCAATGTGTTGAAAGGGGAGATGAGTCTGGTGGGGCCGCGCCCACCGGTGCCGGCCGAGGTGGAAGCCTACAAGCCCTGGCAACGTCAGCGCCTGGCCGCGGTGCCGGGCATGACCGGTCTCTGGCAGATCTCCGGCCGCAGCGATCTCACGTTCGATGAGATGTGCCTGCTGGACATTTATTACATCGAGAACTGGTCTCCGCTGCTGGATCTGGAGATTATGCTTCGCACCATCCCGCGGGTTATTATGGGAGAGGGGGCGTATTAAAACCGGTCGCATGTCCTCCCGACGTTCGCAGGTATCATCCCGCTGGACTGGCAGGAAGGGAAGATGAGCGCCCCGCGGATTCGCGTGCTTCTGGCTGATGATCATCCGGCAGTGCGGGCAGGGATCCGACAGTTTCTGGAACGCGATCCCTCCATCGAGGTGATCGCGGAGGCTGGGAATGGAGAAGAGGCCCTGGCTCTCATCGCCCAGCACCGCCCGGATGTGGTGATCCTGGATCTGCGAATGCCCGGCCTCTCCGGCCTGGAGGTCCTTCGTCAGCTTCGCGCTGAGCACCCGGAGATCCGGGTGCTGGTGTTGACGGCCTACGATGATGATCCCTATATCTTCGCCGCCCTGCGCGCGGGAGCCCGGGGATACTTGCTGAAAACCGCCGGCCCGGAGGAGCTCACCCGGGGCATTCGGATGGTTCACGCTGGCCGCTCCGTCCTGGATCCCGGTGTAGCCGAGCGGCTGGTGGAGGAGCTGGGCCGGCCGGAGGTGGAGGGCGGCCCGGAGCGCCTGACGGAGCGGGAGCTGGAGGTGTTGCGGCTGGCCGCCCGGGGATTGACAAATCGGGCGATCGGCTTCCAGCTGGGCATCAGCGAACGCACGGTTCATTCCCATATGATCAATATTTTCGCCAAGCTGGGTGTGAGCACCCGCACGGAGGCGGTTCTTAAAGCGCTCCGGCTGGGCTGGATCTCCCTGGAGGACACGACGGCGTGAGATGCGTCCTCTGCGCCGATTGTTCACCCAGATTTTCCTCTGGGCCCTCCTCCCCCTGATCCTGATCCTGCTGGGGGTGGCTTTCGGCAGTACCGTGCTGCATCAGCAGGCCATGCGATCGATGGTTGCCGAGCGCGATGCGCGCATCGCGCGAGGTATTGCCATCGCCCTCTCCGAGAGCCTCTATCGCCGGCAGCGGGTCCTTCAATCCCTGCTGGACCGCCTGGCGGAAGGGGCCCGCCCGGAACATGCCCTTCAAGTTCTGAGTCCCTCTCTGGTCGATTTCGATCTGGGCCTTGCGATTTTTGATCTCGAGGAACGGCGCCCGATCGCTGGATCGGGGGGGCTTCGTGCCGATCCTTATGCCCTTCTGGATCCGCTGGCCCGGCAGCCGGGCGAGCTGATCCTCCTTCCCGGTGAATTTGACGGAACGCGCGGGGTCTGGATCGGTCTGGCTCAGGGCCGTTGGGGCGCTGTCGGGGCGGCCTCCTTCGACGCCCTGGGGTGGAGGGCGTTGCAGCAGGCGGCGAAGACGGGGCCACGGGCAGTCGTTTACCTGATGGATTCGACGGGCACCGTGATCGCCTCAACGGCCCTTCCTGTGCAGGGCCGAAGCCTGAAAGCACACGAAGGGGTATCCGCCGCCCTGCGCGGGGAAGCCGGCGCGACTTTCCACCGTTCCCCAGAAACCTCGGAAGAACATGTCACCGCCTATGCCCCGGTCCCTATCGCTCGCTGGGCGCTTCTGATTGAGGAACCCTGGATTGATGTGGTGGCCCCGTGGCTTCGCTACACCCTGCTGGCCCCGCTGGTCATTCTGGCTGTGGTCGTCGCTTCCCTGATGGCTCTTTATGTCAGTATGTGGCGGATTGTCCGGCCTCTTCAGGCCCTGGGGCAACGAGCGATCCGTCTGGCCTGGGGGGATTTCGAAGCCATCCGCGTCCCTGTGAGTGGGGTCGAGGAGATCCAGGATCTGCAGCGCGCCCTTCAGGAGATGGCGGAACAGATCCGTCGTTATCAGAGGGGAATGCAGCATTACATCGCCGCCATGACCCGGGCTCAGGAAGAGGAGCGCCTTCGACTGGCCCGCGAGTTGCATGACGAGGCCATTCAGGACCTGGTGATCCTGGCTCAACGGATCCAGATGCTGGAGCTGACTCTGCCTGCGATCGAGGACATGCGATCTGCCCGTGAGCAGCTGCATGCACTCTCCGATATGGTTCGTCAAACCCTTCGGAGGATCCGGCGGCTTATTCAGGATCTGCGCCCGCTATATCTGGAGGAACTGGGGCTGGTCCCGGCGCTGGAGGTGCTGGTGCAATCAACCGCTGCGGAGGGTCTGGAGATCTCGCTGGACGTGAGCGGGGAGGAACGACGCCTTCCCCCGGAAGTGGAGCTGGCGGTTTACCGCATCGCCCAGGCGGCGCTGAGCAACGTGGTGCGTCATGCCCGAGCCCGTCATGCCCGCCTCCATCTGGAATTCGGTCCGGAAGGCGTGACCCTGACGGTAGAGGATGATGGCCAGGGGTTCGAGCCCCCCGAATTCCCGGGGGAGCTGGCTCTCCGAGGCCACTTCGGTCTCATGGGGATGTATGAACGGGCTGCACGCCTGGGGGGACACTTCTCAATCCGCTCTGCCCCCGGCCAGGGGACCCGCATTGTGGTCTTCCTGCCGGACCGCTCGTAGGGAGGACCACGGGAAACCCTTGCTTCCCCCGAAAGCCCGGAATCCCCTTTCATCCTGTGGAATCAGGCTTCCCCTTCTCTCTTCTCGGCCTCCATGTCCTGGGCACTATGGGCATCGCGGCGTTCCATCAGCAGGGCAGAGGGCCGGGTCCTGGGTCTTCCCCCGGCCTGGGCTCCAGCATCCTCGAGAGGCGCCGGGCCTCCACCGAATGGTCGAGAGGGGCGATCCGCCAAACGACGCAGGGTGCCCTCTACCGGACGGAGCTACCTGGCAGCCCGACGATCCCTTACACTGAGGGTGGAACGCGGCGAGGGGGGCGGACGGATGGTGATTCGCCAGATACGGATCCCGATCCAGGGGCTTCAGGATGCGGGGAGGGTGATCCCCCTGGAGGAGGCGTTGCGGCGGCAGGAGGGGGTGATCTGGGCCAGGGTGAACTTCGCCGCCCAGGAGGTGATTGTGCTTTACGATCCGACCAGCTTCCGTCTCTCGCGAATCCTGCGAATGGTCCGCAACCAGGGCTATGAGGTGGCGCTTCCTCAATGGCCTGCAGACTCGGGGGCGCTTCGGACACGGCTCCGGGCGCTCGGGGTCCCTGCCGGTGCCGGGCTGGCCGGGGCGGCGCTCCTGGTTGGGCTTTACCTGAGCCTGGTGACCCTGGCCCAGGGCTGGGGGCATGCCCTGGAGCTCCTGTGGGGGGATCGATGGCTGGTGGGGGCGATCGCGGCCGGGTTTGGGATCCAGGTGGGGCTTTACGTTTATCTGAGGCGGCTGCGCGCATGCCCGGTGAACCCCCATGCTCCAACCGCCCTCACAGCGGTGGGCACCGGCACCTCCAGCCTTGCCATGGTGGCATGTTGCGCCCACCATGTCACCGATGCCCTTCCTCTCCTGGGCCTCACCGCCGCTGCCACCCTGCTGAACCAATATCGCGTCCCGTTCATGGTGATGGGGATCGGGATGAACATCGCGGGGATCCTGTGGATGGGGCGCGCGCTCCTGCGGATGCGCCAGCGGATAGGATCCCGAATGGATCCCCATCTGTTTGGGTAAACGCCCAGCTGCCCTCGCTTTCCAGCGAGGAGGGAGCGTCGGCAGCGATATTCCGGCAGGAGGAGGATCGCGATGGCGTTTCGAGAGCGGCGCTGCTGTTCTTCGTGGCGGCCACCTGGAAAGGAAGGTATCCTGAGGTCGCCCGGTGGGGCGGCACGGCATGGGTCTTCCTGCTGAGCATGATCGTCACCATGCCGCTGGTCACCGCCTGGTATCGGAGGCGCGGACGCCATGGATCGGCCCGGAGTGTATGATCGCCAGGGGTCCGCGGAAGACCTGAGGCCTTCCTGGATGATCGCTTAAGCCGGCAAAACGCAGGGCTCTCATCTTTTAGTGAAAGGAGGTTCAGACCTATGTGCTGCATGATGCATCGGATGAGCCGTTCCGCCCATACAGAGCATCACGGGTCATCCCGTCCCTCTGAGGAGGAGGCGCTGCTGAACATCCTGAAGCGGCGATACGCCCTGGGGGAGATCACACGGGAGCAGTTCGAGGAAATGAAGCGCGTTCTGGGCCTGGAGGAAGGGACATCTGCGCATCCCCCCGCGGACCACGCCGCCCATAGCGGGCACGGGTGTTAGGGGATCTCAGGCGGCGCGAGCGGTGGAAGGCCGTCCGCGTCGCCCGGCTCCAGAACTCAACTTTCAGGAGGCAAACCATGGCCAGGGATCCGGTGTGCGGGATGGAAGTCGAGGAGGCGAAGGCGGCCGCCACGTCGGTCTATGAGGGCCAGACCTACTACTTCTGCTCCCCGGGCTGCAAAGCCGCTTTCGACAAAGACCCGCAGAAGTATGTGGGGAAGGCCCCCTCGGAAGCCCACGGCGGCCCGCACGGCCATCATCCCTGAGATCCAAATGGCTGGGCGTGGGCCGCTTCCGGCGGCCCGCGCCCAGCTCCATCAGAAAGAGGCTGGGGACGGAGAGGACCATATGTCTTCCATGCATGAGCATCACGCCCATCACGGGCATGAAGCGGGGGAACCTTCCCCCAGGCCACCGGTGCCCGCTGGCCCTTCCGCGCATGCGGGCCACGAAACCCACCGGGTGGGCATGGAGCATCACGCGGGTCATCTGCATCAGGTGGCCGACTTCCGGCGGCGCTTCTGGGTCGCCCTGGTGCTGGCCGTCCCGGTGGTGCTGACCGCTCCCCTGGTGCAGCGGGTGCTGGGGTTCGCGTTCGCCCTGCCGGGGGACCCATGGACCCGCTGGGTGCTTTCCTCAGTGATCTTCTTTTACGGGGGATGGCCGTTTCTGAAGGGAGCGAGGGAAGAGGCCCGGCGGCACCAGCCCGGCATGATGACGCTCATCGCCCTGGCCACCACCGCCGCTTACGTTTACTCCACGGCCACGGTTTTCGGTCTGCCGGGCGAGGGCTTCTTCTGGGAACTGGCCACCCTGATCGTGGTGATGCTTCTGGGCCACTGGATCGAAATGCGTTCGGTGCTGGGTGCCTCGCGAGCCCTGGAGGAGCTGGTGAGGCTGCTCCCCGCGGAGGCCCACCTGATCCTCCCCGACGGGGGGGAGCGCGATGTCCCGGTGGCCGATCTGAAACCCGGCGACCGGGTGCGTGTGCGCCCCGGCGAGAAGATCCCTGTAGATGGGGTGGTGGTGGAAGGGACCTCCAGCGTCAACGAGGCGATGCTGACGGGGGAATCCCGGCCGATCGAGAAAGGGCCAGGGGATCGAGTGATCGGCGGGGCGCTGAACGGCGAGGGGATGCTGATCGTGGAAGTACAGCGGACCGGCCGGGACACTTACCTTTCCCAGGTGATCGAGCTGGTCCGCCAGGCCCAGGAGACCCGCTCCCGCACCCAGGACCTGGCCAATCGCGCCGCCTTCTGGTTAACGGTGATCGCCGTGGGGGGCGGTTTGACAACCCTGATGGCCTGGCTGGCGCTGGGCATGGACCTGGCCTTCGCCCTGGAGCGGATGGTCACCGTGATGGTCATCGCCTGTCCGCATGCCCTCGGCCTGGCCGTCCCACTGGTGGTGGCTGTCTCCACCACCCTTTCAGCCCGGAACGGGCTGCTCATCCGTGATCGGACGGCCTTCGAGCGGGCCAAAGATGTGAGCGCCGTCATCTTTGACAAAACCGGGACGCTGACCCAGGGCCGCTTCGGGGTCACCGATGTGTTCGCCATGGACGGGCTGACGGAGGACGAGATGCTGCGGATCGCCGCCTCCCTGGAGCAGGCCTCCGAGCATCCCATCGCCCGCGGCATCGTGGAGGCCGCGCAGGCCCGAGGCCTCCTGTTGCAGCCCGTCGAGGCGTTCCGCGCGATCCCCGGTAAAGGCGTCGTGGGACAGATCAATGGAACGGAATATGCAGTGGTCAGCCCGAGGTATCTGCAAACTCTGGGTCTGCACGTCGAGGACCCGCGGGTGGAGGCGGCCGCCGCTCAGGGTAAAACCGTGGTGGTCCTGGTGTCCGGGGATCGAGTGCTGGGGGCGCTGGCGCTGGCCGACCTGATCCGGCCGGAGTCGCGGGAGGCCGTGGAGCGCCTGAAGGCGATGGGCCTCGAGGTGATGATGCTTACCGGGGACAGCCGGGCGGTGGCCGCCTGGGTGGCCCGGGAGCTGGGCTTGAGCGATTTCTTCGCCGAGGTGTTGCCGCACGAGAAGGCAGAGAAGGTGCGGGAGGTCCAGGCCCGGGGCCGGGTGGTGGCCATGGTGGGGGATGGGGTTAATGACGCCCCGGCCCTTGTCCAGGCCGATGTAGGCATTGCGATCGGAGCGGGCACAGATGTGGCGGTGGAGTCCGCAGACATCGTGCTCGTGCGCAATGACCCTCGGGATGTGGTGGCCATCCTCAGCCTGGCGCGGGCCACCTACCGCAAGATGCAGGAAAACCTGCTGTGGGCGACCGGATACAACGCCGTAGCGTTGCCGCTGGCGGCCGGCATTCTCTACTCCTTCGGGGTTCTCCTCTCACCGGCGGTGGGCGCCCTGTTGATGTCTCTCTCGACCATCATTGTGGCCCTCAACGCCCAGCGCCTGTGGGCCTTCCGCCGGGAGGCGTGAGCCGTCCGACCGGGGTTTCCCTTTATCGAAAGGAGCTCGGCGATGGGAACGCGTTCGGAGACGATGGCGATGGCCCTGCTGACCTGGGTGTGCGCGCTGCCGCTGGTTGGGTTATTCATCCTTCCCCGATTCGGCTGGCCGGCCGCCCTGGGAACCGGAATAGGGCTCCTGATCGCCTTGCTCATCGTCTGCTGGCTGATCTGCAGTGCGTTTCCCGCTCGATGGCTCAAGCGAGCCGGGCGCCATACGCATCGCTTCTGAATCCAGGGCCCCCGTCGGGAAAGCACCGGGTAGGGAGATGGAGCGCGATGGGCGAGCCCATCCTCGTCGTCGGCGCGGGACCGGCGGGGCTTGCGGCCGCGATCCCAGATGAATCTAAGGAGGGACGTCCATGAGAAGGGCGCCAGCGCGCTGGGTTGTTGATCTCGCGGCGGTTGTAGTGCTGGTCCTCCTCGTCGGGCTCGGATGCAAGGTGCAAGCCCCTGAAGAGATCGTGACCGTGGAGGGAGGGAGTTACCGCAATATCGGGGCCGAACAACTCTATCGCATGCTCCAACGGAAGGATTTTCTGCTCGTGAACGTGCACATCCCATACGAAGGTGAACTGCCCCAAACCGACGTGTTCGTCCCATACAACGAGATCGAGAAAAACATCGACCAGTTCCCGGCAGACAGGTCGGCGAAGATTGTCCTCTATTGCAGGAGTGGTCGGATGAGCGCCATAGCGGCGGAGACGCTGGTGAAGCTGGGCTTCACCAACGTCTATAACCTGAAGCAGGGCATGCAGGAATGGAAAGCGAAGGGCTATCCATTGCTGGAGAAATCCGGAGATGGATGATTCACGATGAAGAGGGATCCTGTGGCGACTGCGGCGACGAGGGCACGGTATGACCGCAATGCCCGGCTTTACGATCTTATCGAAAGCCCGATGGAGCAGGCGGCCTTCCGGCGGTGGCGGAAGCAGCTCTGGGCGCAGGTGCCCGGGGGGCGCGTGCTCGAAGTGGGAGTGGGCACGGGCAAGAATTTCCCATACTACCCCAAAGACGCACGGGTCACGGCGGTGGATTTGAGCGGGAGGATGCTGGAGCAGGCGCGGCGCCGGGCCATCCACCAGGGTATAGCCGTCGAACTCCTGCAGATGGATGCGCAAGCGCTCGCCTTCCCGGATGGTTCTTTCGATTGTGTTGTCGCCACGTTCGTCTTCTGCTCGGTGCCCAATCCGGTGCTGGGGTTGAGCGAGCTGCGGCGCGTCTGCAAGCCTGGAGGGAAAATCCTGCTCCTGGAGCACGTACGCCCGGAGAGCCTGTGGCTGGGAAAACTCTTTGATCTGCTTAATCCCATTGCGGTGCGTCTGACGGGGGCGAACATCAACCGGCGGACGGTGGAGAACGTCCTGCGGGCCGGTTTGGAGATCGAGGCCGTGCACACCGCATTCTTCGGCATTGTGAAATGCATCGTCGCCCGGCATCCAGCCGCGGTTGTGGGAACGCCGGTTGCACTGGCCATGGAGCGTGGCCTCCCTCAGCCCTCTGATGAGGCAGTGAGGGATCCTGTTGTTCGGGGATCCGGTTGATTATCCCAAATCCCTGGATGAGCCATGCGAGCCCTCGGTTCCAGCCAGGAGGAGAAAGCATGACGGCGGAGGCGCAGGCGATTCCGACGGTAGCGGCGCCGGGCATCACCCGGCGGGAGTTCCTGGCGTATGTCTGGGCGGCCTCCATGGCCCTCTTCATGGCGGAGAGCGGCGGGGTGGCGCTGCTGTTCGCTCTCCCCCGGTTCCGCGCGGGGGAATTCGGTGGCATCTTCCGGCTCGGGACGGCGGGGGCGATCCTGCCCCGCGCTGGGGAAGGCCCCCGGGAGTATCCCGATGCCCGGCTCTGGCTGGTCCACACCGAGCGGGGGATCCTCGCCCTTTATAAGGTCTGCACCCACCTGGGTTGCCTTTACAAGTGGGTTCCCAGCAACTTCCGCTTCGAGTGCCCGTGTCACGGCTCCAAGTTCCAGCTGGATGGCACCTACATCGAGGGGCCGGCTCCCCGCGATCTGGATCGCTTTGTGATTTACCTGAAGGACGCCAGCGGTCGCATCGTGGCCCAGACGGATCCGCAGGGCGATCCGTTGCCGGTTCCGGATCCGAACCTGATCATCGAGGTGGACACCGGGAAGAAGATCCTGGGGAAGCCGGCCCGGAAGGCCTGACCCTGGAGGGCACCCGATGCGCTTGCGTTGCTTTCTTCCTCTTGTCGGAGGGCTGGTGTTGGCCCTGGCGGCATGTCAGGCGGCGCAAGGATCCGCTCCGGGGAATAACCCGACCTGGGGCGGGGCAGATCCGATGCGCGTTCATGAAAGCGGAGGGGTGCGCATCACGGTCATCCCCCTGAATCAAAGGGCTTCCGGGGACACGCTGGATTTCGAGGTTATGCTGGACACCCACACCGGAGATCTCGATTTCGATCTCGCCGCCCTGGCCATCCTGCGGACCGATCAGGGGCAAGAGGTGAACGCGCTGGCCTGGGACGGCGGGCGGGGTGGGCATCACCTGCGGGGCCGCCTCTCGTTCCCATCTCGGGATCTGACCGGCCTTCCCCTTCTCCGGGCGGGCGTGCGCACCCTGGAGCTCGTCCTTCGGGATATTGGAGGATCCCCGGAGCATCGATTCCAGTGGGAGGTATCGCCATGACCTCTGTTTCGCGGAGGAAGCACCGGAAGCAGCGCTGGGATCGCTGGTTCCGCCGGATAGCCTTCTTCGGGATCGCCAGCGCGAGCCTGGCGCTTGCGGGGGCTCTGTTGTGGCCTCTCCTCCCGGGCGTTCAACCGGAGGGGAGGAATACGGCAAGCGGACCCGTGCGGACCATCCGCCTGACGATCTCCATGGGGGGCTTTGATCCCTACGAGATCCGCGCGCGGGCAGGCGAGACGGTTATGCTGAAGGTATGGAACCCCGACAGCCCCTATCACATCGACGGGGGCGGGCAGCATCAGTTCGCCATCGACGAGCTGGGGATCAATCTGATGATCCCGCCGCGTTCCACCCGCGTCATCACCTTCAAAGTCGACCGGCCCGGCGTCTTCACATTCTATTGCGATGTCTGTTGCGGAGGCCGGGCGAATCCGGCCATGGTGGGCAAACTCATCGTGGAAGGCTAATATGAGCGCTCCCTCAGGTCTTGTCCGCCTCCGGCATGTGATCCTGGTGTCCCTTCTGCTCACGACCTTGATCGGAGGGGCGGTCTCGCTCCAGCTGATCCGCCCGCACCTCGCGGTTCCCGAACATATCCCTCCCCCGACGCTCACGCTGGGCGCTGTGATCCTGGGCGGGCTGGTGGATGGGGTGAACCCATGCGCCTTCACGGTGCTGTTGCTGTTCGTCGCCGCCATGCTGGCGACCCTGCAGACCAGTGATCCCTCGGACTTGCGGGCGGCGCGGAGCCGGATCCTCAGCCTGGGATCCATATACATCGCGGCCATTTTCCTGACCTACTTAGGCTTAGGGGCAGGCCTTCTGGCGGCCAGTGCCCCCTTCTCCCAGTATCATCTCCCCGCACGCATCGGGGCGCTGATCGCCATCGGGATGGGGCTGTGGATGGTCAAGGATGTCCTGGTTCCGGAGCTGGGCCCGCCGCTGGCCGCCCCGCGGGCGATCGTCACCCGGGCCACCGGGATCGCCCGCCGGTTGACCGTCCCGGCCCTGGCGCTGGGGGGGTTCCTGATCGGCCTGTGCACGGTGCCATGCAGCGGGGCCATCTACCTGGCGATCCTGTCCATGCTTTCCGCCCAACCCTCTGTGTGGCAGGGCTTCGCCTATCTCGTCCTGTATAACCTGATGTTCATCGTCCCGCTGGTGCTGCTGCTGCTGGCAGCTGTGGCCCGCCCGACCCTGCGGCAGCTGGCGCGATGGAACCGGGCCCATGGCCCCGGGGTCAAATTCGCGCTGGGCCTGTTCGGGATCGGCCTGGGCCTGCTGATCCTGGCTACCGTTTAAGGGCCTTTGGGGGACTCCTGCTTCTGTGGGGCCGGAAGGCGAGGGAGCGGCTTTCCCCGCCCCCAACCCGGTCAATTATCCGGCGCTCCCGCGGCGATCCACTGACGGATCCGTTCGATCTCTTCGGGGGACAGCGGGGGGCCGCCGAGGGGCATGGCGGGCTGGCTCCGCCCGGTGATCCGCCGGTAGAGCTCGCTGGCCTCCGGGTTCCCGGGGATCACAACGGGCCCCCGGGCGCTGCCAGCCATCACCCGCTCATAGCGGTCCAGCCACAGCCCGGCGGCACCGCCGTGGCAGCGGACACACGCCCGCGTGAAGATCGGTCGGATGTCCCGCTCAAACGAAACATCCGGGGTCCAGGGCCCAGGGGTTTGGACGGGTGTGGGAGCCATTGGCGGGACGGGCGCCGGGACCCTTCCCATTCCACCGGGCCCCATGGGGCCTCCCCCGTGCATCGGAGCCATCGGATGATGGAGAAGGGGGGCCATGCATCCGGTCAGGACGAACAGTCCGAAAGCGATCAAGGCCTTATGCATGCGGATCCCCTTGAAGGCCTGAGATCTCTCTCTGCTGGGAGGGAACCCTCCATATACCACCGGATCCCTGGGGGGGAGCTTTCTGCGTCCCAGCCAGGGGGAGGGTCGGCCCTTCGAATTTACTTCCTTATCATCCCCTTGGAAACCCTCATTCGGTCGATGCAGCCCTCCATCGATCGGACGATGAGGGGTCCGGGTGGGAGGGGGACTTGCCCAGATCGTCTGCCATCCGAAGCTGTGAGGAGGCCATGGCCTGGAAGCGCCCTCACCCCCGAACTGTCCGTCGGAAAAAGGAGAAAAAGGAGTGGCCCGGTGAAGCCTATGTGGGGCTTATCGCGCTTGGCTTCGTCGGGTATTTCTTCGGAGAAATCCTTCTGTATCCATATCCGCATCCGGTTCATTGGAGTGCGGCGCTCGCCGGGGCCGGGCTCGGAGCCGGGCTGGGCATCCTGTGGGCGCGCCGCCCCTGGGGCCGTAGATCGCGTGGGGGGCGGAAATCGTGAGAGCCCGCCAGGCGAAGAAAAAAAGGCATAATATTAATGAAAGCCGGCGCGGAATGGGGAGAGGTGGCCCTATGGAGGCCCGGGCGGGAGGGGAAAAGAGCCTGAGCCCGAACTCCCGGATCCTCAGCCAGGGGATCCGGGGATTAAGGGGGCGTTTCCTTTTTCTCACTGTGGGCACGGTGCTGGCGGTCCTGCTCCTCCTTGCTGGCAATGCCCTCCGGCAGCGCGAGTTCTTCCTCCGGGAAGTTCAGCGCCATCTCTGCGAGGAAGCGGAAAGTCTGGTCTTTCTCCTGTCCGACCCCGCCCGGCTCAGTTCGCTGGAGGATGTCGCGCAGGTCCTGGATCGTATCGACCGTTACGGCGCCCCCCATCAGATCTTTCTGCTGGATGCGCAGGGTCAGGTACGCTTCAGCAATGTGACCCCCTCACTCCAGATGGGTGAGGTGGGGTGGGGTCCCGGTGGATCGGAGTCGTTCCCCCGGTTCCAGGTCATGCGGCATGGATCGCTCTGGGTCGCCTCATGCACAGTGCCTGCGCCGGGGCAGGGCATGCTGCATCTGGCGGAGCCACTTCCCCAGCTGGAAGGCTATTTCCGTTCCCTGATCCTGCAGCAATCCCTCTGGGTTCTGGGCCTGGGGCTCTTCCTTCTTCTGATCACTCACCTCGCCCTCTACCGCTGGGTCCTCCATCCGCTGAATCTCCTGCTGAATGCCCTGGAAACCGTGGGTCACGGGCGTCTGGATGTGCGGCTTCCTATCCGGTCGCCTGATGAATGGGGGCGGATCGCTCGAACGATGGAGGCCAGTCTGCGGGCGCTGCAGGAGAGCCAGGCCGCCCTGGAACAGGAGCGTGCGCGGCTCGCTTTCCTCCACCGGGCCAGCCGCGCGCTATCCGCCTCCTCGGATTGGCCTCAGGTCGTTGAGACAGCGCTGGATCTGGCGATGGAGGCCGCGCAGGCCCAGGCAGGTCTATTCCTGAGCTGGAATTCGACGACTGGACATCTGGAGCTCGCTGGAACACGCAGCCTTCCCGAGGCGATACAGGCGATTCTGGAGGCCCGCTGGATGGATCCGCAAACCCCCTCTCGCTGCTCCCGATGCCTTCCCCGTGCGGCCCGGGTGGGGGAGGCATGCCCCCTCCTGCCCGCAGTTCCCGCGCGGGCCGTGGGCTTCGCCTCCGTCGCATGCCTGCACCTGGCCTACGGAGAGCAAACCCTGGGGTTCCTGGTTCTTTACCGCTCCAGTGAGGCCCTCCTCCCTCCTGAGCGCCATGAGCTCCTCCAGAGCTTGGCGGCGGAGATCACCGCGGCGGTGATGGCCGCTCGTGCCGCGCGCTGGGAGGCGGCCATCCGCGCCGAGATCGAACGCCTGGCTCCCGTCGCCTTCCTCTCCGAGAGCGCCCTCCAGCCTCCTCTCCGGCTAATCGTGGAGGGCTGCGGCATGGCATGGGGGGCCCTGGTTCTGATCGAAGAAGGGAACGCCCGGATGATCGCCTCCTGGAACCTCCCCCCGGAAGGACTCCCGGTCATCGAAGAGCAACTGCGCGCCCTGACCTCGAAAGATCAGGTCCTTTCCCAGCGGCCCCTCCAGGACTGGATCCGGTGGATTCCGCTGCAAATCGATGGGGAAGGGATCGGAGGATTGTTGCTGGGCCATCCTGCTCGGCGAGATCTTTCCCCACCGGAGGAGCGGCTGGCTCAGGTGGCCGCCCAGGCCCTGGCCCGCTGGATATATGCGGCCCAGCAAACCCGTCGTGGGGTGGAGGCCGCTATCTGGGAGGAACGGCGTCGCCTGGCGCGAGAACTCCATGATGACATCGCCCAGCATCTTGCTTATCTGCACCTGAAGGCTCAGAAGGCCGAGCGGGCATGTACTCGCCCGGAGGCGGGCCGCGCGCTCCCAGCCCTCCTCCGGGAGATCCGCGAGGATCTCCGAGATCTCTATACAGAAGTTCGACTGACCCTGGAGGGCTTGCGAGCGGTGCGGGGGCCGGGGGAAACCCTGGCCGATGCGCTTCGCCGGTTAGTCGCCTCGATCCAGGCCCGGGGCGAAGCGGAGGTGGAGCTGGATCTGCGGGAGCTGCCGCCGCTCACTCCATGGGAGGAGGCCCATTGTCTGCGGATCGCCCAGGAGGCCCTGGCCAATGCTCGTCGTCATGCGCACGCCCGGCGGATTCGCCTTTCGCTCCGCTGGGAGCAGGGGGAAGGGATCCTGGAAATCGCCGATGACGGCGTGGGCTTCCGTCCAGAAGCCCTCCCCCCAACGGCCTTCGGCCTGCGGATGATGCAGGAGCGGGCGGAGCGGATAGGAGGCACGCTGGAGATCCAGAGCGCCCCCGGCCAGGGGACCCGCATCCGCCTTCGATGGCCTAAACTGAACGAAGGGAGTGGAAGCTGTGGGATCGCTGGAGCGTCCGATATCTTTCTCCGCGATGGAGCCAATCACACTGTTGCTGGTGGATGATCACACCCTCTTTCGGGAGGGTCTGGCCAGCCTGCTGATGGAGGAGCCGGATCTGCGGGTGGTCGCCCACGCCCGGAATGCCGACGAGGCCATCGAGCTGGCGGTCCGATACCGGCCTCGCGTGGTATTAATGGACGTGCGGATGCCGGGTGGCGGCGTGATGGCCACGCGGGAGATCCTGCGACGATGCCCGGGGACCCGGGTGATCATGCTGACGGTGTCGGATCAGGATGAGGACTTATGGGGGGCGATCGCCGCGGGGGCTCATGGCTACCTGCTGAAAGACGCTGCCGTGGAAGAAGTGATCGCCGCCATCCGTCATGTGGCGGCCGGCAAGGCCATCCTGGATCCCTCCCTCACCCCTCGGGTGCTGGCATGGCTGGCTGGCCTTCCCACCCCTCCGGTCACCGCCCCGCCGGTGCTGAGTTCACGGGAGCGCGAGATCCTGGCGTTGATGGCCCGGGGGCTCACCAATAAGGAGATCGCCGCCCATTTAGGCCTCGCCCTCCCCACGGTGAAATTCTATGCCCGCCGGGTGCTCCGAAAGCTCGGTGCCCGAAGCCGGGTCGAGGCCATCGCCCAGGCCCGCCGCCTGGGCCTTTAGCCAGCTTCGCCTCCCGCCCGCTGAGCCGATCCCAAAGCCCTGATGGCCGCCCGAATGGCTTGCCCGGCCCAGCGAACGAAAAACCTTCCCCCGCCCCTGGACCGCATGGCGGAGGCGTTAAATTGAGGAAGGGCGCCTCTCCGGTTCATGGCCTCCCACAGATAGGTGCCCCCTGTTGGGAGATGGCGGCTTCGGTAAATGGGCACGCCTCCTTTACCTCCTGTCCCAGGATGGATCCTTCTTCATCCTTTTTTACTCCCTCTGGTTATCCCATGATTCACCTGCGGGATAGATTCGGAATTCCGGGATTCGCGTCATGATTTACTTTGAGTTTTCAGTGGGCCTTATCGCGGCGATGCCGGGGAGTTCAAGTCAGGAACCGAAGACCCCCGATCCCGTCTGGAGCCTGACAGGGCTGAGGAGCGATCGGAGAGCTCTCCATCCGGGGGGCTTTTAGGGAATCGGGAAGTTCCAGCCACCATTTCAACCGGAGGTGCGTCCATGAACCGCTGGGGGTGGGTATGGATGGGCGGGCTCTTGTTGCTGGCGGCATGCGGACAACCGCAGGGGCCAGCATCAGGCCCCGGCGCAGGGGAAATCCGGATCACCTTGACGGAATACAAGTTTCAGCCCGATACGATCCGGGTGAAAGCCGGCCAGGAGGTTCGCCTGGTTCTGGTGAACGCGGGCAAAAAGGACCATGAGCTGATGATCGGCCGGATGGTGATGGAAATGGAAGGCAAGCCCGCCGGATATCACGAAGACTTTTTCGCCGGCCTTCACCCTCAGGTGAGCGGCGAAAAGCTGAAGCAGGAGGAAGAGGAGGAGCATGCCGGCTTCATGGTGGCGTTGGAGCCCGGAGGCACCGCCACTGTGGTTTTCACAGTGCCCACCGATCGCGTTGGGGAGTGGGAGATGGGTTGTTTTGAAGAAGACGGCGTGCATTATCAGGAGGGGATGAAGGGCAAGTTCATTGTGGAAAGGTGAGGGGCCAATGCGGGATCTCCTTCGGGTGTTCGGGCTGTGGTTGATCCTGACCTTGCTGGGGGAGATGGTGGCCCTCCAGATTCCGTTTCCCCCAGCGATGGCTTCCGAAGCTCGGGTGGTGGATGAAGCGTTCCGATATCTTCTGATCGTCGGGACGCCGGTTTTCACCTTTGTCCTCAGCGTGCTGTTCTACAGCCTGTTGCGTTTCCGGGCGGCCGGGGATCCTCCCGAGGATGGGCCTCCGGTGTTCAGCCACACTCCCGGGGCACTGGCCTGGCTGGCGGTCACCTCCCTCCTCGCCCTCTCCCTCGTGATCCAGCCTGGTCTCCGGGGGCTGATGGAATTGGGGTGGATGGGCCCCTTCTCCGGCTCCGCCGCGGCCGATGGGGAAGGAACGCTGGTCGTGCAGGTCCAGGCCCGCCAGTGGTCCTGGTTATTCACTTATCCTCAATATCAAATCCAAGTGAAGGACCGCTTGGTCCTCCCTATGGGCCGCCCGGTCCGCTTCGAGATCACCTCCCGGGATGTGGTTCATTCGTTCTGGATCCCGGCCTTTCGGTTGAAGATCGACGCGGTCCCCGGGCGGACCACCCTCCTGGTCCTCACGCCCAGCCGGCCGGGTCGCACGGCGGTGGAGCCCACCCTGCGGGTGCAGTGCGCGGAGCTGTGCGGGACCGGCCATGCAGCGATGACGGCGACTGTGGAGGTGGTCCCCGCGGATCAATTTGCAGCCTGGGTGGATCAGCAGCGCAAGCAATGAACGGCATGTCGGCAGGAGGTCCCCATGCGGGCGTTCTTTCCCATTGGACGGGGATTGCTGGGGGGCGGGCTCGGCTATCTGATTGGAGCCGGTATGATAGCGGCCCTCCGCGGACAGGGGTTAACGGCGGAGCCCGCTTTGGCGGTCGGGTATGGCCTGGGCCTGATCGGCTGGTTGCTGGGCGTGGGGATGTGGGAAGTCTGGGTACGGGAGTGGCTGGGATGGCCGGTTCACCAGGAGGAGGACCGGAGCTGGGTGCGTTATTTTCGCTTCACCACAGATCATAAAGTGATCGGCGTTCAGTATCTGGTGACCTTCCTGGGGTTGATGCTGGTCGCGGGGCTGCTGGCCATGCTGATGCGGCTCGAGCTGATGCGACCCGGCCTCCAGCTGTTCAGCCGCAATCAATATAACACGGTGATGAGCTTGCATGGGATCATGATGATTGCGGTGGCCGTGGCTACGATCGTCGGGGGGTTGGGGAACTACCTGGTGCCCCTGATGATCGGGGCCCGGGATATGGCCTTCCCCCGCCTCAACGCCCTGAGCTACTGGCTGGTGCCGCCGGCCGCCCTGGCCCTGCTCAGTACACCCTGGCTGGGTGGGTTCGACAGTGGCTGGACCGCTTATCCGCCCCTCAGTGAGGCCAACGCCAGCGGCCAGGTGCTCTTCAACCTGGCGTTCATCACCGTAGGTCTCTCCTCGATCCTGGGCGGGCTCAACTTTCTCACCACCATCGCCTTCCTGCGGGCACCGGGCATGACCTGGAGTCGGCTTCCGATTTTCGTTTGGTCGATCTTCGCCACCTCCATCCTGAGCCTGATCGCCACCCAGTTCGTGGCCGTGGCCCTGCTGATGGTCCTCCTCGATCGGATCCTGGGAACGGGCTTTTTCGACCCAGCCCGGGGAGGCGACCCCTTGCTGTATCAGCACGTGTTCTGGTTCTACTCCCACCCGGCTGTCTACATTATGATCATTCCCGCCTTCGGGGTCATCCTGGAGATCCTGCCCCACTTCGCCCGCAAGCCCCTGTTCGCTTATCGCTGGGCCGTGGGCGGGTTTTTCGGGATCGTGGGACTCAGCTTCCTGGTCTGGGCCCACCACATGTTCACCAGTGGCATGCCCTCATGGCTCCATGCTCCTTTTATGGCTACCACTGAATTGATCTCCGTGCCCACCGGCCTGATCTTCCTCTCGGCCCTGGGAACCCTGTGGCAGGGCCGCCTGTGGCTGCGAACCCCCATGCTGGTGGCCCTGGCGTTCCTCGCCAACTTCCTCATCGGAGGGGTAACCGGCATCTTCCTGGCGGATGTTCCCACCGATCTTCACCTTCAGGATACCTACTTCGTGGTGGGTCACTTCCATTACACGATTCTGGGCGGGATGATCTTCGCGCTGGTTGCTGGCCTTTACTACTGGTTCCCTAAGATCAGCGGGCGGATGTATAACGAGCGCCTGGGCCGGATCCACGCCCTGTGGTTCTTCCTGGCCTTCCAGGCCACCTTCCTGCCGATGTTCGGCCTCGGCCTGTATGGGATGAATCGCCGCGTCGCGGATTACCCCTCCTATCTGGCCGGCGGGAACATGCTGGTTTCCATGAGCGCCTTCGTGCTGGGGGCCAGCTTTGTCTTTCTGATCGCCCACCTCGCCTATGCCTGGGCGCGGGGCCCTCAGGCGGCGGATAACCCCTGGCGGGCCCGTACCCTGGAGTGGCAGACGACCTCGCCGCCTCCGGTGGAGAACTTCCCGATCCTGCCGCGGGTGATTGGGGATCCTTATGGCTATGGCGTCCCGGGCTCCCCATACGCCTGGATCGCTGTGGCAGGCGGAGAAGGAGAATAGGGAGAGAGGGAATCTCCTTCCCGATGAAGCCCGGGAGGTTTGGAGAGGCGACCTTCTGGATTCCCTCCTGGGGTTCTACGGGCCCTTGGGAGGGGGAGGCCATATCGTTTGCGGTGAAACATCGAGGGAGGGAGAGGATGGGTGGAATGCCTTCACCTTTCCGGATAGGGATGTGGGTGTTCGGGGGATTGCTTGGGCTCACCGCCATGGAGATCGCGGCCGCTAATGCCCTGCCTCGCCCCCTCCCCGCTCTCGCGGTTCTGGGCGTGGCGAAAGCCGGCCTGATCCTCTGGTTCTATATGCACCTCCATCAGCTCTGGGAGGAGGAAGAATGAGTGCTCTCCGGGAAGGCCATGCGATCGCCGTGCCGCTGCGTGTCCCTCGCTTCGGGCTGTGGCTGTTCCTGCTCTCTGAGAGCATGATCTTCGCAACCCTCCTGAGCGCCCGCTTCATCCTCCAGGGGACTTATCGGCCCGCGGAGCTGAACCAGGCGCTGGGGCTGGCCATCACGCTGATCCTGCTCACCAGCAGCTTCACTGCCAATCGGGCGGAGATCGCCATCGCCCACGGCAAGACCTCCACCTTCCTCCGGAACCTTCTGGCCACCATCATCCTGGGGATCCTGTTCCTGATCGGGGTGGTGGCCGTGGAATGGCCGGAGGCGATGCATTTCGCCCCTCCCTCCTCTGGATACGGCACCGTTTTCTTCACCATGACGGGCATGCATGCGGCCCATGTGTTCAGCGGGGTGGTGATCCTCTCCCTGATTTACCGGCTGGGCCGACGGGGGGCTTTCGGTCCCGGACGCATGTGGGGTGTGGAAGGGGCGGTGAAATACTGGCACTTCGTGGACATCGTCTGGGTTTTCTTCTATCCCGCGCTCTACCTCGTCCGTTGAAATCGTAGCATGTAGCATGTAGCATGTAGCATGGATCCCCCGCTTGGGGACCGTACCCGGGGGGAGGTCTGGTGGCGGTGCTGAACGTCGCTGCCGCCAAGCCTCCCCCTGGGCTCTTTAAGGGGTCGATGGCGCCCCGCCCGGCGATGGATAGGGGAAGAAACTCCTCCACGCGGGCAGAATGCCTTTCGGATCATGGGCAGAGGCCGAAGGCGCCAGCCCAGCGCCTGAAAACCTCAATAATGAGCGGACAGGGCAGCAGCAGGTTGCAGTATAATATTTTGTGAACCTGACTCTGGCCAAGGCCTATGTCGCATCAGCTTCCCCTTTCCCTTAGCGCACGCCGATGGGGCGCCCTGCGAAGCCCGCAGGATCGGCGCATGCAGGCGGAAAGGCTGCCCCTGATGGCCCGCGCCTGTATCTGTCCGAGGCGGGGATGGGAGATCGCCGCCCGCTTCGGCCTGGCGCCCCGCTGAACGGCCCCGACGATCCCCATCCCCGCTCCCCTTGCTCATCCCCCACCCTTCCTTGTTTCCTGATCCGAGATACAGGTGGGACTTACGCAATCGGCCCTCGTCAGAGGTGGACGAGCCGGCCCATGAACTCCGGCTTGAAGGAGGGTCGACGGCGCAATCCCAGACAGGAAGATTGGGCCAGCTTGGTGTTCCTGGGCTTTTCGTCGGAAGGAGGGCTCCATGCGCACCCTGTCTCCGGCTCTTCCTGCAGTAGCGCCCCAGTGGCTGTGGAAGGCGCTCAGCCTGGCGGTGGTCCTGGGGATCGCCGGACTCTACGCGTTATGGGCTCCCCGCCTCGCGGTCTTCTGGCTGTTTGGGCTCAGCCTGGGAGTCGCCGTGCAGCGAGGTCGCTTTTGCTTCGCCTCCGCGTTTCGGGATCTTTACCTCTTGCGGGATGGCCGGGTGGTGAAAGGGATCATTGCTGGCATGGCGGTTGCCACCATCGGCTTCGCTCTGCTGGCATATCGAACGGTTCCAGATCTCAGCCGGCCCATTGGAAACGTGACGCCGGTCAGCCTGGCCACCTTTCTCGGGGGTCTGCTCTTCGGCATCGGGATGGTGTTGGGCGGCGGCTGCGCCTCCGGGATGCTCTATCGAATCGGTGAGGGTTACGTTGCTTCGTTGTTCACACTGATCGGAGCGATGATCGGGATGTTCACTGTGGCCCTCCAGTGGCCATGGTGGTGGCAGGTGGTGATCGCGCCCGCCCCCCGGCTCTGGTTGCCTCAGGCGCTGGGGTGGGGCGGCGCGGTGCTGATCAACCTGTTCGGGCTGGCCCTTTTCTATCTGGCGGTGCTGGCCTGGGAAACCCGCGGCGGTGTCGTTGTCCGGCCAGCCCCCACCCTGGCCCCTGCGCGATCCTTGGCGGAACATCTCCAGCGGGCCTGGGAACGCCTTTTCCGCCACCCATGGGCTCCAATCCCCACCGGCATCACCCTGGGGGTCCTGAATGTCTACCTGTTCCTCTGGGACAAACCATGGGGGATCACCACAGAGATCTCCCGCTGGGCTGGCTGGATTGCCTATCTCCTGGGCTACCCAGCGGATCGCCTGCTTTACTATGCCGAGAAGGCCCCAGGGTTCGGATTGCTTCAGCATATCCCATGGGCAAGCCCGGGGACGCTGCTCAATGTGGGCCTGATCGCAGGGGCCTTCCTGGCCGCCGTGCTGGCCGATGAATTCAAGATCCGCACCGCCCGTCCGGGCCGTTATCTTCAGGCCCTGGTTGGCGGCTTCCTGCTGGGCTACGGCGCCCGCATCGCAATGGGATGCAACATCGGGGGGTTCTTCTCTGCCATCCCCTCTCTGGCGGTCAGCGGCTGGCTCTTCGCCGTCGGCCTGGCAGGTGGCTCATGGATAGGCGCCTGGATAGTGCGGCGGCTGATTTGAGTGCCTGCTTGTCCCTCCCCACGCCGCCAGGCGGTGTGGGGGGCATGCAGAGCGCGGGCTGATCAGGCCCTTGCCGAAAGGGTCGGATCACCCCGCCCCATGATGTTTCGAGGGCTGGGCGGGGGTCCAAGGCCCCCGCTCAGCATCCCAAAACCTCAGATCCTCAATAGGCAAAGCATCAGGCCGAAGGTGCCACGGATGCCTTTGGGGGAAGGCAATGGCGTAATCCTTCCGGATTGGGAGGTCCGATGATCCTGGATGTCCGAGGGGAGATCTGCCCCTATCCGATGTTGAAAACGGTGGAAGTCTTGCGACGCCTCCCTCCTGGCGAGGTGCTGGAGGTTTACACGGATCATCCTCCCGCCCTGGAGACCATCCCCACGCAAGCGGCCCGGCTCGGCTTCGCATGGCGGATCGAACCGGTGAGGCCTGGGGAATGGCGGATCTTGATCTATCGGGAAGAGGCCATAACCCCCTCGCCGGGGGAGGGAACGCGAGAGACCTCTTCTCCCTCACCCCGGCTGATCTCCGCGGAGCAGTTGCTCCAGCGGCTGAAGGACCCCATGCTTCGCATCCTGGATGTGCGTCCGGTATTGCCGGAAGCCGCCTCCGGTTATCCTTTCGGACACGTTCCTGGGGCGATTCGCCTGGATCTGGAGGCCCTTCTTGCACCTGCCGGGCCGGGTCCCGAGCCCTTACCATCTCTCTCCCTGCTGGAAACCCGGCTGGGGGCTTTGGGGCTCCGGCGGGAGGATGCGGTGGTGATTGTGGACAGCGATTTCGGTCCAGCGGCGGGATTAGCCGCCTGGCTCCTGGAGTATCTGGGGCAGGCCTCTGTCGCAATCCTGGAAGGAGGATGGCAGGCCTGGCTGACCCTCGGGGGGCCTGTGGAGCGGGAGGGTCGTTTGCTGCCTCCAGCTCGTTATCAAGCACAGCCGGATCCCTCGCGGCTGGCCACGGCCGACTGGATCCTGCAGAACGCCTCCCGCCCGGATCTCCTCCTCCTGGATGTGCGAACCCGCTCCGAATATATCCAGGGGCATCTTCCTGGCGCTCTGCACTTCCCGTGGGAGGAGTCCCTGGACCTCCACCCTTATCCCCGGCTCCTTCGAACGGATCTTCTGAGGGCCCGATGGGCCGCTCTGGGCATTGGGCCGGAGAAGGAAATTGTGGTTTACTGTGAAAGCGGAGCTCGATCCGCCCATACTTATTGGGTCCTGCGTCTCCTGGGCTATCCCCGGGTTCGAAACTATAAAGGTTCGTGGTCCGACTGGCGCTCTCGAGGGTTGCCTTACGTGGTAGGGGAAACCCCAGCATGAAAAAATGGGAGTGGCTCGTCCAGCGTATTGGATTATGGCCGCGCCTGGCCTTGAGCCTCAGCCTGGGCCTCCTTGCTCTCTTCTTCGTCTTCTCCACGCTGGGCGAGCGCGCCGTCCAGGAAAGCATCGCTCGCCTTCTGGAAGAGCGCCAGCTTCTGGCCGAGATGGCAGCAGGGGAGCTGGAGGACCTGCTCCGCCATGCGGGGGAGGAGCTTGGCCAGCTCTCCCATGGGCTCTTTCCGGAGGGGATTGAAGATGAGACGCTTCTTGCCGCGCGATTGGCTTGGGCCTATGAGCAGCGACCCCCTGAATTCGCAGGGCTCGTCTTTCTGGATCCGGAAGGTCGCCTGCGGGCCGCTTATCCTCCGGCGGGGTTTTCGATTGGCGCTTCGCTCCCCGAGCGCCCTGAGCTCGGCCTGCACTTGAAGGCAGAGAGGCTGAGCGTCTCCCGGCCTTTCCGTCTTCCCGCCAGCGGGGCTCCTGTGATCCTCCTGGCCGTGCCGGTCCAGAGCACGGATGGACGGCTGCAGGGCTTCATGGGCGGTTGGATGCCCCTGGAGGATGCCCGCGTTCGGCAAATTCTGCAACGCTCAGCTCGTCTGGGGCGAATCGGCCACGCGCTGCTCCTCGATCCTCAGGGGAATGTGGTGGCCTCCACACTGCAGATCCCTTTCGGGAGCCCGGGGGAACATGCTCGCTTCTACCGGCAGGCGTTCGCAGAGGGCCGGCCCCATGTGCGGATCGTTCCCGTTGAGCCCGGCTTCCCCAACGAATCCCCGGGGCATCTCCACGCCATGGCCTTCGCTCCTTTGCGCCTGGCCCCTCTGGCCGTCGCCGTCGGTGGGGATCTGGATACGATCAGCGCCCCGATCAATCGCCTGCGCTGGGGATTGGCCCTCCTGGGCCTGCTGGCCCTTGGAGGGATCTGGGGGGCCAGCCTTCTGGGCGCGCATCTCCTGGTTCGTCCGATTCATCGGCTAACCCAGGCAGCCCAGCGGATCGCCAATGGGGATCTGAGCACCCCGCTTCGGGCTCCCGAAGGGGGAGAGATTGGGGCGATGGCGGAGGCCCTAGAACGAATGCGGCTTCGGCTCCTGGAAAACATCCAGGAGCTGGCCCGCTGGAGCGAAACCCTGGAGGTCCGGGTGGCGGAACGGACGGAGGCCCTGCGGCAACAGGAGGCCCTGACCCGTCAGCTGCTGCGCCGCCTGTTGACCGCGCAGGAGGAGGAGCGCGCCCGACTGGCCCGGGAGCTGCACGATGAGGCTGGGCAGATCCTCACCGCCGTCCAGCTCAGCCTGGATCGCCTGGCGAAAACTCTGGGCGAGGCCAACCCATGGGCTCAGGAACAGCTCCACCGAACGCGCGAGCTGATCGCCCAGGCCATGGAAGATCTGCGGCGGGTCATCAGCGCCCTGCGGCCGGGCGTGCTGGATCAGCTGGGCCTGATCCCGGCGCTCCGGGGGGTGGCGGAAGCCCTGCTGCAGCCCCTGGGGATCCACCTCGCCCTGGAAATCGAGGGGATCACGGAACGGTTGCCCAGCGAGGTGGAATTGATCCTCTTCCGCATCGCCCAGGAGGCCATGCATAACGTGGCTCGACACAGTGGGGCCACCCATGTATGGCTTCGCCTGATCCACAGGGAGGGAGAGCTGATCATGGAGGTACAGGACAACGGCCGGGGGTTTGACCCAACGGCGGTGACGGTGGAAGGCGCAGGACGGGGCCTGGGTCTGGCTGGAATGCGGGAGCGTGCCTCCCTTATCGGAGGCCAGCTGGAGATCAATAGCCAGCCCGGGCAGGGCACGACCATCCGTGTGCGCATCCCCTGGCCGTCCCTGGTTGGGCTCACAGCCTCCGCGAGGCCGATGGAAGCGCGTCAGGAGGTGCCCGCCGATGAAGGAACGACCGATCCGTCTCCTGATTGTGGATGATCACACCATTGTGCGGCAGGGCCTGATCGCTCTGCTGGAGGATGAAGCGGACATCCGGGTCATTGGGCAGGCGGGGACCGGCCAGGAGGCGCTGGCTCTGGTGGAGGCCCGCCAGCCGGATCTGGTGTTGCTGGACATCACCCTGCCGGATCTCAATGGGCTGGAAGTCACCCGTCGGATCGTTCGGGCATGGCCGGGGATCCGGGTGCTGATCCTCACCATGCATGAGGAGGAAGCCTTCTTCTTCGAGGCGCTTCGGGCCGGAGCGGCTGGTTATGTTCTCAAAGGGGCAGACAGCGATGAGCTGCTCTACGCAATCCACGCGGTCTGCGAAGGCGGCGTCTACCTGCCCCCGAAGCTGGCGGCATCCCTGGTTCAGGATTACCTGAACCGGCAGCCTCAGCCCTTCCTGGAGGAGATCCCCCTGACACCCCGGGAGCAAACCATCCTCCGCCTGATCGCCCAGGGACTCACGAATCGGCAGATCGCCGAGCGCCTGGGCCTCAGCCTGAGCACTGTGAAGACCCATCGCCAGCATCTCTATGAGAAGCTGGGCCTTCACCGCCGCTCGGAGCTGGTGGCCTATGCCCTGCGGCGGGGCTTGATCGCCCCCGATTGAAGTCCCTCTGTCTCCCCACCTGGAGCCGGCCGGGCCCTCCCCCCAAGGGATGAGAAGGACGATCTCCCTTCCCCGGGCTCCTGCATGCGGGGGGAGGACCAGGGTGAAAAAAATCCCCCGCTCTCCCTTCTGAAAATCCTCCCTTCCGGCTGATCCGCTCTCCCCCCCGCTTCCGCATAAAGTGAGGTGGGATGGATTCCAGCGCTCCTTCCGATGAACACCTGGGGGGAGCGTTGCCCGGGGGTCCGCATGCGCGGAACGTGGTTTCTGGTCAGCGGGATCGGTTTGCTGGGCTTCATCGCCCCTGTGGTGGGCCTCGCCCTCAGCCTCACACCGGGCAGGACCCCGGTCGTGCGGGAGATCGAGCTGCTGAGCCAGGCCTTCCACTATGATCCCCTCCAGCCAGGCGAGGCCCACACGCGCCATGCCCTGGGGGGCCGGATCGAGGTGCGCTGGGGCGAACGGGTAGTCCTCCACCTGCGCGCTGCTGATACCGCTCACGGGTTCTATCTGGACGGATACGGCATTAACCGGATCGTGCAGCCCGGTGAGGAAGTGACCATCGAGTTCATCGCCATCCGGCCAGGGAAGTTCCGCTTCCGGTGCTCGGAGACCTGCGGCCCCTTGCATCCGTTCATGATCGGCGAGCTCGTGGTGACACCGAACCTCCCCTTCTACGGTTCCGCCCTGGGCACGATTTTCCTGGCCCTGGCCGTGGTGGGTCGATTCTGGTGGCTCAAAAGGGAGGCCTGAATGGTGGTTCGCGGCATGGCGCGCGCGTTTGTTTATCCGAGGCTGGAGCTCACCCGCTGGTCGCCTCTGCGACGGCTGGTGAAGCATCGGGCCTTCCAGTTCATGTTGATCCTGCCGAACCTGGCCGTCTTCGTGCTGGTGTTGGCGGCCGCCTTCCTCGGCACCCCAGTAGGGAACCGCAATTTCGCCATCATCTTCGTCTGGATCGTCTGGTGGGCAGCTCTCATCGTCCTCCTGATCCCTCTCGCGGGCCGCATCTGGTGCGCCATGTGTCCGATCCCTGCCCCTGGGGAGTGGCTCCAGCGGCTGGCTATCGTCGCCCGGCGCCCGGGGCGACCGTTCACCCTGGGCTTATCCTGGCCTCGGGCTCTTCGCAACATCTGGCTCCAGAACGGAACTTTCCTCGCGGTTGCCCTCTTCAGCGCCATCATCCTGACCCGTCCGCTGGCCACGGGGATCGTGCTGACCCTCTTCATCGGGCTGGCCCTCCTTCTCTCCCTCCTCTTCGAGCGACGGGTCTTCTGCCGCTATGTGTGTCCGGTGGGCGGCTTCATCGGGCTCTACGCCATGGTCGCCCCGCTGGAGCTTCGGGTGAAGGATCCTCAGGTCTGCGTGACCCATAAAGAGAAAGATTGCCTGCGGGGGAACGCGAAGGGCTATCCATGTCCCTGGATGGCCTATCCGGGGAACCTGTGGCGGAACATCGACTGCGGCCTGTGCACAGAGTGCCTGAAGGCCTGTCCGAAGGAGAACGTGGGGATCTTCCTGCGGCCCTTCGGACAGGATCTGCTGCTCGCGCGCGCTCCAGGGTGGAAGGGGCGGAGCCTGGATGAGGCTTACAAGGCCTTCATCATGCTGAGCTGCGCCCTGATCTACTCGGCCGTTTATACTGGCCCCTGGGGATTCCTGAAGGAATGGGCCAATCTCAGCGATCCGGCCGGGTTTGCCCTCTACGCCGCCGGTTTCCTCGGGTTGAACCTCATCGGTCTTCCCGGCGTGTTCCTGATCGCGGTGGCCCTCGCCCGATGGATCGCACGGGCGGAGATTCCGCTTCGGCGCCTCTTTGTCGAGCTGGCCTACGCCCTGGTCCCGCTGGGGCTGACCGGCTGGATCGCCTTTACCCTCTCCTTCGTCCTGGTCAACATCTCGTATGCGATCCCCCTCCTCTCCGATCCCCTGGGGCGGGGGTGGGATCTGCTGGGCACGGCATCCCACCCCTGGACCCCGTATATGCCCGAGCTGGTTCCGCTCCTGCAGCTTCCCTTCCTGTGGCTGGGCCTGGCGGTCTCCATCGGACTGGCTTTCCGGATCGCCCAGCAGAATCTGGAGGATGCGGCGAAGGCCCGGCGCGCGCTCCTGCCGATCGCCAGCTTCATGACCTTGATCGTGTTGCTGTTCCAGCGCCTCTACCTGGGGTGAGGAGGAGGGATATGGAAGCCATGAAGGGGTGGGAATGGCTAGCCCGGGGGTTGGTGCTAAGCGTTCTGGTCGGGTTGCCGCTTGGCCTCTGGACAGCGGATCGAGCCTGGAACGGCTCCGCGCGCTGGTGGATTGCCCGGATCCCGGAGTCCGGGGGGTGGCAACCTCCCACGCTGGAAGTTCGAGCGGGGGAAGAGATCCGCCTGAGGGTCACCAGCGCGGATGTCGTTCACGGCTTGAGCATTCCCGGGTTGGGGATCTCGGTGACAGTGGAGCCCGGGAAGGTGCGGGAGATCCGGTTGCGCCCCGAGCGGCCCGGGCGCTATCGGGTGATCTGCACCGTGGTCTGCAGCCCGCGCCATGGGGAGATGATCGGCGAGCTGGTTGTTCGGCCTCCCGGCGGTGGACCGGTTCCGGAGATCGAAGCGGCTTCGGACGGCGCTTTTCTGTTCCAGACCTATTGTGCGGCCTGCCACGGGCCTCAGGGGGAGGGGCGCGTGGGCCCCGCCCTGAACGCAACCGGCCGGGTTCCTCAAATGGATGACGCAACGCTCCGCGAGATCATCCGGCAGGGGCGACCCGGGACCGCGATGCCCGCCTGGGGGGAGCGGTTATCCGAAGCGGAGATTGAGGCCCTGATTCGGTTCCTTCGCGAGCTGGTCCGGGAGCCTTCACGTCCTTAAGGCAAATGGTCCATGCCCTGTTGCCGGCCTGGGGTCTGGGCAGGGTGAACGGCGAATCCGTTTGTCCCATCCCTGGGCAAAACGATCCTGCGGATTTCAATCTGATCTCTCCATAAAGGAGGCCAAACATGCGGTTCAGGATGCGGCTGGAGGTTCTTCTAATCGGACTCGCCTTATTGCTCAGCGCCTGCGCCGCTCCCTCAACCAGTGGGGCGACCATGATCGCGGTTGAGCTGGGGGAGTTTTACTTCAAACCGGCCCGTCTGGAGCTTCCCGCGGGGCAAACGGTGACCCTCCAGCTGATCAACAAAGGCCGGGTGGAACATGAATTCATGGTCGGCCGTGAGGTGAAGCAGCACGAGCACGAAGGGAAGATGGAGGGCTTCGGCCAGGATTTCTTCGCCGGGATCGAGGTGACCTACACGGTGGAGAAGGGGAAGGTTGAACGAGAGGAGGAACACGGGTTCGAGGTGGAGCTGGAGCCGGATGGAAAGGCCACCCTCACCTTCACCGTGCCGCCAGACCGCAAGGGCGAGTGGGAGATCGGTTGTTTCGTCCCCGGCCACTACGAGGCGGGGATGAAAGGCACCCTGATCGTTCGATAAAAAGCTCCCATCCCCTGCTTCTCCAGGGGCTTCCCGGGCGGGTGGGGACGTCTTCAGCGGCTCCACCCGCCCGAAATCGATAGAAGCCCCGATCTCCGCCGGATCGACCCCGCTGATCGAGCCAGGCCTCCAGGATTTCATAGGGGCTGGGCGTGGGCCATTGCGGGAGGAGGCTCATCAGCATGATGCCGGCCACGATCCCCATCACCAGCGTTCGAACGGGGAAGCCAGTCTCCGGATAAATAACCTTCCACTGTCCAGGATTCTGTCTACGGCTGGGGTTCAGGGGAGGGTAGGGCCAGGTGCCCTGGAGGCCCGTTTGTCCCTTGGGGGGCGTCTATGGTATGCTGCTCTCTGCTCGCCGGGGGGAACCTTACATTCGAGGCAGGGGATGGACGAGCCGTTTCTTTCCATCATTATTCCGGCCCACAACGAGGAGCGCCGGCTGCCCCGCGCCCTGGAGGCCATCGACCGCTTCCTGCGGTCCTGGGGCCGGCCGGCCGAGGTGATTGTCGTCGAGAACGGCAGCACGGATCGAACGGCGGAGATCGTGGAGGCCTTCGCGCGGGATCATCCGTATGTCCGTCTGATCCGCGATCCCCAGCGGGGGAAGGGGCGGGCGGTCCGCCTGGGGATGCTGGCCGCCCGCGGCCGCTACCGCTACATCTGCGACGCGGATCTCTCCACGCCCATTGAGGAGGTGGTGAAGTTCCTCCCGCCGCAGCTGGACGACTTCGATGTGGCCATCGGCAGCCGGGAGGCGCCGGGGGCTCAGCGGATCGGGGAGCCCCTCTATCGCCACCTGATCGGGCGCATCTTCAACACCATCGTCCGCATCCTGGCGGTCCCCGGCTTCCAGGACACCCAGTGCGGCTTCAAGATGTTCCGCGCCGAGGCGGCGGAGGACCTCTTCCGGGCGCAGCGGCTGGATGGCATGAGCTTCGATGTGGAGGTGCTGTTCATCGCCCGCCTGCGCGGCTACCGGATCGTGGAGGTCCCGGTGACCTGGTATTTCAACCCGGAAAGCCGCGTCCGGCTTTTCCGGGACAGCCTGAACATGTTCCGCGAGCTGCTGCTGATCCGCTGGAACGCGTGGAAGGGGCGCTATGCCCGGTCGGAGTCGGTCTCGCCTTCCCCGGCCGACGCTCGCTGAGGAGATGGCGTTCTGGCGCCGGGGCTGTGAGAACGTGGCCGGCCTGGATGAGGCCGGACGAGGGGCATGGGCGGGTCCGGTGGTGGCGGCTGCGGTGATCCTTCCGCCGGATCCAAAGGGCCTGCGCCGCCGGCTGGCCGGGGTGCGGGATTCCAAAACCCTGACCCCTGAGCAGCGGGAGGCCCTCTTTCCGGAGATCCTCCGGATCGCCCGTGGGGTGGGCATCGGGATGGCGAGCCCGGAGGAGATCGATGCCCTCGGCATCGTCCCGGCGACCCGCCTGGCGATGCTGCGGGCTCTGAAGGCCCTGCCGATCTCCCCCGAGGCGCTGATCGTGGACGCCCTGACCCTGCCGGTCCCGCTGCCCCAGCGGGTTCTTTTTCAGGCGGATGCCCGCTGTCTGTCGGCGGCAGCGGCTTCCATTGTGGCCAAAGCTGCCCGGGATCGATGGATGGTGGAGATGGATCGGATCTACCCGGGATACGGCTTCGCCGGGCACAAGGGCTACGGCACCCCAGCGCATCGCCGGGCCCTTCAGGCCCACGGCCCCAGCCCCATCCACCGCCGGTCCTTCGCCCCGGTTCGCTCGCCTTCCCTGCTTTAGCCGGGGAGATCCTGCCTGCATCGCACAGGGAACCCATGCGCGTCGCGCTGGTCCACGACTGGCTCAATCAGATGGGAGGCGCGGAGGCGGTGCTGGAGGCCCTGGTGGAGGCCTTCCCCGACGCCCCGATCTACACCAGCATCTACGCCCGGGATCGAATGCCCGTTCACTATCGGGGCTGGGAGATCCACACCACCTGGCTGGACGCCATGCCCCTCATCCACCGGCATCACCAGCTTTACCTCCCCCTTTATCCTCTGGCGTTCGATGGGCTGAACCTCTCCGGATACGACGTCGTGATCTCGAATAAAAGCGGGTTCTGCCATGGGGTGATCACGGGCCCCTCCGCGGTTCACCTGTGCTACTGCCTGACGCCGACCCGTTACGTCTGGGCCTATGAGGAATACATCGCCCGCGAGGGCCTGCCGGGGCCGCTGCGGCGCCTGCTGCGGCCGCTGATCGCCCTTCTGCGGCTCTGGGATCGGATCGCCGCGGATCGGGTGGATGCTTTCATCGCCATCTCGCGGGAGGTGGCCCGCCGCATCCGGAAGTTCTACCGGCGCCCATCGATCCTCCTCCACCCGCCGGTGGATGTGCAGCGCTTTCAGCCCGCCGCCCGCCCGGAGGATTACTTTCTCATTGTCTCCCGCCTGATCCCCTACAAGCGGATCGATCTGGCCATCGAGGCCTTCAACCGGCTGGGGCTGCCCCTGGTGATCGTGGGGGACGGCCGGGACCGCCGGCGCCTCCAGCGGATGGCCGGGCCGACCATCACGTTCCTGGGGAGGGTTTCGACAGAGGAGCTGGCAGAGCTCTATGCCCGCTGCCGGGCCTTCGTGTTCCCGGGGGCGGAGGATTTCGGGATCGCGCCGGTGGAGGCGATGGCCGCCGGGCGGCCGGTGATCGCCTTCGCGGCCGGCGGGGCGCTGGATACGGTGGTGGAGGGCGTGACCGGGGTCTTCTTCCATGCGCCTGCGCCGGAAAGCCTGGTGGAGGCCGTGCGCCGCTTCGAGGACCTGCGGTTCGATCCCGGGGTGATCCGGCGCCACGCGGAGCAGTTTGACAAACATGTATTCCAGGAAAAAATAAAGAAAATTGCGGAGCTGGCGTGGGAATCCGCCCGTCGGGGCCAGGATGTGGAGCAGGTTTTGCTGGATCGCTGGGGAACTCCACCTTCCTGACGGAAGAGCCGATGACGTTCGAGGAACTGCTTCGGGTGCTCAAGCGATGGGGGTGGCTGGCTCTGATCCCGACCGTGCTGGGGTTCTTCGCGGCCGGACTGGATCGCCCCCCCGCGCCTGCCTATCAGACTTCCATCCGCCTGGCGGTGGGGATCCGGCCGGAGGGCCGTGGGGACTATGACTACGAAGGCTACTACCGCTGGCTATCCAGCGAATACCTGGCCGCGGCCGTTTCCGCCTGGGTTCGAAGCCGGGACTTTGCGGAACGGGTGGCGGCGCAGTTGCAGGCCGAGGGTCTTAACCTTTCGCCTCCTGCGGTTCAGGGAGCCCTGGCTTCGGATTATCAGCGGTCCCTGGTGGTTCTTTACGTCACCCATCCAGATCCTGGGATAACCGAGGCGATCGCCCGGGCGGCGGTGGCGGTGGCGCGCCGGGAGGTCGGTCAGGTCTGGCCCCAGGCCGGAGGAGGGATGGCCGCGCTGACGCCACTGGACATCCCCGCCGCCGTTCCCACCGCGCCCTCCCTGCGATCCCGACTGGAACCCCTCTTTCGGGTCGCTCTCGGCCTCCTGGGCGGATTGACGCTCACCTTCCTGGCTTACTTTACGGATCCCCGCATCTGGGATCGAACGGATGTGGAGCGCCTGGGCTTCCGGGTGCTGGGGGAGATCCCTCGACGCCGGGGGAAATGAATGAGCCGTTACGTGAGAGGGGGAGAAGGGATCTTCGAATCCAGGTCCAATGGTGCAGGATGCAAGCTCTATGAGGGGGGCCTATGAGCCTCTGGGATCTTACACAAATTCTGCGGCGATGGGGGTGGCTGATCCCGGCCCTGGCCATCGTGACCGCCCTGAGCGCCTTCGTCTACAGCCGGCTGCAGACGCCGGTGTATCGGGCGGTGGCGACGATCGCGGTGCAGCCGGCGCGGCCGGATTTCGGCCAGAGCCAGGCCGCCAAAACCCTCCTGAGCAGCTATGTGCAGATCATGTCCAGCGCGTATGGGGGCGGGGATCTCCATCAGCCCTCGGCCAGCCGGGTGATCCAGGCCATGCAGCTGGATATGACGCCCGAACAGCTGCGGCGCAGCGCGATCTTCTCGGCGGATGAGCGCAGCCTCCTGATCGAGCTGGAGATCCGATCTTACGATCCGGAGATGGCGCAGCGGATCGCCCGGACGTGGGCGGAGCTTTTCATTGAGTGGCGCCGAACGGAGAACCAGACGCTGCGCCAGGAGGACCAGATCGATGCGCTCCTGGTCGATCAACCGGTCGCCGGCCGATTCCGCCCGCAGACGACGTTCAATGTGGCGGCCGGGGCGTTGATGGGGCTGGTGCTGGGGGGCGCGCTGACCCTGTTGCTCGGGTGGATGGAACTGGGGGCAGCGCGGGCGACGGAGCAATGGCTGCTGGTCCAGTATTACCTTCGGCTCCTGCGACGGCGGGGATGGGCGTTGCTCATCTTCCCGGTGGCCGCAGCGGGCCTGGCCTTCATTTACAGCCGGCTGCAGACGCCGGTGTATCGGGCGGTGGCGACGATCGCGGTGCAGCCGGCGCGGCCGGATTTCGGCCAGAGCCAGGCCGCCAAAACCCTCCTGAACAGCTATCTTCAGATCCTCTCCAGCGTCTATGGAGGGGATGATCCCGCGCAGCCCTCTGCGCGCCGCGTGATCCAGGAGCTGGGCCTGGCGATGACGCCGGAGCAGCTGCGTCGGAACATGTCGCTCTCCCTGGATGAGCGCAGCATGGTGATCCGCCTGGAAGTGCGCGCCCCGGATGGAGAGCTGGCCCGGCAGATCGCCAAACGGTGGGCGCAGCAGTTTGTGGAGTGGCGGCAGAAGGAGAACGAGAGGCTCCGGCGGGAGGACCGGATCGATGCGCTGCTGGTGGACGAGCCCACGTATACCCGGTTCCGCCCTCAGACTCGCCTGAACGTTGTCCTGGGTGGCCTGGGGGGGCTGCTGATCGGGCTGATCGTGCTGTTCTTTGAAGAAGGCCTGGAGAACCTTCGCCGATGGATGGAAGCTCCTCCGGGCGCCCCGCAACGGGAAAAGCTCCCGGAAGCTCTCTCGTGAAACCCGCATACGGCAGCGGCGATGGAACCCCGATCCTGGCCGATGATATCCGAAGCCTGCCGGATCCTGCGAGCGAACCTGGAGGCGCTGCGCCTGGAGCACCCGCTTCAGGTTCTGCTGCTGACGCCGGCATCCCCCGGAGAGCCGGCGGCGGAGGTCGCGCGGGATCTGGGCATCGCCTTTGCAGAGGCGGGCCGGCAAACCCTGCTGGTGGATGCGGATCTGGAACGGCCCCGGCTCCATGAGGGGCTGGGGGTCTCCCCTTCGCCCGGGCTCCGCGCCCTGCTCAAAGGGACGGGGGGGCCGATCGATGCGGTCCTGGTGGAGGCGGGGATCCCCGGGTTGATCCTGTTGCCCGCCGGCGCGCCGGGTTCGGATCCATGGCCTCCCAGCCCGCGAAAGGTGGGGGAGCTCCTCCAGGCCCTCCGGCGACGGGCGGAGCGGATCCTGATCTATGCCCCTCCGGCGCAAACCGTGAGCTGGACCCTCACGCTGGCGGAGCATAGCGATGGCGCACTCCTCATCGCGCGCGTCCGCCGCACCCATCGCGCCCATTTGCTCCAGGCCCGTGAGGCCCTGGAACGGGTCCACGCCACCGTGCTGGGGGTGATCCTCTGGGCGGGATGAGATCCTCGGATAGGTTTTCCCGTCACCCATCGGCTCTTAGAACCCGCGTCACGTTTTCCCTCGTCAGCAAGGCGACATCCGCCTCCCGCTCCAGGAACGGCCGTGCATCCTCAATAACCCGATCCCAGGGGAGAGCGGCCAATCGCTGCCATACGACCTCGCGCCAGTTCGCCCATGTCACCGTTGGCCCCCGCCATCCTGTCTGGCGGAGGGCATTGTTCAACATGGTCAGGTTGGGTGGCGGCCATGTCGGATCGCTGAGAAACCACAGAAGGTCATAGACATCGCGGCCCTTCAGATAGGGACGCTGCAGGATGGCGTGGAGTTTGCCCGCCAGAAGGGAGGCTTTGTCGTGATGTTGCAGGCGCAACGTCACGTGCCGACGCACGAACGTCACCTCGAGACCTGCGCCCGCCGGAGGCCGTGTGTCCACCTCCACCTTTACGGCCAGCACCTCGTCAGGATAGGGGGACAGGCGCAATTCGTGCAACAGGCCCCGGAAGCGCACAAACGCGCTGTGCACTACCTTGCGGTCATTAACCCTGAGCGTGATATCGTAACCCTCCGCTTCTAACATCCTCCGCACAGCCTGTAAATAGCCGCGAAGGTCGTATGGCGCCTCCTTCCGCTCCCAGGCGAAGTCCAGATCTTCCGAGTAGCGAGGAATACGGTAGAGAAAACGCAGCGCAGTGCCACCGTGAAAGGCCAGAGCGAGCATGGCCCCTTCCCGTTGCAGGACCTCGAGGATGCGAGCCTGAAGATACTCCCGCACCAGGTTGCGGGCTTGCCAGATGGAGATGGCGGAGCGAACCAGATCAGCCAGGTAATCCTTCATAGGGCTTCGTAGGCCTCCTCTTCAGCTTGCAGGGTAAGAATGAGATCCGCTGCGCGGCGTAATTTGACCGCACCCGAGCGCTCGGCGAACTCGCGCAGGCGCTGGGGATCGAGACGATCCAGGTTCTGCAAGCGTAGCTCCCGCAGATAGGCGTTCAGGCTCCTCTCGGGCTGCAGGTAAATCAGGTCCAGCAGCGCCTTTTCCGGGAGGGCGATGAACGCCCGCTGGCCGGGAGCCACTTCTTCCAGTCGATAACCAAAGAAGAACGCGGAGTGCACGTGACGGTAGAGGAAAGCGCCCAGGGGCGTTTGCCATTTCCCCGGGCGAGCGGTTGTCACACTGGTGATGACGTAGACGGCCTCCGGGATAAGGCCGTGATGGGCAAGGGCAGCCTGCAGGCTCACGTAGGAGGGCCGCACGAGATGGTTGGCGACCAGGAACGGATGGGGGAGAACGCGCTGGTAAGGGGGAGCCAGCGCGTAGAGCCCGCGGCGCAGGCGATACAGTTTACCCGCTCGCACCCATCGGGCGAGTTGAACGCGCAGGCTGTCGGGATTTTCCTCCCCCGCCAGAAGCAACCCCGTCTCGAAAACGGGTTCATCTCCTACCGTGCGCAGCAGCTCCTCGAATGTCATGGCCGGGTCCTCAAACCATGGCCGTCCGTGGGGAATGATTGTTGCATTATCTTATCACAAGTGATAAGTTTATGCAATGAGATCTGCGCGGACCTCATTGACTGCCTTCAAGTGTAGGGCAACTGCTTGCAGTTGCCCTACAGGGAACGCGGAGCGCCGAACCGCTCCCCGAGAGTCGGATTGTCGGATAGAATGGAAAACACCGGACGCGCGGTGGGGTTCGGTCGGCCGGATCCCGCCTGCAAGCGCCCGAGGGGGGCGCAGGTGGGAGGGGGTAGATTCCTCCTATTCCGCTATTCCGAGCACCCAAAAAGGAGCGGGAGATCCATGAAAGCGCTGATCCTGAGCGGAGGGAAGGGAACTCGCCTGTATCCTCTGACCTTCACCAGCGCCAAGCAGCTGATCCCCATCGCCAACAAGCCGGTTCTCTTCCGGGTCATCGAAACGGTCAGAGACGCGGGCATCACGGATATCGGGATCGTGGTGGGGGATACGGCCCCCGAGGTGATGGCGGCGGTGGGGGATGGGAGCCGCTGGGGGGTGAAGGTGACCTACATCCGTCAGGAGGCGCCGCTGGGCCTGGCCCATGCGGTGAAAATCGCCCGGGGCTATCTGGGGGAATCGCCTTTTGTGATGTTCCTGGGCGACAATGTGATCCAGGGCGGGATCCGCCATCTGGTGGAGATGTTCCTGGAGAGCGACTACGATGCCCAGATCGTCCTGAAGGAGGTCCCCGACCCCCAGCACTATGGGGTGGCGGAGCTGGAGAACGGTCGCATCGTGCGGCTGGTGGAGAAGCCCCGCGAGCCGCGCAGCAACCTGGCGCTGGTGGGCATCTATCTCTTCCGCCCTCCGATCTTCGAGGCGGTGGAAGCCATCCGCCCCAGCTGGCGGGGCGAGCTGGAGATCACGGACGCCATTCAGTATCTGGTGGAGAAAGGCTACCGGGTCTATCCCTACATTCACACCGGGTGGTGGATTGATACGGGGAAGCCGATCGATATGCTGGCCGCCAACAGCCTGGTGCTGGAGGAGCTGGAGCCGCGGGTGGATGGATATGTGGATCGGGATTCCGTGCTGGAGGGCAAGGTGGTTATCGAAAAGGGGGCGGAGATCATCAACAGCCGCATCCGCGGCCCGGCGATCATCGGCGAACACACCCGCATTGTGAACAGCTACATCGGCCCCTTCACCAGCATCTACCATCACTGCGAGATCATCAACAGCGAAATCGAGCACAGCATTGTGCTGGAGCACTGCCGTATCGAGGACATCCCACGGATCGCCGACAGCCTGATCGGCCGCCGTGTGGTGATCACCCACTCGCCGATGAAACCGAAGGCGTATAAATTCACCCTGGGGGACTACAGCCAGGTGGGGATCATCTGAGCAGGGATGCCATCGGTGTGGATGTTCCCGTGACGGATTTTTGAGGCCAGGTGGATCATCCCCGGCGACCCGATCGGCCTCCAGACGATGTTTTACGATAGGGCTTTGCGGTACGGGGATTCGGAAGAAAGCGCGACAGGTTCCCTGGATGAGCCAGATGCCGCTTTCCCGTTCAGAAACCCAGCGGGTGGTGATCACCGGGATGGGGGCCCTTTCCCCCCTGGGCCTGAACGTCCGGGCGTTCTGGGAGGGCCTGATCGCCGGCCGCTCCGGCATCGGCCCCATCACCCAGTTCGATGCCTCAGGGCTCCCGGTCCGCATCGCCGGCGAAGTGAAGGGCTTCGATCCGACCATCGCCCTCTCCCCGAAAGAGGCCCGGCGCATGGCCCGTTGTTCCCAGTTCGCCGTGGTGGCCGCCCTGGAAGCCGTGCGGGACGCCGGGTTCGATGGGTTCCCGGATCCCGAGCGGGTGGGGACGCTGATTGGGGTTGGGATGGGAGGCTATGAGGTGGCCGACCGTCAGATCCAGATCTTCCGCACCCAGGGGCTGGCCCGGGTGAGCCCCTTTGCCCTCGTCGCTTCGATCCCCAACATGCTGAGCCACCACGTGAGCGTTTATTTCGGGGCGAAAGGCCCGATCGCCACGGTCGCTGCTGCCTGCGCCACTGGCGCCCAGGCGATCGGCGAGGCGGCCGAGTGGATCCGCCGGGGCATCGCGGATGTGGTGATCTGTGGCGGGGTGGAGGCCCTGATCACCGATTTCGCCATCGCCGGCTTTGCGGCCATGCGGGCCCTTTCCACCCGGAACGAGGAGCCCGAGCGGGCCAGCCGCCCCTTCGATGCCCATCGGGATGGATTCGTTTACGCCGAGGGCGCCGGGATCCTGGTGCTGGAACGGCTCTCCCACGCCCGCGCCCGGGGCGCCCGGATCTATGCAGAGGTCCTGGGTTACGGCAACGCGGCGGATGCCCACCACGTAGCGGCGCCCGAACCGGATGGAGCCGGAGCGGCTCGCGCCATGCGCTGGGCCCTCCAGGATGCGGGGCTCGGGCCGGAGGAGATCGACTACATCAATGCCCATGGGACCTCCACCCGGTTGAATGATCCGATCGAGACGATGGCGATCAAGCAGGTGTTTGGGGAAACCGCTTACCGGATCCCGATCAGTGCCACCAAGTCCATGATCGGCCACACGATGGGCGCGGCAGGGGCGCTCGGTGCCATCGCCACGGTGCTGACGCTGGTGCACCAGATCATCCATCCCACAATTAACTATGAAACCCCTGATCCCGAATGTGATCTGGATTACGTCCCCAACGCGGCCCGGAACGCCAGGGTTCGCCGGGCGCTGGTGAACGCCTTCGGTTTCGGGGGGCATAATGTCTCGCTGGTCCTCGGGCGCTGGGAGGGTTGGGAATGAGATAAGCCCCGTGGGGATAAAATGCGGCTCCGGCAGCAAGCTGGGGTTCCAGAAAGGGGGGTCTGGCGATGATCTGGCGAAGGATCCGTGAGCTTCTGGGCGGAGGGACGACCGAACGGGATCCCGATGCGATCTGGCTGTATGTGCAGTGCGGGCGATGTGGGGCTCCCGTTGCTGTCCGGGCGGATCGCCGGTATGACCTGAATCCGGAAGAGGCCGGAACGGGCTACGTGCTGATTAAGGAAATCATGGATAACCGCTGTTTCCAGCTGATGCGGGCGGAAGTTCATCTGGATGAGCATTATCGTGTGGTGGAACGGACCATTGAAGGGGGTCGTTTCCTGAGCCCCGAGGAGTATCATCAGCTGCGAGGCGCGTGAGGAGAGATTCGTATTCCCATCGGTGTCCTGTAGGGGAAGCTTAACCCAACCCGGTTCCCAACTTCGGCTGGGAGGCTTGAAACCGATGAAAGTCGTGCGCAATGAGCGCTATATCCAGCGTCGGGCGACGATCGGAAACTGGGCCTTCCCCATCGGCTACATCATTCTGATCCTCGGCCTGGTGACTTCCCTGCTGTATCCTCAGCTCGCTCTCATCCCGGTCATTGCTTTTTTTGTGGGGTTTGGGCTGACCCAGATCGGGATTTATTACATCCATCGTTTCGTGCGTCCGGACCGGCCGGAGGCGGCGTTGACCCAGGCGCTCAAAGGCCTGGATGATCGATATACCCTCTACCACTATGTGCTCCCCGCGGACCATGTCCTGGTCGGCCCGGATGGGGTGCGGACCTTCGTCGTCAAATGGCAGCGGGGGGAGATCCGCTGTCGGAACGACCGATGGTCCCAGCCGATGGGGCCCTTCCGGCGTTTCCTGCGCTGGATGGCTCAGGATACCCTGGGGAACCCGACCCGGGAAGCCCAGCTGGAGGCGGAAGCGCTCCGTCGCCATTTCGCCCGTCAGCTGGATGGGAAGGAAGTCCCCATCCAGCCCGTTATCGTCTTCACCCATCCGGAAGCGCGCCTGGATGTGGAGAGCAGCAGCATCCCGGTCGTTCACGCCCGGAAACTCAAGGAGTGGCTGCGCAAAGAGGCGCGCCAGAGCGTCCTTCCCCGGGATCTTCAGGAAGCGCTCCGGCGGATTCTCCCGGCACCGGATTCGGGGGAGTGAACCGTGAGGGCGTGGAAGCCGCCCCTACGTTCCCTGAACGCCTGAGCCGCAGGGCATCCGGCATGACGGGTGCGCCGATGGAAATCGGCCTCGTGAGGCGCCTGGTGCTCCGCGTCGGCCTGCGCCGACGCGGAAGGCTTTTTTGGCCGGCGGAGGCCGGCCGCGGGCTTATCGCGCCGATTGAAATCGGCCCTGGTGAGGCGCTCCGCGCCGGGCGTCAGCCTTCGCTGACGCAAAAGCCTTTCGGCCGGCGGAGGCCGGCCGCTGGCCGGAGGCCTATAAGGTCGAATTCATTCGACACCCCACCGCGCCTGACCACCGGCCTTCCACGCCGATTGAAATCGGCCTGGTGAGGCGCTCCGCGCCGGGCGTCAGCCTTCGCTGACGCAAAAGCCTTTCGGCCGGCGGAGGCCGGCCGCTGGCTTATCGCGCCGATTGGAAATCGGCCTGGTGAGGCGCTCCGCGCCGGGCGTCAGCCTTCGCTGACGCAAAAGCCTTTTGGCCGGCGGAGGCCGGCCGCTGGCCGGAGGACTAATGAGTTTTGACAGTCAAGATCGGTAAAGGCATACTCGGGTCATCACGCATGAAAGGAGCGAAAGATGGCCCGACGTAGAACAGTGACATTGACGGAAGAGGAACGCCAACAATTGATTAACCATCGAGATCACGATCCTCGTCCCTATGTGCGGGAACGCTGTGCTGCCATTCTGAAGGTTGCCGATGGGAAGGCCGCCTACTGGGTGGCGAAACACGGCTTGTTAAAGGAACGGGATCC
>JAEVEX010000078.1 GCA_016842085.1 Candidatus Thermoflexus tengchongensis | reverse complement strand
GCCTCGAAGACCTGGAGGAAGCCATCCGCGTCTATCAGCAGGCCGTGCAGCGCACCCCGCCCGACTCCCCAGACCTGCCCGGCTATCTCAACAACCTGGGCACCGGGCTGCACAACCGCTATGCGCGCACCGGGCAGCTGGAAGACCTGGAGGAAGCCATCCGTGCCTATCAGCAGGCCGTGAAGCTCACCCCCGCGAACCATCCCAACCTGCCCGTGATGCTCAACAACCTGGGCACCGGGCTGCACAACCGCTATGCGCGCACCGGGCGCCTCGAAGACCTGGAGGAAGCCATCCGCGCCTATCAGCAGGCCGTGCAGCGCACCCCGCCCGACTCCCCAGACCTGCCCATGTATCTCAACAACCTGGGCAACGGGCTGCGCGCCCGCTATGCGCGCACCGGGCGCCTCGAAGACCTGGAGGAAGCCATCCGTCACTGGCAAGGAGCCATCCAACAGGGACTGGAGGTTGCACTGGAAGTGGCCCTGGGCGCGGCCCGCAATTGGGGACATTCAGCCTTTGCACGCCAGGCCTGGGAAGAGGCCGTGCAGGCGTATGCTCAGGGCCGTGAGGCCATGGGACGCTTGCTCCAGGCCCAGGTGGGCCGGTCGAGCAAGGAGGCCTGGCTGCGGGAAGCCCAAACCCTGCCCGGCCGCTACGCTTATGCCCTGGCCCGGCTGGGGCGCTTGACCAAGGCCGTAGAGGTGTTGGAGTGGGGCCGGGCTGTTCTGCTACGTGAGGTCCTGGAGCGCAACCGCCGGGACCTGGAACGCCTGGCTGACCTGGGCCACGGCGACCTGCTGGAACGCTACCGGGCCGCCAGCGACCGCCTGGCTGCGCTGGAGCGGCAGGGAGAACGCCCCACGACCACCACCCCCGGCGAGCCTCAGGCCCCGGCGCCGGACTACGCCGCCTGGCACGCGGCCGTGGAGGCCGCCCGCGCGGAACTGAACGCGGTCATCGCCGAAATTCGCAAGGTCCCCGGCTACGAGGATTTCCTTCTGCCCCCTACCTTTTCGAAGATCGTCCGCGCCGCAGAAGACATGCCGCTGGTCTACCTGCTGGCCACCCCTGCGGGCGGGCTGGCCCTGGTCGTCCACCGGGGCCGGGTGCAGGCTGTGGAGTTGCCGGAACTCACCCAGGACGGCCTGCTGGAGCGCCTTCAAGGTCCAGAAGAAGACCCTCGCCCCGGTGGCTACCTGGGCGCCTACTTCCGCTGGCGGGAGAGCCCTTACGACCAAGCGGCCCGCAACGCCTGGTTCGCCGCGCTGGACGAGACCACCCGCTGGCTGTGGGATGCGGCCATAGGGCCGGTGGTGGAACACCTGCGCGCCGGAAATCATACGCGCGCGGTGCTCATCCCCACCGGGTGGCTGGCCCTGCTGCCCCTGCACGCCGCCTGGCGGGAGGAAAACGGCCGCCGCCGCTACGCCCTGGACGACCTCACCTTCACCTACGCGCCCAGCGCCCAGGCGCTGGCCCACGCCCGCGAGGCGGCCCGCGCCGTGCCCACCGCCGCGAACCTGCTGGCCGTGGTGGCCCCGACCCGAAGCGGCACGCCCCTGCCCAGCGCGCGGGTGGTCTACGAGACGGTGGCGACCTTCTTCGGCGCTTACCCCACCACCTTCCCCGCTATCGGTCCCGCGGCCACCCTGTCCACAGTGATGCGCAGCCTGCCCGCATACAGGGTGCATCTCTTCTTCTGCCATGGCCTCAACGCCTGGCAAGAGCCGCTGGAGAGCCGGCTGAGCCTGGCCTACGGCAAGCCCCTCACCCTGCGCCGCCTGCTGGAGGAATCGCCCCCGCTGCACAGCCGGCTCACCTTCCTGGCCTCCTGCGAGACGGGGGCCATCGGCGCCACCCTGCCCGAAGAGGTGATCGGCCTGGCGACCGGCTTCCTGCAGGCCGGCACGGCCGCGGTGGTCGCCCCCCTGTGGACGGTCTACGAAGCCAGCACCGCGGAACTCACCATCCATTTCTTCCGCTTCTGGAAGCAGGAGGGCCTGCCCCCGGCCGAGGCCCTGCGGCGGGCCCAAATGGCTTTGCGCGATGGCGCTATCTGGTCCCACCCCGTGTTCTGGGCCGCCTTCGCCCTCAGCGGCGACGGCTGGACCCAGTCCGACGACGGCATGACCAGGGAGGTAGTGACTATGGAGAAACGTGACGAGGGACGCCCAACCGAGGAACAGGTGCAGCGCTCTTTAGAGCGCCTGCTGGCCGACCTGCCCGGCGACCCGGACGCGGAGCCGGTGTCCTACCGCTGTGCGGAGCACGGCCCGATCGCCCCGGAGGATGTGAACTGGTTCCCGGACCTGACGCCGAAGTGTCCCCGCTGCGGCACGCCCCTGCGCGGCGCCTCCGCAGGGGAGGGTTAGGCCATGCTGGCCACCTTTGTGGACAGGGCCCTGGCCCTGCTGGACCGGCGCTTCCTCGTGGCCTGCTGGGCGCCCGCGTTCCTCTTCGGAGCGCTCCTTTTCTTCACCGCCGGGTGGTCCCTGCCCTGGCTGGGATACACGGCCGCGGATTACTTCCGCCTGGAGGGCCTCCCCCTGGCCGCGGTCACCCTGGGGCTTCTTCTGCTCATCACCCTGGCCGCCTACCTGCTGCAGGCCTTCACCCGTCCCCTCATCCGCACCTATGAAGGATACTGGCCCTGGCGCCGGGTCCAGGCCCTGGGCATCCGGTGGCAGGCCCGGCGCTGGCAGGCCCTGCGCCGCGCCCGCGACCTGGCCGCTCAGGCTGGCGACCGCCGCAGGTATGCGCACCTTCAGGCCCGGCTTTACCGGGACTTCCCGCCCCGGGAAGATCGCATCCTGCCCACCCGGTTGGGCAATGTGCTCCGCGCGGCCGAAGACTACAGCACCACCCGCTATGGCCTGGACGGGGTGTTCTGGTGGCCCCGGCTGGAGCCGCTGCTGCCCGAGGCCCTGCAGGAGCGGCTGGATGCGGCCTTCGCAGCCCTGGTGGCCCTGCTCAACCTGGCGACCCTGAGCGGGCTGGCGGCCCTGCTCCTGCTGGTGAACCTGGCCCTCTGGGCCCTGGGGCGGCTCCCCCCAAATGCCGGGGCGATGGCCCTTTCCTGGGCCGGGGGCGCGGTGGGGTTCCTCGTCGTGGGGTATACGATTTACCGGGCCGCGGTGGCCCAGGCCCGCTCCTACGGCGAACTCATCCGGGTGGCCTACGACGCGCACCGTTTCCGCATCCTGGATGCACTGCACATCCCCCGGCCGGCCAGCCCGGTGGAGGAGCACGACCTGTGGCGCCGCCTCACCCGCTGGCTCTACCAGCAGGACCTGGGTGCCATCCGGGATCTGGATTACGCCCACGGCGAAGGTCCGGGCGAGCCGGGCCGCGCCGGGGCGTCGCGCGGAAGGTAGGGCGCATCCCCCCATCCGTCCCACGGCCCGTGCCGGTCGCCCGCCAGCCCATAGCGCTCCTGGACCTTATGCGGGCAACGGAGAGATGAACCAGGGGGAGGAGCAGTGCCGCAGGACGCCCTTTGTAGAGATGATAGGCCGGAGGTTCGGGCGATCCGGATCCGCAGGGGAGTTCGATCCTCTCCCGGGTTAACCGGCCCAGGGATTGATCGCAAACTTGAACCCCTGACGCCGCTCCATCCGCTCGAAGGCCTCCAGGAGACGGGTGAGGGGAAGCTCTCCGCTGATGAAACGTTCCACCGGCACCCGCCCGGCGCTCAGGAGGCTTAACGCCGCGCGAACGAACCGGGGGTGATGATGGAAAACGCCTCGCAGGGTGAGCTCCTGGTAGTGCAGGCGGGCCGTGTCAAAGGAAGCGCGCGTGCCCACCGGGCATCCGCCGAACAGGATCACCCGCCCTCCCGGCCGCACGGTGTCCGCAGCCGCCTCCCATGCCTCCACGCGCCCGACCGCCTCGATCACGACGTCCGGCAGCTCTCCCAGGGCCTGTTGAAGCGCGGCCCGAACATCCTCCCGGGGATCCAGGGTCAGATCCACGCCGATGGCCCGGGCGGCCTCCCGGCGCTCCGGATGGGGATCGGAAAGGGCCACCCACGCCCCCCGGGATTTGGCCAGATGGGCCAGCATGAACCCCAGCGCGCCCCCACCCATCACCAGGACGGTGGATCCGGGCTCGATCTCCGCCGCCTCGACGCCGCGCAGGGCGCACGCCAGGGGCTCCACCAGCGCCGCGGCCGCCGCGGGGAGATGATCGGGAATCGGATACAGATTGACCCGGACGATCGGCGCGGGGATCCGCGCATATTGAGCGAAGGCGCCGAAGAAGAAGGTGAGGTTCGGGCACAGGCTGAATTCCCCGCGCTGACAGAACCGACAGGAGCCACACGGCGCGGAATTGGCTGCGACCACCCGCATCCCGGGTCGGAAACCCATCACGCCTTCCCCGACCGCGACGATCTCCCCGGCCACCTCATGGCCGAACAGGGAAGGCAGCGATCCCAGGGCGGGATGGCGCCCCCGGCGGAAGATCTTGACATCCGTTCCACAGGTCAGGGCGCACTCCACCCGGAGGATCACCTCGCCCGGTCCGGGCTCCGGCACGGGAACTTCCTCGAGCCGCAGATCCCCCGGCCCATACAGACGCGCCGCCAGCATCCGCTCGGCCATCGGTTCCCTCCTCGCCATTTCCCCCCACTTTAACAGGAGAGTTAAAATGGCTCAAGCGATCTGTCCGGATGGAGGTCCACACCATGAGCGAGCCCGCGGTTCAGGAGATCCTGGGGACCGGCCGTCGGATCCCGTTCCATCCCGAGCGATTCCGGTGGGAAGGGATCGAGCCCCAGGCCTACAAATTCAGCCTCGGAGAAGAACGGGGGTTCGGCTGGCGGGGGGTTACGCGGTTCGTCATCGGTGGCCCCCCCGAGGCTCCATGTCGCTTCCAGCTCCGATACTTCGAGCTGGCTCCGGGGGGCTACTCCAGCCTGGAGAAACATCAGCATATCCATTTCATCATCGTCATCCGGGGTCGGGGCAAGGCCCTGGTGGGCCCCGAGGTATTTGAGGTGACCCCCTTCGATGTCGTCTACGTGCCCCCCGAGGTGCCGCATCGCTGGATCAACGATGGCGATGAGCCCTTCGGCTTCCTGTGCCCGGTGGACGCGGAGCGGGATCCGCCACGGCCGGTGGATGAGGCCGAGTGGCGGGCGCTGAAGCGGAATCCGATCACGGCTCCTTATGTGTTCTGATCCGGAGTCGCGCCGGTAAACCCCTCTCCCCCCGAGGCCTGGAGAACAATCCGTTTGAGGGTCGCGGGGGCACGGAAGGCGCTCCCGCGACCCTCAAAGCGACCTGGAAGAGGCCGGCCGTGCCGCTCCAGCTTAAATGAAATCGTGAATGCGATGCTTGATGGCATAAGCCGCCGCCTCGACCCGGTTGGAGACGCCCAGCTTATCCAGGATGATGCTGACATAGTTCCGCACGGTCTTCTCTGTCAGGAACAACTCCTCCGCGATCTCTTTATTGGTCTTGCCCTCCGCAATGCGGGCCAGGATCAACCGTTCCCGCGGTGTGAGATCTTTGAAGGCATCCGCCTGAGCCGTCCGCGCTCGTTGCCGGAATTGCTCCAGCACCTTACGGGTGACCACAGGATCCAGGATCGCCTCACCCCGGGCCAGGGCTTCCAGCGCCTGCATGAGCTCCCGGCTCCCCGCCCGCTTCAAAACGTAGCCGGAGGCCCCCGCCTCGATCGCCCGCACGATGAACTCTTCATCCGGATAGGCGGTCAGGATGAGAACCCGCACCCCGGGGAATCGCTCCGTGATCTCCCGGCAAACCTCCAGGCCATCCCGATCCGGAAGGCGGACATCGAGGATCACCAGGTCCGGTCGCAGGCGCTCCACCAGCGCCAGCGCCTGCGCCCCGCTCTCCGCCTCGCCCACCAGCTCGAACTCCGGCCGGTTCTGCAATAGCAATCGCAACCCCAGCCGGACGACCTCATGATCATCCACCACCAGGAGCCGCAGCCGCCTCATCCTTTCCGCTCCACCGGCAGCTCCAGCCATACCGTTGTCCCCCCTCCCGGCTGGCTCTCAATGCGCAGGACCCCTCCCAGCAGCCGGGCGCGCTCCTGCATCGTCCGCAAGCCCATCCCCACCGGATGATCCGGTCCCATCCCTACACCCTCATCGCGGACTCCGATCCGCAGGCGGCCATCCTCGATCCGCGCCTCCAGGGTCGCCTGGCGGACGCGGGCATGACGGATCACATTGCTGAACGCTTCCGTCAGGATAGCCGCCAGATGAGCCGCCTGCTCGGGCTCCAGGGGCAGATCCGGAACCTCTATCCGTGCCTCAATATCGATCAGGCTCCGGAAGCGGGGATCGCGAGCCATCTCCTCCAGCAGTGAACGCAGATGCCCGGGCCGGGAGACGCCCTGCAGGGTGGAAATGTAAAGCCGGATGTCTTCGATCGCCCGGTTCAGGGAGAGCAGGATTCGATCCAGGACTTCGCTCATGGTCGTGTCGGGCCCGCATTGTTCGCGCAGGACCTCCGCCAGCAACCCGGCGGCATAAATTTGCTGAAGAATGCGGTCATGGAGGTCCCGCCCGATCCGCTCCCGCTCCATGGCCAGGATATTCGCTCGCTCCATCTCCTCCAGCCGGCGATCGATTTCCACCTGAAAAACCTCTATGGAACGGAGGAGAGCGATCAGCAGGATCAGGCCCAGGATGGAGCGCCAGACCGGCATCGGAACTCCAGCGGCCTGGAACACGACGACCTCATTGAGCAGGTTCCCCGGGAAAAAGGGCACGGCGGGCCCCAGAAGCCCCCCCGCGATCCCATACCCCGCCATCGCCAGCCCGGCGATCCGGAGGGTTCGAAGGATGTCCGGGAGGTCCAGGGGGGCGATGTGACGATGAGCGTGGACCCGCAGGCCATAAGCGGCCATCAACCCGCCCGGAAGCCCCAGGCTGTAGCGCGCCAGAGCCGAAGCAAAGGCGTGCCAGTCCTCGATCTCCGGGATCATCGTCAGGCCGAGGTAGAAGGGGCCCAGCAACCACACCAGGAACACCCCCGTGGGGATCCAGAAGGCCCATCGCCATGGAGGGGGCAGCGGGCTGAGGGTCCCGATCCCAAACTGAAACAGGCAGAGGAAGGAGAGCGCCAGAAGGAACACCTGGGCGATGTGCAGCAGCTTGACCAGAAAGGCAGGCAGGTAGGTCGCCTGGATGGGGATGAACACATCGCCCCACTCATGGAGGCCATGCAGGATCCCGAAAAGCGCCAGCCAGGGGAGGGCTTGCGCCAGCCGCAGCCGGCTGTGGCGCAGGCTCTGAATGGCCAGGATCACTCCCATGGTGAAGAAAACCTGGCCGTAGACGGAATACACGATGATCCGGTTGGTCTCAAAAAAGGCCTGCAAGGCCTCGCGCACCACACCCTCCCTCTCGCTCTTCGAAGAGAGGCAGTTGACCTCTCCCGGTGACCCTTCAGGCCGTGCAGAGGAGGAGAAAATCCGATTCCAGGCTGGAACCCTACGCGGAGCGAGCCCTGCGACGCAGCCAGCGCCGCATCAGCGCCCGGCGCACATACTTGCGGTAAAGCAGGCCGATCAGTGTCTGGATCAGGCGGTGAAGCTCCCGGAACCGCCCGATGCGCTCCGCATCGGTATCCAGATCCCCCACCAGGGGGGTGTAAAGCGATAGATCATGGCGGACCTGGGCGCGAACCAGCCTTACATAGAAAGCCAGGTTCTGACACGTGATCCCCATCGCCTCCAGGTCCCGCACCACTCGCATCAGCGCCACATCCTCCAGATTGTAGCGCCGTTCTTCATCCGACCTCCCATCCGGCAGAAGGCCCAGGGCTTCCATCCGACGGAGCTGCTCCATGGAGATCCCCGCCCGTCGAGCGGCCTCCTCGGCCGTCAGCGCGACGAGCTTTTCCCCCTCGGATTCCTGAAGAACCTGCAGCAGCGCCTCGACCGCGCCCAGGTTCAACGCCGGGTCCTCTTCCAGACGATCCAGCAGCGCCCGCACCACGGGAAGGGGAAGTCGATGGCGCGCCCGCAGGTTCAGGATCAGAGCCAGCCGCTCCACATCCATCGGGCAATACAGCCGATGTCCCCCCTGGGTGCGCCGGGGGCGGATCAGGCCGGCTTTCTCCCAGTAGCGCAGCTTGCTCGGCGTTACATCCGGGAAACGCTCCTGCAGGTGATGAACCACTTCCCCAATCGTCCACAATCGCTCTTCTCGCTCCATTTTGGATCCTCACCAGGGTTCAGGTAACCCGGGATACCGGTGCTTTGTCCCAGGGCAAGGCACTACCTCTCCAGCTCCACCACCAGCTCCTGTTTCCCCAGAGGTCCAGCGGTTCGCTCCGGGAGATCTGGCACGCTCAGGCCGATCCATAGAAGCCCCAGCGATAGCCCCAGAGCCAGGGCCGGGATTTTCCAGAAGGCCGTTAAGAGCGCTTCTCCGCCCGCCGTGAGGGCGGAGCCCAGCGCCGCCCCCATCGCCGCTGCTCCCATTGACCCGCCGATGTTGCGGGCGAACAGCAACATGCCCGTGACGATCCCGAGGACTTCCCGTGGAGCCTCCTCCTGAGCGCAGACCAGGAGGGCGAGCATCACCACCCCCATCCCGGCACCCACCACCAGGCCCGCGAGGCCCAGAAGGGGCAGGGGCGCCCGTCGCGCCATCGCCCACGCCCCGAACCCGGCCGCCATCGCCACCGGCCCCCAGCGGGCCATCGGCCGGGGCCCCCAGCGGGGCAACCACCGGGCGGTCAGCACGCTGCTGACCGTCCAGCCCACGGTCATCGGCGATAGCAGCAACCCACCGATCGTCGCGCTCTGTCCGCGTGCGACCTGGGCGAAGAGCGGAATATAAGCCGTCATCCCGAAGAACGCCATCCCGCCGAGGAGGTTCCCCAGGAAGCCCCGGAAGGCAAACGGCCGGCGCAGATCGGGAAAGGGAATCAGAGGAAGGGCCTGGTGTCGTTCAAAGAGCACGAAACCGATCATGGCCAGAGCGGCCAGGATCAGGGCGGAAGGGGATTCCAGCTCCAGGCCGTAGATCAGCGCTCCAGCCCCCAGGGCGAACAACGCCGCGCCCCCCAGATCCACCTGCACTCCCGACTTCAGCCGGGTCTCTGGGATCCCCCGGCCCACCAGCGACATCGCCGCAAGTCCGAAGGGCAGGTTCAGATAGAATACCCATCGCCACGAGAAATGATCGACAATCAACCCACCGACCAGGGGGCCCACCAGAGCGGAGAACCCCCACACCCCGCTGATCCAGCCCTGCACCCGCGCCCGATCCCGCAACGGGTAAAGTTCTCCCACCAGCGTGAAGGTCAGCGTTTGCAGGCCTCCACCGCCCAACCCCTGAAGCGCGCGCGCCCCGATCAGCATCTGCATCGAGCGCGCCGCCCCGCTGAGGGCGGAACCCAGCAGGAAGATCCCTACCGCCGTCAGATACAGACGTCGCCGGCCATACAGATCCGAGGCCCGGCCCCAGATCGGCCCGGAGACCGTGGCCAGGAGTAGATACAGGGCGAAGGGCAGGCTGTAGAGCGAAACTCCCCCCAGCTCCTGAATCACCCGCGGCATAGCCGTGGCCACCACGGTGGCCTCCAGAGCTGCCAGGAACAGCCCCAGGATCAGGCCGGCCGTGACCCGCAGGCGATGGGGAGCGCCTTCCGCCTCCTCGACGGAAGCTCGCTCCGCCTCCCCGAGATCCCTCGCGCGCGATGACATCTCCGTCAACCCTCCGGGAACAGATCCCCCTGCACCCCCCAGGGCGCGGGAGATCCATCGTAGAACAGCCGCCCTTCCTCCAGGCGCGCCCACGGGGGAAGCTGATGCAGGACCCGACGGTCCTGATCCAGGATATGCTCCACGCGGATCCCCCGCGCCGTCAGCGCATCCGCGATGAGCCGCCGATGGCAGCGCCATGGGAACCGCTCGGCGCACATCAGCGCGATCCGGGAGCGCCCGGCCTCCTCGATCACCCGCTCCAGCCCGCGCCGGAAGTCCTCGCTCTCCATGTAATCGGCATACCCGCGGAACCCCGGCGTCCGCCAGGCGATGTGGGGGGAATCCGGGCGCGGGGCACGCCGCCCACCCAGTTCCGGCAGGTGGAGGTAACCGATCCCGGCCGCCGCCAGGGCCGCAGCGAGGGCAGGCCCGCAGAAATGGGGATACCGTCGGGAGGAGGGGAACCGCCGCACATCGATCACCCGCTCCACCCGACCCATTCGAAGGAGCTCCAGAAACTCCTCTAACCCCCGGTTCGAATGTCCCAGCGTCCAGATCGTGAACACGCGCCTTGCCTCCATGGGCCGGAGCGCCCACGCCGATTGTCGCCGGAGCTCCACATGATGTCAATTCCGAAAGGGGAAGAATCGAACTCCTCACGGGGGAGAGACCGGGGAAGCTGCCAGGGCCCAGAACTCGCCACCCGGGGCGGGGATCCCATGCACTCGCCCTTCCCGCTCCATCGCCCCCATAACTTCCCGCATCTCCTGCAAATCCTTCCCATAGATCTCCGCCAGCTCCCGGGTGGTCAGCGGCCCGTAGATCCGGAGCAGCTCCTCCACGGCCCGCGGGGGATGCTCCTCCAGCGTGGGAGCCAGACGGCGAAGGATCTCCCGGTAGGTTGCATAGGAACGATGGCCCACCACCAGGACCGGCCGCTGGGTCCCTGGAACCGCCACCCGCCCCACATACCGGAAGAGCAGGGTAGGAAACCCGGTTACCCCATAACGCCGGCACTCCTCCAGATCCTCCTGGAACGCCTTCTCCGCGCGGCCGTTTTCCAGATCCTCCCGCCAGCGCGCCGGATCCAGCCCCTCCACCTCCCGGGCCAGTGCCTCCTGCACCTCCCGCCGGGAGATGTTCTTCCGCTCGGTCAGGGCCGCCCGGCGGAAGCGGCGAAGGAGGCGTTCCCCGATCTCTTCCCCCTGCAGGAACCCGGCCTTAATGGCAATGCAGGCCGGCCACGTCGAGAAATGGGGGTCGTCCAGCTCCAGCCACAGCTTCTCGTCGATCGGCTGGCCGGAGCGCTGGGAGACCATCCGCCAGTGCGGGGCGACCTGGGCGGGCGTGCGGATATCGTTGAGAGCGTCGTAGAACTCCGCCATATCCCGAACCAGCCCCCCCATCACATACCGGATCCGGATCTGATCCCGGAAGGTCTCCCGGATCCGGTAGAGCATCGGCTCGGTCGCCCAGCACCATGAGCAATATGGATCGGTGAAATAAGTGATCTCCACCCACACACCCATTCTCGATCCTCCATACCCCAGAAAACCAGAAGGTCGGCGCTGAAGAGGGGCTTTCGCCCCGACCAATGTCGCCGCTGAAGCGGCTCCTACAGGCCACGAATCGGAACAACCCGGTAGGAGGGGCTTTAGCCCCGACAAGGGCTTTCTCTCGCCATGACGGTTGTCGCCGCTGAAGCGGCTCCTACCACCAGCAACCCGGTAGGAGGGGCTTTAGCCCCGGCCTTTCGCCCCGACCGTCGCCACTGAAGCGGCTCCTAATGAGTTTTGACGGTCAAGTTCGGTAATCATGGGCCATGGGTTGCCTGGGCCAGTTTGCCGTCGCCCAACAGTCCCACATACCGGAGCAACTCCTGAGAGCCGGAGGCGAATTGATCCAGGAAAGCATCGACACGGCGTCTGAGTGCTTCCCCATCCTCTGCCAGGCGGTGCATCTTAAGCACATCCT
>JAEVEX010000042.1 GCA_016842085.1 Candidatus Thermoflexus tengchongensis | reverse complement strand
GGTAGTCTCCCTATTTTGTGTTGATGACTTCAGGAGCCACAACGGTCATCAGTAGCTCTTTAACAGTCCAAATATGGTCGGTCAAGCCGGCGACCATCGCTGGCGAGCGAGGCCGCCAGCGGCGTCGCTCGTCGTTGACCTCGATGCGTAAGGTTTTGACAGGGCGGGTCAGGTTGTACACCCAGTCTTCCCACGCGCAGGAAGCCTCGAGCATCTCCCGTTCTTTGGAAAAGGACAAGGTCTTGCGCACCAGTCGACCGTTCATCTGCCGGGACGTCAGGTGGGTGCGCTCAATATAGGCCGTATGCTCACCTAAAAGCTCCCGCACCTCTTCCGGGTCGCCATAGATGACTTTGATGGTGATCCCCGTCAACCGGTTCCCGGAACGATGCTTGATCACCTGGAGGTAGTGCCAATCGGGTTGGGCTTGTTTGTGCGTCGGCGGTCGCCCTCGCCCTGCATATTCAGGCACCTGCCCCCAGGTCTCGACCATGGCTTCTCGATAGCTCCCCTTGCCATCGGTGGCGATGGCGGGTGGTGCATCGGGATGTCCTCGCGCTTTGAGTTGGGCCATCAAAGCGGCCGCCACCTCTTCTTCGTCCTTCCCAATCGCTCGTCCTACCCGCAGCCGCGTGTCGATGTCGATGATGGTCCCTCGCCAGAAGGTGCCCCGGTCGTCCTGCTCTGGATGCCCCCTTTTTCCCCCTTGTGACCCACATACGTCCACAGGGCATCCAGTTGCGCACGCGTCAGATGGTAATTGGCCAATAGGAGGGCTTCGATCTCTTCCACATGCCTGGCTGCCTCCCTCAGCCAGTCCAAAACGGTCTCTTCCTTGATCCCTTTGACGCGGTGAATGGCCGCCAGACTGGTGCGTTCGGCTAACAGCGCCAGGCACTCCAAAATGGTCTCCGGAGAGTGATGGCGACCGTAGAACACTGTACCTTTCGTTTCCACAAACGTCTTGCCACACGTCTTACAGCGGTAGCGTGGTGTGCCCTTCTTCGTGTAACCAAACTTGACGATATTGCCAAGATCGACCTTGCCGTAATCCGGACAATCTGGGTTCCAGCAGAAGGAACCGGGCGAAACTAATCGTGTGTGTTCCATTTTGCTCCCTCAACCGTCTTGATGCGGTAGATTATATATCAACACGATTGAGGGAGACTACCCGAAAAAACTTTTTTCTGGAATACTCAAAAAGGTTAGAGCGCTTGAGCGCAGGAGACTCAAGGAGGAGGCGAGCATGAGCCAGCTGGCGAAGCCTGCGGCGTCGCTGCCGGAGCTGCTGCAATCCATCCCGGAGGAGCTCCGCTCCCTCTATGCCATCGCCCACGCCATGGTGGCGTCCGGTTACTTCCCGGATGTCAAATCGCTTTCCCAGGCCGTGGCCAGGCTCGTCATCGGCCAGCGCCTGGGGCTGACCCCCCTGGAGGCGTTCACCGGGCTCTACTTCGTTCAGGGACGCCTGGCGATGAGCGCATCGCTGATGGCCAGCCGCATCAAGAAGAGCGGGCGCTACGACTATCGCGTCCTGGAGCTTTCTGAGCATCGCTGCATCATTCGGTTTTTCGAGCGCGGCCCGGATGGCCGGCTGGAGCCAATTGGAGACAGCGTCTTCAGCATGGAGGACGCCAGGAAAGCCGGTCTGGTTCGACCGGGCTCTGCCTGGGAGAAGTATCCCCGCAACATGCTGTTCGCGCGGGCGCTGGCGAACGGGGCCCGGTGGTTCTGCGCGGATGCCGTATTCGGCGCGTATGAACTCTCTGAAGCCCGGGAAAGCCTGGCGAACGAGCTGGTGGTGGACGCTCCGGCCTTCCCGGAGGACTTTTCCCCCGATGGAGACGGTTGAACGTGGTGGCGAGGGTCACGGAGAAAGAGTTCGCCCAGCAGGTGGTGGACCTGGCTCGAATGCTGGGCTGGAGTGTTTACCGGACCTGGATTTCCATCCGCAGCCCGGCGGGCTTTCCCGACCTGGTGCTGGCGAAGCCGGGCCATCCGCTCATCCTGGCGGAGCTCAAGACGGAGCGCGGGAAGCTGTCTCCCGCTCAGGAAGCGTGGCTCGAAATCCTGCGCCAGGTTCCCGGGATTGTGGTGGACGTTTGGAGGCCGGCGGATTGGGAGCGCATCGTTCGGCTGCTACAGGAAAAGGAAAAGGAGAACTTGGAGCGCATCGTTCGGCTGCTACAGGAAAAGGAGGACGGCGATGAAAAAGACGGCGGAATGCTCGGTGCTGGACCTGCTGGAGGCTGCCCGGATGATGATGACCGAGGCTGCCTGCGGCGAGATTCCGGCGGAGATACTGAAGGAGGCCGCCGGGCACGTGTCGCGGGTTCTTGACGTGGCCATCGATTACGTGAAATGCCTGGAAGAACGCCTGGAAGCGCTGACCGCCCGCGTTCAGGCCATGGAAAAGGCCAGCATCCGGCGGCTCTACTGGGAGCACATCGACGCCGCCCGGAGCGGGACGCCCTGGAGCGCCCGCTGGCGGAACTGAATGCTTTGTTTAAGAGGACATTAAGCAAACCGTACCGACCGGGGAAACCGGCGGGGAAGGCGGAGCCTTGTAGAAAATCCGTGCAAGGAAATCGCGGATGTTCAGCTTGACGTTTCCCTGGAGCGCGATACACTTACGGAAAAATCTGGGGAGTCGGAAAATGGCCCGTCCTCAAGGCCGCAGCCCACCCTGCCGGCTGACAGCATCCTGACAGCATCGCGCTCCGGGAAGGAGGAGGCTCTGGCCAGCCCGAAAGCCCGATAAACGCGCTTTGCCGCGGGATTCTGGATGGTCTTCAAAACCGGTGTCGGGTCGTGGAACGGCCCGGGGTGGGTTCGATTCCCATCCGCTCCCGTCTGGAGGAAGAGCTGGCACACCCGGCATCCCCACCTTTATCCTGGAGGCGGAAGACCATGCGCGCTGTCCGTATTCACCAGTTCGGTGGTCCCGAGGTCCTTCAGGTCGATGAAATCCCCACCCCTACCCCCGGCCCTGGCCAGGTGCTGGTTCGATTGCGCGCCATCGGGGTGAATTTCATCGACACTTATCACCGAACCGGCCTCTATCGGATCTCCCTCCCTTTCATCCCTGGTCAGGAAGGAGCTGGAGAGGTGGCGGCGGTTGGTCCCGGGGTAACCGGGTTCCGTGAGGGCGATCGGGTTGCTTATGCCGGCGTCTCCGGATCCTATGCGGAATACATCGTCGTCCCTGCAGAGCGCCTCGTGAAACTTCCCCCAGCCATCGACTTCCCTCAGGCCGCCGCTGTCCTTTTGCAGGGGATCACGGCTCAATTTCTGACCCAGAGCACCTATCCCCTGAAACCGGGCGATACCTGTTTGATCCACGCCGCCGCCGGTGGGGTGGGAACGCTGCTGGTTCAGATGGCCAAGCGCCGGGGCGCCCGGGTGATCGGCACGGTCTCCTCCCCCGCCAAGGCCGAGATCGTCCGTTCCCTGGGGGCCGACGCGGTGATCATCTACACCGAACAGGATTTCGAAGCGGAGGTCAAACGCCTCACCGATGGCCGTGGGGTTGATGTGGTTTACGATTCGGTGGGCAAAGACACCTTCGAGAAGAGCCTGAACTGTCTCCGGCCGCGAGGCTATATGGTGCTCTTCGGACAATCCAGCGGCCCCGTTCCCCCGATGGATCCGCAGATCCTGAACCAGAAAGGCTCGCTCTTCCTGACACGGCCCTCCATGTGGCACTATCTGCTCACCCGCGAGGAGCTGCTCTGGCGAGCCGGAGAGGTGCTCCATCTGGTGGCCACAGGTCAGCTGAAAGTCTTCATCGACTCCACATTCCCTCTCGAACAGGCCGCCGACGCCCATCGCCGGCTGGCTTCCCGCCAGACCGTGGGCAAAGTGCTCCTGATCCCATAGGATCCCCCAGCGGTCTCGGATGGGAAAGGCGGGGATAGCTCCCCTCCCCACGCCTCTCCAGGCGGTGGGGAGGGGAACATCTTTCGGTTGGATGAATCGAGTCTATCCCCCAGGCAGATGAGGCCAGCGAGATAAGACCCTCATTCCTCACCGGTAAGGAGAAGGATGTTCGTCTTCGCAGATCCCTCCGGCATCCGCTGGACCACCGGGATTGCCCTGGAGATGACGGATGGCTCCATGCGGCCTCCTTCATCCTGGCGCCTGATCGGGGAATCCTCCGCTGTCGGACAGGATCTTCACGGGGCATTTCAGGAACAGGTGGAGGTCCTCCAGACAGACGGATGGGAAGCGGTGTGGATCCTGCGTCATTATCCGGGGGCCGCGGCCGCCCGCCTGCGGGTTCGCCGTCGAGGGGCTTCCCCTGCCTCCACGCGTCGTGTGGCCATCCTGACCGGCGAGCTCCAGGCTCCCCTTCCCTCCTCCCGATGGCGGTTCTATCAGAACGGATTCCACTCCTGGAGCTTCAGCGGGACCACCCCCGCAGCCGCCCCAGACTCCGGCACGCTATGGGGGCCTCTGGGCGCGCCCATGACTTTCGATGTCGCCCTCCCCCCTGGGCCTCAAGGGGTCCGCCGGAGCGATCTGGTCGCGGCTCTGATCATCGGCGAGCGCGCGCTGATCCTCGGCCAGATCACCACCGCCGATCAGTTCGTCAAGATCGAGCTGGATCTGCGAGGCGTTCCCCGGCTCCGCGTTTACGCCGAACTGGATGGGATCCGGATCGACCCGGAAGAGGAGATCGCCTCGGAGTGGATCTGGGTGGAATGGCGGGACGCCACGGATCCGGATCCCTTTGGAGGCTATGCGGAGGCGGTCGCCCGCGCGATGCGTCCCCGGGCGCGGGCGCAGGCACCTTCCGGCTGGTGCTCATGGTATTTCTATTACACCGGCGTGCAGGCCCGAGACATCCTGGAGAATCTGAAGGCATTGATCGAACATCGCCATCGGCTTCCTGTCGATCTGATCCAGATCGACGATGGGTTCCAGGCGGCGGTAGGGGATTGGACGCAGTTCAGCCCCCGCTTCCCGGAGGGAGTGGCTCCACTGGCTCATGCGATCCGGGAGGCCGGTTTCACCCCGGGGCTGTGGCTGGCCCCCTTCCTCGCCTGGCCGGATGCCCGGATCGCCCGGGAGCATCCGGACTGGTTGTTGCGGGATGCCCGCGGACGGCCGGTCTCCGCCGGCTTCAACTGGTATCGCTGGCTTCGAGCGCTGGACCCCACGCATCCCGGGGTGGAGGCATGGCTCCGGGAGCTCATCCAGACGGTGGTCCACCGATGGGGGTTCCCTTATCTCAAGCTGGACTTCCTCTATGCGGCCGCGCTGCCCGGGCGTCGCTATGATCCCAAAGCCACGCGGGCGCAGGCCCTCCGGCGGGGCCTGAAGGCCATCCGGGAGGCGGCAGGCGAAGAGGCCTTCCTGCTGGGATGTGGATGCCCCCTGGGACCGGCCATCGGGCTGGTTGATGGCATGCGGATTGGGCCAGACGTCGCCCCCCACTGGGCGCCCCGCATGTTTGGCCTGAGCTTCCTCTTCCGCCGCGAACGAAGTCTCCCCGCCGCTCGCAACGCTACCCGCAACACCCTCACACGCGCCTGGATGCATCAACGCTGGTGGTGGAACGATCCCGACTGCCTGCTGCTGCGCTCGGAGAACACGCTCCTTTCCGAAGAGGAAGTTCGCCTGCTGATCACCGTCATCGCCATGAGCGGCGGGATGGTGATCGACAGCGATCCGGTCTTCAAACTGAAGGAAGAGCGCCGGACATGGTGGTCCGCCATGCTCCCCCCTCATGGGCAACGGCCGATGGTGATCGATCTGCTGGAGCAGGAATTCCCCCGCGTCCTCCTCCTGCGCCGGGAACTCGCCGGGGCGCCGGTGGTATGGATCGGCCTGCTGAACCCGGAAGATCGTCCGTGGCGGATGGAAATCCCCCTCCAGGCCCTGGGGCTCCCGGAGGACGCGTGGGGGTTCGAGTTCTGGTCCCGGATGGCGCGACGGCTGGAGGGGCGGCTTTCCATGGTGCTGCCCCCGCACGGCGCGGCCCTCTGGACCCTGCGGTCGGTCCAGCCAGGGTTTCAGTGGATCGGATCCACCCTCCGCCTGCCACCCGGGGAGGAGATCATCGGGCTGGAAGAAGGAGAAGAAGGCGGGCGCTGGGAACTCCTCCGGGCGCCATGGACAGAGGGAGAGATCTGGATCTACAGCCCGGTGGCCGATTTCGACCTCCGCTGGGAGGGGCGGCCGGTGACGGCGGCAACCGTGAGGCCCGGAATTCACCGCGTGAGGGTTGCATTCCAGGGCCGGGGATGCCTGGAAGCATGGCGGGCTCCGCGCCATCATGGCATCCAATAGGGGGAACTTCCCATCCACGAACCGGGAGGGGCTTATCGATGAAGTGGAACCGGCAAAGCCCATGGACCATTGTCGTGATGGAGGGGGATCAGACCGGGCAGGAGCTCCTGGAGGAAGCGCTGCGCGTGCTGGATCCCGGGGTGACCCGTATTCCTCTGCGGTTTCTCCGATTCGACCTGAGTCTGGAGAACCGGCGGCGCACCCGCAACGGAGTGGTGATCGAAGCGGCGGAGGCCATGAAGGAGGCCGGGCTGGGCCTGAAGGCCGCCACGATCACGCCGGAGGATCCGTCCGATGTGGGCAGCCCCAACGCCCTCCTTCGGGAACATATTGATGGAAAGGTGATCCTCCGGGTTGGCCGCCGTATCCCGGGGGTGCGGCCGATCGGCGGGGTGGTGGGGCCGGTGGCCATCGTGCGCATGGCCGTGGAGGACGCCTACAACGCACGGGAATGGCGGGAAGGGGAAGGGCTGGAGGAGGCCGCCTACCGGCTGGATCGCATCACCCGGGGGACCTGCCGGGCGGTGGCGGAGTTCGCCTTCTGGTATGCCCGGCGCATCGGGGCGAAGGTTTTCGGAGGGCCCAAGTGGACGGTGAGCCGGATTTATGAAGGGATGTTCAAAGAGGAGCTGGACGCGGCGGCCCGGCGCTATCCGGATGTGCGCTATGAGCCCCAGCTCATCGATGCCACGCTGGCCCTGCTCTTCACCCGGGCCGCCGAGCCACTGGTGATCCCATGCCTCAACCGCGATGGCGATCTGCTCAGCGACCTGATCCTCCAGATGTTCGGCTCCATCGCGGGGAGCGAGTCCCTGCTGCTCTCCTTCGATGATCGACTCCAGATCCGGGTCGTCATGGCGGAAGCCCCTCATGGCACCGCCCCGGCCCTTTACCGGAAAAACATCGCCAACCCCATGGCGATGATCCTGGCAGGAGCCGCCCTGCTTTCGTTCATCGAAGATGAGGCCGCTCAGCGGGCCAGCCGGGCCATCTACGAGGCGGTCTTCGAGAGCATCTACGACGGGATCGCCACCGCCGACCTGGGCGGATCGGCGACCACCACCGAATTCACGGATGAAGTGATCCGCCGGGTGACCCGCAAGCTGGAGGTCTGGGAAGCGCTCCGGCTTACCGGAGGCGCTGCGATGGCCCCTCGCGAAGCGGAATCCGCGTCTCCCTCCAGGATGGAGGGGGAATGAGGATTCGGGGGCCGGGGGGTCTTCGTCTCCGCCCGGCCCCCGAAAGCCTCAGTAATCGGATCCTGAGGCCGGCGCGGGCTTCACGATGATGCGCCCCCGCATCCGCGGATGGATGCTGCAGAAATACTCATAGGTCCCTGGCTGATTAAAAGTGAAGCGGAACGAATCCCCGGGGCGCAGCCGGCCCGAATCGAAAACCCCGCTGGGGTGATCGGGCGTCCCGCTGGTCACCGTATGCGAGGCGGACTCCTCCTGGTTGATCCATTCCACCGTGGTTCCCACGGTCACTTCCAATTCGGCCGGCCGAAAGGTGAAGTTCTTCAGGATGACCTGTGGGGGGCCGCTGACCGGGGTGGGCGAGACGGCCCGCATGGGAGTCGGTGTCGGAGACAGAGGAGTGGGGGTAGCCGGCGCCGCCGGCGCCGCACAGGCCGTGATCCCCAGAAACAGGAGCACCGGGGAAATCCATAACCGGCGAAACATCTCCAGCCTCCTTTCCCTGCGGAGTGGTGGAAATCCTGAAAAAGATACGCAGGGGAAAAGAAGCTGGATTTCTCCAGTTGCATCTCCTCCTCATCGCCTCGCGAGCGCCCAGCCCCAATTGCGGCCGGATTCACAGCCTGTATAAAATCCCCCTGAATTCCAATTCCGGCATGGAACTCATCACCCACTCCCTTCTGGAGGCCTGCCGATGCCGACCCTGCTGGTGCGCAACGCAGAGATGCTGGTCACCATGGACGATGCGCGACGCTGCATCCCGGATGGCGGCCTGTTCGCCCGGGATGGCGTCATCGAGCAGGTGGGTCCCACCGCGACGCTTCCCCCGGAGGCGGATCGGGTGATCGACGCCCGCGGCATGGTGGTGATCCCGGGCCTGGTGAACACCCATCATCACCTCTACCAGACCCTCACCCGGGTGATCGCTCAGAACGCGAAATTGTTCGACTGGCTGCGCACCCTGTATCCCATCTGGGCGCGTATGGACGCGGAGGCGGTTTATATCAGCGCCCTGGTGGGAATGGCCGAGCTCCTGCACTCCGGATGCACGACCACCAGCGACCACCTGTATCTCTTCCCGAACGGCGCGCGGCTCGACGATGAGATCCGGGCCGCTCAGGAGATCGGGATCCGGTTTCATGCCACCCGCGGCGCCATGTCCCTGGGCGAATCGAAAGGCGGCCTTCCGCCGGATACGGTGGTGGAAGAGGAGGACGCCATCCTGAAGGACATGCAGCGGGTCATCGAAACCTATCACGACCCCCGGCCTTACGCGATGTGTCGGGTAGCCCTGGCCCCGTGTTCCCCCTTCTCCGTCACTCCCGATCTCATGCGGGAGGCGGCGGCCATGGCCCGCCAGTATGGCGTGATGCTCCATACCCACCTGGCGGAGACCCGGGACGAAGAGGAGTATTGTCTGGCGCGCTTTGGCCGGCGGCCAGTGGCTTATGCGATGGAGCTGGGCTGGGAGGGTCCGGATGTGTGGTTTGCGCACATGGTGCACGTCAACCGGGAAGAGATCGCCTTCCTGGCCCGGACGGGCGCTGGGGTCGCCCATTGTCCCAGCTCCAACATGCGCCTGGCCTCCGGCATCGCTCCGATCCGCGCCATGCTGGACCAGGGGGTGAAGGTAGGGCTGGGGGTGGATGGCAGCGCCAGCAATGATGCTTCCCACATGCTGGCAGAGGCGCGGCAGGCCATGCTCCTCCAGCGGGTCGCCCTGGAACGGCCCGATGCCCTCACAGCGGAGGAAGCCCTCTGGCTGGCCACCCGGGGCGGCGCCGCGGTCCTGGGGCGGGACGATATCGGGCAGCTATCCCCCGGGAAGGCGGCGGATTTCGCCGCATGGCGGCTGGATCGCCTGGATTACGCGGGGGCCCTCCATGATCCGATGGCCGCCCTGGTGTTCTGCCACCCCCGTCCGGCAGACCTCGTGGTTGTCCAGGGGAAGACGATCATCGAGGATGGCGTGCTGCTTACGGTGGAAGAGGGACGTCTGATCGAGCGGCACAATCAGATCGCACGACGTATGGTGCGGGGAGAATGAAGCGGCCCCATAGAGGGTTTCCGGGCTGCGGGGCATCGGGATCGCTCCCCGCAGCCCGGGAAATCCCGGCCACCTTTCCCCATGATCCGGAGAGCCGTAGGGGGAGGAGCCGCCTGCTTTCGCGTGTTTTGGCTCATCCCTGCTGGGAGCGCACCGGGAAAGGCGCCTTCATTCTTCTTCCTCTTCCTCCTCCTTCTTCCCACGGCCGATGACTTCCACTTCAGGAGCTTCAGCCGGCAGCGCCGCTTCTTCCAGAACCTCCGCGGCCGGCGCCGTCACCAGGGCGATCAGCTCATCCGGATCGCTCACCACCGTGACCCCGGGAGGCACCTGGAGATCCCGCACATAGATCGCCGCGTCCACACGATCCAGACGGCTCAGATCCACTGTGATGGCCTCGATGAGATCCTTCGGGAGACACTCGATCTCCACATGGGTGAGCCCATGCACCAGGATGCCCTCCCCGCGCTCCACCGCGGGGGAAGCCCCCACAAACACCACGGGGACCTCCACACGGATCTTCTCGGTCATTTCCACCGCCTGGAAATCGACGTGGAGGATCTCCCGGTGGATCGGCTCCCGCTGCACCTCCCGGATCAGGGCCAGGTGGGTCTCGCCATCCACGTGGAGGGTGATCAGACGGGTGCCACCGCGAGCCTGGGCCAGGATCCGCTGAAGCTCCTTGCCTTCCACCTGGATGGTCATCGGCTGGATGTGCCGGCCGTAAAGCACCGCCGGGATCCACCCCTGGCGGCGGAGGGCTTTCACCTGCTTTCCCGTTACCGTCCGCGGCTTCGCGTTTAACACCAGCTCCGCCATGGTTCCACCTCTCGCCAGATGGAATAGATCGGGCTTACACCGTTGAACGTGAATTCTATGGAGACGGGATGACCTCCCCCTCCCTCAGTGACCCTTTGAGCGACGGGGAGGGGGAAAGAACCGGAAGGGCCAGCCTCGCCGCTTCCGCGGATCCCCAGCCTCCGAAAACCCCTGCTGGGAATCAGCGATGGAATCGCCGGAGTTGCCAGCCTAAAAGCATACCCAGGATCAACCCGATCAGCAACCCGATCCAGGAGGCCAGGACCCCCTCCGGTTTCCCCTCTATGGTATGAGCCAGGATGAAACCCGCCCGCCCCCCTTCGATTCGGACGATCCGCGCGCACACCGCCCCTGCCTGGCTTTCCCTCAGCGTCGCCTCCCGGGAGGCGGCCAGACCGACCGCGCTCTGCCGGAACTCCATCTGCACGCCGCGAGCGATCCAGAACGCGGAGCGTTGAGCCTGGATCCGATTGGCCGCTAAATGAGAGACCGCAACGCTCTCGCAAATCGCCTCATTTGCGATCAGGGATTCCAGACGGACGCCCGAGCGCTGAACCGCCCGGGCCTCGCTGGCTTCTTCCATCGGATGTTTCGGGGAGCTCATGGGAGGCCTCTTGATTTCAGAATACTCGATAGCCAGCCCGGAAAGAGGGTCAGGAACACGATCCACACCCCGTCCGGAGCCCGATCGTCCATCTTTCCCTCCGAATTCCACATTGTCCAGATTCCGGTTGACGAAACCGGGGGGATTCTATAAAAGGCCGAAAGGCTCGTCAAGGACACGATCGATGGCCCTTCCATATTTGACGCCCACAGAAGCCAAGGCGGGCCTCCTCCTGGGATTTTCGAGTGGAGGCCGGCCCAGGACGACGACATGGATCGCCGGCCGCTCTGAATCCGGATGCGCGGGTTGCAAGTTGCGTTAGAATAGCGGAGCAGCGGCCCGGACCTGCGACAGGGACATTCCGTGCTCCAGGAGGACATCCATGTCCGCCCGTGGCCCTCAGGATGTGCAAACGTTCCTGGAACAGCATCTTCCCGGAACCCCGGTGCGGATTCTGGATCAAAGCACCGCAACCGCTGTGGAGGCGGCAGCGGCGGTGGGATGCCCGCTGGGAGCGATCGTCAAGTCGCTGCTGTTCATCGCAGGGGAGGATCCCCGGCTGGTGCTGGTGGCCGGGGATCGAAAAGCGGACCAGCGCCTCCTGGCCGCCCTGTGGGGGATCTCCCGCAAACGCATCCGGATCGCGGATCCCGAAACGGTGTTGCGGGTGACCGGCTATGAGGTCGGCGGGGTGCCTCCTGTGGCGCATGCGATGCCCCTGGAGGTCTGGATCGATGCCTCGCTCGCCCGTTATGAAACCCTCTGGGCAGCAGCGGGCGCCCGCAACGCCCTGTTCCCCATTTCTTTCGCCGATCTGGTGCGCATCACCGGTGGCCAGGTGGCAGAATTTACAGTGGAGGCGAGCCCGGGAGAGCCACCGGGAGAGGCGGTCTGGAAACCGGTGAACTCCTGACCGGTCCTCCCTTCCCTCTCCCCTGGTCCACCCCACGGAGAGGGAAAGAGAGAACGCCCGGGAGCCAGGCAGGCCCCAAAGGCATCCCGCCCTGCTGAAGTCCTTTCATCCAGCTGTGGAATGCCCGGGAAGTCCGGGGAAGCCTTTGATCGCTCTACCCGTGGCGGACCGCTCACATGGAGGGATCTCGACCGATGCGGATTCTGGCCATTGAGACATCCTGCGATGAAACGGCGGCCGCGGTGGTGGAAGACGGCCGCATCCTGCTCAGCCACGTGGTGGCTTCTCAGGCGGCCTTTCACGCGAAATACGGCGGCATTTTCCCGGAGATCGCGGCCCGGATGCATGTGGAAGCCATCGTGCCGGTGACCCGGGAGGCCATGGCCCAGGCCGGCCTCCCATGGGAGGCCATCGATGCCATTGCGGTGACCTACGGACCGGGGTTGCCCGGTTCTCTGGTCGTGGGGGTGAGCTTCGCCAAGGCCCTGGCCTTCGCCCGCCACAAGCCCCTGATCGCCGTCAATCACCTGGAAGGTCATCTTTACGCCCATCGGCTTCGGGTCGAAGGAAACCCCACCGGGGATCTCCCCTTCCCTTTCCTGGCGCTCATCGTCTCCGGCGGCCACACGGAGCTGATCTGGGTGCGGGATCTCCTGGATCACCGTCGGGTGGGCTGGACCATCGATGACGCCGCCGGGGAGGCCTTCGATAAAGTGGCGCGCCTCCTGGGCCTGGGGTTCCCGGGCGGGCCAGCCATCGAGCGCATGGCCCAGCAAGGCGATCCGCGGGCGTTTCCCTTTCCGGCGCTTCCCCGGGTGGATCATCCCCTCTGGTTCAGCTTCAGCGGGCTGAAAACCGCGGTCCTTCGGATCGTGGAGCGGTTCGGAGGGCAACCGCTTCCGGTGGCGGATCTGGCCGCTTCCTTCCAGGCAGCGGTCATTGAGCAGCTGGTTACGAAAACCCTGGAGGCCCTGCGCCATTATGAAGCCCAGGCCATCCTGATCTCCGGCGGCGTCTCCGCCAACCGCCAGCTCCGGGAAGAGATGGCCCGCCGCGCCCCGGTTCCGGTTTATGTTCCACCCCCGTGGCTCTGCACGGACAACGCGGCGATGATCGGCGCGGCGGCCGCGCTGCATGCCCGGGCCGGTCGCTTCGCATCCCTGGATCTCGATGTGGATCCAGATGCCAAAATCGGTTAGGGGGCCGGGTCCGCCCGATCATCCCACGGATAGTTGACAGGCCTTTCCTCCCTCGTTACACTAAATCCGGCACGCCGGGGATGAGCAGCCCTCAGCGTCGCGGATCCTTTCCGGGGATTCACCCGATCGGCCCTGGATCAGGGCAACCGCGGAGCGTTTTCTCCGATGTTTCTGCCTCGGGATCGCTGGGAACCGGCCCGGGAACGCCTGGAGGCGAGTTCGATGGCCGCTGTTCAGGAATGGGTGCAGGTGGATGAAGCCCGCCGGATGATCCTGGAGGAATTTCGGCCTCTTCCTCCAGAATCCGTTGTATTGCCGAAGGCCCTGGGGCGGGTTCTGGCCGAAGCGATCCGGGCCGAGCATGACCTTCCTCCGTTCCCCAACTCCGCTATGGATGGCTACGCGGTGCGCGCGGTGGACACCCGGGGGGCTCATCGGGAACATCCCATCCGCCTTCGGGTGCTGGGGGAGACGGCCGCGGGTCATCCGTTCCCCGGGGCGATCGAACCGGGAACGGCGGTGCGGATTGCGACCGGGGCGCCGCTCCCTTCCGGCGCGGACGCGGTGATCCCGGTGGAGGACACCGATGATCCCGGGGGTCCCGGCCGTCCGCTTCCACCGATGATCGCCGTCTTCCGGGCCGTTCAACCCGGCGAGTTCGTTCGCCCGGCCGGAGAGGATGTGGCTCGAGGAACCATCGCGCTGGAGCCGGGCACGGTGCTCACGCCCGGGGCTCTGGCCCTGCTGGCCGCCCTGGGCCGTTTCGAAATCCCGGTCCATCGCCGTCCGCGCATGGCCGTGCTGGCGATCGGCGATGAGCTAATCGAGCCCGGCCGGCCGCTTCCCCCAGGTTGCATCTATGAAACGAACCGGACGGCCCTGGCCGCCCAGGCCCTGGAGGCGGGAGCGGAGCCCGTTGTGCTGGGGATCGCCCGGGATGACCCGGAGGATCTGCAACGGTTGCTGGACGAGGCCGTTGCGCACCATCCGGATCTGATCGTCTCCTCAGCGGGGGCTTCTGTAGGCGTTTACGATTGGGTGAAGGAAGTGGTGGGGCGCCATGGCGAGATCCGCCTCTGGAAAGTCCGCATCCGTCCCGGCAAGCCTTTTGCCTTCGGTCACTATCGAGGGGTTCCTTTCTTCGGGCTGCCAGGCAACCCGGTCTCCGCCATGATCACCTTCGATCAGTTCGTCCGCCCCGTTCTGCGCCGGATGGGCGGCTATCCCCGCTGGGAGCGCCCGCGTATCCCGGTGCGCCTGGCCGAGCCGGTCTCCAGCGACGGGCGTGAGACCTATTTCCGGGCACGGATCGTTTATGAGGACGGCCAGTTCCAGGCCCGTTTGAGCGGGCTTCAGGGTTCCCATATCCTGAGCGCCATGGCCCGGGCGAACGGCCTGGTGATCCTTCCGGAGGGCATCCGGGCGCTTCCGGCCGGCGCAACGATCATGGCCGAAGTCTGGGTCGATTTACAGGACCTGATCGACGCACCGGAGATCCTTCCATCCACGGCCATGGGGAGGGCTTTATGAGCAAACGGAGCCCGAAAGCCACCCGTGCTTCTCCCCCACCCCAGCTGCTCGCATTGCTCATCATCGTGGTGATCCTTGGGGTCGTGGCCCTCATCGGATATCAGCTATGGACCAGCCGACCGGCGGCGACCGTCGGTGCGGTCGACTATCCGACAGGTTTGACGCCGGACGGCTATCCCTACAAGGGGAATCCCGAGGCCAGGATTGTCATCGAGGAATATTCGGACTTCCAGTGCCCGGTATGCGCCCGTTACACCCGGGAGGTGGCGCCGCGCCTGGATGAGAAGTATGTGAAAGCCGGGAAGGTATATTATATTTTCCGGTATTTCCCCTTCCTGGGGCCGGAGTCGTTCCGTGCGGCGGAGGCCGCGGCCTGCGCGGCGGAACAGGGGAAGTTCTGGGAATATGAGCACATGGTGTTCGCCAACCAGCGCGGGGAGAACCTGGGCTGGTTCTCCGATGATCGGCTCATCGGCTTTGCGACCCGGGTGGGGCTGGATCGAGGGGCCTTTGAGAACTGTCTGCTTTCCGGGAAATATCGGGATTTCGTTCGCAGCGCCGCCGACGCCGGCCGCCAGCGAGGGGTGCGGGCCACGCCCACCATCTTCATCAACGGCGAGAAGATCGAAGGGCTCTACGATGTGACGTTCTACGAGACCTATATCGACACCCTGCTGCAACAGGGTCAGTAGATTTGATCCGGCGGAGGACCTGATGGCACCGCGCGTCGCAACGGCGCAAAAGGATACGCTCTCCCTCCTCCAGCTGGCCCTGGCCCTGGCCGGGGCAGGGGTCGCCGGATATCTCACGTGGAGCAAGATCCGCGGAGAGGGCCTGATCTGCATCGGGTTCCGGGGCTGTGATGTGGTGAACAACAGCCCCTATGCGGAGCTGCTGGGAATCCCGGTGGCTGCCTGGGGGCTGGGGGCGTATCTGGTTCTCGCTGCCCTCGCCTTTCCGTTCTGGGGAAGCCATGCCTCCCTCCGGATGTGGACCGTTGCGCTCTCTTTCGCCATCGCCCTGGGAGGCTGGCTTTTCTCCATGTATCTCACCGCCATTGAGGCGTTCGTCCTTCACGCGTGGTGCAGCTGGTGCGTGACCTCGGCGATCCTCATCACCCTGCTGCTGGGGGTGTGTGGATTTCGCTTCTATCAGACATTCATTTGATCGGACATCCGCCGCTGGGCTCCGAGATGGAGAGGGGATGAAACAACACGTCGGGGGGCGGCCTGGCCCCAAAAGCCCTCCGCTGGAACGGACGAGCGCCTGATCACCGAATCAGACCTGATCCGAAATCTACCGGATGAGGAGGAGCCTATGCCGCGCATTCGATGCCATTATGTCGATTGTGTTTATCTGGAGGCCGGCATGTGCACGGCCGATGAAATCGAGCTGGATCCGGAAATGGGCTGCCTGACCTATACCCAGGCCGAAGAAGAGGAGTGGGAGGAAGAGGAAGAGGTCCTGGAGGAAGAAGAGGAGCTGGGCCTCGACGAAGAGGAAGAATGGGAGGAGGAATTCGCACTGGAGGAAGAGGAAGACGAAGAAGATGAAGATGAATGGTGATTCCTCTGAAGGAGAAACAGGCCACCCGCCGGGGCCTGGCGTGGCGTTCCCACCCTCTCTGCTGGATATGCTTCCCCCAGGGCGGAGGGCGAGCACGGAAAAGCCAACCCCTGTTCACCGATCCTGCCTCTGAAGGGCCTGTGGGGCCGGGCGGGCCGCCTTCGGCGGCAGCCCGGCCCCAACGAAGGGAGACCCCTGGCCCAAACGCCGTCCGGAGAAGACCGGCGCTGTCATTCCCGCCCAATGCGGTGGCAGGGTTAAGCGGCCGCCCCGGTTATCTCCACCGGTTCCACCACGATGCGTTCCGTCCATGCGCCACGATGAGCGAGGGCCCGGAAGAGCCGCATGGGCTCCACCACCTGTTCCGGTGGAAACACGCCGCGCTGGGGGATCTCGCCCCGAGCGATCCAGCGAGCGACCTCGGCGGCCGGGACGGCCACCATCATGGTCCCTCCGCTGCCCTCAAAACGGGGATTGGGGCCTGCCACCGTGTCCACGCGCAAGCGCACCGGTTTCCCACCTCGCCATCCCCATGCCTCGGTGGCGACGTCTTTATAGCCGGAGCGAGAAGCTTCCTGTGCCGCCGGACGGCGTCGCAGGACCTCCGCCAGCACATCCCGTGGGCGCACCCGAACCCGGGAGGGCCCCTCCTCTCCTGCAGCGGGGACCTCGATGGGCTCCCGATCGGCCAATCCCAGATCCGCCAGGAACTTCAAACGACGAACGGCCTCCTCCCCCAAACCGAAGAAGGTGATCTTAAAAAAGCATTCCCGCAACCCCTTTTCCCCGTAGGTCAGGGGCAGGGTAGCCACCTCCGAATGCAGGGAGAGATGAACCTTCTGCCATCCGACAGGCTCCCGGAAGAGATAGAACTCCTCGCCGGAAAGAGGATCCTTCTCCACAAAGGATCCCTCCTCGAACACCACGGGACGCATGGTGATCTCATCGAGAATGGTCGAGATGGAATAGCCCCATGCGAATTCCTCTTCTCCCGACGGGAGGCTGCCATTGTAAATCCGCAAACGCTCGACACGATCCAGCTGGGAGACCAGGTAGGCGGCCTGCACGTTGGAGAGGCCCGGGCAGGACCCTATCCCCAGGATCGCCAGAAGCCCCCGGGAACGAAATTCCTCATCCAGGGCGAGCTGGCGGCGGGTCATATGAAACAGCCCCCCCAGATCCAGATAGGGGACACCGGCCTCCAGGCAGGCCTGCATGGCCTGGAGATTGAAGTCATACTGCGCGGCGTTGACGCACACATCGGCCCCATACAACAGACGGGCGGTCCGGCTCACATCCTGGAGATCACAGAACGCCGCCCTGACCCCGGATCCGAGCCCCCGGGCGACCTGAAGGGCCGCCGCCTCATCCACATCCGCGATGACCACCTCCCCGGCCGGATCCGGCCCTTCCACCAGGTCGCGGGCGATCAGCCGGCCGATCTTTCCAGCCCCTCCCAGGATCACGACGCGCATGGAGGCCTTCCTCGCCTGCCAGCGGGATCAGAACTTGCCCAACCGGGCCTCCATCCGAGAGGGATCCTGGCCTCAGAGCCCTCAGGACGAGGCCCGCCGTGTAACACTCATCGATTTCGGGAGCTGACGGACGCAGGAACCGACCTGGCTCAACCGTAGCGCTTCATAAAGCGGGCGATCCGCTCCAGGGCCTCTTCGATTTTTTCGTAAGCGGTTGCATAGGAGCAGCGCACATGCCCCGCGCCTCCCAGGCCGAACGCACTGCCCGGCACCACGGCGACCTTCTCTTCCATCAGCAGGCGCTCGCTGAACTCCTCATCGCTCATGCCCGTGCGGGAGATGGAGGGGAAGGCATAGAAGGCGCCCTTCGGCTCGAAACACGTCAGGCCCAGCTCATTGAGCCCTTTCACGATCAACCGCCGGCGTCGATCGTATTCCTGGCGCATCTGCTCCACATACTCCTCCCCGATCCGGAGGGCGGCCAGGGCCGCATACTGGGAGGGGGTGGGGGCGGACATGATCGTATACTGGTGGATTTTGCGCATCGCCGCCAGGATCTCCTTCGGAGCCGCTGCGTAGCCAATGCGCCAGCCCGTCATGGCGTAGTCTTTTGAAAAGCCCCCCAGCAGGATAGTGCGCTCCCGTGCTCCGGGAAGCGATGCGAAACAGGTATGGGCTCCATCGTAAACCAGGCGGTCATAGATCTCATCCGAGATCACCAGGAGGTCGTATTTCTCCGCCAGGGCGGCGATAGCGGCGAGCTTTTCCCGCGGCATCACCGCCCCGGTCGGGTTGTTGGGATAGCCGATCAGAATCGCTTTGGTGCGCGGAGTAATGCGAGCCTCAATATCGGCGGGATTAACCTGAAAGTCCTCCTCAGCCCGCGTGGCGAAAGTGACCGGCACGCCGCCGGCCAGGGTGACCTCCGGCGCATACGAGACAAAGCAGGGCTGAGGGATGATCACCTCATCCCCCGGATCCAGGATGGCATTGACGGCGAGGTAGAGGGCCTCGGATACCCCCACGGTGATCAGGAGCTCCGACTCCGGATCGTAAGAGACGCCGTAGAGGCGATCGAGATGCTCCGCAAGGGCTTCCCGCAGTTCCATCAGCCCGGAATTACTGGTGTAGTGGGTCTCCCCGCGCAACAACGAGTCCACGCCAGCGCGGAGGATCGGCTCGGGGGTGACGAAATCGGGCTCACCGATGCTCAGACTGATCACATCCTTCATCGTCGCCGCGATATCGAAGAAGCGGCGGATCCCGGAAGGTGGAATGGAAGCGACGCGCTGGGCGATAAAGTTGCGCATTGCCATTCTCTCCAGAAGGGGGATGAAGTCCAATCGGGGCCTGCCTCCCTCAATTATATCCGGGATCGGCGCGGTTGAGCTTGAAGCAGCAAGATGAAGGGGCTTTTTCTCATGGGCCGCTTGCCCTCGTCCCCCTGGCCCCAAACCTCCAGGAGATCTCTCATCTTCAAACCCTTCGAGCTCGCATCACGGGTTGCAATCCCCAGATGAAACTTGCTTTTTAAATCAATTTGCACTATAACTCAATCCGCCAGCTGATTCCTTCTCCACAGTCCTTCGAATTGTGGAGAAAACGATCACTGCGCATGGGGCGGCGATGTCCAGAGAGCCCGTTGCCATCAAAGGGATCGGCGATGCACTATGGTTTTCTTTCGGCCCGGAGCCCTGGCCGGAGGCGCTGAGCGCTCTGGAGGCCCGTCTGGCAGCGAACCCGGGTTTCTTCTCAGGGGGCCGGGCCGTTCTCGTTCTGGGGGATCGGATCCTGGAAGAGGCCGATCTGTTGAATCTGCTGGCCCTCCTGAACCGCTTCGGCCTCTCGCTCACCGGGGTGCTGGCCGATCACCCGGTGACCCAGGCGCTGGTGCGACGATTGGGCCTTCCATTGCAACCATCCCCGGCACTGGAGCGGGCCCCTGAAACCCGGGAGCTTCCCCTGGAACCCGCCTGGGTGATCCATCGAACCCTGCGGGCAGGCCATTACCTGCAGGTGGAAGGTCATCTCTGTGTGATCGGGGACATCCACCCCGGAGCGGAGATCGCCGCCACGGGCGATATTATCGTGTGGGGACGTTTGCTGGGCACCGCCCATGCGGGCTGTGAAGGGGATGATGAAGCAGTCGTCTACGCCCTGGAACTCCGCCCGATCCAGCTCCGCATCGGGCGCTATATCGCGCGCTCCCCAGAGGAACATCGCCGGCCGATCCCCGAACAGGCGAGGGTTCAGAACGGGCAGATCGTCGTCGAACCGTGGCGCCCCCTCTCCCGATGGGAACAATGGCTGGGGCGTCTTCTGGGCTGATGCCGGTATAACCTTCAGGAGAAGCGGATCTTCCGGATGCAGGCTGCCTGGCTTTTCCCTAAAGGAGGATCGCAATGGGCGCGCAGGTGATTACGGTGACCTCCGGCAAAGGCGGGGTGGGCAAAACCACGGTGACCGCGAACGTGGGGATGGCCCTGGCCATGGCCGGGAAGAAGGTGGTGTGTATCGATGCGGACATCGGCTTGAGAAATCTGGATGTGGTCCTGGGCCTGGAGAACCGTATCGTTTACGACATCGTGCATGTCGTCGAAGGGCGCTGCCGCACCCGCCAGGCCCTCATTCGCGATAAACGGGTCCCCGACCTCTACCTCATGCCGGCCGCCCAGAGCCGCGACAAATCCGCCGTGAAGCCCGAGGATATGGTCCGCATCTGCGAGGAGCTGCGCCCGGAGTTCGACTACATCCTCATCGACTCTGCAGCAGGCATCGAGGAGGGATTCCGAACCGCCCTGGCCCCCGCCGATCTCATCCTCCTGGTCACCAATCCGGAGGTCGCGGCCGTTCGCGATGCGGATCGGGTCGTCGGGCTGGTGGAGGCGATGGGGAAGCCTACCCCCAAGCTGATCGTCAACCGCCTGAAGCCCGATATGGTCCGCCGGGGGGACATGCTGGATACCTCCGATGTTCTGGAGATCCTGGCGATCGAGCTGCTGGGGGTCATCCCGGAGGACGAGCAGGTGATCGTGGCGACCAACCGGGGCACTCCGGTGGTGCTGGAGGAGCGGTCACCGGCGGGGCAGGCCTTCCGGGCCATCGCCCGGCGTCTGATGGGCGAAACGGTTCCCCTCTTCCTCTCGGAGGACGGCCAGGGGGTTCTGGGCTGGTTGCGCCGGCTGGTTCGCAGCGGAGGTGGCCGATGAGCTGGCTGGATCGATTGCGGGGGCAACCATCGCCCCGGGAGACCGCGAAACAGCGCCTTCAGGTCATCCTGGTGCACGACCGCAGCGACCTCTCCCCCGGGTTGCTGGAAGTTATCAAGGATGAAATCATCGCCGTCCTTTCCCGCCACGTCCCGATCATCGCCGAAGAGGTGCGGGTCACGGTCACCCAGGACGCGCGGGAATGCCGGCTCGTGGCGGATATCCCTCTCGGGAACCGGCATGGCCGATCATGATCCGGCGGCTCCAGGGGCAGCTCAGGGAATGGCGCCGTTTCGACGGCGGATTATTGCTGGGAGTGATGGCGCTGACCGGCCTCGGCGTCATCGTGATCGCCAGCGCGGTGTTGCGCTCGCCGGATCTGGCGGATACGCCCCGCCGGCAGGCCCTCTATGGCCTGATCGGGATCGCACTGATCTTCCTGACCTCCTCCGTGAACTACCGGATCTGGGGAGCCTTTCACCGCATCCTCTACGTAACCGTTCTGATCCTGCTGATGCTGGCCCTCATCGCCGGCCGCAGCCAGATCGCCCCGGTCCGCCGCTGGCTGGAGATCGCCTCCTTTAACATTCAGCCTGCGGAGCTGGCGAAACCCCTCCTGATCCTCAGCCTGGGCCGCTTCCTGGCTGATCGCGATGAGAAAATCGATTCCTTTCGCACCGCGCTGCTGGCCTTCATCTACCTGCTCCTGCCGGCCACGCTGATCTTCCTGCAACCCAATTTGAGCACAGCCGTGGTGATCCTGGCGATCGGCACTGCCATGCTCTTCGTATGGGGGATCCGCCTTCGCCATCTTTTCACCATCGGCCTGATGAGCGCCCCCCTCGCCCTCGGGGCCTGGACGATCATGCTACCCTATATGCGCGGACGCCTCCTGCATTTCCTGGGCCTCCAGCCCGATCCCAACACGGCCTATAATCTCACGCAGGCGCTGATCACCATCGGCAGCGGAGGCCTGTGGGGGTCCGGATGGGGACAGAGCCCCCAGAATGTATGGGGGTTCCTTCGGGTGCGCCATACGGACTTCATCTTCGCTGTCATGGCCGGAGAGTTCGGTCTGGTGGGGGCACTGAGTGTCCTGGCCCTTTACCTCTGGATCCTCGGGCGGGTTTTCCAGATCGCCTGGAGGGCCGAGGACACCTATGGCCGGTTGATCGCTGTAGGGGTGGGCACCTGGATCGCCTTCCAGGCGCTGGTCAATATCGGAATGAACGTGGGACTGATGCCGGTCGCCGGCCTTCCCCTGCCCTTCATCAGCTACGGGGGGAGCGCCCTCCTTTCTCTATGTCTGGGCATCGGCCTCGTCCAGAGTGTGCGGATCCATCGCCTGGAGTTCTCCATACGCGGGTGAACACCCGCGGTCCTGTCCGCACATATTTCGGTTCGGCCCCTATCCGGGAGGCCTCAGACTTCCCCTTCCTGCATGGAAAAACCCCACACGATCCACCGTGAAGGGGCCTGTTCTCCCCATGGTGCGCTAAAATAAAGAAAACCCAATGGTCTGCGCCGTTGGGCTCCGATGGGGGAAGCCTTTCTCTAAGGCCAGGCCGGCCCCCAGGAGGAGATCCATGGCGCAACTCCGGATATGGAAAGGCGAGGCCGTCGCCCGGGCGATCCGCGCGGGAAGCATCCCGTCCGGCGCTCCTCGAAGTCGCCCTCCGATCGATCCCTCACGCCCCTCTTCGGATCGCCGGTGATGGCCCAGCGGAAAGGAGGCGGTGATGGGAAGCTCCCGACGGCCCCTGCGTTCCCGTGTGCGGCGGATGCTGGCGCGAGGCTGGCACAGCGGGTGGCGTCGAGGGATTTTGATCGTCGGCCTGGGAGGGCTGGGATACTGGGCCTACATCGAACCGGTCGTCCTGAACGCGCTGATCCTGCTGTTGCGCTTCGCCCTCCAGCTCCTCTTCGCCATCACCTTCGTCATCATCCAGTTCGTGGCGATCTTCTGGTTCATGTCCCGCAGCCGGGTGGAGGTGATCAAACCCGGCGATCCCAAACAGGTCACGCTGGCGGATTACTGGGGACAGGAAAACCTGGTGCGCCTGGTCCGCCAGTGGATCGATCTGCTCTCCAACCGGGAACAGTTCGTGAAAATGGGCGGGCAGTTCATCAACGGCATCCTGCTGGCCGGGCCGCCGGGGACCGGGAAAACCATGCTGGCCAAGGCCATCGCCGGCGAGGCAGGCATCCCCTTCATCTCCATTGAGGGATCGAGCTTCCGCTCGATGTTCTGGGGAGTGGATGTCCTCAAGATGATGTGGTTCGTTGGAAAAGCCCGTAAGCTCGCCCGGGAATATGGAGCCTGCATCGCCTACATCGACGAAATCGACGCGGTGGGCGCCAGCCGCGGTGGCGTGCTGGGCGGCGAGCGCGCCGGCCCTCTGGGCTGGTTCGGATGGGGGGGCACCGGAGCCCTGACCCGTCTTCTGTATGAAATGGATGGCATCACCCAGCTCACCCGCTGGGAGCGCATCAAGGGGCGGATCTATCGGCTTCTGGGGAAACGCCCCCCGCCCCGCAGCTGGCATGTGCTGTTCATGGGCGCGACCAACCGCCCGGACGCCCTGGACCCGGCCCTGGTGCGGCCGGGGCGATTCGATCGCATCATTTACGTGGATCTGCCGGATCGGGCAGGTCGTCGGGAAATCATCAAGGGCTATCTCTCGAAGGTCAAGCATGATCCGAACATCGACATCGAGTCCCTGGTGGCGGACACCGCCTGGGCGACCCCGGCCAAGATCATGGCCGCCATCACCAAAGACGCGGTGCGCATCGCCCTGTTCAACGGGCGGGATTACATCACCCAGCGGGATATCGAGCTGGCCCTCCAGGAGCAGGCCATGGGCCTGGAGAACCCGATCGCGGAGATGGATCCCCTCCAGCGCCGTCAGGTGGCCTATCACGAGGCCGGCCACGCCGTGGCCCAGTATTACCTGCTGCCGGATGAGCGGATCATCCGCGCCTCACTGATCCGCCGCACGAATATGCCCGGCGCGCTGGGATACGTCCACAGCGCCCCCAAGCAGGAGCTCTACACCGTCCCCCTGCGGCGTCTGGTTGCGGAGATCATGGTCTCGTTAGCGGGCCACGTGGCCACAAAGATCTTTATGGGGGAATACTGGACCGGCGCCGGAGCGGATTTCCAGCATGTCCGCCAGCGGATCCTGACGCTGCTGGACCTGGGCTACTTCGGCTTTCACCCCATGAGGCCCGATGAGCCTGAACGCTACCAGGAGATCATCGAACGCTTCTGGGCGGAGTGCGAGGAGAAAGTGGAACGGCTGCTGCGGGAGCACGCCAGCGAAGTGGAAGCCGTCGCCCAGGCTCTGCTGGAGCGTCACGATCTATCCGGGAACGAGGTGATCGCCATCATCGAATCCGCCCGCGCCGGCCCGCTGATCCCCGTCCCCGCCTCTGCGCCCGCTTCCGCCTCCTCATCGCCCCGTTAGCGGGTGTGCGAGAAGGGGCTCAGCGGGCTACAACTCCTGGCCATGACTCCCCGGGCATCCACCGCTGGCTCGAATTCCGGGGGGCGGTTGTCGTGTTAGCGTGGGGACCAGAAGGCGAGCACGCCATCTCCCAGCCGGCGAGGCTCCAGCCAGCCCGAGACATGGAGCGCATAAACCCCCGCCTCCCCCTCCGGCTCCATCGCCGAGATCAGAAGGAAACGATCGTCGGGAGACCATAGCGAAGCCGATAGCTGGAATACATCGAAAAAGGCCATGACCTCCAGGAAGGAGCGGGTGGGGATGAAGGCCGCCAGATCCCTTCCCGTCTTCCCGGGCAGGTCGTAAATCCGCGCCTGAAGCAGAACCTGGCCGGAGGCTGGATCCACCTCCAGAAGACGAAAAGCGGCCAGCTTCCGGCCATCATGGGACCAGAACAGCGCCAGGTTGGACTGGTCATCCAGGCGGGTCAGCGTATCCGTTTCCACATCATAAAGATCCAGCGGGCCGATGCGCGGGAGGGTCGTCGTGGGATCGGTGATCAGAGCCAGGTAACGGCCCGACGGAGACCATGTGAAAGCGATCCCTCCGGTGAAGGTCAGAACGGTGCGGGTCACCTGATCGCTGGTCTCCTCCACTCGAAGCGCGCTGGCAGACCCTTCCTGTTCCGCCCAGGCCAGCCACCGGCCATCGGGCGACCAGGCCGGCGCGTTGAAAGCGGCGGTGTGATCCGACCGTTGCCGTGCTTCCCCTTCGTCCAGCCCGCGGATCTCCAGATATCGTCCCTCCCGATGCCAGGCCAGCGTCCTCCGGGCGGCGTTCCAGCTGAAGAAGAGCGGGCTGCCCTGAGCCAGAAGCGTTTCGCGTCCTCCCTCTGGATCCAGAAGTCGCAAAGCGTAAACCATAGAGCGTGTGTCCTTCCGGCTCAGGACGGCGAGGGAATGGGGATCCAGCCAGCTCAGTACAGCCGGCTCTTCCCCCTCCCACTCCCCCCACACCTGGCGGAGGGGAGGGCGTCCGGCGGAGAGGTCCATGCCGATCACCCGCATCCGCGTGATCTCCCCACTGAAGACCTCGAAAACCGCCAGGCGACGTCCATCGGGAGACCAGGCGGGGAGCCGATACGTGCGACGACCCTGGGCTGCTGGGCCGGCATCCTCCGTAAGCGCCTGTTGCCGCAAACCGCTCTGGTCTGTCAGATACAGATTCCCATCGACCCCCACGATGATCACTCGCCCAACCCGCCTGCCCAGGATGCGAGCCAGAGGATCATCCGGGAGCTGGAAGCCGGGAGGGGGTGCGCAGGCCACCAGAAGCACGCCCAGAATCAGAAGCATCCACTTCCCCAAACCCCTACCCATTCCACAACCCTGCGCCTTCCCTGTTTCTATTATTTTAGCTAAACATCCCCGGGTTCTTCCATCTATAATTTTTGTGAGAGCGGCGCAGCGGGTTTCCATCCGGAGGGATTTTCCCCCTCCCACGGCCTGAAAGGCCCTGAGGAGGGGAAGAACGCTCGCTCTCCCCTTTCGATCCCAGCTGCGCATGCCCCACCCGATTCCCGATTCAGGAGGTGCCCGGTGGAGTTCGAGCCTGTCATCGGCCTGGAGATCCACGCCGAGCTCCAGACCCGATCCAAGATGTTCTGCGCATGCCCGGTGGTGGATAGCACCACCGCCGAGCCCAACCGCTACGTGTGCCCGGTGTGCGCCGGGATGCCCGGGACGCTCCCCGTTCCCAACCGGCGGGCGATCGAATGGACGATCCTCACCGGCCTGGCCCTGAATTGCGAGATCGCGGAATACAGCCTCTTTTACCGGAAGAATTACTTCTACCCGGATCTGCCTTCCGAATACCAGCGCTCCATGTATGACTACCCCCTGTGCCGGAACGGTTATCTGGAGATCGACACGCCGGATGGGCCCCGGCGGGTGCGTATCCGCCGTGTTCATATCGAAGAGGACACCGGAAAGCTGATCCATATCGGCGGGGTTACGCTGGTTGACTTCAACCGCGCCGGGGTTCCCCTGATGGAGATCGTCACCGAACCGGATATGCACTCCGTGGAGGAAGTGAAAGCCTTCGCCATCGCCCTGCGCACACTGCTCCGCTACCTCGGGGTGAACTCGGGGGATATGGAAAAGGGCGTGATCCGTTTCGAGGCGAACGTCTCGGTGCGCCCGAAAGGGGAGACCCGATTGGGCACCCGCACCGAGATCAAGAACCTCAACAGCTTCCGGGCCCTGGTGCGGGCCGTGGAATATGAGATCCGACGGCAGATCGAGATCGTCCGCTCCGGCGGCCGGGTGGAACAGGAGACCATGGGCTGGGACGAAGCGCGGGGGGTAACGGTTCCCCAGCGGGGGAAAGAGCACGCCCACGATTATCGCTACTTCCCGGAGCCGGACATCCCGCCCCTGGTGATCTCCCGGGAGTGGGTGGAGGAGATCCGTGCCATGCTGCCGGAGCTGCCCCGGGCCCGGCTGGCCCGCTTCGAGCAGGTTTACGGCCTCACCCGGTATGAGGCCGCCCTGCTGACGGAAGATCATCGGGTCGCCGATTATTTCGAACGCGCCGTGATGCTGGCCCGCCAGGGAGAGCCGGCCGTGGAGCCCCGAACCCTGGCCGCCTGGATCACCGGGGAGCTGTTCCGGCTTATGAACGAAGCCAACCGGGAGATCCAGGATGTGCAGGTGCCCCCTGAGTCGCTGGTGGAACTGATCCGCATGGTCCAGCGGGGCGAGATCAACATGAACACCGGCAAACTGGTCCTTCGCGAGGCCTTCGAGACGGGAGAGGCGCCCCGCCGCATCGTGGAGGCCAGGGGTCTGGCCCAGATCCGGGATGTGGAAGCCCTCCGGGAGATCGTCCTTCAGGTCATCGAGGCGAACCCCAAAGAGGTGGAGAGCTACCTGCGGGGGAAGGAAGGCGTGTTGAAGTGGTTCGTCGGACAGGTCATGCGCGCCACCCGCGGCCAGGCGGATCCCCAGCGGGTGAACGAACTGGTTCGGGAGGCCCTGGAGGCCCGCCGGGCCTCCGCTTCATAAGAATTACGCGATTGGCCTTTCCCGGGAAACCCTGCGATGGCGGGGATACCGAAGGCACCCCCATTGGCCATAATGAAATCGGGAAGGCGGGAGGCCCCTTTCCGATGACGCCGGAAGGTCGGGAAGAGGATCCCCTCAAATTGCAGCAGCCTCCGTTGGATTTATAATTCAAGTGAAAACTTTCCCAAAGGAGCCTGCCATGGCTGGTTCAGAGGTGGTCCTCCCGGAGGAGGCGCGGAAGCGATGGCGGGCCCTGGAATGGGCCTGGACCCCCGGGGCCGGATTGGGACGGGTGCTCCAGGAGATCCCCCAATATCGCGGTCGGATCCACCAGTGGGCCTGGGTGGCCAACCGGGTGGCGGGGCTGGGAACCCTCCTCTTCCTCACCATTCACATTCTGGACACCGCCCTGGTCTACTTCGCTCCCACCTGGTATGAGCATGCCATCGCCCTGTATCGTCATCCCCTCTTCGGCCTCGGCGAGCTGATCCTGGTGGGCTGCGTGCTCTGGCATGGCCTCAACGGGCTGCGCATCACCATCAGTGATTTCCGCCCCCGCCTGTGGGCGGCGGAGATCCAGGCTCGTCTGATCCTGTGGACGGTCGTCGCCTTCCTTGCCCTCTACATCCCCACCTTCTTCATTATGGGCAACACGATCCTCCAGAAAGGCATCCTGGGGAGGTGAACCATGGCGGCCATTCCGAAAGTCGCCCCGCGCACGGTGCCCGCCATCCGTCCCCGCCTGGAGGTCTGGCTCTGGGCTTTCATGCGGGTCTCGGGTGTGCTGCTGATCCCTCTGGCCTTCGGCCATCTGGCGATCATGCATATCATCAACAACGTGCATGATATCAACGCCTGCTTCGTGTATTATCGGTGGAACGTGCTCTTCTGGTGGCGCGTGTATGATGCCCTGCTGCTCTTCCTGGCCTACATCCACGGCCTGAACGGCCTGCGCCATGTGATCGATGACTATGTGCACCATCCGGGCTGGAATCAGGCGCTGAAGGGGGTCGCCTTCATCGGAGGGGCTCTGGTCATCGTGATCGGGACCATCGCGCTGATCGGCGGCGTGCGGGTCGCCGCACTGCCCGCGGGGTGTCCTCCGCCTGGATAAGGGGGCCGGGCTTATGGGATTGACCTGCATCGAAGGCACGGTGACAGGCCCAACCGGGAAACAGGCGGTTGTCCGCTTTCTCGTCGACAGCGGAATGACCTGTACCCTGCTTCCCTATGAGGTCTGGCAGGCCATCGAACTGAAGCCCAGGCGGTCTGCTACGTTTGTCCTGGCCGATGGCACCACGATTCAGCGCAACATCTCCGAATGCCATATCGCCCTCCCCCAGGGGGATGGCCATACTCCTGTAATCCTGGGTGAGCCGGGCGATGAGGCGGTTCTGGGAGTTGTGACCCTGGAGATCCTGGGGCTGGTGTTGAATCCCTTCACCCGAACCCTCCAGCCCATGCGGATGCTGCTGGTATAGAGTGCGGAGGCTTTCCGCCTCGACATCTGGACAGCTCGCGATGATCGGGAGGAGTCCTGCGATGAACGTCCATCGGCATCAGTTCGATGCGGTGGTGGTGGGCGCAGGGGGCGCCGGTCTCATGGCCGCCCTCTACGCCTCGAAACGGGTGAAAACAGCGGTCCTCAGCAAGCTCTACCCCACCCGTTCCCACACCGGGACGGCCCAGGGGGGCATCGCCGCGCCCCTGGGGAATATGGAGGAGGACCGGCCGGAGTGGTATGCCTATGACACGGTGAAGGGTGGAGACTGGCTGGTGGATCAGGACGCTGCCGAGATCCTGGCCTATGAGTCCATCGAGGCGATCATCGAGCTGGAGCACATGGGCCTGCCTTTCGACCGCACCCCCGACGGCAAGATCGCCCAGCGCCGGTTCGGGGGGCACACCCGCAACTTCGGCGAGGCGCCGGTCATGCGGGCCTGCCACTCCGCCGACCGCACCGGCCATATGATCCTCCAGACCCTCTACCAGCAGTGCATCAAGCACAACGTCAACTTTTTCGACGAGTTCTTCGTCACCGACCTGATCCTGGAGGACGGGGTGGTCCGGGGGGTGGTGGCCATCGAGATCGCAACCGGGGACATCCACGTCTTCCACAGCAAGGCGGTGCTTTTCGCCACGGGCGGCGCCGGGCGGATCTACAAGGTCACCTCGAACGCTCACTCCCTCACCGGCGACGGGATGGCCATCGTGTGGCGGCGGGGGCTTCCTCTGGAGGATATGGAGTTCTTCCAGTTCCACCCCACCGGCATCTACAAGCTGGGGATACTGCTCAGCGAAGCGGCCCGGGGCGAAGGGGCGGTGCTGATCAACGATAAGGGCGAGCGCTTCATGGAGCGCTACGCCCCCACGCTGAAGGATCTGGCCAGCCGGGACGTGATCTCCCGGGCCATTTATATGGAGATCCGGGAGGGCCGCGGCATCGGCGGGAAGGATTATGTCTATCTGGACATGCGGCCGGAGACCATCAACCGTTTCAAGAGCGCCCCGGGCGGCCGGGAGGTCACGGCGGAATACCTGGAGCACAAGCTCCCGGACATCATCGAGTTCGTCCGCGTCTACCTGGGGATCGACCCCATGCGCGAGCCAGTGCCCATCCAGCCCACCGCCCACTACGCGATGGGCGGCATCCCCACCGATGTGGATGGGCGTGTGATCCGCGACGAGAAGAACACACCGGTCCCTGGCCTTTACGCGGCGGGGGAGGTTGCCTGCGTCTCCGTGCACGGGGCGAACCGCCTGGGAACCAACTCCCTGGTGGATCTGGTGGTCTTCGGCCGGCGAGCCGGCCGTCATATGGCGGAATACTGCCAGCAGGCCGATTTCGCCCCCCTCCCGCCGGAACCGGAGGCTTATACCGTCGAGATGGTGGAACGCATCCGCAACGGGACCGGCGAGGAGCGCGTCCCCCTCATCCGGAACGAGCTGCAGGAGACCATGCAGACCTATGTGAGCGTGTTCCGCGAGGCCAGCGGCCTGGAGACGGCCATCGAGAAGATCCGGGAGCTGCAGGAACGCTACCGCCACATCCGCATCGATGACAGGGGCTATCGCTTCAACACCGACCTGCTGGAGGCCATCGAGCTGGGGTTCCTGCTGGATGTGGCGGAGGCCACCGCCTTCAGCGCCCTGAACCGCACCGAGAGCCGGGGCGCTCACTATCGGGAGGACTATCCGAAGCGGGACGATGAGAACTGGCTCAAGCATACCCTGATCTGGCGCCAGGACGGCAAGGTGACTTTCGCTTACAAACCGGTGGTCATCACCAAATGGCCGCCGAAGGAGCGGAAGTATTGATGCCCTCCCGTCACCAGGACTGGCTGGCCCAGGGGTTGCGCGACCTGCAGGCGGCCCGCTCGATGCTGGAGGGAGGCTTCTACGGGTGAGCAGCCTTCCAGGCCCATCCGGCGGCCGAGAAGGGTTTGAAGGCGCTGCTTCGTTTCCATCATCGAGAGTATCGAGGACACCGCCTGGTCGCTATGCTCGAGGAGCTCTCGCAAAAGCTGCCCATCCCTGAAGGGCTGTTCGAGGCAGCCCGGGAGCTGGACCTGCATGATATGGGCTCGCGTTATCCGAACCACTTCGCTGAGGGCTATCCGGCTCAATACGATGATCGGAAAATCGCCCAGCGGTGTGTGGAACATGCCGGGCGGATCGTGGGGTTCGTGCAGCAAAACCTGGGAGAACAGCCCCCAGGCCCATGACATCCGCGCCTTTCTGGACCGCCTGAGGGAACTGGAGCCGGAGGCCGTCTTCCTGTTCGGTTCGCTGGCGCGGGGCGACTATCTGGATACCAGCGATGTGGGCCTGCTGGTCCTGTTCTCCCGGCCGGTGCCCTATGGGGAAGTGGATCGACGGGCCCGTGGGAACTTCCACATCCTGGTGGAGACCTGGGAGAAGGTGTGGCGGCAGGTCCGGGAGGGCGAGCCGTTTTATCTGGAGATCATGCTGGAGGGATGCCTGCTGGAGGAACGCGAGGGGCGGGGCCGGGCGCTCGTCGAGGCGGCCCGCGAAACCGCCCGCGCCATGGGATTCCGGCGCACCCCACGAGGATGGACCTGGTCGGTTTCCGCTCGAACCCAGCCCGCATCGGAGGATACGCCATGAAGGTGCGATTGCGCATCCAGCGGTTCAACCCGGAGAAGGACCGCAAGCCGTGGTGGGGGGAATACGAAGTCGAGGCCGAGCCGGTGGATCGCGTGCTGGATGCCCTCCACTACGTCAAGTGGTATGTGGATGGCACGCTCACCCTGCGCCGCTCGTGTGCCCACGGCATCTGCGGCTCCGACGCGATGCGCATCAACGGCCGCAACCGCCTGGCCTGCAAGATCCTGGTCCGCGAGGCCGTGGAGGAAGGGCGGGGCGTGATCACCGTCCAGCCCCTCCCCGGCCTCCCGGTGATCAAGGATCTGGTCGTCGACATGGAGCCTTTCTTCGCCAAATACCGGATGATCATGCCCTACCTGATCAACAACGATCCCCCGCCGGAGCGGGAGCGACTGCAAACGCCGGAGGAGCGCGAGCGCTACGATGACACCACCAAATGCATCCTCTGCGCGGCGTGCACCACTTCCTGCCCCTCCTTCTGGGCCAACGGCGAATATATCGGGCCGGCCGCCATCGTCCAGGCCCATCGCTTCATCTTCGACAGCCGGGATCAGGGGGCCGCGGAACGGTTGCGGGTCCTCAACGAATGGTTCGGGGTCTGGCGCTGCCGCACCATTTTCAACTGCGTAGAGGCGTGCCCGCGGGGGATCAACATCACCCGGGCGATCGAGGAGGTCAAGCTGGCCATCCTCACCGGACGTCTGTCCTGAGGATGGGGGCTGGGCCGGCCATCCTGTAGCGCCGGCCCAGCCCCACTGCCTCCGAAGAACTCCACCTCGCCCGTCTACGAGCCGCGACGGTCCAGACGGCGCAGCCGCTGATAGCGGGGGATCCCCTGGAGCTCCCGCCATCGAGCCTCCCGGTCTCCCCAGCGCCATTCATAGACCACCCGGTTTTCCTCGTCCACATAAAAGAAAGCCGGCCCGACACCCAGGGAGCGCTGCAACGCCTCAACGACCTTCGGAAGATCCTCGGCCGCCCGAAGGATCACATAGCGCCGGGGTTCGAATTCGATCTCGAAGGTCCGCTCCCGCCAGTAGCCCCGATAGCGGAAAGGTGGCTCTTTCCGGGTCGGATCTTCCGGAGATACCCATGCCTCCTGCAGGCGCACAAACCAGAGGCTCTGGCGGAGCTGCTCCGCAATCGCGCCCGCGCTGGGGCGCTTCTCCGCGTAGAACCAGTGAACCTCAGGGGGCACGATCAGACTCATCCTTCTTCCTCCGGCGCATTAAGATGTGGAAACCCGTGGGGCTCGGGCATTTTACAACCTCGCGCTCCAGCGCCCATAACAGACTGTGCGCCTGGAGCGGCTCCGATAAACTTTCAGGACTTCAGCGTAAAGATTCAGAATGCGGTCTGCGATGATCGGCCATGCGAATCCCTGAGCCCAGCGGCGGGCGTTCTCCCCTAACCGTCGTCGCAGCTCCTCATCCCGCAGAAGCCGATCCAGCGCCCGTGCCAGAGCGATGGGTTGACGCCGGGGCACCCGCAGGCCGGTTTCCCCATCGTGGACCAGATACAGCAATCCCCCCACATCCGAAGCGATGACCGGCGTGCCGCAGGCCATGGCTTCCAGCGCCACCAGCCCGAAGGATTCGTAATCCGAGGGCATGACCACCACATCGGCGGCGTTATAGTAGTAAGGGAGCGTTTCCTGCGCTTTGGCCCCCAGGAAGGCGATCAGATCGGTGATCCCCAGCTCCTCCCGGAGCTGCTGCAGGCGTTGCATCTCCGCATCCGCTGTCGCATCCGGATCGCCTCCGATTACCACCACCGCAAAATCCCGGGTCCAGGTCGGACACTCCTGAGCCAGGATGGCGACCGCCCGCATCAGGGTTTCCAGGCCTTTCAGGGGCTCGATCCGTCCGACGAACAACACATAACGCCGCTCCGGGGGGAACCCCAGGATCCGCCGGGCCTCCATCTTGGGGATGGGGCGGAACCGCTGGACGTCCACCCCTGGAGGGATGACCGTGATATGGGATGGAGTGGCGCCGTATAGCCACGAGAGCTGGGCTTTCTCCAGCGGCGTGGCCGCCACCAGGTGATCCGCCTCGCGAACCAGCCGCCGCTCGGCTTCGAGACGCGAGGGAGGCTCCCGCTCCTCCGCCCGCCGCGCGACGCGGTTCTTCATCTGGCCCAGCGTGTGAAACATCTGGATCACCGGGGCCCGCCACACCGGCCGCAGGTCAAGCGCCACCAGACCGGAGAGCCAGTAATGGCTATGGATCACATCGTAGGTCAGACCCTCCCGCTCCGCGAAACGCCGAACCCATTCAACGAATTCCGGCAGATACGGGAGGATCCGATGTTTTTCGATCGGGGCTTCCGGACCGGCCGGAACGTGGATCACGCGCCCTCCGGGCCCCAGCTCATGGACGATATGGGGAAGATGCGGGTTCTGGGATCGGGTGAAGACATCCACGGCGATGCCCCGACGGGTCAGTTCCCGGGTCAGTTCGCGGACGTAGACGTTCATCCCCCCGGTGTCTTTGCCCCCCAGGGTCGCCAGGGGGCATGTATGAACGCTGATCATCGCCACCCGACGCACGGGAGTGAAACCGCCCTTCACGCGGGAACCTCCTGGGAGAGCTCCACGATGAACTCGGATACAGGATTTGCCATACGCACTTTACGCGCCAGGAAAAAGGTCACTTTGGCGTCCACCTCCAGCCCCCCCAGCGCCCGGATGCGCGGCTCAAAACGAGCCCAGACCATTCGCCAGTCCGGCTTGTTCCGCCACCCATAGGCCCGTTCCAGCCAGTCGCACTCAAACTGAATGAACGCTTTCGCTTCCTCCGGATCCAGGTTCACCCCGGTGGGATAAAATTCCAGATGCTCCACCTGGAACCCCATGCGCTCCAGGGCTTCCCGGATCTCGGTCTTGGTGAAGAAGCCGGCTCGAATATACTGATAGATCTCCAGGGCCAGCTTCTGCGAGGGGGTCTCCGCATCCTCCGGCGTGGTGGTTGCCAGGACAAACCATCCGCCCGGCCTCAGCACCCGGTTGATCTCCCCAAACAGACGATACATGCTCGGCAGATCCAGGCAGATGTCCTGGAGCGCCAGGAAGGTTCCCACCCCATCGAAGATACCGCTCGGGAAACCCAGGCGATAAGCGTCCATCTGGACAAAGGTGCTGAGCCGGGAGCTGGAATCCCGGGCGTGTTGACGGGCCAGCTCGACCTCACACCGCGCCAGATCGATCCCAACCACCACCCGTGGAGCCAGCACCTGCTCGATTTCCAGCGCGAACCATCCATCCCCCGTCCCGATATCCAGCCATCGCTGGCCGGGGACGACAGGGATCCGATGCGCAATCGCCCGCCGCACGCCGTTCAGATCATCGTAATAGCTCTGGAACTCCCGGATCACTCGCAAACCGCGCTCCCCCATCGATGAACTTCCTCCCTCAAAGGATTCAAATGGCCCTCACCCGGGTTCGGAGGCTCTCCGTCCCGGAACCCGCTCGAGGGAAATCATAAGGACCAGCCCGTCCGGACTCAAATCCACCCGGGCTTCTGTGGGCGCCTGGGATGCAGGCGGGACATCCTCCATTACCCATATGATGCACCATCGGCCCTCCAGGCTGGGAGCATAGAACAGGATTGGGGGCCGCCTTCAGCAGCCCCCAATCCGGAACGCCTGCGCTCCCCAGAAGCCGGAGAACAACCTTTCGCCCCATCAACAGGAGCCCTATCCCCACCGGAGGATCATCCGCCCCCGGCCATCCCGGCCACGAAGCCGCCTTCCGTCATCTTCCGCACATCCAGGACCTCGTCCAGCTTCTCCGCGGTCAGGAGGCCCATCTCCAGGACCACCTCGCGGATGGTCCGGTTCTCGGCCATCGCTTTCTTCACCACCTCCGCGGCCCGGTCGTAGCCGATGTAAGGCGTGAGGGCGGTGGCCAGGATCGCGTTCTTGTGGACCAGCGTCTCCATGTGCTCGCGGTTGGGCACAATACCGCAGATGCACTTGTCGGCCAGGACGGTCGCTGCGCTCGCCAGGATATGGATGGACTGGAGGAGATTATGGGCGATCACCGGCAGCGCCACGTTCAGCTCGAAGTTCCCCGAGGCGCCGGCCATGTTGATCACCACGTCGTTGCCCATCACCTGCATGCAGACCATCATCACCGCCTCAGGGATCACCGGGTTAATCTTACCCGGCATAATGGAGGACCCGGGCTGCAAAGCGGGGAGCCGGATCTCGGCCAGGCCGGCCTGCGGGCCGGAGTTCATCCAGCGCAGATCGTTGGCGATCTTATACAGCGAAACCGCGACCGTCTTCAGCTGGCCGCTCAGCTCCACCGCCGCGTCCTGCGCCGCCTGGGCCTCGAAGTGATTCTCTGCCTCCCGGAACGGCAGCCCGGTCTCCTCGCTCAGGGCCGCCGCGATCCGCCGGCCGAACTCCGGATGGGTGTTGATCCCGGTGCCCACCGCCGTCCCTCCCAGGGCCAGTTCCGCCAGATGCGGCAGCGCCGACTCGATCCGGCGGATCCCATGTTCGACCTGGCTGGCATAGCCAGAGAACTCCTGGCCCAGGCGCACCGGCATGGCATCCATCAGGTGGGTCCGGCCGGTCTTCACGATATCGTCGAACTCGCGAGCCTTATCGAGGAGCACTTCGTGAAGATGACGCAGGGCCGGGAGCAGACGCTCGTGCACCGCCAGATAGGCGGAGATATGGATAGCCGCCGGGATCACATCGTTGGAGGACTGGCCCAGGTTCACATGATCGTTGGGGTGGATCTCCTTAGAGCCGATCGCGCCGCCCAGGATCTGGATGGCCCGGTTGGCGATCACCTCGTTTGCGTTCATATTCGTTGAGGTTCCCGACCCCGTCTGGAAGATATCCAGCGGGAAGTGATCGTCCAGTTTCCCCTCGATGACCTCCCGCGCCGCCTGCATGATCGCGCTGGCGCGCCGCTCATCCAGCAGGCCCAGATCCCGGTTGACCTTCGCGGCGCAATACTTGATCAGGCCCAGGGCGCGGATGAAATCCCGGTGGAATCGGATCCCGCTGATCGGGAAGTTTTCAATCGCTCGCTGGGTCTGAGCCCCCCAGAGGGCGTGGGCCGGGACCCGCACTTCCCCTAAGGAATCCCGCTCGATTCGGAACGCCTCCATGGCAGCCTCCATCCCAGAGATGGCGCCACCACCGCCCCTGGCCCTTCTCCCCTCAAAATCATGCTGGCTTCCGGGCGAGGCCTGCGAGACGGCTGCTCCTGGGGGTCCTGCCAGGCCACGCCCTCTTTTCCGCCGAAAGCCCATGAGCCAGAACCCGCGGGCGAACCCCCGCCGGGCAACGTCGAGCTGCGGTGGAGCTACCGCCAGAGCCGGAACACCACGTTCAACACCAGGGTGAGCAGCAGACTGAGCAGAATCGAAGTGGCCAGCGGGAAGAAGAACACAAAGTTCCCTTTCTGGATCAGGATGTCCCCGGGCAGGCGGCCGAGGCCCGGCACCCGGCCGACCAGCATGAAGATCAGGCCGAAGGCCAGGAAGAACAACCCGATCAGGATGAACCAGCGCCCGAACTCCTGGAACGGCATTTCGATCCTCCTCACCATCCCTCCAGATATTTCCGCCACTCCGAGTATTCCCGCAGGTAGGCGCTGAAAAGATACCGGATGGTGGGGATCGGCTCGAAAGGCTGGCGCAACAGCGTCATATGGGCTTCGGCCGGCGTGCGGTTTCCCTTGCGGCGATTACACGCCGGACAGGCCGCCACCAGATTCTCCCACGTATGCTTCCCGCCCCGATGGCGCGGGATCACATGATCCACCGTTAAATGGGGGGAGGAACGGCCGCAATATTGACAGGTATACTGATCCCGCCTCAGGATTTCCCGCTTGGTCAGACGCAACCGGCGGGGTGGCCGCCGCACCACATAGCGCAGACGGATCACGGAAGGACAGGGAAAAACCCGGGAAGGGGTTCGCACCTCGCCCCGGCCGTTCTCCAGGATCTCCGCTTTCCCGTCCAGCACGAGGGCGATCGCCCGGCGGAGAGAACAGACGTTCAGAGGCTCGAAGTTGGCGTTCAGCACCAACACCGGCGCTTGAAGAATAGATGGGAATTCGAACCTCCTTGAAGCCTCCATGACAGAACCCTTCCGGAAAGCATTTCGACACTCGGGACCAGGCAGGATCCTGAAGATACCCCGCCAGCCCCAGAAGCCTCCAGCACGGAGGTCCACGACTTTCGGATTCATGACGTCCCACCTCATTATAAATAGAGCGCAACGAATTCGCCAGTGCAGGCAGGGCTTTTCAAGCGATGATAGAATCCCAGGCGAAGGGAAGCGCCTGTGCGAGGGATCGATGGATCCGCGTCGAGCATTACCGAGTGTGGATCGCCTGTTGAAGGCTGAGGGCGCCGCGTCGCTCCTGTCGGCTTTCGGCCATGATGCGGTGGTCGAGGCGCTCCGGGAGGTCCTGATGGAAGCCCGGGCGCGGGTTCAACAGGGCGAGCCCGCGCCTTCGGAGGCGGGGCTGCTGGAGCAGGCCGCGGCCCGGCTGGCCCGCTGGCACACCCCCCGCCCCCGTCCCGTCATCAACGCCACCGGCGTGATCCTGCACACGAATCTGGGCCGCGCGCCCCTTTCCCGCGCCGCCCTCGAAGCCATCCACGCCGCAGCCGCTTACAGCGATCTGGAGTTCGACCTGGAGACCGGCGAGCGGGGGGAACGACAGGCAGCCGTGGAGGACCTCCTGCGCCGGCTGACCGGGGCCGAGGCCGCCCTGGTGGTCAATAACAACGCCGCCGCAGTGCTCCTCGCCCTGACCACTCTGGCCCGGGGTCGCGGGGTGCTGATCTCCCGGGGCCAGCTCATCGAGATCGGCGGCGGATTCCGCATCCCGGAGGTGATGGCCCAGAGCGGCGCGCGCCTCGTCGAGGTCGGCACCACGAACCGGACCCATCTGAGGGATTATGAGGAGCCCCTTACGCGGGGGGAGGACATCGCTCTGATCCTCCGCGCCCACCACAGCAATTTCCGCATGATCGGCTTCGTGTCCGAAGTCCCCCTGACGGAACTGGTGGCGCTGGGGGAGCGCTACGGGATCCCGGTGATGGACGATCTGGGAAGCGGGGCGCTCCTGGACACGGCGGCCTTCGGCCTGGCCCACGAACCGATGGTGCAGGAGAGCATCCAGGCCGGCGCGGCGGTGGTGTGCTTCAGCGGAGACAAGCTCCTGGGCGGCCCCCAGGCCGGGATCATCGTGGGAAAGGCGGAACTCCTCGCCCGGATGCGGCGGCATCCGCTGATGCGGGCCCTGCGGCCTGATAAGCTCACGCTGGCGGCGTTGAGCGCCACGCTCATCCATTACCTCAAAGGCGAGGCCACCCGGGAGATCCCGGTCTGGCGGATGATCGCCGTTTCCCTCCCTGAGCTGGAGGCGCGGGCGCAGGATCTAACGGCGCGCCTGCGTGCCGATGGGATCCCGGCGGAAGCGCGGCCCACCCGCTCGACGATCGGCGGCGGCAGCCTCCCCGGCGAGACCCTCCCCAGCGTCGCCCTGGTGCTGCGGCCGGTGGATCCCGGGGCGATGATGGCCATCCTGCGCCAGGCCGATCCACCGGTCATCGCCCGGGTTCAGGAGGAGGCGGTCTGGTTCGATCTGCGCACCGTGCTTCCGGATCAGGAAGACCAGCTCCTCGAAGGGATCCGCCAGGCGTGGCTTCGGGCAGGGGCGGCGGGATCGTGAAGGCGATGGAGGACTTCGAGCAGGTTTTCCTGCAGATCCTGCGGGAAGGCATCGCCTGGCTGGGGTGGGACCTCCCGGAGCCGGCGCAGGAGGCCATGGTCCGCTATGCTCACATGGTGCAGGAGTGGAACGAGCGGATCAACCTCACGGCCATCATCGAGCCCGGGGCCATGGCCGCCCGGCATTTCGTCGACTCCCTGACCGCCCTGGGCGTTCTCCGGGAGCCCGGATGGCCGCCCGCGCCCGGGCAGTGGCCGGCGCGCCGGCTGGCGGATGTAGGGACCGGCGCCGGGTTCCCCGGCCTGGTTCTGAAGCTCGCCTGGCCCACCCTCGAGGTCTCCCTGATCGAGTCCGTGGGGAAGAAGGCCCGTTTTCTGGAAGCGGTGGTTCACGCCCTCGGGCTGGAAGGGGTGAGGATCCTCGCCCGGCGGGCCGAGGAAGTCGGACAGGACCCGATGCATCGGGAGCGCTACGACTATGCCATCGCCCGGGCCGTCGCCGATCTCCCGGTTCTTCTGGAATATCTGCTTCCGCTCGTTCGGGTCGGAGGAGCGGCGGTGGCGATGAAGGGGGCAGAGATCGAAGAGGAAATCGAGGTCGCCCGGGGGGCACTGGAGCGGCTGGGCGGGCGGCTCCGGGAGCGGCGGGATCTGGCGTGGCCGCCGCATCTTTCTCCCCGCACCCTTCTGGTCTTCGAGAAAATCGCGCCGACGCCGGCTGCCTATCCCCGCCGGCCGGGGATGCCCGAGAAACGACCATTGCGATGATCCCGCGGCTCGAAGCGGAGGGGGAGAACATGAGCTCCCTTTATCCCCGGATCGCTGAAGCTCTCTTCCCGATCGGATGGATCGCAGGGCTCACCTTTCGGGAAGCGCTGCGGCGGCGGCTGGTGCTGGCCGCCTTCGGGCTGGGCACCGCCTTCCTGGCCCTCTTCGGCCTCGCCCTGTTTCTGATCCACCGCGAGCTCACCCGCTTCGGTCCCCCAGACCCCCGGATGCGGGAGGAGATCGTCGGTTTTTTCATGCTGGCGGCCCTGTATGTGGCGAACTTCCTCATTGTGATGGCCGCGGTGGTCGGAACCGCCGATACGATCGCGGGGGAGATCGCCTCGGGGGTTATCCAGGCGGTGGCTGCCCGACCGATCGCCCGCTGGCAGATCCTGATCGGGAAAGGGGCCGGGCATGCGGTGTGGTTGCTGCTGTATGGGATCTGGCTGGCCGGAGGAGTGATCGGGATCACGGCCCTGATCACCGGATGGGCCCCCCGGGGCTGGGCGCGGGGGCTGGCCCTTCTGGAGCTGGAGGCCATGATCCCGCTTTCCCTCTCCCTGTGGGCCGGGACCCGATTCTCGACCCTGGCGACCGGGGCCCTGGGGCTGGGCCTGTATGGGGTGGCCTTCATTGGGGGATGGGCGGAACAGGTGGGAGGCCTCGTCGGGCAGGCCACGGTGGTGGATCTGGGGATCCTCGCCTCGCTGCTCATGCCCGCCGAAGCCATCTGGCGGCGGGCGGCGTATGAGCTTCAAAGCCCCCTCGCCCGGCTCATGGGCCCGAACCCCTTCACCGCCACCACCATCCCCAGCGACCGGATGATCCTTTACGCGCTCTTTTACATCGTTCTCCTCCTCGCCCTGGCCGCCTATCAATTCGAACGGCGGGACCTGTGAGGGCGCCCGGCAGCGGCATGCCCCGAGTATGGGCTCTGGGGCAGCGCGGGGCGGCCTGACGCCTTATGGGCCTTTTTTCAGAATCCCATAGTCTCCGACAACCAGTTCCAAGCCATCCTGGACACGAGATCCAGGAGCCCAGCTGATCACCGCCTGGCTGAGGACGAAACGGCCCTCCTCATTCATTTCCCAGCCCACCAGCGGCTCCACCGGGCCGATCACATTCAGGACGGCCCCCTCCCCTGCAGCCCACGCGTGGGCGGTGAGAGGGGAATTTTTCTCCAGCCTGATCACCACCTCCTTCAGCTGCCCCAGCTGCTCCAGCCGCTCCAGCCGCACCCGGCCCCAACCGTAAGTCCGCTCGCCGCCCAGCTGGACCTTTCCCAGCGCTTTCTGCCAGTTCTGGAGTTCATGGGGGAGTCCATTCCGCACCCACAGGTCCCCTATGAGATAAACCGGCCGGCCATCGCGGGTAATGGGGGCGATAAATTCCGTTTCGTGGAGGCTTCCCTCCTCCGCCGCCTCGCGATCGGGGTCCTGGGCAGTGCCGGCGTAACTGCCCAGCAGGCGGTAATCAAAATCGTCGTGCTCCCAGGGGAAATACGGCGTTTGCCCGTCCACCGAGGGCCAGAGGTAGCCGAAGCGGAAATTTTCCTGCACCGCCTGGCCGATTCCCTTGTATTTCTGCCCGTCGGCTCCGTGACCCAGGTCTCTGGTGATGCCGGCGGTGAGGGCGGCCCAGAGCACCTTCCCCGGGACATATGGGCGGGTCTGCATCAGATTCCCCACCTTGCGCCAGCCGATGTGCAGCGGGCTTTCCAGGCGGAAGACCAGGCGATAGAGGGTCCAGGCCATATGTGCCTCCCCATCTGATTCTCACACGGAGCCACAGAGAGCACGGAGCCCCATCTCGGTGTTCTCCGTGTCTCCGTGGGCGATTACTCCTTCTCCTGCAGGGCCTTGGCGTGGTAACGGGCGTAGATGAGGGTCTGTTCGTACAGATCCCGGACGAGGAGGAGGGTGTCCAGGTTGGCGGTGATGTGCTCGGTCACGTCCGCGAGGACACGATTTTTTTGCTGCAAGGCCTTGTTCCAACCCTGGAGTTTGTGTCCGTTGTTCAAAATGCGCAAATGGCTTGCAGGTTCTTCTCCTAATGCGTTCCATAATTTTTCCACTATAAGTGCGGCCCCCTTTTTGATGGGTTTATCTGTGCCGCTTTGGCTATAGAGATAGAGGAACAAAGCATATACGCCCTGAGATTGAAGAACGCCCAGGGCTTTGGTGATGAGGTTTTCCAAATCTTTTGCCGCAGTACCGAGCCCTCCCTCATTTGATGGTTTTGTAGCCATTTCCACCATCTCCCGCGCGGTTTTGGCTGCGAGATAGTCCAGGGTTTTCACCGTGCTCATGGTTCACCTCCGATTAGTTTCACACAGGAGGCACAGAGAACACAGGGATTTACCCCTCAGTATGCTCCGTGCTCTCCGTGTCTCCGTGTGTATCCTTTTGGCAAGGGTCCCCCAGGGGGCTATCATCTTTCACCTTACACCAGGCAAGTTCGCGAATGCGCCCGAACCCGCGGGTGCCCATCCCGCCCACGCCCAGATGCTCGGCCCATTCAAGGCCTGACTGAAGCACCTGCAGGGCTTCGCTCCACGAAAGGCTACTTTGGGTATAACATTGGGCATCCTGGAGCAATCCGCTAAGGGAAGCTCTAAAAGCTTGCCAAAAAGCCTTACGCCTATTTTCTTCTCCGGGGATGGAATCTGGAAGCCTGAATCCGGCCTCTCTTAAGACGGTCAAGACTTGTGCAATTTCGCGGTTTTTATCAGAGGGGAATTCGTCAGGCAAATCCATTCGCAGGTCATCAGGAATTTGTTTTTCCCAGCTCGTAACTTTGTTGCTGGACGGAAACGCCCCCCGATAATCACTCACCACCACGTCCATCCAGAGGATGGTGGCGCGGGGGATGGCCTCATAGGTGAAGAGGGCGCCTTCCTCGGCCGCGCCCGTTTCGGGGTTGATGGCCACGGAGGTGCGCACTTCCAGGTTGCTGTTCACAATCTGGGAAAAGAGTTTGTCCGAGACCAGAACAATTCGGTTTCTAAGGGTTTGCCACCAGGATTCATTTTGCCATTGTTGAGGTATCCCTTCCAAGCTCGCCTCAGTGGGCGTTTCAATCATAAGCCAGCCCAAATTCAGCGGTTGTTCTCGTGAAAACGTAGCAAACGGGCCATCCCCTGTTACGGGTTGACCATTTTGCTTGACGTCTATTCCAACGGTTTTCAGGATATTCACCGTACTGACCCACACCGGCCCGACCATGGAGTAGACGGGGAAGAGGAGGATGCGGGCATCGGATATGGCGACCACCCCCGCGTGACCGCCACTCTGGTCCCGCGCGTAGCCGAAGGTGTAGCAGATGGGGCAGGTAGGCCGGGCGCAGTGGCCTTCTTTGCCCTGGCCGGGCTGGCCCTGGCCTGCGCATCGGGGCTTGCCGTAGCGGTGCGCGGCATAGGCCCGAATCACGCCGTGCAGGCTGGTGCCGGGGATCTTGGGCAGGTTCGTCCCCGGTTCCCGGACGATGGGGTTATCCACCCGGCCCAGGCGGGCGCCGCCCGTGCCCACATGCACGGGGTCTATGGTCATCAGGAAGAAACGGTATGTTTTGGGGTCATGGCTTGCCATCGGACACCTCCTCCTGCAGGATTTCGTCAAATACGGATACCAGTGGGTTTCCCAAAACCGACTCGAACTGGTGCAGCCAGGAACGGATATAGCCTGCATCGACCTTCTGCTTGCGCAGAATGCTCCGCACATCCTCCAGGTCCCGGGGTCGCCCGGCCAGGATCTTGTGGATGATCACATCCTCCGGCGCGGCAAAGCGGACGGGAGAGCCTTCAATATGGAACGTGCGAGCCCGTTCCAGCGCCTGTCGTTCATAAGGGGTCCACGAGAAGATGAAGTCCACCCGCAGCCCGCTTTCGGGATGCAGGGTCGGCAGCACCCAGGTGCGCCGGGCGAAATCCCCGGGAGCATCCACCAGGATGTGCAACCCCACTTCCGAAGCCACTTCCAGGACCCGGGGCAGGGCATCCGGTGTTACCCCCAGGATGATGTCGATATCCCGGGTCAGCCGGGGCTCGCCATACATCAACACAGCCTGTCCCCCGATGACCATATACGGAAGGCCCTTCCGGTCAAGGGCCTCAGCGAGCCGGGTCAGGAGGTTGGACATCGGCGTTGATCCTCCGGGCCAGTGCCAGGTCGTGTTCCAGGCCTTCCAGGGGGTCGGTGGGAGGCCACGCACCGGCGGCCCGGGCCATCTCCAGCAGGGTCCAGAAGATCCGCAGGTTGGCCTCGGGATCGGCGGGGGTGGTGCGCTGCCACTGCGCTTCCCAGCGTCGCCAGAATTCCGGATCGCGGATCATGCGTCATTCCTCCTCGCCTGCAGGCCGCTGTTTCAGGATATGGTAGAAAAGTTCCACGGCATCGGCCAGCAGGCCAGTGACGGCCCAGTGGGTGAGGCGTTTCAATTCGGTCTCCCCTGGTTTGGTCTGCCATTCGGCATTCCGCAACACGGATTCGCAGAAGCAGCGGAAAGTTTCGCTATTCACCGAGTCAAGGGGGTTCTCAAACCATTCTGCGCGTTTGCCCTCAATGAGGTCACGCACGATGTGGAGTTGCCGGCTGCTCAGGCGGCGAATTTTGCCCTGTCCATCCTCTTTCCCGGCCAGGAGTTCCCAGCATTCCACCAGGTCATCCAGTTCATCCAGCAAGTAAGGCCAGCGCAGGGTGCCATGACGTCGGCCCTGGTCGTCGTAGGCGATCTCAAAGCGCCGGCCGCCGCGGTCCAGCCAGATAAAGTCCAGGGTCGCGGGGGTGAAGTAGATGACGTCGCCGCGCTGGAGTTCGCCTGCGTGGACAAGCCAGCCGGGTTGAGGATGGCCATTGGAATCCGGATTGAAGGGATTAGGCGCCTGATAGTAAAGATTACGGTCCGTTGGCTTGCCGTCCTGCTTGCCATCCTGAGTAAGAAAGGCGTACGGATACCAGTTATCCTTCGTTTGGCCGTCGCCCATGACGGCCGGGACGTACCAAGTAATTCTACGGCAGAAGCCATCCGTCTTGCTTTCCAGAACTATGCAATGGACTATCGCAAATTGTTGGGGTTGTTCTTCCAGCAAATCTTTACGCTTGAGTAGACGCAAGGCACGCATGCCTTTCTGAGCAGCTGAGGTGCTCAGATTACCGAAAGTTTTCACTGTATAGACTTGCCACTGTGACGGAGAAGCCTTTTGCTGTATCATCCGCCGCCCCGCATCCAGAACCGTGCGCAGGGGCTGGTGGGCGTCGGCGAAGACGATGCCCAGGTGCAGGGGCAGGCGATTGCGGACTTTGCCCATTTCCCGCTCGTATTTGGTCTTGATGGCCCGCACCACATCCACAGCCTTGTCCGCGGGCACTAAGGCCATAAAGGTGCGGGGTTCGGCGAGAATAGGGATGAGGGGCACATAGTGAGGGCCCTCCCTTTGCTCTTCCACCACAAATTGCGCGGCGGCCCTGCCTGGACGTCCGTATTCCGAAGGCTCATAGATTTCGTAAGTCTTCTCCTCGCCCAGAACTTCTCGGAAACCCCTGCCAAAGCGCGTTTTGAGATAGTCCAGGTTTTCAATAACCCAGAAGCCACCGCGATACTTCTCCGGAATGTCTTTCACCTCCTCCCCTCCCGGCGGCACCCAAAGCACGGCCACCTTGCGGCCCTGAACCATCATCTCGTAGGCGTGGAAGGGGCCAAGGTCGCCGCTCACCAACGTGCCTTTGAGGAACAGACGGGAACGTTTTTCCCCAATGGCCCGCCCGGCCAGAGATTCCTCAAGGCTTAGGGGGCCTTCCCAGAGGTCTTGCAGGTTCAGGTTGTGGTTCTGGCAGAAGGTTATGAGTTCTTCCGGTGGCGCATCGGTAGGCGCGACGTCCTGCCAGAAGCGGCGGGTGGTTTCCCAGATGCGCCGCAGGCGGGCAAAAGAGGGATTTTTAGCCACTTTTTCTTCCGTGTGGCCGTTTTCTTCCGTGTGGCCGTTCTGGTTGTTCGGCGTTCGCACGGCCAGGGAACGAACCAGGGTGCCGTTCAGCCAGTGGGTCAAATCAAAGGTGCCCACGATAAGAGCCAGGCGGCCATTTTTATCGGCCACCTCGTCCAGCCAGATGGTATCCGGTTTACCTTGCTTGAAGCGGTCTTGTGGTGATAGAGAGGCTCCCTTAGCCCAGGCTTTCGCCCGGTCATCGCGGCGTTCCTCGCAGATATCGCACATCTTACGGTCTTTGGCCTTCTGCCCCGGCCCCTGGGGGCGCAGGCCACAGACCGTGCAGATTTCTTCAGGTCGGGGCAGGTTACACCACCACTGAGCAATGGCTTCAGGATCAGATCGCCAGACGGGCTTCTCTCGTAGATGCTCACCGATAGGTGGGAGCTCCTGTGGGGCGGGTTGTCCTTTCCAGGGACGCTGATCCACCTTGAAGCGGGGAACGATTTCGCCATCTATGGCCAGGCATGGGTCGCTTTTAACAGTGCCCTGGCGGAAGGCTTCTATGATGTATTCCCGCAGGGTCTTATTGTTATCAGCGCTGTTGGACAAACCCAGCAGATTATCCAGGTCCGGCACCACGAACACGGGGCCGTTTTCATCCCGATACACTTCCAGCCCCAGGGGATATTCTTCCTCCAGCACCTTCTGCACCCGGTTCCAGGCGTCGGTGAGCAGATCTTTGCGGGCCAGAAGGTCGGGGATGGAAGGCGCGGAAAGGAGATACTCCAGGCCGTCGGTGCGGATGGAGAGAAGGCGCCATGCACGTTCAGCCCACCTATTTTGCGAATCCATAAACCTTGAAATATCCGGTATTTGAGACTCTGTTAGTAAAATCCGAGCGAGCAAACTTTTGAAAAGTGCTGCTACTGACGAAGAATGATCCGATAAAGTAACATCATTAGCCGAACGACGAGTTTCACCTAAAGCCTTTGCTAAAATATAGGGAAGCAACATCCGCAATTTAGACAAAGACGCTGGTAACCGGAGACGAAAATCTTGTAATTTATCAAGTGCAATTTTGCGTTCATAACCAAATGCAGAGGCAATAAATGCGTTGCCAAGTTCCTGCCGCTTTTCAGCCATTCCCTTATCTAAGGCTGAATCTATTGCATCACAGGAAGGCGGTTTTAACAGCTTCACAAGGGCATTTGGGGAATCTAAAGGGTCACCATGCCCCTCTATAACTTCGGAAATCTTGGCTTGCCAGTTTAATATCTGAAATTGATGCTCTTCACAGAAGTTGTAAAAGTCTTCCATAAAGAAATTGCCCGCGATTTCCCTTTCAAGGTAAGCAATTCGAAAGAACTCTCTTATTTGGTCTATGAGAGATTCTTCACCACTCCTTGGTTTTCTTTTTAGATACGTATCCAAACTTGTAGGGAAATTTTGGTCTTTAGGATTGGGAAAAGGCCGTCCTCTTTTATCAGCTGGTATTGAAATTTGAAATCTTTTCTCTATCCAATTTCGCAGTTCGTCCTTGCTAATTTCGTTAAAGTTCTTCCCTATCTCTTTTTCTATCTCTCGTATCCGTCTTCTCAGCACCAACTCGTGATGCCAAGATGAAAGTTGCTCTATAAACTCTCGGCTCAATTTCCCCACATCATGCAACCACGCCGCCACTTCGGCCAGGAGAAGATCTTGGCGGTGTGTGACCAGGTCCTGCAGGTCCAGCATGGTCATCCTCCGATCAGGGAGTTCATGATGTCCCGGGCCAGGGTTAAAAACCGGGCCTTCAAGTCTTTGGGGTCAAAGGGCTGAAGCATTTCTACCGGCCACCGGGACAATTCATCCGGAAATGTTTCCGCCTTCTGGAGAGCGACGGCAAACCAGTATCGGTCAAAGCCCGTATCTTTCTGGGCCGCCAGTTCCATCAGCGTTTCAGGAGGGAACCGGCGAAGCAGGAAATAGAGATCTACGGCATCTCGCATCTCGGCACGCCCATAGTAGGCCAGGGCCTTTTCCGCCTTCAGGTCTTCTAAATCGTTGACGGGCACGCCGTAAACCGAGGGCTCCGGTGAGGCAAAGCGAAAAGGGCTATCCAGGCCAAGGTCTATCCGCACGTCTTCGCCTTCCAAGGTGACAACCATTTCCACAAATGTGGAAAAACGCCGGATGACCTGAACCGACCAGCCCTGCTCCCGGAAACGATGCTCTATCTCGAAGGAGAAAGGCCGGATTAAAACTTCCTGCGTGGTGAACAAATCCAGGTCAAAGGAGCGACGGTGGCCAAGGTAAAATTCCGCCAGGGCCGTTCCGCCGGTGAGGTAGAAATAGGGGATATCCGGCACGCGGCCCAGCAGGGATAAAATGGCTCGCTGACCTGGGGTAAGAATACCTTTACCCTCTAACATACCCCTTCCCCTCCAAAAACGCCCGCCACAGCCGGTAGACGGGTTCGGGCAGGTTCAGCTCGTCCAGGAGCGCAGCGACCTCGGCCAGGTCCAGGGTGCGGATGTCCTCCGCACGTCCGTGGAGGAGCACCTGCCGGATGTACCAGCGGCGCTGGACGGGGTCGTTCAGGTCTATCCTATCCGTGCTCCAGACGATGTGCCGGGGTGGTTTAAACGGTTCCATCCCATGCCTCCCAGAATATCCGCTCAGCATCCGCTATTCCATTGGCCTGCACCCGGCTCGCATCTCTCTCCACTTCCGCCACCCCGTACCCGCTGCTCGTCTTGGCCCCGAAGCCATAGACCGTGAGCATGGCACGGATCCCCTGGGCCACGGCTTTCAGGTCGGCTTTGCAGGTTGCCTCGTCAGCCGGGCCATTGTCCAGCGGCATATAGAGCAGGGTCAATGTGCCCTCCGTTCCCGCGGGCACGCACTCAAAGTAAATGGGAAGTGTGCCGGCCCCTGTTTCCCGGTCGTGGGGGTTGATGACCTCCAGTCCGATGCGATCAAAGAAGGTGGGGTAGAAGTGCAGGCGACCGGCAGCAAATTCCTCTTCTTCCCCTTTCACATTGCCAAAAAGCCGAACCATCTGGGCATCTTGGGCCTCTTCTGCCCATGTAGTATACCCTCGCAAGCGGCGCATCGCCGCGCGCAACGCGCCCTTCCACTGGCTGGGGGCCACGTAGGGCACTTTGAAGACCCACTCCTTCTTCACCGGGTTGTCCAGGATGTAGAAGTCCACATCGTCCCTGCTGAGGTAGGGCTTGCGCAGGGTGAAGGTGAGCTGCACGGCCCACGAGCCGGGCGGGAAGAGGGAGAGGTCTAAGTTCAAATCGGGTATCAGGTGAAGTGGACGAAGAAATTCCGATATTTGACGACTTAAATGTTCCTGAAATGGACCATTGGGATTGGGAAATGATACTCCGTAGTACCAATAGAATAATCCCCCAGGGCGATGATACTGCAAAGCCCCTGTACGGGCATAATCACGAGCCCCGGATGTATGGGATCTGCCCCTAGAATCTTGGAACTGTACTTTAGCATCGGACAGTAAAACAGCAGCGAGCAACATTTGGCGAGCAGATTTATCTGTAATCTGACCCCAAGGGTAGTTTAACAATTTTCCCCTTTTTTCTACCCATGCATCTAATAGATCACCATTTTCGTTTTGGGAATGTCTTTCCAGGAAATCATATAAGTCAAATTTTGCCCAAAACTCCAACTTCTTATCTTGTTCATTCTGTGCCATCGGTGCCTCCTACGGTTTGAATAAGGGCCTTCGTGTGGGCGACGACCCTGCGGGCAATACTCAGGGCTTCGCGGGCATCGTCTTCATCAAAGAGTTCCCACGGGGTGAGGCCGTGGAATTCGTCACCATAGTCGGTTTGGATATGGACCTGGGCGGCATCCAGGCCCTGGGCCAATTCAAGCAGGCTCCGGATTTCCTCCTTCCAGGCTTCGGGGATGTCGCCATTTTCCAGCATAACCCGCAGGATGCGTCCCGGTGTGTGGGTGCGTGGCACAGGCGCGAACAACGCGATCACGGCCTTCAGGGCATTTTGTATAGCCAGTTGCGCATGCGCCACACACGCACGCCAACGCCCCAGCGAAGCATCCTGTTCGGCTTCATCCAGAAAGCCGCGCGCCAGCTGCAGCCGGCACATCACCGGCGACTTCATTCCGCGAGGACTCCCTGCACGCGTTTATACCAGGTTTCTTTTGCGGAGGTAGCCACGTCCCGCCACAGATAGCCTTCTTGAACGCGTTCCCTTTGCAGGCCGGCCTCTTTGAGCGCTCGCTTGATCTTTTCGAGGAACCGGTGCATACGCCATGGTGCGTCATAAAGGATAACACCATCCAGCGCGATGTCTAAAGTAAGGGAGGATAGATGCTCGTACCATTCTTCCGGCGTTTTGAGCGGGATGTCTACATCCAGAAGCGGCGGTTCAACTTTCTGTCGGAACCACCGCCACCGTTTGAGTGGACTGCGAGGCAGATCCCGCACCACAATGAGGAGGTCCCAGTCGCTGTCGGCGCGGCCTTCGCCCCGGGCGCGGGACCCGAAAAGCACCACCGCGTCCAGGCGGTCACCCAGGATTTGTTGTAGATGTTCAACGAGCCGGTGCAGGTTCTGTTCGTTCATGGCGCTTTGCCTAAAATTCACACAGAGGCACAGAGAGCACAGAGATTAATTCTCTGTGTTCCCCGTGCCTCCGTGTGAGGTTTGTTCGCAACCTTCCAGGAGTGCTCTCAGGTAATCTTCCCCTCTTTCGTTATCTCGCCGCTCAAACCAGCACACTTGCGTGGGCGTCAGGTTGAGGGCAGACCACAGCGCGCCGTTTTGGGGTTGGTGCCACTGGCGTTGTTGCTGAACGCCCAGCCATTGGCGCAGATGCTGAAATACATCGTCGCGTGAGACTGAGCCAGACAACTCACCCGGAATCCATCCCCAGATGCGGAATTCCCACTGACCGTCGTTGACCAAATAAGCATGGGAGACTTGGATCAGCGAGCCTCTGCGTTCGATTTTCTCAACCCACTGCGAGGGAGGATTTGACCATGTACGACCGCAGTGTTGACATTGCCACTTTCTATTGGTTTTTTCTACTTTGCCATAGTCCTCTCTATGCCAGTATCCACTCAACACGCCCATCAATTGCCACCGGGCCGGCGCGTTAGGGTGACCGTTATGCTGAATGTTTTGCCGAATCAGGGTTCGCAGATGATAACGGACAATCGGCGATAACGGCAATACGGCCTTTCGCTGAGCATCACCAGCCTCGTTGAGATACCAGGATAATTCCTCATTCGACTCAATGTTGTTGGTAACTCGTTCTCGGATCCACTGTTCCGGCGTTGTGTTGGTGTTGAGCGTGAATTGCACCTTGGCGAAGAAGAAACCATTCAGTGCAGGCCACTGATTGTGGGTGGAAAGCGTTCTTCGATTACACCGATTTATGAGCCTTTGAAATGCCTGAATGGCCCCCTCAACATTCAATTCGCCGTTTGGGAGAATAAATTTCACAACCCCATACCCCACCTGGGTTTTCGGCCCCAAGCCGCCCCAGCACTCGATCAAGCGTAGGGTCAACAGCAGGGTGTTCTGCACGTCCTCAAAGGATAAGCGCAGGGGCACAACGCGGATTTTCTCCGCACCCATCCACCCTCGCCCCAAATACCAGCCGCGGTTATCGTTGACCTTCACAGTCAGTCTGTTCTGTGGCCTATCATTCCACCCCACCGGCCCTTCCAGGCGAAAGGAGCGCTTTAACCCTGTAGCGCCAAAAACAGCGCATGCATCGCAATAACGCCTGTCTTTATCAGGGCACGTATGCTCACTCGGATCACACGCGCTTCCCCCCAGCCCTCGCACGATGGCCTCATACCACCAGCGCAGGGAGCCGAGGATGCCCGTTTCGTGGATGCGGTCCATGGTGCCGTCCACGCCGCCGGTCCAGAGGGGGGTGAGCGTCTTCAGGTGGATCTCCACGGAGGCCATGGGGGTCATCCGTTTCCTCCTTCCCGTAACGCCCGGTTATCCCCATTATACCGGCGCGGAACCGATCCGGGCAAGGGGCGATCCAGGAGGTTCGCTGTCGAGGGCCCCCACGCGATGTCACGACCGCCTTGGAGCGCTGGCTCTTTACGACCAGTGAGGCCCAATATGGATCTCGACCTCCAGGGGCACCGCCAGGGGGTAGGCGTTGCGCATGCGATCTTCCACCAGGGCCCGCACCGCCTCCACTTCCGCTTCCGGCACCTCGAAGACCAGCTCGTCGTGGACCTGCATGATCATCCGGGCGCGCAGCCCCTGCTCCCGGATGGCCCGGTCGATCCGGATCATGGCCAGCTTGATGAGGTCCGCCGCGCTGCCCTGGATGGGCGCGTTGATGGCCTCCCGCTCCGCCTTCCGACGCACCGCTTCGGGGAGCCGGCGGGGGGCCTGGCCCGGGCCGGCCGGCATCAGCTCCGGGAAGTAACGACGCCGCCCCAGGAGGGTCTCCACATACCCCTGTCGAGCAACCTGCGCTTTGATGGCTTCAATATACGCCTTCACCCGCGGGAAGGCGGTGAAGTATTGCTGGATGAACCGCTCCGCCTCCCGCCGCGAGATCCCCAGCTGCTGCGCCAGGCCATGGGCGCTCATCCCATAGATCAACCCGTAGTTGATCCGCTTGGCGAAGTTCCGCTGCTCATCGGTGACCCGCTCGATGGGGATCCCGAAGGCCTTCGCCGCGGTGGCCCGATGGATGTCCTCCCCCGCCTGGAAGGCCGCGATCAGCCCGGGATCCTTTGTGATGTGGGCCAGGATGCGCAGCTCGATCTGGGAGTAATCGGCCGACAGGAGGACCGAACCGGGCGGGGCGATGAAGGCCCGGCGGATCTGCTTGCCCAGCTCCGTGCGGATGGGGATGTTCTGGATGTTGGGATCGCTGGCCGAGATGCGTCCCGTCACCGTCCCCGTCTGATGATAAAGGGGGTGGATCCGGCCGGTGGCCGGATGGATCATCCGGGGCAGCGCGTCCACATACGTGCTCTTCAGCTTGGCCAGCTGCCGGTATTCCAGGATGAGATCGATCACCGGATGAGCGCCCCGCAGGCTCTCCAGCACCTCGCTCGAGGTCGAATACATCCCCGTCCCGGTCCGCGGGACGCTGGCGGTCGGCAGCTGGAGCTTCCCGAACAGCGCATCCGAGAGCTGGCGGGGGGAATCCAGATTGAAGGCGTAGCCCACCCACCGGTAGATCTCCTGGGCCAGGATCTGGATCCGCCGCTCGAATTCCTTCGACATCTGTTGCAGGAGCGGAACGTCGATCATGATGCCCGCCAGCTCCATCCGGACCAGGACGGGGATCAGGGGGATCTCGATCTCCGTGAAGAGGTTCCACAATCCCTGACGGCGAAGCTCCTCCTCCTGAACGCGAGCGATGCGCAGGGTGAGGTCCGCATCGGCGGCGGCGTAAGGAGCGGCGGCGGAGACCGGGACATCCGCGAAGGATCGCTGGCCCTTCCCCTTCCCGATCAGCTGCTCGATGGTGGTCATCTCCACCCCGAGCCGGAGCCAGGCCAGATGTTTGAGGCTGAGGCCATAGGCGGCCGGGTTCAGCACCCATTCGGCGACCATCGTGTCGAAGGCCAGGCCCTCCACCTCCACCCCATGGCGGGCCAGGACCAGCATGTCGAACTTGGCGTGATGGCCGACTTTCGGCCGCCCCGGATCCCGCAGCACAGGCCCCAGGGCCTCCAGGACGCGGGGGAGGGGCAGCTGGGGGGATCCATCCCGATGGCCCACCGGGACGTAATAGCCACGGCCCTCCTCCACAGCGAAGGAAAGCCCAACCAGGCCGGCGGACATCGGCGATAGGGCGTCGGTCTCCACGTCGAAAGCGAAGCGGGGCGCCCGTTCCAGCGCCTCCCGGAGCGCGGCCAGCCCCGCCTCATCCGTGATCACCGTCGCCGCGGTCGGGCGAGGGAGATGCTCCGTCCGCAGCGGCGGCACGGCGAGGGGCTGGATCACCGCCGGCCCCATCGGCTCCGGGAAGAGGGTGGGCTGGCTGGCCGGCCCCGATGCCTCCGCAGCGGCCGCTGCGGCTCCCAGCGGGGCTGTCCCGTTGGGGAGCCGGTTCATCAGGCTTCGGAACTCCAGCTCCTGGAAGAGGGCCAGCACCGCCTCCTGGTTGTAGCGCCCGACCCGGCAGGCCTCCCAATCCACCGTGATGGGGACATCGACGCGGATCTGCACCAGCTGCTTGCTCAGGAACGCCTGCTCCCGCCCCGCCTCCAGCAGGCGGCGGATCCGTTCCGGCTGGATCTCTTCCAGATGGGCGTAGATGTTCTCCAGGGATCCGTAACGCTTCAGCAGCTCCGTGGCCGTCCGTTCCCCGATCCCCCGCACCCCCGGGATATTGTCGCTGGGATCCCCGGTGAGGGCCTTGAGGTCCACCAGCTGGTGGGGCTCCAGACCGTAGCGCTCGCGGATCGCTTCCACATCGTAGATCACGATGTCATCGAAGTGGCGGCGGGAGGTGAGCACCCGGATGCCCGGCCGGATCAGCTGGAACGTGTCCGTGTCGCCGGTGACGATCAGAACCTCCATGCCGCGCTGGAGGGCCTGGTGGGCCACGGTGCCGATCACGTCATCCGCTTCGTAGCCCTCCGCGGTCAGCTTGGGGATCGCGAAGGCGTCGATGATCTGATGAATCCGGGCCATCTGGGTGTCGAAGTCCGAGGGACGCTCCGCCCGGGTCGCCTTGTATTCCCGGAAGGCCTCGTGGCGGAACGTCCACCCCACATCGAAGGCCACCGCCATGTAATCCGGGCGGTGCTCCCGCCAGACCTTCAGGAGCATCGATGTGAAGCCATAGACCGCGTGGGTGGGTTCCCCCCGGCGGGTCTGGAACCCCTGACGGAGCAAGGCGTAATAGGCCCGGTAGGCCAGGGAATGTCCATCGACCAGCACCATTAGCGGAGCCATCGCCCCTCCTTTGTGGAAAACCCGACGGGCCCGGAGGCCCATCGAACCGTCCGCCCCCCTTCGATCCCGCCGAGCGAAGCTTCGGAAGGGGAGGGCCATGCCCGGAGTCCACCGCACCTTACCGGTTCAGCCCGGATTTCCTCCAACCCATCCCCACCGGTTATTATAGACCGTTAGAGAAAATCCTCGATCGATGGAGCGCCCACTATGGCGTTTGAGCTGGAGCGGATCGTGGTTCAGGGATTTAAATCTTTCCGGGAGCTGGATCTATCTCTGGAACGGATCAATGTGCTCATCGGCGCCAATGGATCCGGCAAATCCAACTTCATTCAGCTATTTCAGATGATGAATCGAGCAGTCAACCAGGGGCTGCAGATCTATGTCGCTCAGGCCGGCGGGGCGAACCAGATTTTGCATTATGGGCGGAAGGTCACCGAGAGGATGCACGTTGAGTTCTGGTTCCGCACAGACACAGACCTGGCGAACGGTTACACGGCCACGTGGATCCCCACGGCCGAGGATACGCTGGTCTTCATCGAAGAGGCCTGTTACTTTCATAACCGGGCACGTTATGAACGTCCCTATGTGGGAACGGCTTCCTCCTCCATCCATCCCGAAAGCCTCCTTCCAGAGTGGGCAGGGCGGGATCCGGTCGCCTCTTATGTCCTGAAGGCCATGAAGTCGTGGCAGCTTTATCACTTTCACGACACAAGCGATTCGGCGAAGGTCAAGCAAATGGGCGATATCCACGATAATCTCTTCCTGCGCCCGGACGCCTCTAACCTGGCGGCCTATCTTTATTTATTGCGGGAGACCGAGCCGGACTCCTACCGTAACATCGTGGAAACCATCCGGATGGCGGCTCCCTTTTTCGGCGATTTCATCCTCCGCCCCTCCCCTCTGAATCCGGGCAAAATCCGACTGGAATGGCAGGAGCGGGGGTCTGATATGCTGTTCGGACCTCATTCCCTGTCGGACGGGACGCTCCGGTTCATCTGTCTGGCCACGCTCTTCCTCCAGCCGCCCGATCGCCTGCCGGCGACCGTTATCCTGGATGAGCCGGAATTGGGCCTCCATCCGTATGCGCTCGTTCTCCTGGCCGAGATGATCCGGGCGGCCGCGGCGCACACTCAGATCGTCCTCGCAACCCAGTCCGTGACGCTGGTGAACCAGTTCTCCCCCGAAGATATCCTGGTTGTGGACCGGACGGATGGGATTTCGCTCATCCGTCGCCTCTCCTCCGAGGAGATCCGCATGTGGCTGGAAGACTACGGCCTGGGCGATCTCTGGGAGAAGAACCTGATCGGAGGCCGGCCATCCCGATGAAGAAGGTGCTGATCTATGTGGAAGGGCAAACCGAGGAAACTTTCATACGCGATGTCCTGAGCCCTCACCTCAACCCAAAGGGCGTCTACCTCTTTCCCATCCTGGCCCGGACCAGGCGCACCCGCTCCGGGGATGTCTTCAAAGGCGGCGTGATCACCTACGGGCAGGTACGGCGAGAAGTGCTTCGCCTGTTGCAGGATACAAGCGCAGCCCTCGTCACCACCATGATGGACTATTACGGTTTACCGTCCGACTTCCCGGGGAGGGACAGACTCCCGGCCGGCGACCCATATCGGCGGGTTGCTTTCCTGGAGAAGGCCTTCGCTCAGGATATCGGCCATCCCCGCTTTCTTCCATTCCTGACCCTTCACGAGTTTGAGGCCCTGCTTTTCTCCCAACCGGATCAGCTTGCGAATCAGCTTGCCGCGCTCTTCCCCCGAACGCGCGAAAGGGATCTCCAGCGGCTAATCGACGAGGTCTCGGGGCTGGAGCCTGAGGAGATCGATGAAGGGCCCGATACGCATCCAGCGGCGCGCATTTTCCGCTGTTTCCCCGGATATCGTAAGGCCTTGCATGGACCACTTATCGCCAGCAGAATTGGTCTCTCCACGATCCGGGGGAAATGCCCTCACTTTCATGAATGGGTGAGCCGGCTGGAAAGCCTGGGGGCCCAGGCCCCATGAAGCCGCCCGAACGCCGGTCCGAACCTTCGACCTTCCCTTCTCATTGAACCTTCGATGCCGCCGCCTCGTCCGCCGCGAAGATGCATTCCAGCAGCCGGCGGGTTTCCCCCTTCAGATCGGGCATCTCCCCCGGAGGTCCGACACACGCCGGGCATCCCCGCTCGCACGGGCAGCGCCTCACCACCTCCAGGGCCGCTTCCAGCAGGGCTTCCTGAACGGCCCAGAGATGGGCAGCGAACCCCACGCCTCCGGGAACGCCCTCATACAGCAGGACCGTGGGGCCGCCTCCCTCCCGGCTCTCTGGGTCCACCAGGAGGCCGAGATCCGCTGGATCGCTCATCAGGAAGATCGGGGCGAGGCCATGGAGCAGATGGGCCAGGCCGGAGAGGGCACTGCGCGTCCCCAGCATCTGTTCCAGACGCCGGTGGCAGCGCCGGCAGACCGTGATCAGGTTCTCCAGGGCATAGGCCTCCGCTGGATCCCGGAAGGTCCGCAGCGGCCGCAGATGATGGACATCGTGGCGCTGCCCCGGCGGCTCCGGAGCCCCACACACCCGGCAGCGGTAACCATCCCGGGCCCGGACCTGACGGCGGATCGCTTCCCATTCCGGCCCGTAATCGAGGGGGCCGATCTGAATTCCCTCTTCCTTCAAACGCTCCACCAGCCCCAGCTCGATGGTCAGCCACCAGGCGGTCGTGGAAAGGATCTCCTCCGGGGTTTCCACTTCCGCCCACCCCAGGAGTTCCCCACCCGGCCATCGCAGGCGCCGGTAGCCCACCACCTGATGAACGATCGTCACCTCGCCCCATGCGCCGATCCCCCAGGGCTCCGTGCGGCGCGCCCGCTCCGCATCGAGATACCACCGCGCCTCCACGATCGGCTCGGTGATCTCATCCCCGTCGAAGGGCTCCGCCATCGCTTCCCCCTGCTCCCAATCCACCGAAACGATCCGGTAGGCCGCGCCCTCGTGCAGATACACCGCGCCGGGATGGACCAGCCGGGGGGCCGAGGGGCGATCCACCTCGCCGATGATCCGCCCGCCCTTCCCCGCACCCAGCCGGATCTTCACCCGATCCCCCGTGCTGGTCCGCAGACTGACTCCCTGCGCCGGATAGCGGTCCGCCACAAAATAAACGCGCCCGTCCGTGGGGTTCCGGTAGAGCGGCTCCCCATCGGCGATCAGCCGCTCCACGATCCAGCCCGTGTCCAGCGTGCGGGCGAAGGGCTCGCCCGGATCCAGGGGCCGCTCGAACGCCGCGCAACGCAGATGATCGGCCAGGATCGCCAGATTGTCCGGATCGAAGCGGGCGGCCTCGGGCGGGTTCCGGAAGAGGAACTCCGGATGGCCTGCGAGATACTCATCGAGGGGCGTGGCTGTGAGGACCATGATGGCGACGCTCAGGGGCGCTCGCCGGCCCGCCCGCCCCGCCTGCTGACGAACCGAGGCGATAGTCCCCGGATACCCCACCATCACACAGGCCTCCAGGGTTCCGATGTCCATCCCCAGTTCGAGGGCGCTGGTCGCGATGACGGCCCGGATCCGCCCTTCCCGCAACCCCTTCTCAATGGCCCGACGCTCCTCCGGGAGATATCCTCCGCGATACCCGTGGACCTCCTCGGGATCCCCACCCCGCTCCGCCCAGGCCGATCGCACCATGCGGAGCAGGCGCTCGACGGCCATGCGCGAGCGGGCGAAGGCGATGGTGGGGATCCCATGCTCGAGGAGCGTCCAGATCAGGCCAGCGGCGGCGGTCAGGGCGCTCTGGCGCAGCCCGGTGGCCGCGTCGAGGAGCGGGGGGCGATACAGGATGAAATGGCGCTCACCATAAGGGGCCCCATCCTCCTCGATGATGCGGACGGATCCCTCGACCAGCCCTTCGGCCAGCTCGGGGCCGTTGGCGACGGTCGCGGAGGCCAGGAGGAATTGGGGAGAGGCGCCGTAAGCGGCAGCCAGACGTCGCAGCCGTCGCAGCACGTTCACCATGTGGCTGCCGAACACGCCCCGATAGACGTGGGCCTCATCGATCACCACAAAGCGCAGATGGCTCAGAAACGCCGCCCAGCGCGGATGCTGGGGGAGGATCCCCAGGTGGAGCATATCCGGGTTGGTGAGAAGCAGGCGTCCGCGCTCCCGGACGAACCGGCGAGCCTCCCCGGGCGTGTCGCCATCGTAAGGGAGCGCGGCGGCCGGAAGCCTCAGGGCGGAGAGCCAGGCGCGGAGCACCGCGAGCTGGTCATGGGCCAGCGCCTTGGTGGGATAAATAAAAAGCGCGGTGGTCTGAGGATCCTCGCAGAGGGCCTGCAGGATCGGCAGCAGGAAGGCCAGCGTCTTCCCCGAGGCCGTGCCGGTGAACAGGGCCACGTGGGCGCCCGAGCGGGCCGCGCGATAGGCCTCGACCTGATGGGTGTAGAGCATCGAAAACCCCGCCTGCCGGAGCGCCTCCCGCCATCGGGGATGAAGGTCCTCCGGGATAGGAGCCCACTGCGCCTCCCGGGCCGGCGCCCGGGCCCAGGCCGCGACCCGCCGGCGGAACGCCGGGTCCTGCCGCCAGCGTTGCAACAGGGCGGCCAGAGGCGTGATCTCCTCATTCCACGACAAGCGGCGCTCCCTCCAGGTGCAGCAGCCATCGCTTGAGATGCCTTCCCCCGGTATAGCCACCCGGACGGCCATCCGCGGCGATCACCCGATGGCAGGGGATCAGGATGGGCAGCGGATTGGCCCCCAGGGCCTGGCCTACCGCCCGGGCCGCTCCGGGCCGTCCGATCCGCCGGGCCAGCTCCCGATAGGTGATCGTCTGCCCATACGGGATGCGGGCCGTCTCCATCCAGACCCGTCGCTGGAACGGCGTGCCCTCGGGGTCCAGCGGCACGGTGAACGCCCGACGCACCCCCCGCAGATACTCCAGGATCTGAGCCAGGGCCTGTGTCGCCAGCCCATCCTCCCGGCGCTCCATCTCCGGATAGAGCGCCCGCACCCTGGCCCACTCCCGCTCCCCGTCTTCACCGAAGATCACCCGGTGAACTCCCCGGGCGCTCGCCACCACCCACACCGTCCCGAGAGGGGTCCCTTCCGCCATTGACCAGTGCATGGGTTCCTCCAGAACCGACCCGGAAGGCCTGCAGGCCGGGATATCGCGCTCTGAGAATCCCCGCAAGCCGTCGTCCGGCGTAATTTTCCCCTCTTCCCCGCAACTCCTCAAGCTGCCGGAAGCGGTCCGGTGAACGATGGATGCGCCCCATGCTCCCGCCCCGTTGAATTCCCGGCATGGGTTTGCTAAAATGCCTGCTGTCGGGGCCGGAAACGCGGAGATCCCGACGCCGGATTCGATGAGAGCCCTCTCGGGGTCGAACGAAGCGCTGTCCATGCCCGGCCCGAGATTTCATCACACCGCTTATTCCATTCTTCTTCAGAGGAGGATCCATGCGCAGAATCGGCGGCTGGCTGCTGGGAGGCGGAATGGGATTGCTCCTGATGGGCATGGCGATCGGGAGCCTCGCGGGGCCCGGGCCCCGAGCCCTGGCCCAGGCGCAGGTCACTGCCACGCCCCGCCCCGATGGCTCCATCGTCCACACGGTGGAGGAAGGCGACACCCTCTTCGGGCTCGCCCTGCTTTACGGAACGACGGTCGAGGAGATCAAAGCCCTCAATGGCCTGGATTCCGATTTGCTGGTGGTGGGTCAGGAGCTTCTGATCCGGCCGCCCCAGCGAGGCCCCGAATCGCCCGCTTCAACCCCGACTCCGCCGCCGGCAGAGCGACGCCCGGGAACGCTGTGCACCGGCGCCTTCGAGGATCGGAACGGGAATGAGACAAAAGAGGAAGGAGAACCCTGGATCGCCGGGATCCCGATCCATCTGGTGGATGGTCACGGGTGGAAAACCATGATGATCTCGGAGGCCGGCCAGGCGACCTGCGTTCGGGATCTCGAGCCCGGCTACTATGCGCTCGCGGTGGAGAACCCGACCGGGTATTCCCTTTCCGGGCCTGCCCGACGGGAGATCTGGCTGTCGTGGGGCGCGGAAACGACCCTGTTGTTCGGCTTTCAGCCCTCCGCCGGGCTCGCCACGCCCACCCCATCCCCCACCCGCCTGCCGTCCGCGCCCGCAGGATCGGATCTCTCCGCGCTTGGACAGGGTTTGCTCATGGCCGCCGGATTCCTGGGATTGCTGCTGGCCGGCGTCTTCATCGGCTATCAGGTCGGGCAGCGGCGCGCCCGGGGGCGCTAATACTACCGTAGGGCAACTGCAAGCAGTTGCCCTGCGGGGAACGGGGAAGAAAGGGGGCAGGATATGACCTGGACGGCGATCGTTCTGACTGCAGGGCGCAGCACCCGGTTTAAGTCCGAGCGGCCGAAGGTGGTGCACCCTCTGGCGGGCCGCCCGATGATCCGGCACGTCCTGGAGGCCCTGCGGGCGGCTGGATGCCCGATCCCGCCGGTCGTGGTGATCGGCCCGGACGCTTCGGTGGTGCAGGAAGCCGCCGGGCCCGGGGCCCGATTCGTGATCCAGCCCGAGCCCCGGGGCACCGGCGATGCGGCCCGCTGGGCGGAGCCGATCCTGCGGGGACAGGTGGACCATATCCTCATCACCTACGGGGATCTCCCCCTGGTGCGCCCTGAGACCTTCCGCCGGCTGATCGAAACCCATCAGGCCCGCGGGGCGACCCTGACCTTCCTGACCGCCCATCGAGCGGACCCCACGGGCTACGGGCGGGTGGTTCGGGATCCGGAGGGGAGGGCGCTTCGGATCGTGGAAGAGGCGGAGGCCGGCCTGGAGGAACGGCGCCTCCCGGAGATCAACGTCGGCGTTTACGTCATCCGCGAGCCGTGGCTCTGGCCCGCCCTCGCCCGCCTGCAGCCCAGCCCGGCGAAGGGGGAGATCTATCTCACCGACCTGGTGGCCCTCGCCGCCGCGGAGGGGGCGCAGGTGGAGACCGTCGCCCTGGAAGATCCCGACGAAGCGCTGGGGATCAACACCCGGGTGCAGCTGGCGGAGGCCGAGCGGATCATGCGTCGACGGATCAACACCCGATGGATGCTGGAGGGCGTCACCCTCCTGGACCCCGATCGGGTTTACATCGAAGCCGGGGTGCGCATCGGGCCCGACACGGTGATCTACCCCGATACCTATCTGGAGGGGGAAACCCGGATCGGCCGCCGGTGTCGCATCGGGCCTAACACGATCCTGCGGGACGCGGTGCTCGGAGATGATTGCGTGGTGGAAGCCTCGGTCGTCGAAGGTGCCGTGCTGGCCGATCGCGTCCACGTGGGGCCCTTCGCCCATCTACGGCCAGGGACCCGGCTGGCGGAAGAGGTGCATGTGGGGAATTTCGCGGAGATCAAGAACAGCGTCGTCGGCCCGCGGACGCGGATGCATCACTTCGGCTACCTGGGGGATGCCACGGTCGGCGCGGATGTGAACATCGGCGCGGGGACCGTCACCTGCAATTACGATGGGGTGCGCAAGCATCCCACGATCATCGAAGATGGGGCGTTCATCGGCAGCGACACCATGCTGGTGGCACCGGTGCGGGTGGGGCGGAAGGCCAAAACCGGCGCCGGGTCCGTGGTGACCCGGGATGTGCCGCCGGAGACCCTGGTCTACGGCGTCCCAGCCCGCCCCCGCCCCTCCACCCCCCGGGATGAATCCCTGGATCCTTGAACGGATGGATGCCCGGCCCCCAACCCCTGAAATCCCCCGGGGGATTGTTCATATCGGAGAAGACCGCCAGGCGGGCTCCCTGGAGCTCAAGCCGGAATATACGCGGGCCGAGTGCGGTGCACCGTTTCACCGCATCGGTTGCATCCCGTTATCGATCTCATTACAATACTTAAAAAGCCCCGGGAAGAGGCCAGCGGCGTAACTTCCAGGCGGGAATCCCACAGCGCCCTGGCTGGAAGGAGGGCAGATCGATGACCTTCACCCCGATCGTTTCCCCTCTGATGATGAGGAGATTCGCTTCGCGGTCGGGGGCCTGAGGCCCCCCCGACGGGCGGGTCTGTTTTCGCCCGCTGACCGCCGGCCTCGGCCGGCGGTTTTTATTTATCACGAGGAAACGCGCTCATGGAGGGCGGCCTGCCTCAGCGGACGGAGCGCTTTCGAATTCCCTCAGGAGGTGTCGGATGGCGGAAAAGGTGCTGGTCTGTGTGGCGTGGCCTTACGCCAATGGCCCCTTGCATCTGGGGCACATCGCCGGGGCCTATCTCCCGGCCGACATCTTCGCCCGCTATCACCGCCTGAAGGGCAACCGGGTCCTGATGGTCTCCGGGTCGGATTCCCATGGAACCCCCATCACCGTCCAGGCGGATCGGGAGGGGGTGTCGCCGCGGGCGCTGTTCGAGCGCTATCATCAGGTCTTCCTGGAGACCTGGCAGAAATACGGCATCTCCTTCGATCTCTTCACCCACACCGACACGGAGAACCATCACCGGGTCGCCCAGGATATGTTCCTGCGCCTCCTAGAGAAGGGCTATCTCTTCAAACAAACCCAGCGCCAGTTCTACTCGGAGGTCTCCCGGCGCTTCCTTCCGGATCGCTACATTGAGGGGACGTGCCCGATCTGCGGCTATGAGCGGGCCCGGGGGGATCAGTGCGAACGCTGCGGGACGCTGCTGGAGGCCACCCAGCTGATCCACCCCCGCAGCCGGATCGACGGGAGCGTGCCGGTGCTGCGGGAGACCGAACATTATTTCTTCAACCTGCCCGCCTTCACCGAGCCCCTCCTGGCCTATCTGCGCGACAAAGGATACTGGCGGCCCAATGTGCTCACCTTCACCCTCAACTACATCCGGCAGGGGCTCCAGCCGCGCCCCATCACCCGGGATCTGGATTGGGGAATCCCGGTTCCCCTGGAGGGGTTTGAGGGCAAGGTGCTTTATGTGTGGTTCGAGGCCGTCATCGGTTATCTCTCGGCGACCATCGAATGGGCCGCTCTCTCCGGAGATCCGGAGGCCTGGAAGGACTGGTGGTATGATCCGGGGGCCAAAATCGTCTACTTTATCGGGAAGGACAACATCCCCTTCCACACCATCATCTGGCCCGCCCAGCTTCTCGGCACCGAGCGGCTGTATGAGGAGGATCCCTCCAAACGCCTGACCCTGCCCTACGATGTGCCGGCCAACGAATTCCTGAACCTGGAGGGGGACAAATTCTCCACCAGCCGCAACTGGGCGGTCTGGGCCCTGGACGCGGCGGAGCGTTACGCGGTGGACGCCCTCCGCTATTACCTGACGGCGATCATGCCGGAGACCCAGGACGCGGAGTTCCGCTGGATCGATTTCATCCGCCACAACAACGAAGAGCTCCTCTCCATCTGGGGGAACCTGGTCCACCGCGTCCTCACCTTCGCCGCCCGCCACTTCGACGGCGAAGTCCCCATGCCCGGCCTGATGGAGCCACGGGACGCCGAGATCCTGGCCCGGATCGATGTGTCCTTTGAGACGGTAGGGCGGCTGATCGAGGGTTGTCGCTTCCGGCAGGCCCTGGAGACCGTTATGGGGCTGGCCGCGGAGGTGAACCGCTACCTCAACGAACGCGAGCCCTGGAAAGAGATCCGGGAGGATCGAACCCGGGCCGGGACGACCATTTACGTGGCGCTGCGGGCGATCGACAGCCTCAAAGTGATGTTCGCCCCCTTCCTCCCCTTCTCCAGCCAGCGGGTCCATGAGATGCTGGGGTATGAAGGGGATCTCGTCGGGCGCCTGATCGTCCGGCCCGTGGCGGAGCGGACGCGGGAGCACCTCGCCCTCACCTACGAAGCCGATCCCCGGGTCCGCTGGGAGCCCAGCCGGCTGCCGCCAGGCCAGCGCCTGGGGGAGATCCGCCCGCTGTTTGAGAAAATCGACGAGGCGCGAGCGGAAGAAGAACGAGCCCGCCTGGGACAACCGACGGCGTGACCGACCGTCACGCCGATTGGAAATCGGCCTCGTGAGGCGCTTCGCGCCAGGTGTCGGCCTTCGCCGGCACAAAAATCCCTCTGCCCCTCGCGCCGATCGGAAATCGGCCCCACCAGGCGCTTCGCACCCCGCGTCGGCCCGTGCCCACGCGAAAAGGCTTTTCGGCCGGCGCAGGCCGGCCATCGGCCGAAGGCCTCTCGAGGTCGAATTCATTCGACGCTCCCCCACGCCCGGCGTCGGCCGATGGCCCCGATTGAAATCGGTCCTCGGAGGCGCTTCGCGCCAGGTGCCGGCCTTCGCCAACGCGAAAGGCGTTCAGGCCGGCGCAGGCCGGCCACCGGCCGAAGGCCCTGGAGGTCGAATTCATTCGACACTCCCCCCACGCCGGGCATCGGCCTCCGCCAACGCGAAAGGCGTTCAGGCCGGCGCAGGCCGGCCATCGGCCGAAGGCCTCTCGAGGTCGAATTCATTCGACGCTCCCCCCACGCCGGGCATCGGCCCGCGCCCACGCGAAAAGGCTTTTCAGCCGGCGCAGGCCGGCCATCGGCCGAAGGCCTCTCGAGGTCGAATTCATTCGACACGCCTCAAATCACGTTATATTCCGCGGAACGACCCGCGAGGGCGAAGCGCTCCCATCGGAGCGGCGCGATATCCAGCGTATGGGCCTGGCCGTCCAGGATCTCCTCGGCCATGAGCAGGCCGGCGATCGGGCCGTGCATCACCCCGTGACCGCTGAAGCCCGCCACCACATAAAAGCCTTCCACCGCCGGAACGCGCCCGAGGATCGGGTGGGCATCCGGGGTTACCTCATAGAGGCCGACCACCCGCGCCCGCACACCCGCGCGCTCCAGCAGCGGCATCCGCGCGATGGCCGCTTCCATATGGACCAGCTCCCACTCCGGATCCAGCTGCTCGTTGAACCCGGGAGGCTCCGCCCGGTTCGACATGCCGGTGAGGATCCCCTCCCCTTCCCGGTGGAAGTAGAGGCTTTGAGCGAAATCGATCACCATAGGGAAATCGGGGGGGATCTCGGGGATGGGCGTGGTGACGAGATACTGGCGCCGGTAAGGAATGATGGGGAGCTCCACCCCCACCATCCGTCCGATGGAAGCGGCCCAGGCGCCGGCGGCGTTCACCAGGATCGGCGTGGCGATCTCGCCGGCGGGGGTCAGGACCGCCTCGATCCGTCCGCCCCGTGTGCGGACGCCGGTCACCGGCGTATCTGTGAAGAGGTGTCCGCCGAGGCGGCGGGCGCCGGACGCATAGCCGTTCACCAGGTCCATCGGGCTGAGCAGGCCATCGCGCGGGCAGAAGGTGCCGGCGATGACGTCCTCCAGGCGCATCATGGGCAGGCGGCGGCGGATCTCTTCACCGTCGAGCCACTCGGTGGGCACGCCGAGGCGGCGTTGCAGTGCCACCTGGGCGCGGAACGCCGCCACGTCCTCCTTGCGGGTGAGGAGGAAGAGGTAGCCGCAGAAGTGCATGGCGAGGGGGGCGCCGGGGTCTTCCGAGAAACGTTCCATCATCTCGACACTGAGGAGCGAGAGGCGGATATTCACTTCGGTTGCGAACTGATGGCGGAACCCGCCGGCGGCCTTGCTGGTCGAGCCGCAACCGAAGAAAGGGCCCTTCTCCAGGACGACCACTCGCAAGCCGGGGGACTTCTTGAGGAGATGATAAGCCGTGCTCAGGCCCATCACCCCACCCCCGGCGATCACCACATCCGCTGTGGAAGGCCAGATCATGGGGGACCTCCGATATGGATATGCGGGGGGAAGGCCTCCCGGACTTCTCTGAGACACCCCGGGAACTTCACGCATACACAGTGAAGGCCCTGCCGGGAAGCCGGATAGATCGCCCATGTTCGGGATAGGCGCCCATCGGAGGGCAGAGGGTCTCTCTGCCCTCCGGCTGAGACAATCCCCTGCTGTGGATCCCGCGAAAGGAGCCCCAGGTGGGCGAATTGCGTCATCTTCGCTTAAAAACCTTCCGCGGATCCCCCGGGAATTTCCGGCAACCGGGGGTCCACGGAAGGATTCGAAAAGACCCCTTTCAAAAATACCATTTCCCTCCCCATCCCTTCGTCCTCTCTCCCAAATCCTCCCCATTCAATCCCTCAAACTCCCCTCTTTCCCATCCATCCGAAAAGACTTCCGCGGACCCCCCACCCTTCCATTATCCGCCCCCCGTTCCAGACCCTTGACAAATTTCCTCGAATATGGTAATCTAAGGGCGAAATTCCTACAAGGGATTCATGATCTCCTCTCTCTCCCTTTCATACCCTGAAATCGCAGGGCCTCAATCGAACCAGCGTGGGATTGAAAGGAGGAGGAAAGCGGCTGGGATGGTTGGGATTTGGATAGCCTCAATCGAACCAGCGTGGGATTGAAAGCGCGCCACACCTGTCCGATGTTCGTCCCCCACTTTTGGCCTCAATCGAACCAGCGTGGGATTGAAAGCTTACCAGGAGATCAATCATATCAACCCCAACCCCGCCTCAATCGAACCAGCGTGGGATTGAAAGGGGTGCGTGGCTATCTCTTAAAGTACGCGTTGAAGGGAGCCTCAATCGAACCAGCGTGGGATTGAAAGGGGCCAGCTTGGGGTTGCCGACATGCTCAAGGCGGTGGCCTCAATCGAACCAGCGTGGGATTGAAAGTCGGGAACGAGGGCGAGGTGCCCTTCGACTCCAAGTCGCCTCAATCGAACCAGCGTGGGATTGAAAGTCTGAGAGACGACCTAAGCTCGAGCACGGGGATTGGGCCTCAATCGAACCAGCGTGGGATTGAAAGCTCACGGATCGCAATGCGTTCATCAAGTTCAATATCCGCCTCAATCGAACCAGCGTGGGATTGAAAGTTCTCGAATCTGGGGGTGGTTTCGCATATTGGGCTGGGGCCTCAATCGAACCAGCGTGGGATTGAAAGCGAGATCCAGCCCCTCCTCGCCGATCACCTCGAAAAGCCTCAATCGAACCAGCGTGGGATTGAAAGCGTCCAGGAGCGGGAGACGGCGGAGGAGTTCGTCTTGGCCTCAATCGAACCAGCGTGGGATTGAAAGAACGCCGTCAATTAGCGTGAACGCGCCGCCAATGTAGGCCTCAATCGAACCAGCGTGGGATTGAAAGCGGACTGTGGAGCAGATGCTCACTCGTGATGTCTTCGCCTCAATCGAACCAGCGTGGGATTGAAAGTTGTTTGGTATTGAGGCGGCGGGCGCTATTGGGGATAGGCCTCAATCGAACCAGCGTGGGATTGAAAGGAAAACACTCGTGTTTGATCCGCGAAAGTCAAAATGGCCTCAATCGAACCAGCGTGGGATTGAAAGAACTCTGACCCCACAAGCCATACCCATCTGAGAGACGGCCTCAATCGAACCAGCGTGGGATTGAAAGGGCGAAGTTTTTCAAGTCCTCCCGGGCCTGGGGGGCGCCTCAATCGAACCAGCGTGGGATTGAAACGTGACATGCGGGGCCGTGTGGGGGGCGAAATCCTGCGCCTCAATCGAACCAGCGTGGGATTGAAACGAGGCATGAGGCGTGTGCGCAGGGCGGATTCATTGCGGCCTCAATCGAACCAGCGTGGGATTGAAACCGAAACGCCCCCAATGCGCCGGATACTCTCGAAGCGCCTCAATCGAACCAGCGTGGGATTGAAACATAGTATTCCAAAAGGACCTCCGGATGGGTGACCTGCCTCAATCGAACCAGCGTGGGATTGAAACCCCGGATGGGGTGGTATTCATGAAGACAGATACCGTGGGCCTCAATCGAACCAGCGTGGGATTGAAACGAAAACACTCGTGTTTGATCCGCGAAAGTCAAAATGGGCCTCAATCGAACCAGCGTGGGATTGAAACTTGTTTGGTATTGAGGCGGCGGGCGCTATTGGGGATAGGCCTCAATCGAACCAGCGTGGGATTGAAACGTGACATGCGGGGCCGTGTGGGGGGCGAAATCCTGGCCTCAATCGAACCAGCGTGGGATTGAAACAAAGTCGCCATCAGCGGACATGGCGCGCAATGGCCCGCCTCAATCGAACCAGCGTGGGATTGAAACGAGAGATCCGTGGCCGTGCGCAACGTGGGGATATTGAGCCTCAATCGAACCAGCGTGGGATTGAAACGCATGTCACCGGTGATGGTGACAGCGGGACCGCGCAGCCTCAATCGAACCAGCGTGGGATTGAAACCTGCGGATAGCAACCTCCGCCGCGGCGCGGTCGGGGGCCTCAATCGAACCAGCGTGGGATTGAAACGTATCCCCGGATCCCGGGCGATCACGTCCGTCCCCAGCCTCAATCGAACCAGCGTGGGATTGAAACCGGCGAAGGCGACCGAAGCGTTCTGAAGGAGCTGCGCGCCTCAATCGAACCAGCGTGGGATTGAAACGGATTTCAGCGGTTGTGGGCATGGATCTTGTACGCAAGCCTCAATCGAACCAGCGTGGGATTGAAACGTCCGGGAAGACGGCGGCGGCGTGATCATCCGCATCCGCCTCAATCGAACCAGCGTGGGATTGAAACCATAAGCTTCCGCCATTGCTTCGATCGCCCGTTCGGGGCCTCAATCGAACCAGCGTGGGATTGAAACCGCTGGATGGCGCAGGGGAAGGGGCGCTCCCAAAACCGCCTCAATCGAACCAGCGTGGGATTGAAACCGCAGGGATTTCAGCGCGCCCGCCAGCCGGCCGATCGCCTCAATCGAACCAGCGTGGGATTGAAACCCAGTTTTCTGGTTTCTCACGAGCGGGGAAGGGCGAGCCTCAATCGAACCAGCGTGGGATTGAAACCACGTAGAGGAAGCGCGGAGATGGGTTGAGGAACACAGGCCTCAATCGAACCAGCGTGGGATTGAAACGCGCCGAAGAGGATCAGCCCCAGGGCCAGCCCGGCGGCCTCAATCGAACCAGCGTGGGATTGAAACGCGGGATCCATCGCGATGGGCGCCGCGATGGACATCGCCTCAATCGAACCAGCGTGGGATTGAAACCCAGCGCCGCGTCGGCCCCCTTCGCCCGGATCGCCGCCTCAATCGAACCAGCGTGGGATTGAAACCATAGCCGTCCGCTCCTTTCTGGCCCAGGTTCGCAATGCCTCAATCGAACCAGCGTGGGATTGAAACGAACTCGACATAATCAACGCGCGCGGGGTTGATGTAGGCCTCAATCGAACCAGCGTGGGATTGAAACGGAAACAAGGGGGTAATGAATATGTTGTGTGAAGCTGCCTCAATCGAACCAGCGTGGGATTGAAACCACATAGTCCAGGGCAACGGCAAGCACCTGGGAGATGGCCTCAATCGAACCAGCGTGGGATTGAAACCCGACTCCCCGCGGGCGCTGGTGGTCGCGGACGAGGCCTCAATCGAACCAGCGTGGGATTGAAACTGCGCCACCGCCAGGGCCAGCTGGCCCGGACCCAGAAGGCCTCAATCGAACCAGCGTGGGATTGAAACGGGAGAAGGAGAAGCTGTCCATGGTGGATCCATCCCGCCTCAATCGAACCAGCGTGGGATTGAAACACGTCCGGTAGAAATCGGCCCCGCCGCCGCCGGGGCGGCCTCAATCGAACCAGCGTGGGATTGAAACGACGTAAACGGCCAGCCGGGCCCCGGCCTCGTGGAAGGCCTCAATCGAACCAGCGTGGGATTGAAACGCATGATGGTTGCCCGCCGCTCAATCTGTCGGGCCAGGCCTCAATCGAACCAGCGTGGGATTGAAACGCGGGCAGGTCCGGCGGGGCGGCGCATGCGGCGCGGAGCCTCAATCGAACCAGCGTGGGATTGAAACCCCGGACTCGGGAGCGCGGCAGGGCCAGGATCCCCATGCGCCTCAATCGAACCAGCGTGGGATTGAAACTCTGGGTCGGCCTGGCCGTCTACGGGGCGATGGTCGGGCCTCAATCGAACCAGCGTGGGATTGAAACGGGCCCTCCTGGAGCACGGCGAGCTGGACCACGAGGCCTCAATCGAACCAGCGTGGGATTGAAACCCGGATCCGGTGGGCGGGGGCGATGAGATGAGGGGAGGCCTCAATCGAACCAGCGTGGGATTGAAACCGGAAAAACATTGGGAATTTCTATGAGGACCGCCTTGCCTCAATCGAACCAGCGTGGGATTGAAACTCTACATCCGGTCCGGCACCACCAATGTGATCACCGCCTCAATCGAACCAGCGTGGGATTGAAACGGGCGATCCAGACCTGGTCGGCCCGGGAGAGCGACTGCCTCAATCGAACCAGCGTGGGATTGAAACCCCGGAGCACCGGGCCGTCCCGCTGGTGGTGGGCGGCCTCAATCGAACCAGCGTGGGATTGAAACAGCTCGAGGGCCTGCGGGCCCGGCCGGATCTTCTCGCCTCAATCGAACCAGCGTGGGATTGAAACCGCTGACGGCCCAGAACCTGGCCCGGGTGATGCGCACGCCTCAATCGAACCAGCGTGGGATTGAAACAAGGAGGGGGCCGGCCGGTCCGGGTCCAGACGATAGCGCCTCAATCGAACCAGCGTGGGATTGAAACGACGGCGTGGAAGCGCTGGCGGGCGATCTCCCCCACCGCCTCAATCGAACCAGCGTGGGATTGAAACCCATGCGGGCGACCGGGGAGGAATTTCCCATCGCCCGCCTCAATCGAACCAGCGTGGGATTGAAACGGCTCTGGAGATCCCGCGCCCGGCGGTTCTTCGAGCGCCTCAATCGAACCAGCGTGGGATTGAAACGGATCCGCTCCAGGGCGACCTCCCCGTTCCAGGCCTCCGCCTCAATCGAACCAGCGTGGGATTGAAACCAGGCCCTCGGCGGCGGCCAGCTGGAGGATGGCCATGCCTCAATCGAACCAGCGTGGGATTGAAACACTTCCGTGGGTCGCGCATCATTCCTCCTCGAACTTGCCTCAATCGAACCAGCGTGGGATTGAAACCTTCACAGATCTGGAGCTACGCGCAGATTGTGCGGGGCCTCAATCGAACCAGCGTGGGATTGAAACGAAATCTCCAGCCCCAGCCGGAGCCCTGGGGGGCTTTGCCTCAATCGAACCAGCGTGGGATTGAAACGGTTGAGCTGAGCCACACGGATCGTTTCAAGCTGAGGCCTCAATCGAACCAGCGTGGGATTGAAACTCGAGGGCATGATCAAAAAGGCAGCCATCCTGATCGTGCCTCAATCGAACCAGCGTGGGATTGAAACCAGGCGGGACGCGTATACTATCTCGCCCTCTTCATCGGCCTCAATCGAACCAGCGTGGGATTGAAACTCCGAGACCTCGAACCACAGCCGCCCGGCCGGCCGGGGCCTCAATCGAACCAGCGTGGGATTGAAACCCCGGAGGGGGATCCGATGGCCGTCGTCCTGGCCAGCCTCAATCGAACCAGCGTGGGATTGAAACATCTGGACGAGGGGATCGCGCGGGCGCTCCTGGGGCGCCTCAATCGAACCAGCGTGGGATTGAAACTGGGCAAGGTCCTGGCGTGAGGATGAAAAAACTGCTGCCTCAATCGAACCAGCGTGGGATTGAAACCACCAGACAGAGCGCTCAGGATGCCTAACG